>JARGFT010000009.1:14168-95100 GCA_029210645.1 Anaerosomatales bacterium | reverse complement strand
GTGCCGCTCGACGGGATGGGGCTGCTCTTCGCCATCGGGTGGGTGGTCACGATGGCCATCGGCGGATTCGCCTACGCCGTGTCCGCGTTCTCGTCGGGTGGCGGTCGGACCATCGGCATCAGCCTCGGCGTGCTCGCGGCGATGTGGCTCGCCGATGTGCTCGGCAACATCTCGGAGCGCTTCGACTGGCTCAGCGAGTTCACGCTGTTCAACTACTGGAAGCCCGACGTCGTCATCGATGACCTGACCGTCGCCGGCGAGTCGTGGGCGGTCTTCGGCATCACGGCCCTGGTCACGTTCGTCATCGCGGTGTGGGCGTTCAGGCGGCGTGACGTCGTGTAGCGATGTCACGGCAGCGGCTGACACTCGTGCGTCTTGCTCACGACGTTGTCTACGTCGTCATGGCTACCGCGACGTTGTCCGTGCTCTATGCGGGCCTTACCGGGGCGATGGGCCCGTGGCTGAGCGTTGCGCTGGCGCTCATCGCGCTCGAGGTGGCGGTCTTCGTCGGGTTCGGGATGAAGTGCCCCCTGGCGATCGTGGCGAAACGGTATGGTGCCGAGACGGGTCACGCATTCGAGGCCACTCTGTCGCCTCGAACGTCACGCGTCGCCTTCCTCGCCGTTGACGCCATCGGCGCGGCCGGCCTCACACTGCTCGCTGCACGCTGGATCGGGTTCCTCGGATAGGGCGGACAGGCGACAGGTGACGATCTCTCGTTCAGCGGACATCCGCAGCCTGCTGGCCCCGGGCTCGGTCGTCCTCGGTCCGATGGCCGGCATCACCGAGGCGCCCTTTCGCGGCATCTGCAAACAGATGGGTGCACGCCTCACGTACACAGAGATGGTGAGCGCCAAGGGGCTGCACTACAATCCGGACTCCGCGGTCTCCAGGGCGCTCCTCACCTTCGACGCCGGCGAGGTCCCGTGCGCGGTGCAGCTCTTCGGCTCCGAGCCGGAGATCATGGCCGACCAGGCGTCGCGCATCGTCGAGGAGCGTGCCGGAGACGTGGCGCTCGTCGACATCAACATGGGCTGCCCGATGACGAAGGTCGTCGCAAAGGGCGAGGGCGCCGCACTCATGCGGACTCCTGAGCTCGCTGCCGAGATCGTATCGCAGGTTGTTGAGGCGTGCAGCGTGCCGGTCACGGTGAAATTCAGGGCCGGCTGGGACGGAAGCGAGCTCAACGCGCCCGAGTTCGCACGCCGCATGGAGGCCGCAGGAGCCGCCGCGGTTGCCGTGCACGGACGAACGCGCGCGCAGTTCTACCGCGGGCGCGCCGACTGGTCGGTGCTGGCCGAGGTCAAGCGGGCGGTAAGCGTGCCGGTCATCGGCAGCGGGGACGTCTTCTCGGCAGCCGACGCGAGTGCGATGCTCGAGAAGACAGGGGTCGACGTGGTGATGGTCGCGCGCGGCGCCCAGGGCAACCCGTGGATCTTCCGCGAGGCCGCTGCGCTCATCGAGCGCGGCGAGGTACTGCCGCCGCCGGACGCCATCGAGCGGATCGAGATGGCTCTGCGCCACGCGGGTGCCCTGCAGGAGTTCGGCGGGAACCATACCTTCCCGCGCATGCGGAAACACGTGGGCTGGTACATCGTGGGTATGCCCGGCGCCACACGCGTCCGCGAGCGTGTCAACCACATCCGCAGCTACGAGGAGCTACATGATCTGCTTACGGAGTACCGTTGCTACCTCGAGCGCCGCGCCGAGATGTGAGAGACGCCGCCGTCGCCGCCGGCGCCCCCTCTACTCCTCCCTCGCTGCATTCGCCAGAATCGCATCGCACATGTACTGCGCCATGCCCGTGCGAATCTTCTCGTAGGTGGCTGTGAAGCGCGGGTCAGCGATGTACATCCTGCCGAGACCCGCGTGCATCTGGCGCGAGCACGGGTAGAACCACGTGTCGATCTGCAGGCGCGCGCGCTCAACGGCATCCATCGCGCGCGGGTCGTCGGCGGGGACACCCTCGTCCATCAGTGCCACGACGGCCGCGTTGATCTCCTCGGACTCGTCCTTGAACCGCTGCCAGTCCGCCTTCGTGTAGCGGGCGGTGCGGCGCGCGGATTCCTTGTATGCCTCGGATTCGCCCCAGCGCTCCTTGACCTCGTCCTCGTACTCGGACGGGTCGAAGTCGCCGAACACCTCGAACATCTCTTCCTTCGTCATTCGTATCCCTCCTTCCGTTGCATCTATGGTCCTGTCGATCAGGTCGAGCAGCGCCTGGAGGCGCACCGCCTGCTCGGCGATGAGCTCCCGTTGCACGAGGAGTGCCTCCCGGCGGTCGAACGCCGGGTCGCTCATCAGCTCCCCGATGTCTTCGAGCGAGAAGCCCAGCTCCTTGTAGAAGAGCACCTGCTGCAATCGCTCGAGGTCCGCCAGCGTGTAGAGGCGGTAGCCGGCCTCGGTGCGTCGGGAGGGGTTGAGCAGCCCGACGCTCTCGTAGTGATGAAGCGTGCGCACGCTCACGTGCGCGAGGCGCGCCACGTCTCCGACCGTGAATGTCTCGTCCGCCACTGCGTCCACCTCCGGAGGCAGCATAGACCCTCACGTTACGTGAGGGTCAAGCGGCCCATCCGGGGGCGCTCGGCTAGCGGGGGGCCGCGATGAACACGAGCGATTCGTTGCCGTCCGCATCGAACAGCGTGAGCGTTGTCCCGTTCAGCCGGTAGGAGGCTGCCGCGCGCAACAGGTCGTGGTAGACGGCCTCCGCCTGCATGTCCTCCTCGGGACCGGCCATGAGCGTCTGCGCTATCTCGCCAACGGAGAAGTCGTTTCCCGGACCGGTGCGGTACTCACCGCCGTAGCTGTTGACGGCGCTCGTCCCGCCGATGTCGCCGTTGTCGAACTGGGCGGTGATCGTGAACGCGCCCGGGTCGATCGAGCTCACGCTCCAGCCGACGAGGCGCCAGGAGGTGTCGTCGAGGGGGGTGCGGTCGCCGAGGAGCGTGCAGCCCGGCACGACAGCCAGCGTGAGTGTCAGGGCCGCGAGGGCGGAAAGGGCACGTGCGAGGGTCGTGTAATCATAGGTTCTCCTCGGCCGCATCGGTCACACAGGTATGACGCGTCCGGGTCGGGCCGGGTTCGCCTCAAATCCCGAGGGCGCCGCATGAGCGACGCCCTCGTACCCCTGAGTCCTCGGCGTGAAGGCCCTCGGCCCTACGCCTTCGGCTCCCAGTAACAGCGCTTCGGCGACACGATGCGCTCGGTCTTCTTCAGGTCGTTCATCGCCTTGTCGACCTCTTTGCGGTCGAGGCCGGTCAGATCCACGATCTTGCCGGCGTTCAGAGGTTCGCCGGCGTTCTTCATCGCATCGAGCACCTTGTCGGTCGCATCCACGGGTGGTCTCCGTTCGCGCATAGGGGACGGTACGTTCAGTTGATTCCCCAACCAGCTCCCGCGCTACACCGGCGACCTGCAGTGCCGTGCCGCCTCCGTTACAATCGGGACGGTGCGCCGAGGTCACTCGGTGCGGACACGGAGGAGTCATCGCATGCGCATCCTCGTACTGGGCGGCGGAGGCCGCGAGCACGCCATCGTCACCAGTCTCGTCACGTCCCCGGTCGTCACGGCCGTGATGGTCGCTCCGGGCAACGGCGGGACCGCGGCGATTGCCGAGAACGTCTCGCTCGCGATCGAGGACGGAGAGGCGGTCGCAGCATTCGCGCGCGAAAACGCCATCGATCTCGTCGTCATCGGTCCCGAGGCCCCGCTCGTGGCCGGGGTCGCTGACTCCGTACGCGCGGCAGGCATCGCGGCTTTCGGGCCCGGAGCCGAAGGCGCGCGTCTCGAGGGCTCCAAGGAGTTCGCCAAGGAACTCATGCGGCGCCACAACATCCCCACCGGCGAGTCTCGCGCGTTCACCGATCTGGAGCCCGCGCTAGCCTACCTCGATGAGGTCGGCGCCCCCGTGGTCGTGAAGGCCGACGGTCTTGCCGCGGGTAAAGGTGTCACCGTCGCGATGGACCTTTCGATTGCCCGCGACGCGGTGCGCGAGTGTTTCGCCGGACGTTTCGGCGAGGCGGGCTCGACCGTGCTGATCGAGGAGTACCTCGTGGGTCCGGAGTGCTCGATCCTTGCCTTCACCGACGGTCACACCGTGCTGTTGATGGCGCCGGCGCAGGACCACAAGCGGGCCTACGAGGACGATCAGGGCCCCAACACCGGCGGGATGGGCGTCTACTCGCCCGTGCCGATAGTCACTCCTCACGAGCACGCTGCGATGGTCGCCATCATGGAGCACACCGTCGAAGCGCTTGCCGAGGAGGACATCGACTACCGCGGTGTCCTCTACGGTGGCTTCATCCTCACGGACGACGGTCCCAAGGTACTCGAGTTCAACGCGCGGTCCGGCGATCCGGAGACGCAGGTGGTCCTCCCACGACTGAAGTCCGATCTGGCCGGAGCCATGCTCGCCACGGCCGAGGGCCGTCTTGCCGACATCGATCTGGAGTGGTCTGACGAGTGGGCGGTCTCGGTCGTGCTCGCGAGCGGCGGGTATCCCGGGGACTACGACACCGACATGCCCATCAGCGGTATCGATCGAGCCGAGCAGGTCCCCGGTGTCATCGTCTACCACGCAGGCACGCGCCTGGCCGGCGACGGACATCTGCTCACCGCCGGCGGGCGCGTGCTCAACGTCACCGCGCTTGGCCCGGACTTCGCCTCGGCGCGCGAGCGCGCATACGAGGGCGTAGCGGCTATCTCGTTCGACGGGATGTTCTACCGCTCCGACATCGGTGCGCGCGCCCTGCGCGGCCGTGCGGCTTGGATGGTGTGACGTGCTCGCGGAGCGCGTTCTGAGCTCAGTCATGCGCCGCGAGAACAGCCGGTTGCTGACGCTCGAGCGCCAGCCCGAGTCCCGGCTCCCCGCTCCGGTCCCGGGTCGCGAGTACCTGCTCTACGTCCACATCCCCTTCTGCACGCGACTCTGCCCCTACTGCTCGTTCAACCGTTTTCCGTTCCAGGAGTCGCGCACGGTCGAGTACTTCAAGCGGCTGCGCGAGGAGATGCGCTTCGTTGCCGATCAGGGCTACCACTGCACGTCGATGTACGTCGGGGGAGGTACGCCGACGGTCATGATCGACGAGCTTTGCGACACGATAGATCTCGCGAAGTCGCTCTTCGAGATCCGGGAGGTCTCGAGCGAGACCAACCCGGACCACCTGATCCCCCGGATCGTCGACCCGCTCGTCGACCGCGTGGACCGCTTCAGCGTCGGTGTTCAGTCGTTCGACGACGGCCTGCTGCGACAGATGGAGCGCTACGACAAGTACGGGTCCGCCGCCGAGATCCTCGAGCGCATCCAATCCATCGAGGGGCGCTTCCACTCGATGAACGTGGACATGATCTTCAACTTCCCGTCGCAGACCGAGGAGATGCTCCTTCGTGACGTGGAGATGCTCAAGGCCAGCCGTACGAACCAGACCACGTTCTACCCGCTGATGGCCTCACCGGCGGTCGAGGACTCCCTGAAGCGCACCGTCGGCAAGGTCTCCTACGAGCGCGAGGCCCGCTACTACCGGATCCTCAGCGAGGCGCTGTCGGAGACCTTCGAGCCGGCAAGTTCGTGGACGTTCTCGCGCACGGGTGGGGGCATGATCGACGAGTACATCGTCGACTACGAGGACTACGTCGGCATCGGATCGGGCGCCTTCTCCTTCCTTGACGGCTCGCTCTACGTCAATACGTTCTCGCTCGCCGAGTACAACGAGCGCATCGATGCGGGGCTCACCCCTGCGACCGGGAAGCGCAGCTTCGGTCTGCGGGACCGCATGCGCTACCGTTTCCTGATGAGGCTCTTCGGGCTGTCCCTCGACAAGATCGCGTTCGAGCGTGACTTTGGTGTGTCCATCGACCGGGGGCTCCCGATGGAGATGACCTTCATGCGTGTCAACGGCGCGTTTGCCACCGACACGCCGGAGCGCCTTACGCTCACGCCAAAGGGCCGGTACCTTCTCGTTGCGATGATGCGGCAGTTCTTCATCGGTGTGAACAACCTGCGCGACGAGGCACGCTTCGCTCTGAACGATTCCGAGCGGGAACTGCTCTTCGGCGATGGCGAGTGCGAGAAAGAGGCAGGGCTGGTGCACGCCGCTGCGACTACCGAGGATGCCGAGCACCTGCCACTGCCCTAAGCCGTGTCTGCTTTCGCTACAATCACCCCACACGCCGACCGCCCGACGTGGGCACCGACCGGAGGGACACCATGGCCGACACGCCGCTCGTAGGTATCGTGATGGGTTCGAAGTCCGATATGGACGTCATGCAGCAGTGTGCGGATCAACTCGAGGAGCTGGGCGTTCCCTGTGAGATGCTCGTGGCGAGCGCGCACCGCAACCCCGACCGCGTCCACGAGTGGGCGAGCACGGCAGGGGACCGCGGGCTCAAGGTTCTCATCGCCGCAGCGGGCAAGGCCGCACACCTCGGCGGAGTCGTGGCGGCCTTCACGCCGCTTCCGGTGATCACCGTTCCGATGAAGACCTCGGACCTCGGCGGGCTCGATTCGCTGCTCTCGATGGTCCAGATGCCGACCGGTGTGCCGGTTGCCTGCGTCGCCATCAACGGTGCGAAGAACTCCGCCATCCTCGCGACTCAGATACTCGGCACGTCGATGCCGGAGTATCGAGAGCGCATCACAGCATACAAGCAGGAGATGGCCGAGGCCTGAGGGCTCACCCGTCGAGGAGGCGCCGCCATGCCGCACGGCTCGTACGAGGACATACGCATCGAGGGACACCTGATCGACTCGGGCATCATGTCCGCGATCATGGACGATATCGTATCGCTCGGAGGCGAGTTCGAGACGCTCTCTTTCGAGGTCGGCCGCACGAATGAGGACGTGTCCGAGGCCGTGCTCCGCGTGCGTGGCCGGGACGAGGGCCACCTCGACGCGCTACTTACCGCCGTGCAGGAACACGGCGCCGTGCCCGTCGATCCGTCGGACGTCGATCTCGTCGAGGCTCCTGCAGACGGAGTGTTCCCCGACGGCTTCTACTCCACCACCAACCTCGAGACGGCTGTGCGCGTGAGCGGCCGGTGGATCCCGGTCGAGGGCACCGAGATGGACCTCGGCGTGAGGGTCGACCGCGAGTACGGCCGTTCGTGGACCGTTCCCATGGCGGACGTGCGCGCGGGCGAACCGTTCGTAGTCGGGCATGCGGGCCTGAGGGTGAAGCCCCAGGAGCGGCCCCGCGAGAAGCAGGCATTCGAGTTCATGACCTCGGCCGTTTCCTCGGAGAAGCCCAAGGCGCAGGTGGTCAAGATCGTCGCGGAGATCATGCGGAACAGCCGGGACGCAGGTCAGGAGATCATCGCGGTGGCGGGCCCGGCCGTGGTGCATACCGGAGCCGGTGACGAGCTGTCCCGCCTCGTTCGCGCCGGATACGTGAGCGTGCTCTTCGGGGGCAACGCGGTCGCGGTCCACGACATCGAGTCCGCCCTGTACGGCACGTCGCTCGGCGTCTCGCTGGCCGACGGCACGCCGGTCGTCGGCGGGCACGAGCACCACCTACGGGCGATCAACCGCATCCGGCGCCACGGGTCGATCGCCGCCGCGGTCGAGGCTGGCACGCTCACGAGCGGTCTGATGCACACGCTCGTGACCACGGGGACGCCGTACGTGCTCGCCGGCTCGGTCCGCGACGACGGACCGCTGCCAGACGTCGTCACCGACGTCATGGACGCCCAGCGCGCGATGCGGACCTACTGCCAGCGCGCAGGGGCCTGTCTCATGCTCTCGACGATGCTGCACTCGATCGCGACCGGCAACATGCTGCCCGCCGCGACGCAGACTGTCTGCGTCGACATCAACCCCGCGGTCGTGACCAAGCTGGCCGACCGGGGTTCGTGGCAGACGATCGGCATCGTGACCGACGTGGGGCTCTTCCTCGAGCAGCTCGCAAACGAGCTCGGCTGCTAGGGTCATGGAGCCCGGTCGGCGCCGGATTCTCATAGGAGCTCTCGTCGCGGCGGCATCGGCTTTGCTCCTGAGCGGGTAGAGACCCGACCAGGAGGCGCGCCATGTTCTCACCGTTTTCCCGCCCTACTGCTGCGGTCGATGCGGAACCTGTTCCCGCCATCGATCTCGCGGTTCCCCCGGTCATCGAGACGGCCACTTTCGCGACCGGTTGATTCTGGGGTCCCGATGCCCGGTTCGGGCTCATCGAAGGCGTCGTGCGTACGCGCGTGGGCTACGCAGGCGGCACCTCGCCTGACCCCACCTATCGCTCCATAGGGGACCACACCGAGGTCCTTCAGGTCGACTTCGACCCCTCCCGCATCAGCTACGAGGACCTGCTGCAGGTGTTCTGGTCCGAGCACGATCCCGGTGCACGGGCCCACTCCACGCAGTACAAGGCGATGGTGCTCGCGGCCGACGAGGCACAGTTCGAGGTTGCCCGGCGGTCGATCGCGGTTCTCGAAGCGCGTGCGAGTAGACCGGTGATGACTGAGATCAGGTATCTCGACCGGTTCTACGTCGCCGAGGACTACCACCAGAAGTACGCGCTGCGGCGAGACCGTCTGCTTTCCGGAGAAATGCACGCACACTACCCCGATGAGGCCGCGTTTCGCGACTCCACCGCTGCGGCGAGACTCAACGGGTATGCCTACGGGCTCGGCTCGTCGTTGCAGCTCGACCGGGAGATCGGAGAGTTGGGTCTGAGCGAGAAGGCGGCAGATCACCTGCAGGCCCTGGTACGACGCTGACATCGCGAGGAGGAGCCGGGAATGAGTGACCAGGTACGCCATACCGACGACGAGTGGCGCTCGCTGCTCTCCGCCGAGCAGTTTCGGGTGTTGAGACGCGCGGGCACCGAGCCGGCGTTCTCCGGCGAGTACACCGATCTCGAGGACGATGGAGTCTACCGGTGCGCCGGGTGCGGTGCGGAGCTGTTCTCCTCAGCAGACAAGTTCCACTCCGGCTGTGGCTGGCCGTCGTTCACCCGGCCCGCCGGTCCCGGTGTCGTGACCGAGCACGCGGACCACTCGTTCGGGATGCGCCGGGTCGAAGTGCGGTGCGCGCGCTGCGAGGGCCACCTCGGCCACGTGTTCACGGACGGCCCGGAGCCCACCGGACTGCGCTACTGCATCAACTCGGTGTCGCTTGCGTTCGAGGACACCCGAGGAAGATGAAGAGCCGTTCCTCCCCTTCACGGGAGGGCCTTCACCAGCCGAGGGTGCCGGGGGAGCCCTTGAACGGACCGACGATGTCGGCGGTGACCCAGCCTCCGTAGAAGTCACCGGGCTGTGGCACGACGACCTCCCCGTCCACCGTGCACTCGTCCATCATGCCCGGGTAGAACGCGATGTAACCGGCCAGATCGCGGAAACGGTTCGACGGTTGTGGGTACGACCACGCCGCGTCGAGCCGCTCGACCCCAGCCGCGCTGACGTGGTAGTAGCCTGCCCGACCCTTGTACTCGCAGAAGGTGGAACGCTCACTCGGGAGGAGTACTCCGGGGGCGATGTCTTCAGGCGGCACGTAGTAGACCGGAGGGTGGCTCGTCTCCATGACCTTGATCGCACGCTGCGTATCGGCGATCGTGACGCCGCCGAGCACCACACGGATGTGCCTGTCGGTCCGCTCGGCAGCGGGAGGGCGGGGGTAGTCCCAGACGGACTCCTGGCCGGGACCGGGCTTGACACGGTTCGCTCTCGACATGCTGGCCTCCCGTGATGCTCGCACAACTCTGAGGAGTAGATACCCACCGGAAGCGCGCGTGATGGCACATCGTTTGCGTCACACGTGTCGTTCGATCGCCTTTCTGCAGGGGGTTACGTGCTGCATCGCAGCGACAGAGTGCTCGTGTGGATGCCGATGGCTCTCGCTATCGCGCTGATGTTCGCGCTCGCCCCCGCGTGCACCATGCCCGCGTGCAGCTCGATGATGGGTCTCGCGGGCATGATCGAGCATGGTCAGGGCTGTCAGGACTACATGATGGTCGACGACACCCCTGACGGTCTCACTGCGCCACAGGCTCCCGCAGTAGCGGTGACCGCCGTGGCCGCCGTCCCGCTCGAGGGAACAGCACCGGCGCTCGTTGAGGTGCATGCCGAGTGGCCCTCCTCGCCCGAGTACGACCCGCTCGGGGTCCGAATACGGGTCTGACACCCTCCTCGCACGCCGCTCGCTGACAGCGGGCGGCCACTAGCCCGTGTCCACACATGCGAGGAGTCAAGTTGGATCTCTTCCTTCCGTGGCTCGGCGTGGGGATCGTCACCAGTGTCCACTGCGTGTCGATGTGCGGAATGCTCGTGCTTTCCTATGCGGTCAAAGGCGCACAGGGAGGTACGGTCGCACAGCGGCTGACCCCGCACCTCGCGTACCAGAGCGCGAAGATCTTCAGCTACATGGCAGTCGGTCTGGCCCTCGGGGCCATCGGCTCGGCGTTCAATATCGACGGGGTCCGAGGATGGATCATGGTTGCCGCCGGCGCTTTCATGGTGCTGATGGGCATCAACATGACCGGCCGTGTCCCCTGGCTTAAGCACCTGACCTTCAAGCCCCCGGCGTTCCTGATGAGGGCCCTGGCGTCCACTCGGCGCAAGGCCAACGAACAGGCTGCCGAGGGGCGCGCCAGCATCGCGACGCCGCTGACATTCGGTCTGCTCACCGGGCTGATGCCCTGCGGGCCGCTCCAAGCGGCTCAGCTTGCTGCGGCCGGAGCCGGGTCCCCGATCCAGGGTGCCACGGTCATGCTCGGGTTCGGACTGGGCACCGCACCGCTCATGTTGGCGTTCGGAACCGTCTCGGGAATGCTGACCGCGAAGTTCAAGAGTCGCATGATGGTTGTCGCAGCGGTGATCATCGTGGTGCTCGGACTCGTGATGCTCGACCGCGGCGCGATGATGCTCGGCTCTCCGGTGACGGCTCAGTCGATCAAGCAGGCCGTGCTGGGCGCACCCGCCGCCGATGATGCTGGCGATTTCGCGAGAGGTGCAGACGGCATCGCCGAGGTCTCCCTCACGATCGCAAACGTCAGGTACGTGCCCGACGTCGTGGCGATCCCCGCTGATGAGCCGGTCAGACTGATCGTCGATCGCCAGGAGAACAACGTCTGCTCGGACGAACTGTGGATACCGCAACTCGGTGTTGCGCAGAAGCTCGAGCCTTTCGGGACGACGGTGGTGGAGATTCCACCCACCGCCGCCGGCAGCTACACGCTGACCTGTCAGATGGGCATGATGTCCGGGACGCTTCAGGTGGGAAACGCGGGCCCAACCGGTGGCAGTAGGGCGCTACCACTCCTGGGCGCACTTCTCATGGTCGTCTTGCTGATCGCGCTCTGGCGCATGCAGCCCAAGAAGGCGTCTTGCCCGACGGGTGCCCCGTCGGGTACCAAGAACAAGACCGGCAAGAAGCAGCCGGAACCGGAGCCGACCCTCCTCGGGTTCTCTCCGCAGGAGGTCCTCATCATCGCCGCCTTCATTGCGGCCGCCATCATCGCAGGCTTGACGCTCGGCGGACAGCTCGGCTCTTAACAGTGACAGAACACGACCGGCCCGCAGGGGCCGGAAAGGACAGGAGACACACGATGTCAGCACCGGCAAGAACGAACGACAGGATGACGACCGTCCGATACGTGCTGGTCGCGGCGCTCGTAGCGACGGCGTTCTTCGTGACCTACAGCTTCGCGGTCGCGAACAACGGAAACGAATACGGCTCCGTCACCGATGCGGGCGGCGGACTCGGCCAGGGCGGCTCCGGAACCGGAGCGGCCGGCGGGGCGGGCTGCGCGTGCTGCGGTCCCACGGGCTCCGGCGAGCCGATCGAAGGCGAGACCACCGTCGAGGGCGACGTTCAGCGCATCTCCGTCGATGCAAGTGCGGGATACGACCCGAACGTCATCCGCGCCACAGCAGGCGTCCCGCTCGAGATCACGTTCAGCCAGGGCTCTGGGTGCATGGCGCAGGTCATGTCGCGCGACCTCGGCTTCTTCGAGGACCTGACCACCGGCCCGAAGACCATCAAGCTGCCCGCGCTCGAGGCCGGCGAGTACGGCTTCTCCTGCGGGATGGAGATGGTGTTCGGTACCATCGTGGTCGAGTAGGTGGCAGGAATGGAGAACACTATGGTTCGCGAGCACTCTCCTGATGTATCCGCGAGCGAGGCGGTCTTCGGGGTTACCGGCATGACCTGCGCGTCGTGCGTCGCGGTCATCGAGAAGACGCTTGCGCGCATGCCCGGCGTGCTGTCGGCGAACGTCAACCTCGCCTCGGAGCGCCTGACCGTCAGCTACGACCCGGCTCAGATCGACGAGCCGGGCATCGCAGCCGCCGTCAAGGCCGCAGGCTACGAGGCGACTCCCCTTGGGGCGCGGTCGTCCGCGCACACAGGAGGCGGAACGAGCACCGGCAGCGCGCGCGTCACGCTCGGCGTCACGGGCATGACCTGCTCGTCGTGCCAGGCGGTCATCGAACGCACGCTCGCCAAGGTGCACGGGGTCTCTGAGGCGGTCGTCAACCTGGCCGCCGAGACCGCGACCGTCACGTTCGACACCGACGTCGTCTCGGTCGACGAACTCATCGGCAGCGTCATCGAGGCAGGGTACGGTGCGGTCGTCCTCCCCGACGCAGAGGAGGCGGGCGGCGAGTCCGCGCGCGACCTGCAGCGGGAGGCACAGGAGCGGCACACGCGTCACCAGCGAAACCTGCTTATCCTGAGCGCGAGCCTCGCGATTCCCGCATTCGTGTTCACGATGGTCCCGCCGTTCATGGATGTCATCCCGGTAGTCTTTTCCACCTGGCTGGCGAACACCTTCGGCGGCGCGTGGGACCCGCACATGGTCATGAAGTACATCGGACTCGTGCTCGCCACCCCGGTGCAGTTCATCGCCGGCGCGCAGTTCTATCGCGGCTTCTGGCACGCCATCAAGCAGCGCATGGGCAATATGGACACGCTGATCGCGCTCGGTACTTCGGCGGCGTACTTCTACAGCCTTGCGGCCACGTTCTGGCTCGTCGAAGAGCCGGTCTTTTACGAGGTCGCCGCGATGCTCATCACGTTCGTCATCTTCGGCAAGCTGCTCGAGGCGCGCGCCAAGGGCCGCACCGGTGATGCCATCAAGAAGCTGATGGGGCTGGCCGCCAAGACGGCCCGCGTGGTGCGTGGTGGCGTGGAGGCTGACATCCCGGTCGAGCAGGTCGTCGCGGGCGATGTCGTCGTCGTGCGTCCCGGCGACAAGGTCCCGGTCGACGGCGTCATCGTCGAGGGTAGCTCGTCGGTCGACGAGTCGATGCTCACCGGCGAGTCCATACCGGTCGAGAAGCACGAAGGCGACACCGTGATCGGCGCGACCATCAACAAGCTCGGTTCGTTCAAGTTCCGGGCGACCAAGGTCGGCAAAGACACCGCGCTGGCCCAGATCATCAAGCTCGTCGAGGAGGCGCAGGGCTCCAAGGCGCCCATCCAGCGCTTCGCCGACTACATCAGCTCGTACTTCGTGCCCGCCGTTGTGTTGCTCGCGATTGTGACGTTCGCAGTGTGGCTCTTTCTCGGCCCGACGCTCTTCCCCGACGCGCTCGACGGCTTCACGCCGTTCGTCAAAGCACTGCTCGTCGGCACCGCGGTGCTCGTGATCGCCTGCCCGTGTGCGCTCGGCCTGGCGACCCCGACCGCCATCATGGTCGGCACCGGCAAAGGTGCGGAGAACGGTGTGCTCATCAAGAGCGGCGAGGCGCTCGAGACCACCCACAAGACCAGCGCCATCGTGTTCGACAAGACCGGCACGCTCACCCACGGCAAGCCCGTGGTGACCGAGTACGAGCCGTTCGGTGACGCGATCGGCCGCGAGGAGTTCTTCCGGCTCGCCGCCGCGCTCGAACGCTCGAGCGAGCACCCGCTCGCCGAGGCGATCGTGAACCATGCGAAGGAGACGGGCGTCGAACTGCCGCAGGTCAGCGGATTTGCCGCCGTTCCCGGCCATGGAGTGGAGGGACTCGTCGACGGCCGTTCGGTGGTTCTCGGCAACCGCAAGCTCATGGGTCGTGAGGGTATCGACATATCGCCGTGGGCGGCTCGCATCGAGCAGCTCGAGGGCGAGGGCAAGACCGTCATGCTCACCGCTGTGGACGGCGTACCCGCCGGTCTCATCGCCGTTGCCGATACGCTCAAGGAGAACTCGCGCGAAGCCGTTGAACGCCTGCGGGAGATGGGCGTGGAGGTCTACATGATCACCGGCGACAACCGCCTGACCGCCGAGGCCATCGCTGCACAGGCCGGCATCCCCGCCGACCACGTGCTGGCCGAGGTGCTCCCCGAGCACAAGGCCGCGGAGGTCGGCAAGCTCCAGGGCCGCGGCCTGTCCGTTGCGATGGTCGGCGACGGCATCAACGACACGCCCGCGCTCGCACAGGCCGACATCGGCATCGCGATGGGCGCCGGGACCGACGTGGCGATGGAGACCGGCGGGATCGTGCTGATGAAGGACGACCTGCGCGACGTGGTCACCGCCATCGAGCTCTCGCGTGCGACGATCCGCCGCATCCGCTGGAACTTCGTGTGGGCGCTCGGCTACAACTCGCTGGGCATCCCTATCGCCGCACTCGGTCTGCTGAGGCCCGAACTCGCCGGTGGCGCCATGGCGCTTTCCAGCGTAAGCGTCGTGACATCATCGCTGCTCCTGCGCCGGTTCAAGCCGAGCCTGCGCAAGGCGGCATAGGAATCGAAGAAAGGACACTTCCTATGAGGAGGTCTGCGATATACGGAGCCGCAGCGCTCGTCACCGCTCTCGCGGTGTGGCTCACGCTCTGGACGTTCTCTCAGGCCAGAGCCAACGACTTCATGATGGTCGGTGTGGTGGTGGCTGGAGAGAACGTGGCTCTTGCGGTCGAGGACCAGCCCGGCGCGGCCGACTCGATCGCCGTGTCTCGCGTTCTTGCTCCCGATGACTCGTGGCTCGTCGTGCACCTCGACGACGACGGCATGCCCGGCAAGCGGGTCGGCCTGCTGCGTGTGGAGGAGGGCGAGAGCGTGGATCTTGTTGTGCCGCTCGATGAGCGGGTCACCAGCCCCGACGTTATCGTCGCGCTGCACGCCGACCGCGGACAGCGCGGCACGTTCGAGTTCGACATGGATGCGTTCATGCGTAGCCCCGACAAGCCGTACTTCGTCGATTTTGAAGAGGTCGCGGCAGTGGTCGCGGTCGCACAGTAAGCAGCGTCGCGGCTGTGAGCGAGGGGTCGGCCCTGCGGGGTCGGCCCCTTCGTCTATCCCGCATCCGTCAGGCGTGGTGCCCCGATCGACAGCACGGCGATGTCGTCGCGCAGCACGCCACCGCCGTGTTCCCACGCCGCGTCCGCGATCGCCTGGGCGATCTCCTGTGCCGAGCTGCCGGCGAGCGACCGCACAAGGTCAGCGAGGCGCTCCTCGCCGAAGAACTGACCGCCGTTGCGTGCTTCGATGACCCCGTCCGTGTAGAGGATGAGCACGTCACCTTCTGCGAGTTCAACCGAGTGGGTGGTGTACTCAAGGTCCGTGAAGGCGCCGAGCATCGGCCCCGAGACCTCAAGTGTGCTGAGTGTGCCGTCGGCGCGCAGAACCAGGGGCGAGGGGTGGCCGCCGTTGCAGTACTCGAATCGGCCCGTGCTCAGGTCGAGGACTCCGTAGACGGCGGTCGCGAACATCTCGCTGTCCGAGAAGTACCACAGCACCTCGTTCGCCTTGGTGACCAGTGCGTGTGGTGCGAGGGCGTCAAGTGAGTGTCCCCGCAGCGTGTTTCGCACAAGCGCCGTGATACCGGCGGCCGCAAGACCCTTGCCCGAGACGTCGCCGATCGAGACCGCGACCCGGCCATCCGGGAGCGAGTAGACATCGTAGAAGTCCCCGCCCACGCGGACGTTCTCGGTAGCGGAGCGGTACACCCGCCCGATTTCGAGCCCGTCGACGCGTGCGGGGTCGGCAAGGAGCGATTGCTGGAGCGTGTCGGCGATCCGGTGTTCCCGCTGGTAGAGTCGGGCGTTATCGAGCGCTATGCCGAGCTGGATCGCGATGCTCCTGAAGAGCGAGACCTCCTCCTCGGTAAACGCCCTGCGTCCTGCAAACGCCAGGGTGATGGTTCCGAGGACACGCTCGGCGAAGACGACCGGCAGGACGAGCCACCGCTCGTCGGAGTCGGGCGCCGGCGCGTCGGCGTCTGGCAGCACGCTCTCGTGGGTGACGAGGGTCCGGCCTTCGGACACGAGGAAGCCGGGAGGTGAGGCCGGGGAGAGTGCAAGGCGTTGCATCGCGCGGGTCTCCTCCTCGGTGTAGCCGAAGGCCGAGTTGAGGAGCAGCCTGTCTGCGGACGGGTCCAGCAGGTGGATAGCTCCTCGCATCGGAGTGAGCCGGCCCCTGATCGTCTCGAGGACGAGCGCGCAGATCTGATCGGCGGAGAGCGACGTCCCTGCTGCCGCGGAGGTGTCCTTGAGCAGAGACGTGCGTGCGATCTCGACCTCGTAGGCGTCGAGCAGCCGCTCGCGCTCCTGCTCCGCCTTGCGTTGCTCCGAGATGTCCGAGGCGAAGATGGTCGCGCCCCCTGCCGTCGGGTAGATTCGCGCTTCCACCCAGAGGTCGGTCGGCGCGTAGTGCTGTTGGAACGACAGCGCGGTGCCGTCCTTCATGACGGCGTTGACCGCGTGCTCGAACTCCGAGCCGACGGCCTCGGGAAACACGTCCCAGACGTAGCGCCCGACGATCTCATCGGCTTGTTTCCCGACCATCGTTGCGAGCGATTGGTTCGCGTAGCGGTAAACGCCGTACTCGTCAAGCACTGCGAACCCGTCTGTGATGCTTGTCAGGATGGTCTCCATGCGCTGACGCTCGCTCGCCAGCCTGGCGAGCAGCTCCTCGCGCTCGGTGACGTCACGCCAGACGAGGACGGCGCCCGAGACCACGCCGTCGGAGACGAGTGGCGAGGCCGACACGAGCACACGCATGTCCCTCTCGCCTGAGGTGATGACGAACGGCGCGTCATGTACGACGTCACCCTTGAGCGCTTGCTCCCAGGGCATGACGCTCCGTGGCACAGGGGTCCCCGACCGGTCGCGCATCGACGCACGTTCCGCGAGCTGCGTGCGCTCCAATCCCAACGGGTCGAAGCCGAGCATCCTGCGGGCAGGATCGTTCGCACGTGCGACCGAGCCGTTCGCGCTCAACACGACGACGGCGTCGGTCAGCGATTCGAAGATGCCGCCGAACTCCGTGGCCAGCTGGTTGGAGGCGGCGAACAGCCGCTTGGCGGTCTCGGCAGACTCCCGTTCGTCTTCGAACAGGTACGCATTCTCGATCCCGACAGCGAGGACGTTGGCCGCCGAGGCGTAGAAGTCGATGTCGTCGTCTGTGAACTCGCGTTGTTTCGCCCACCCGAGCGTGACGACGCCCACCGTGCTCTTCGCGCCTTTGAGCGGCAGCGCGAGGAAGGTGTTTGCTTCGATACCGCACTCGAGGAGGGCTTCGGCCAGTGCGCTGCCGCGCGGGGTGTGGCGGAGATCGGCTCCCCACGCAGGCTCTCCCGAGGCGAACACGAAGGGCACCAGATGCTCTGCGTCGACCCCGATGACCTCCCAGTTCTCGACGTACGAAGCGGGGAGGCCGCAGCTGGCGGTTATGTGCAGTCGTGAGCGCTCGCGGTTCGCCAGCCGCACGCTCGTGAAGAGCGTTTCCGAGCGATCGTGGATGATGCATGCGACCTGCTCGGCCATGTCGCGCGGGTCGACCGAGGATATCGCGACGGAGCTGATCTCGTGCAGGAAGCGCATGCGCCGGGCACGTTCGTCCCCGGCTTCAGGCGTGAACACGTCTCGAACCATATGCTGGTGCCCCCATCACTCCCGGCAGAGTGCGTACACCAGTGTACCTGCTCGCCGCCGTCGCGGATACGGCAGTTCCCGGTATGCTGTTCGCACGCTGATAGCACGCAGGGCGGACACGTCGCTGCCGTCGCGCACTCGGAGGTGTGACCATGTACGAGCGTGACTACATCCTGCGCCTCATCATGCAGGTGGGCCGGATGCTCACTGCGATGCTTCACGCGATCCGCGAGCAGCGCCCCGACGATGCGCTCGAGACAGCCCGGGAGGCGGTTGCAGCCCTGCTCGACACCGACATCGCGCTTGCAGACGCCATGACGGGAGAGGGCCTCGTCGCCTTCCTGGCGGCAGGCGGGCGGACCGACGTCCTGCGCTCCCGTATGCTCGGAGAACTGTTGATGGCGCGGGCCGACGCCTACGCTGCTGTGGGTTGTGAGGGGTCCGCGATGGCCGAGAGAGCACGGGCCCGGACAGTGCTCGAGGCCGCTGCGCTGGAAGCGGATGGCGAGGAGGCCGATCGGATCTCGGAACTCCTCGAGCAGCTCGGGTGGGAGCCCCGGCGTGGTCAGGACGTCCGCTGGTAGGCGACCTCACGGATGGCTTGAAGACCGGCGGCGATCGCCGGTGCGCGCGAGCTGCCCTTGCGGATGACCGTGACGATCTGCCGGTTTATCACCACGTCCGCGCAGTCCCGGAACACCACGCCCGGATAGCTGCTGAACCGTGCGAGCGGCGGGATCAGCGCGACACCCAGTCCCGCCTCGACCGCGGCGAGGATCACCTGGTAGTCGTTGGAGTGCAAATCGACCCGGGCAGTGAACCCCGCTTCGTTGGCGATCCTCAGCATCACGTCCATGAACGGTGAGCCGTCTCGCCCGACGACCCACTGCTCCTCGGCCAGATCGGCCATCCGGACCGGCCCGCCGTGAGCCGCCTCGGGGTGATCGACGGGCAGTGCGATGTTGTGAGGCTCGGTCATGATGCGGAGCCGCTCGATCGAGGGATCGTCCTTCTCGGGCAGGCGGTCGTAGCCGTAGGACAGGATGATGTCCATCTCACCCCGCTTGAGCAGAGGAATGCTCTCTTCGGGCTCGAGATCGCTCATGTGCAGTCGCAGGCGAGGATGTCTCTGGCGGAGGAGCGCGAGCGCCGGTATGAGGAGTGCGCGTGCCGCGGTAGGGAAGCTGCACAGGTTGAGGTTGCCCGCTACGCTCGCCGAGATGTCTGCAAGATCGGACTGCGCCTCCTCCAGAACCGTGAGGATGCGGTCGGTATGAGCGACGAGGCTCTCTCCGGCGGCTGTCAGGCGCACGCCGCGCCCGTGCCGCTCGAGAAGCGGCGTGCCGGCTTCCCGCTCGAGCACCGCCATCTGCTGGGAGACAGCCGAGGGGGACATGTAGAGAGTCTCGGCAGCGGCCGCGATCCCTCCCTGTTCGGCGACCTCACGCAGCATCCTCATACGGTTGACGTTCAACATGAAGTAATACTTACATGAATATCAAGAAACCGCCAATTGAACTGATGCGTGATCGCGTCGATACTGTTCTCAGAAGAAGTCGTGCGCTTGAAGGTTGTGAGGTGAAGAGATGTTCAACGATAGCTTCAGCGACATGGCCGTCTATCCTGTCCGGGCCTTCCTCGCTGCAGGGGCCCTCGTGATTCTTGCGATCATAGCCTCCGCCCTGTAGTCACCTTCCCATGCGCCTCCCGTACGGGCCGCTGCCGGGTCATCCCCCCGGCGACGGCCCGCTCCCTTTTCCGGCATGCCCGAACGCGGAAACCGGAAACCGGCGTTGACCATATCGGGCGCCAGCGTGATACTCGACAACGAGCGAGCCGCACGGTCGACCCACACGGACGGAGGCCCCGCAACATGACCGTCACACGCGAACACATAGCCGACAGCTTCGAGAGACACCTCGAGCAGTACGGGTTCCGCAAGACGTCTGTCGAAGATATCGCCAAGGACCTGCACATCTCGAAGAAGACCATCTACGTCCACTACGAGAGCAAGGACGACATCTTCAAGAGCGTTATCGAGCGACGCGCAGCTGCGGACAAGCAGCGCATCGCCGCCGAGCTTGCCGGCCGCGCCTCGTATTCAGCCAAAGTCGAAGGTCTCATCCGTATCGTCTTCGACTTCACTCGCGACTGGTGGCGCAGGAACCGGGACAGCGAGTTCGTACAGCGGTACCAGGTCGCCGAACAGGCGTTCCTCGACGCCTACACGGACCTTATCCGAGACTACGTTCACGCGGGCGTGGTCAACGGCGAGTTCACCGCCCGGGACGATGAGACTACCGTCCGGCTGGTCAGCGGCCTGATCCTTGCAGGCACCCGTATGCTTCAAGAGGAGATAGAGGCAGATGCCGAGCCTGCCGTGGTGGAGGCGGTCGACCGACTGCTCGCCTGCTGATTCACAGCGCGCTACGACCGCCCGGGCCGTTGTCAAGAACAGCCCCTGATCACCGATTCTGCCTGAGAAGGGCGTCGGGCGCGTACGCACCAGTGCTACAGCGCGCCCTCGCGTTCGAGCAGCACCCGCTTCCGGTCGATGCCTGACGCATAGCCGGTGAGCGAGCCGTCGGCACCGACAACGCGGTGGCAGGGGACGACCACGCCAACGGGGTTGGCCCCGCACGCCTGTGCGACCGCTCGCACCGCAGTGGGCCGGCCGATGGAGCGGGCGAGCTCGCCGTAGGAGATAGTGGCTCCGGCGGGGATCTCGGTGAGTGCTTTCCAGACCGCCAGCTGGAAGCGCGTGCCCCGCAGGTCGAGCCGGACATCGACGGGCGCTGCGGGGTCCTCGACCGCGGCCGCGAAGGCGAGCGCGATGGTATGCGCTCGGTCGTCTGCCAGCTCGAGGTCGGCACCGGGAAAGCGGCGCGCCGTTGCTGCAAGCATCGCAATGTCGTCGTCTCCGAAGGAGGCCTCACAGACCCCGCGCGCGCTCACCGCCACGAGCAGGCGGCCGAGGGAGGTGTCGAGGATCTCGTAGCGGATGACTTCGTTCATGAGCACTCCTTCTGCAGATTGTACCGAGCCTACCGCGCGCCGCGCGAATCGGGAATACTCATCGCGGAGGTGGTTCGATGATGCTGGAAATCTCGAGCACGGTACGTCTGGCAAACGGAGGCGGCATGCCGGTGCTCGGCTTCGGGACGTACAAGATCGTCTCGCCGGACGAGGTCGAGAGGTCGGTCCTCACGGCGTTCGAAGCCGGGTATCGCGGCATCGATACCGCATCGGTCTACGGCAACGAGGAAGCCATCGGACGCGCGCTGTCCGCCTGCGGCATCCCGCGCGACGAACTCTTCATCACCAGCAAGGTCTGGAACGACGAACAGGGTGAGGAAGGTGTCCTCCGGGCGATCGAGGGCAGCCTGAAGCGTCTGGGTGTCGACCGGGTCGATCTGTACCTTGTGCACTGGCCGATCCCCCGGCTCTACGAGTCGACGTGGCGGGGCATGGAACGCGTGCTGGAGACCGGGCTTGCCCGCGCGATCGGTGTCTGCAACTTCCTCGGCCCGCATCTGGAGGAACTGGCTGCCCGGACAGGCGCCGTTCCGATGGTGGACCAGGTCGAGCACCATCCCTGGCTCCAACAGCCCGATCTGCGGAGGTACTGCCACGACCGCGGGATCGTCGTCCAGGGCTGGGGACCGGTGATGCGCGGACGGGCCGACGAGGAGCCGCTGCTGGCCGAGATCGCGGCGGCGCACGGAGTCTCGAGTGCCCAGGTGGCGCTGCGCTGGGCACTCCAGCACGGCGTCGTGGTGATCCCGAAGTCGGTCACGCCGGAACGGATCCGCCAGAACGCCGACCTGTTCGGGTTCGAACTCTCGCCCGACGAGATGGCGACGATCGACGCTCTCGACCGCGGCGAGGCGGGACGACTCGGCCAGCATCCCGACAGGACGTCGTTCTGATGGCGTCCCGCACCGGACGCCATGACTCCGACTCTCCCACCCTAACCCGTGAGGAGCCGCCTGTGACAGGCACCGTCGCGCTCGTCAGATGTCAAACATACGAGGATGACGCGGTGCACGCCGCCGTCGGGCGGGGACTCGAGTTACTGGGAGGGGCTTCGCGCTTCGTTTCCGAGGGAGAGCGGATCCTCCTCAAGCCCAATCTGCTCGTGGCGAGCGCGCCCGGAGCTTCGGTCACGACCCATCCCGCGGTCTTCGCCGCGGTCGCCCGGCATCTCGCCGGTGCAGGGGCGGTCCTGTCCTACGGCGACTCTCCTGCGGTCGGTCGACCCGAGGGCGCGGCCAAGCGGGCCGGACTCGCGGAGGCAGCGGCCCGGCTCTCCATCCCCTTCGCCGACTTCTCGAGCGGACGGGACGTCTCGGCCCCGAGCGGACGCGTGGTCAAGCGCTGGCACATCGCCGAAGGGGTGCTGGCCGCGGACGGACTGGTCTCCCTGCCCAAGATGAAGACGCACGCGCTGACGCGCATGACCGGGGCGGTGAAGAACCAGTTCGGCTGCATCCCCGGTCCGCTCAAAGGCGAGTTCCACGCACGCATGCCCGACATCCGAACGTTCGCCCAGATGCTTGTGGACCTGTGTGCAGCACTGGCTCCCCGCCTCTACGTGATGGATGGGATCGTGGCGATGGAGGGGAACGGCCCTCGTGGAGGCGACCCCCGCCACGTCGGAGTCCTGCTGCTCTCCGACGACCCGGTCGCGCTCGATGCGACCGCGTCCCGGCTGATGGGCCTCGATCCTGCACGTGTCGAGACGATCACGCTCGGGCAGGAGTCGGGTCTCGGCATGTGGGAGGACGTGACGATTCTCGGTGATCGGCTCGAGGAGAGCGTGGCCGCCGACTTCGTTGCCAACCGGCGCGCCGGCTCGACCACCGGTCCGGCGAGTGGTGTCGCGGCATGGCTGGCGCGTGCGCTCATCGTCCCGCGCCCGTTCATCGTCCCGGCTCGGTGCACCCGCTGCGGGACGTGTGTCGAGGTCTGCCCCGTGGACCCGGAGGCCGTGCAGTGGGTGGAGAGTGGCCGGGAGGGGCGGCGCGCGCAGCCGCCTGCCCACGACTACCAGCGCTGCATCCGCTGCTACTGCTGCCAGGAGATGTGCCCGGAGCGGGCGATCGAGGTGTCGGTCCCGCTGCTCGGCCGGATCATCCACCGGTAGCAGGGCGGGCATGATATCCCGCAAGGAGGTGTCGATGTACCGGTACCGGCTCACCCCATACCTCATAGAGGAGCTCGAGGGGCTTGACGCCCTCAGAGCGGGCCTGACCTGCAACGGAGCACTCCCTCGGCGATGGCTGGGACGCCTGAGGCGAGAGTGGGAGGCGGGAGTGGTCGCGGCGTCCACGCGGATCGAAGGCGTGCCGGTGACCGTCGATGACGTCAGACGGATCCTCGCCGGCGATCGCCCAGCCTGGGTGTGCGAGCACGACTGCGGGTTGGTCGAGGGTTACGGAGAAGCCGTCGAGTACGCGCTGCGACGCGCCGATGACGACGCGTTTCGCTGGACCCGCAAGTTCGTCCTCCAGGTCCATCTGCGCGTCATGGGCGTTCATCCGGATCCCGCAGCGGGCAGCTTCCGCTACAAGGACGTGTGGCTCGGGGATAGCGGCAGCGGTGGTGTCGCCTACGTGCCTCCACCGCCTCGCGAGGTGCCGGGGCTCGTCGATGAGCTCTGCGAGTGGGCGCAGTCCTCGACCGATCCGGCGCCGGTGGTGGCGGCGCTCGTGCACGCACGTCTCGCCGGGATCCATCCGTTCTACGATGGCAACGGGCGGGTAGCGCGGATCCTCGCCTCGGTCGCTATGCGGCGGGGCGGGTACAACACGCAGGAGTTCGTGAGCCTCGAGGAGTGGTGGGGCTCTCATCGCGAGGAGTACTACGACGCCTTCAAGGATCTCGGCCACTGCTGGAACCCTGACGCCGACGTCACGCGGTTCGTCACGATCCACGTTCGCGCGCAGCGGCGGCAGGTCGAAGCGTTCTGGCTCAAGCAGGCGGTCGAGTGTGAGATCTGGGGGTTGGCCGAGGGCATCGCCGAGGAGATTCTCGAGCAGCCGCCCCGGCTGGCCGAGGCGCTCTTCGACGGGTTCTTCGGGCGACCGGTCACCAACCGCTACTACCGGAGCCTCGTCGGGATAACGGGTCGCCAGGCTACAGCGGACCTCACCTTGCTGACCGAACGCAGGCTGCTCGCACGCGTCTTCGATCAACCCGAGGAGGTCCTGACCGGCGCGTTCGCGCTGATCTCAGCGGTCGCATCGGCGGCCGGAGTCGGCTTGGCTCCGGAGGCGGGCTCCTCGGTCGACCAACAGCGGGCCCACGTCGTCACAGCGATCGCCGAGCGCATCGAGCGGGAGCGCGCCGGCTAGACGCACATCACTTCGCTGCGCGATGCCGATTCGGCACGCTGCTCGCTTATCCCAGCGCTACGGGGAATCCCGAGGCCGCGATCCGGCGACCGACGATCCGAGGAGGTGATCCAGCAGTGCGAAGTACCCACATCGCTGCGCTGGTCCTGTCCGCCACGGCTCGATCGGAGGCAGGGTCCGCCTAGGACAGCGGCGTTCCGGGAGATGTGATCCCGCTTGCGAACGCTACTCACGAAGGTGCGATCGTCGCTGTCCTCCAGCGATGCGAGAGGGCCGTCTCCTTACGAGACGGCCCTCTTTGCGTTCTGGATCCGCGCACGGCGGCAGCCTCACCGTCAACAACCCGGCTCGCCCGGATGGCCGCAGCACGTCGAGGGCTTCGGGAAGATGCGGCGTAGTGCGTTGCGGGCGAGCAGCCCGACCTTCCTCCGGACAGGCATGGGCTCCCGGAGGTTCTTGAGGTACGAGCGCGGTGACGGAGGCGGTTGCTCGGAACACACGGGCGTCACTCCCCCTCTTTCGGCCGGGTCTCCTACCCACCTCATACCCGTATGAGGGCCGTAATCCCGGCCTGGCGCGACCACCTGAACGGGCAAGCGGGTATCTACCCGGCAACAGGGTCAGTCTCGGCGCGGGAGGGAGCACCATGTTTGAAGCCCGGGTTGTACAAGAGCTCTTCGTCACGGCCCCGAACAGGGTCGGGCTGCTTGCGCAGGTGAGCGAGGCCATCTACGAGGCCGGAGTCGACATCTACGCGATCGGTGCATACGAGAAGGACGGTCGCGGCGAGTTCATGATCGTGACGAGTGACAACGAGAAGGCCACCGCAGCGCTTGCGAACATCATCAACATGTCGGTCGAGCGCAAGGACGTGGTCATGTTGGATCTGCCCGCGGAGGCAGGGTCCCTCGCCAAGGCCGCTGCGAAGCTGGCACGCGCTGACATCGACGTTCGCTGGATCTACGGGACCGCAGGCGACGGCAACCGCGTCTCGCTCGTGTTGCGCATGGCCGATCCGGTCGGCGCCGTCAGCGTGCTGAACGCCTGAGGGGCGCACGTGGACAAGCCTGATGCACGCATGCGGATCTCGGTCGTCGAGGCCGGGCCGTATGCGGTCAGAGGAGGCGTTCCTCTCGTGCGCCTCGAGATCGCCACGAACCAAGAGGGCGAGTCGGTCGGCTGGCGGGAGGTCGAGCGGATCGATGCGGGCGATCGCTATCGACTGTGCCGATGCGGGCACTCGGCCGAGAAGCCCTTCTGCGACGGGACTCATGCCGTCGAGGGCTTCGATGGCACCGAGACCGCCGGTCACGAGTCGTACGCCGAGCAGTCGGTACCGATCGAAGGCCCGGGAGTCCGCCTCAGCGACGCGCGCCGTCTCTGTGCGGAGGCGCGCTTCTGCGACCGCGCGGGCGGCCTGTGGAACCTCATCGAGCGCTGCGATGACCCGGATGCGCGGGATCTTGCCGAGGAGCAGGCGACCCTGTGCCCGTCCGGCCGCTACGTGCTCGCCGACGAGGCGACCGGCCCGTTCGAACCGGAACTCGAACCCTCCATCGCGCTCGTGGAAGATCCGTACCTCGGCGTGAGCGGCCCGCTGTGGGTGCGCGGCGGTATCCCTATCAAGGACTCGGATGGAGTCGCCTACGAGGTGCGCAACCGGGTGACCCTCTGTCGCTGCGGCGCGTCAGGCAACAAGCCGTTCTGCGACGGTTCGCACATCAAGACCGGCTTTCGTGACGAGAGGTGAGAGCGCGGGCGGCATGGCGTCGCCTCAGCTGCCTACCCCTGCACGATCTTCCCGTCGACGAGTCGGAGCACCTCGTCGGCCTCCTCGGCCATGCGTGCGTCGTGCGTGACCATGACGCACGTCATGTCGCGCCCGCGAATGTGATCGCGCAGCAGGTCGACGACTTGACGCCCTCGCTCGGTATCGAGGTGGGAGGTCGGTTCGTCGACGAGCATGATCTCCGGATCGTTCATGAGTGCCCGGGCGATGGCCACTCTCTGTCGCTCTCCGCCCGAGAGCATCGAGGGCGTGTGGCGAGCGCGCTTCTCCAGGCCGAACTCGGAGAGCAGGCTCGCGGCCCGTTCGCGGTCGGCTCCGGTGATCCGCCCGTCGAGGTGGGGTACGAGTAGCAGGTTCTGGGCGGCGGTCAGGTAGGGCACCAGATGGTACTCCTGGAACACGAGGCCGACGTGAGCGCGCCTGAATGCGGCTGCCTCTCGGATGGTGCGCAGCTGGATGGGCGAGCCGTCGATGCGAATCTCTCCGCTCGTCGGCTTGAGAAGCCCTGCGATGATCGAGAGCAGCGTGGTCTTGCCCGAGCCGGACGGGCCGAGCACCGCGAGCAGGCGGCCCTTGTCGAGGTCGAAGGAGACGTTCTCGAGTGCGGTGACCTGCGTGTGGCCGCTCCCGTAGGACCTCGACACCTCTCTGACTTCGAGCAGACTCACTGGCCCCCCTTAGTGTTCGGCCTGGTCGAGCGCGGTCGCGGGATCGATGGCAAGGATGCTGCGGAGCGAGAAGAGGCTCCCGAGGTAGGCCATCGCGAAGATCGCCGCGAGACTCGTCGCCCAGCGGGCGGGCTGCGGATCGAATGCCATGGTGGGCGGCATCGACGAGCCGGTCGCAAGCGTGAGTGCGATGCCGATCACCGAAGCGGCCGCCACGAGGACGGTGATCTGCAGCAGCAGCTGGCGGTAGACGAAACCGTTCGACGCGCCGAGGGCCTTGATGGCGGCGATCTGGCCGGTCTTGTGCAGCGTGGTGATGTAGAAGAAGACCCCGATCACCAGCGCGCCGATCGCCAGCGAGACGACCTGGATCCCGCCGACCGCGAGGATCATGACCGACATGCCGTTGCCTGCCATCGCTGCTTCGTCGGGGGTCACCACGTCGTAGTCGGGGGAGAGCGTGACCGCGAGGTCCTCGACGGTCGTGCCTTGGGCGAGACGCACAGCGGCGATCGAGGCGCTGCCGGCTATCTGCTCGGTGATGCGACCCGCGTCGGGCCTGTCCGGCTGGCCGGACTCGTCCATCCTGCCGATCGCGGTGGCCACGAAGATCCGCTCCCACGTCGGCAGGTCCACGTAGATGGCGGGCGTCATGATGTAGCGACGGTTCTCGGTGAAGCCGACTACCGTCAGCTCCTCGCCGATCGGGGTGAGGTGCAACGTGTCGCCAAGCGAGACCCCATTGGACTGCGCGGTGACGTCGAGGACTGCCTCGCCCGGCCCGGGGTTTCCGACGCCCTCGACTATGGGGAGTTGTTCGAAGCGGCCGCCAAGCCCGAATGCGCGCGCATCGAAGGGTTCCTCGGCCGAGTCGACCGAGACCATCGCGTGCCCCACGCCGTAGGAGTCGGTCACTCCCTCGGCCGCCGCGATCGTCTCCAGGTCGTCGGCGGAGAGCCGGCTGCGTTCGAGAGCGAGGTAGGTGTCTCCCTGAAAGACCAGCGCGTCGGCGTCGAGGTTGCCCTTCGCGCCCGTCATCCCGGTGATCAACCCTTCAGACATCGCTGCCATGATGAAGGTGAGCGAGACGACCAGCCCGATCGCGAGCGCGATCAGTCCGAACTTGAGCTTGCTTCCGAGGAGCTCTCTGAGTGCGAGCATGTGCCCCCTACCGGGTTCGCGGACGAGACGATGATAGCCCAAGCCGGACGTGCGGAGTGTGCTACGAGCATTCGGCTACGCCGGGGCGATGCCGTCCCGGCTCATCGTCGCCAGGAGCTCGCCTGCGGTGAACTCCTTCGCGTGCGCGGGCAGGAAGCGGGTCGCGCCCAGCGCCAGCAGTCGTTTCCAGCTGGCATATGCACTCGCGACGTCCTCGGCCATCGAGGGGAGCTCGGGGACGAGGGTCGGCAGCCGTTTGCCCTGCACGAGATCGCCGACGATCGCGGTGCCGTCATCGAGGAGCACCGAGAGGCAGCCGCTCGAGTGGCCCGGCGTATGGACCGCACGACCCGGCAGCCCCCACGCGGAGAGGTCGGCGCCGTCCTCCAGCGGAGTCACGGGAGCCGTCCCGCGCACGGGGAGCCAGCCCATGGTGAGCCGTGCGAGCCCGACGTACCGTTCCCACCCCGGCTTGATCGCCGGAGAGACGAGCAGCCCTCCGCGCTCGATGGCGTCAACGTGATCAGGGTGACAGGCGGTCTCGAAGTCCACCGAGTCCCGAAGGCCGGCGAGGCCACCGAAGTGGTCCAGATGCCCATGGGTGAGCAACACGAGTCGCAGCTCTTCGGGCGTCCGGCCGAGCCGGCGGATGGCGCGCAGGATGGTGGCGGAGTGGCCAAAGAAGCCGGCGTCGACGAGGAAGAGCGCGGATTCGGTCTCGATCAGATGGGTCGAGGCCAGTAGAC
This sequence comes from Anaerosomatales bacterium, assembly GCA_029210645.1. Taxonomy (GTDB): domain Bacteria; phylum Actinomycetota; class Coriobacteriia; order Anaerosomatales; family SLCP01; genus SKKZ01. The sequence goes on along the minus strand of JARGFT010000009.1, from coordinate 66,593 downwards.
CCTGGAGGCGGTGGATACGCATAAGCCCTCCGGGAAGCAACAACCGTGCCCTTGATGCTCACGTGATGCCGAGGAGAGCCGGGAGCATCATCGCCGCCCCGCTCATCAGGGGCACGGTGAAGTTGTCGTTGAGATCGAGTGGCAGCGCCTCGGTGATCGCCCCCACGAACGCGCCGAGGATGTACTGCGACGGTGCGATCGGCACCAGGAACGACCAGCCGAAGCCGGCTGCCAAGCAGACGGCGAAGAAGGTGAGGGATCCCTCGACCGACCGCGTGAACAGGCGGTGGCGGCCCCGTTCGAGCCCTGCGATCTTGGCGGAGAGGTCGCCGAAGGTCACGAAGATCAGGGCGGTGGTCGCCACCGGCTTCGGGAAGAGCAGGATCGTGAGCAGCGTCCCGAGCAGGAAGAGGGACGCGGAGGTGAACGTGTGCTCCTCGTTCGGCCGGTAGAAGAACGCCATGCGACGGAAGAGCGCCAGGTTGAAACGTCGCCAGAGCAGTCGCGAGATGTCGACGCTCACGAAGAAGAGGGCGACGGCACCGACGAGCGAGAGCAGGAACGAGCGTGGTAGGAAGAGGTAGAGCACGGGAAAGGCGAGGGCCGCCGGGCGCATCAAGACCCTGACGTCGCCGAGCGCCGCCCTGGTCTCGGGACGCAACCGGAAGAGCTTCTCGCGCCTGACCCTGGTGATGTTGTAGATCCACACGTAGGCGATCACGATGCCCGTCGGCACGAGAAACTCGAGCGGGACTCGGCGCGCGACGAGGTCGAGGACGGCGAGAGGCAGCACCACCGTATCGGGAACAGCGCGACCCCCGAAGACCCACCACAGCACGAGGAACAGTCCGAGGAAGAGGACGACGTCGAGGAGTGGTAGGAATCCGCGTACGGCTGCGTATCCGATGCCGAAGATCAGCAGTCCGCTCGCGGTGGCGAACCCGCGACCACCCTTAAAGCCGAGGTAGAAGGGGAAGCGGTGGCCGAGGAACGCGGCGATGCCTGCGCCGTACGCCGCCCACTCACCGGCACCGAGCGCGAATCCCACGGCCACCGCGACCGGGCCTTTGAGCATGTCGTAGACCGCGGTCAGGTACCCCGGACCCCGTCCGAGCGTCTGCACAGCGTTGGTCGCGCCGGGGTTCCCGTCGCCGGTCGTTCGCAGGTCGATCCCGCGCGCTCTGCCGATGAAGTACGCCGGCAGGACCGCGCCGAGCAGGTATCCGATCACGAGCGCAAGCGCGTCGTTCATGGACACTCCCTTCACACGACTTGTACCCGCCCTGCCCTGCCCGTACGCCCCGGGCACGTGACGGTGGGATAAGATGCCCTCAGCGTGCGCCGAGACAACACCCGGAGGAGAGGGGTCGCCCGTGGAGCCGGTCAGGATCATCCCGTGCCTCGACATGAAGGACGGTCGTGTGGTCAAGGGCGTCCACTTCGTGGAGTTGCGTGACGCAGGGGACCCGGTCGAGAACGCGGCGTTCTATCGGGAGGCCGGGGCCGACGAGGTGGCCATGCTCGACATCGCCGCCACGGTCGAGGGCCGCAAGACCCGCCTTGAGTGGGCACGGGTGGTCGCTGAGGCGCTCGGTGACACGCCGTTGACCGTCGGGGGCGGTATCAACCAGCTCGCGGACATCGAGGCCCTCTTCGGTGTCGGGGTCAGCAAGGTCTCGATTAACAGCGCAGCGGTAGCACGCCCTGAGCTGGTCCGCGAAGCGGCGGAGGCGTACGGCTCAAACCGAGTGATCGTGGCCATCGACGGGCGCCGCAACCCGGAGATGCTTTCAGGGTTCGAGGTGGTCGTGAGCGGTGGCCAGCGGGGGACGGGCCTGGACTGCGTGGAGTGGGCCCGCCGCTGCGAGGAACTGGGAGCCGGCGAGATCTTGCCGACGAGCATGGACGGCGACGGTACGCTCGCGGGCTACGATCTTCCGTTCACCCGGGCGGTTGCCGGGGCGGTCTCCCTACCCGTGATCGCGTCGGGTGGCGCCGGGACACTCGAGCATTTCTACGAGGGGGTCGTAGAGGGCAAGGCATCCGCGCTGCTGGCGGCCTCGGTCTTCCACTTCCGCACGTTCAGCGTCGGCGAGGTCAAGGAGTATCTGGCCGAGCGGGGCATCCCCGTCAGTCGGTAGTGCTGGCCGGTACCTCGCGAGCGGCGGTCACTCGAGCAGTTCATCGCCCGTCTCGACGAGCTTGAAGACCTTGTCGTGCTCCCGCGCGTGCTCGACGACCTCGAGCCCGATGTCCGCCCCTGCCTCGGCGCGCACCACCTTGTCGTGCTCGATCTGGATCGAGGCGACATCCTGCTCGAAATCGCTCGTGTGGCCGACGACGTGGATGCGCTCGCCGACCTCGAGGGGCCCGGTGAGATGCACGCCCGCGACACCGAGGTGTGTCCAGTAGTGCGTGATCACCCCGACCTGCTGTTCCCGAATCGCCTGTCCGGCCACTTCCCCCACCTCCCTGGCGCTTCATCCGCTGCAACAGTGTGTACCCCGGCGCGCCTCGGCCAGCACGCCCAGTCGCCGCGAGCACGTGGCCGGAGGTCCCGTCGGGTACACTCATCATGGATGTCCACCAGGGTTCTGGACGGCAGATCGGACGCCCGTGGAAGTCGTACGTCCGCATGACGAGAACGATGTGGGCGCGTCCGTTCCGGACGCTGTTTCGTGGCGCGACACGACCGCTGCCGACGTTCTCGAGTCGCTCGTGGAGCTCGTCGCCGAGGGACCCCTCTCCGACGAGCTGCCTGCCCGTGCCGTCGACCGGGTCGTTGCGCTCCTCGACCTGAGCGGGGCGACTCTCTCACTCGTCTTCGAGCGGGAGGGCACGCTGCAACTGGAGCCGGTAGCCTCGGTGGGGGCACATGCTGCGTTCGCCCGCGACATGTCCGCACGCCCGCTCGAGACGCTTGCCGACGTGGCGACCGCTGTGTCCGAGGGCACCCCGGTCTTCGTGGTCGACAGCCACGGTCCGGCCTCATCGGCTTCCGGTACCGGTGTGAGCCGCTGGCGCTCGAGCGTCTCCGCGCATGCGACCGGCGTGCTGCCGGTGCGCGCCTGGGGCGAGACGCTGGGCGTACTCACCGTGGAGTGGCCGGGCTCCCGCCCGCTGGAGGATCGCGAGCGCCGGCTTCTGGAGTCGGTGGCGGGGATTCTCGGGGTTATGCTGAGCCGACTGGATCTCAAGGCCCTTCACGTCGATGACGCTGGGACCGACACAGCCGAGCCTGCCACCGAAACGTCGGCGTTCTACGGCGTGACCGCGGACGGGATCGTTGTCCCGCTTTCAGAGGGCGCGGCCGAGGGAGTGGCGGCAGCGCTGACCGTCTCGGTCGTGACGCGCGCTCCTACCTCGGACGAAGCCCCGGTCTGGGACCTGGCGCCATCGGGCCGGCGCTCGGTCGCATGCGTCGTCGGGACGGCTGCAGCCGGCTCCGGCGCGGCACAGAGCGTTGCCGAGCGGGCGATCGCGACGGTGCACTCCTACGCATCCCAGGGAGTCCCCCCGGCCGAGGCGCTGACCTACCTCGGTCACGCACTGCGTGCGCGCTCCGCGGATGACGCCCGGGTCTCCGTGCTTGCGAGCGAGGTTGAGCTTGGCGGCGCTGCGATCCAGATGAGCTTCTCGGCCGCAGGTGCGGTGCTCTCCGCGTTCCGATCGCACGGCGGTAGGTTCACGATGGGGCTGACGGATCGCCCTGCACTCGGCTCGGCGAGTGTACAGGCCTCGGCAGAGCAGCACATGCTTCTCCTTCCGGGAGACCGGGTGGTGTTCGCCAGCGGACAGGTGGCGGCCCTCGATACCGCTGCGGGCCGCGCGAAGGTACGCCGGGCGCTGGATGATGCGCCGGGTGACGCCGCGGAGGCGGCTCGCACGATCCTGGCCGAGATAGGCGAGGGCACCCGCGCGGCGATGGCTGCCATCATCACGATTCCTCGGAGTCCGGTAGAATCCTGACGAACACGCGGTCTCCCGTGAGGATAAGATTGGAGCCTGCGGTCTATCACGATTCCAAGTCGGGCGGCTACGCCGTCCCGTGAGTGTTGAGCGAGCAGGTGCCCGGAATCTGCGGGCGATGCCGCCTCAGGAAAGGACGAACCCTATGAGCAGTGAACGAGTCGACGATACAGCCGCACATGCGCGTGAAGAGGCCGGTTCTTCCGATTCCGCCCTGGACCGCTGGAGCCGTCTTGCGCGCGAGAGCGGAACCATCGATCCGGCGCTCTTCGGTGAGTACGACGTGAAGCGCGGTCTTCGTGATCTGACGGGCCATGGTGTGCTCGCCGGCCTGACCCGCATCGGTGATGTCGTCGGCTACACGGAGCAAGAGGACGGGACGACCGCCCCCACGTTCGGCCGGCTCCTCTACCGGGGAATCGAGATCCGGGAGCTTATCGACGGTTTCGCTGCCGAGAACCGTCATGGCTTCGAAGAGACCTGCTACCTGCTGCTCTTCGGCGAACTGCCGGACCGGGCGGAGCTCGAACTCTTCCGGGAGCGTCTGGCGTCAGGCCGCGCCGTGCCGAGACACTTCGTCAACGACGTCATCCTGCCGATGCCGAGCCGCGACATCATGAACGCGATGGCCCGTGGGGTGCTCGCGCTCTACGTGCTGGACGAGGATCCCGACGACACGTCGGTCCCCGCGGTGCTCCGGCAGAGCATGCGGCTGATCTCGACCTTCCCGCTGCTTGCCGTGTACGCGTACCACGCATCGGCTCACCGCTTCAAGGCCGGGAGTTTGTTCATCCACCGGCCGGATCCCTCGCTCTCGACCGCCGAGAACATCCTCCACATGCTCCGGCCTGACAACCGGTTCACGCCGCTGGAGGCCGCCGTGCTCGACATGGCCCTCGTGCTTCACGCCGAGCACGGTGGGGGCACCAACTCCTCGTTCACCGCCCGGGTGGTCTCATCGAGTGCGACGGATACCTACTCGGTCATCGCCGCCGCGCTCGGCTCGCTCAAAGGCCCGCGTCACGGTGGGGCGAACATCAAGGTCGTCAAGATGTTCCAGGAGCTCAAGTCCGAGATCAGGGACTGGAGCGACGATGAGGAGATCACAAGCTACCTGCTGCGCATTCTGAACAAGGGGGCGTTCGACCGGTCCGGTCTCGTCTACGGCATGGGGCACCCGGTCTACTCCGTCTCAGATCCCCGCACGCTCATCCTGAGGGAGTATGCGGAGCGCCTGGCCGCCGAGAAGGGGTTGGAAGACGAGTTCAACCTGCACGCCAAGATCGAGGTACTTGCCCCGGCCGTGATCTCGGGCAGACGCAAGATCTACAAGGGAGTCAGCGCCAACGTCGACTTCTACTCGGGCTTCGTCTACCAGATGCTCGGCATCCCGGAGGCGCTCTACACGCCCCTGTTCGCCGTGTCCCGCATCGTCGGATGGAGCGCGCACCATCTCGAGGAGATCACGGGCGGGGGCCGCGTTATCCGACCGGCCTACAAGAGCCTCTCGAACCCGCGAGAGTACGTACCGCTCGACAGGCGGTAGCGTCCCGCGAGCAGGATCCCCGCCACCACCGCCGCGGGTATCGTCAAGCCTGCAACTGCGAGCACGCCCGCCGTCGTAGCGAAGGCCAGCCCGATGCCGGCTGCGAATCGCTTAGAGGCGGAGTCGGTGGGCCGCGGCGCGACGCGGGCGAGGCGCACGAGTGCGGCCGCCAGGCGAGCGAGGGGACTCAGGTGCGGGCGTCCTGCCGCCCGGACGAGGAAATCCGGTGCAAGCGCGAGGATGACCAAGGGGTTGCCTGACAGCAGGAACAGACCGGCAATGGCGACGACCAGCAGTGCCACGACGCGGACGGCATTCGCGTCTACCGTGGTCAGATTGACGGGGCATGTCGTTCGCATGGCGGACCCTCCTGTTCCGGGGTGTTCGTAGGTACAGCGTAAGCAGGCTTCATGCCATTAAAACGCATAATGCGCACTAGGCGGATGCGGATATGCGTGGGAGACGCGTTCCCGCCCGCGCAGCCTCACCCCCGGATCCTCTTGACACTCATCGTGTTGTCTAGCTAGAATGCAAGCAAGCACTTGCACGCATTCTGAAGGGAATCACCGATGAGCGCTGTGTCAGACACAACCGAGCGGATCCTGCGAGCGGCCGGAGAGCTCTTCGCGGAGCGCGGCTATGCGGGTACCACGACCCGTGCTATCGCCGAGCGGGCAGGCGTCAACGAGGTCACGCTCTTCCGCCGCTTCGAGAACAAGGCCGGCATCCTGCGCGCCATGGGCGAGCGCTTCGCCGAGACTGCAGCCGGATTCTCGGCAGGCAGACAGCCCGATCCGGGGGACACCCGCGCGATGCTGCTCGGGCTCGCACACTCCGAGATCTCCTCCGCGGTGGAGAATGGCGGAGCTGCCATCAGGCTCGCGTTCGATGCACGCACGGTTCCCGAGGTTGCGGAGCTTCTCGGCGATGGCCCGAAGCGCAACATGGAAGCACTCGCAGCCTACATGGCGATGCGGCAGGACGCCGGTGGCCTGCGCTCCGACATCGAGCCGCACGTGCTCGCCGAGGCGTTCTTCGCGCTGACCTCGTCGTACGTGATGTACCGCATGGTGATGGGCAATGCAGAGGTGCCTGAGGACACCGCGTTGGACACGACGGTCGAGCAACTTGTCGACCTCTACTGGTCTGGCGCTGCGCCGAGAGGAGAGGACCGATGAGCGAACAAGAACCGGTTGTGAGCGGTGAGAGCACGGGAACGAACCAGATGACGCGGCGGCGTTTCGTGATACTCGGCGGAGTGTTCGGCGCGGCCATCGCGGCGGGCGGCGGCGGATATCTGGCCGCCAACTGGGGCCCCGACGAGACGGAGGAACTTCCGCGCGTGAAGATGGGAGACAGCATGAACAAGGTACTCGTTGTCTACGGCACGAAATCCGGGTGCACTTCGGGCGTGGCCGAGCGGATCGGCGCCGCACTGGCCGGCACCGGTATGAGCGTCGACGTGCTCCCGGCCGAGGACAAGCCGGATCCTGCCGGCTACGACGGAGTGGTTGTGGGCAGCGGCATCCGGGTGGGACAGTGGCACTCGGCGGCTAAGGACTGGGTCAGGGCCAACGCAGAGATCCTCCAGAACAGGCCGACGGCGTTCTACACGGTGTGCCTGACCATCGCCACTGATCCGGAGAAGACCGATGAGGTCCGCGCGTACACCGACCCGATCCTTGCCGAGTCGGGCATCGAGCCTGTCGACATCGGGCTGTTCGGCGGCTGGTTCGAGCCCAAGCACTTCGGCTTGATCGAGCGGACGGTCCTCAAGGCGATGAAGGCGCCCCAGGGCGACCACCGCGACTGGGACGCGATCGACGCGTGGACGGCCGGTGTCGCGCCCAAGCTGAAGGTGTAGGCCGATGAGCGGCGGCATCGAGGGGAGTGCGGCACAGATACCCGTCTGGGGCATCTGGACGCTGGTCGGGCTTACGGCCGCGGTTGCGTTGTACGCCGGGGGTCGGTCAGGCAGCGTTACGGGTTCGGGCTGAGACCGGCAGCCGCCCGTTCCGTCCAATCGCGTATCCTGTACGCGACGCACGCCGAGGAGAGGAACGACAGCATGATCCCGCGCTACTCCCGTCCCGAGATGGCCCGCATCTGGGAGCTCGAGAACAAGTTCGAGATCTGGAAGGAGATCGAGGTCCTGGCCACCGAGGCACAGGCTGAGCTCGGCATCGTGCCGCGCGAGGACGCCGTCGCCGTCCGCGAGCGAGCGGCCTTCGAGGTCGAGCGCATCGAGGAGATCGAGGCCGAGACCAACCACGACGTCATTGCGTTCCTCACCAATATGGCCGAGCACATCGGCGAGCCCTCCAAGTGGGTCCACTACGGCATGACCTCCAGCGACCTCGGCGACACGGCGCTGTGCTACCAGATGACGCAGGCAACAGACATCCTCATCGCCGACGTGCGCCGGATCGGCGAGATCTGCAAGCGCCGGGCGCTGGAGGAGCGCGACACCCTGTGCGTTGGCCGCACGCACGGTATCCACGCCGAGCCGATGACGATGGGGATGAAGTTCGCCCGCTGGGCGTGGGCGTGCAAGCGCGCGCTCGACCGGCTCGAGCGCACCCGCGAGGTGGTTGCCGTCGGAGCGATCAGCGGCGCGGTGGGGAGCTACTCCAACATCGACCCGTTTGTTGAGGAGTACGTCTGCGAGAAGCTCGGCCTGACCCCCGAGCCGCTCTCTACTCAGGTCATCCCGCGCGACCGTCACGCGCAGTTGCTTGCGGTGCTCGCCACTGTCGCAGCCACTGCCGAGGAGATCGCGACCGAGGTGCGCGCGCTCCAGAAGTCCGACACCCTTGAGGCCGAAGAGCCGTTTGCCGCGGGCCAGAAGGGGTCCTCGGCGATGCCGCATAAGCGCAACCCCATCACCGCGGAGCGCGTGTGCGGTCTGGCGCGTGTGGTCAAGGCGAACGCGCAGGTTGGCTTCGACAACGTGGCACTCTGGCACGAGCGCGACATCTCGCACAGCAGCGCCGAGCGCGTTGTGCTCGCCGACTCGACGATCGCGCTGGACTACCTGCTCGGCAAGCTTGCGTGGGTCCTCGACGGCCTCGTCCTCTACCCGCAGCGTATGCTCGCCAACCTCGAGGCCACGCGCGGGCTTATCTACTCGAGCCGGGTACTGCTTGCGCTCGTGAGCGCCGGCATCATGCGCGAGGACGCATACGCCATCGTGCAGCGCAACGCGATGCAGATCTGGGACGACATCCAGAACGCGCGCAGCGGGCCGGACTTCCGCGAGCGTCTCGATGCCGATCCGGAGTTCCCGATCTGTGCCGAGGAGCTCGACGCCATCTTCGAGCCGCGGGCGTTCCTGACCCGGGCCGGCGTGGTGTTCGACCGGCTTGAAGGCTGCGAGTTCTAGGAGCCCGGATGTCAGTAGCCTTCCAGCAGCTATGCGAGGAGCATGACCTCGATCTGAGCCCCTTGCCCATCGAAGCGCTGCAGCTCAACATCACGCGACTGTGCAACCAGGCGTGCGCTCACTGTCACGTCGACGCGTCGCCCGCGCGCACCGAGATGATGTCGGCCGCCACTATCGATGCGTGCCTGGCGGTCGTGGAGCGGACCCCGGGCATCTCCACCGTCGACCTCACCGGAGGCGCACCGGAACTGCATCCCGAGTTCGAGCGGCTCGTCTCGGGCATCCGCGCGCTGGGACGGAAGGTGCTCGTCCGGCACAACCTCACGGTCACACTCGACTCCCATCCGCTGACCGGAGCGGCGATGCGCCACCTTCCCCGCTTCTTCGCCGAGCACGCGGTCTCCCTCGCCTGCTCGCTTCCCTGCTACCTCGCCGAGAACACCGACGCGCAACGGGGACCGTCGGTCTTCGAGAAGAGCATCGAGAGCTTGCGGCTGCTCAACGCCGAGGGCTACGGGTGCGCCGGCACCGGGCTTTCGCTCGATCTCGTCCACAACCCGACAGGGTTCGGTCTCGCCGGCGACCAGCACGCACTTGAAGGCGACTATCGGCGGGAGCTCGAGCAACGATACGGGGTGTCGTTCAACCGGCTTCTCGCGATCAACAACATGCCGATCAACCGGTTCGGTCACCAGCTGGACACCACGGGTCGACGCGAGGAGTACGCCGAGCGGCTACGCCAGTCGTGCAACGCAGACGTGGCCGCCTCGGTCATGTGCCGTTCGATGGTGTCTGTCGCGTTCGACGGCACCCTGTACGACTGCGACTTCAACCAGGTCCTGGGTCTGGCCGTCACCGAAGGTGCGCCGCTCACCATCGCCGAGTTCGACAGCGCCACCCTCGCGCGACGCCGTATCCGCTACGCCGATCACTGCTTCGGCTGCATCGCCGGGGCGGGCAGCAGCTGCGGAGGGACGCTTCTCCCGGCCTAGTCATTAGCGGATTGTTATCGCAGGCATAAGGCGATAGAATGTCCTCCATCGAATGCTGGCCACCCCCGGTCCTCGCGCCGGGAGCACAAGGAGGACAAGCGTGAAGAACAGATGGCTGGTCATACTGCTCTCGTTCGTACTTGCGCTCGGCATGCTCGGCGGCCTTGCGGGATGCGGCTCGAACGGAGGGTCCGAGGAGCCCGAGGGACCGGCTGTCGAGGGACCGGCTGCTGAAGAGCCCGTCTCGGCACGTGACGAGTACCTGATCTCGATCAACGACGTGGCCGCGGACATGGAGTCGTTCGTGATCATCGACGCCCGCGCGCCCGAGGCGTACGAGGCGGGTCACCTCGCCGGTGCGATCAACGCCCCCTGGCAGACGTTCGCTTCCGTGGGCGAGGGTGCTCCCGGCGATCCCGAGTGGGGCACGCTGCTGCCGGTGGACGACATCGGCGCGAAGCTCGGCGAACTTGGCGTGGATACCAGCAAGACGATCGTCGTGTACACGGATCCGACCGGCTGGGGCGAGGACGGCCGCATCGTGTGGATGCTTCGGGCCCTCGGCATCGAAGACAGCCTGATGATGGACGGTGGCTATCCGGCATGGGCCGCCGCCGGCAACGAGATCACGACCGACGCCGTTGCGCTCGAGGCGACGACCGTTGCCGTCGTGGACGATCTGGCCGAGTACAACGTTGCCACGGATGACCTTGTCGCGGACCTCGATGCGTTCACGATCATCGACTCCCGCTCCACCAAGGAGTACGAGGGCGCGACCGACTTCGGCGAGGCACGCGGCGGCCACATCGCCGGTGCCGTGAGCATCCCGTATCCCGAGGTCTTCAACGTCGACGGGACGGTGAAGAGTGACGAGGAGCTGTTGGCGCTGCTCGAGGGCGCCGGCGTGGACGACACGGCCACCGAGAATGTCTTCTACTGCACCAAGGGAATCCGCTCGGCGCACATGTCGCTGCTCGCCCGTATGCTCGGCTACGAGAACGCCAGGAACTACGACGCGTCGTTCTACACGTGGGCAGGCAACCCTGATCTGCCCGTAGAGTAGTGAGCCGATCGGCCCGACACGCCGGGGAGCGGCCCGCTGAGGCGGGCGGCCCCTACACGCGGCCCTGGCTGCCCGCCCTTCTCGTTGCGCTGGCGGGCCTGGCCTTCGCTGCCGCATTCTTCGCGCTGCCGCAGGTCGCCATGCTCGCGCGCATCGCCGGCAACGTGCTGGGAACCGAAGAGGTCTCGTCGGTGCGCATATTCCTCGGCACCTGGGGCCGCGAGTCCGTACTCTCTGTCATCGTTCTCGCGGTCTGGCAGGCGGTGTTGGTTCCGCTGCCCTCCGAGGCCCTGATCCGCGCGGCGGCTGACGTGTTCGGCCCCGTTGTCGGGGGCCTGTCGGCATGGATCGGTCTCGTACTCGGCGCTCTGGCTGCATTCGGCATATCGCGCGCGATCGCCGGCATACCGCTGACTGCGGCACGGGCTAGGCGTGGCGCGCTTCCCGAGTCGCGCGGCATCGCCCGCTGGCTGCTGCTCGGGCTGCGGCTCGTTCCGCTCGTTCCGCAGGACCTCGTGTCATATGCGTTCGGGGCCAGCCGGGTCGGATGGCGGGAGTTCACACTCTGGACGGCCGTCGGTACGGTGCCGGGTGTCGTCTTCTTCACGGTCTTCGCGAGCGATGTCCCCGATGACGCGCTCCTTGCATACCGGCTCGTGTTCGGGGTTCTCGGCGTGGCCATACTCGCCTGGATCATCTGGCGCGAGAGGGACCGAATACCGATGGGAACGGTCTCGAAGGAACGCAAGCGCCAGCTGGCGACCGGTGCGGTCGCCGTAGCCGTGGCCGGAGCCGCGTACGCGTTCGTTCCCGGCATCCGTGAGTGGGTTGCCGGGGCGGTGGACGTGCTGGCCAGGGGCAACATCCTCTTCGTCCGTGACTACCTGCTCAGCTTCGGGGTCTGGGCGCCGGTGGTCTCATCGCTCTTGATGATCCTGCAGTCGATAGCGGCGCCGCTGCCGGCCTTCGTGATCACGTTTGCCAACGGCCTGTTGTTCGGCTGGGCATGGGGCGCCCTGCTTTCATGGTCGAGCGCGATGGCCGGTGCCGCCATCTGCTTCTGGATCGCCCGGTCGTTCGGCCGTCCGGCGGTGGAAAAGCTCGCGGGCGGTAGCGGAGCGCTGGAGGTCTCGGACCTCTTCTTCCAGCGCTACGGGGACCGGACGGTGCTGATCGCGCGGCTGCTGCCCTTTGTGAGCTTCGACCTCATCAGCTACGGGGCCGGGCTGACGTCCGTCAGCTTCAGGCGCTTCTTCATCGCCACCGGGATCGGGCAGCTTCCGGCCACGCTCGTCTACTCCTATCTGGGTCAGAACCTGACCGGAAGCGTGCGGATCCTGTTCCTGATCTTCCTGTTCACGGCGGTTGTGTTCGTGGCGGGGGCCACCATCAGGCCCTACTACCTGGCGCGACTCAAGGCGCGCACCGAGGCTGCACGCGTGGCCGGTGCGCTCGACGCCCCAGCAGATGTCGGCTCTCAGTGACGGGCCCGGTTGACACTACGGTCGTCGAGGCCCCGCCGGTGTCCTTCGGGGGAGGCCGCGCCGGCACGTTGATCCGGGCCGCGGTCAGCATCGTCGCGCTGGCCCTCGTCTTCAGCCGGGTGCCGCCCGCCGATGTGCTCGCCGCGATCCTCTCGCTCGATCCCGCCTGGTTCCTCGCGGCTTTCGGGGCCGTCTATGCGGCGATCGTGCTCTCCGCGTACAAGTGGTTGCTGCTGTTGCGTGCGCGCGGTTACTCCGTCGGGATCGTGCGCCTGACGCGCCACTACCTGGTCGGGCTCTTCTTCAACAACTTCCTGCCAACATCGGTCGGCGGTGATGTGGTGCGGGCCTGGGACGTCGGCAAGGACCTCGATGACGCACCCGGAGGCGCCGCGTCGGTCATCGCCGAGCGGCTGATCGCATCACTTGGTCTCGGGCTGACGGCCGCACTCGGTCTCCCTTTTGTCGAGGCGGGGCCGCAGGCGACCGTGGCGGTTGTAGTGGTTTTGGCGGCATCTGCGACGCTGGTCGCTCTCTTCCTCATGCCGTCCCGTTCGGCCGGCATGATGCGCGGGGCGATGGGTGGCCGCTTCGAGGGCGTCTCCGACTGGGTGGGCGAAGCCGTGTGCGGAGTGCGCGAGACGCTCCACCATCGCGGTGCGGTCGTGCTCGTCCTCGTGCTCTCCATGCTGTTCCAGGTGCTCGTGGCTGCCGTGAACTACTGCATCTTCGAGGCGCTCGGGTCGCCAGTGGGGCTGGCGGAGTGCATCGTGTACAGTTCGATCGTCTCCGCGGTCACGATGGTGCCGATCTCGATCTCGGGCCACGGCGTACGCGAGGCCGGATACGCGTACTTCTTCGGCCTTGCCGGTGTCCCGGCGAGCCTGGCGGTCACCGGGTCGCTACTGTTCTTCCTGTTCGTGGCCGTAGCGACGCTGCCGGGCGCGGTCCTGTTCGCTCTGGGAGGTAGGCGCTAGATGGCAGAGCTTCTGACGAGCACTCAGGCTGCCGAGGAGGCACGCGGCTGTTTCACCGATGGCCGGAACTGTGCAGAGTCGGTGCTCGTTGCGCTGTCGGGCTGCCCGGGTGTGCCGGAGATGCCGGATGGCATCGGCTCCGGCTTCACCTCCGGTATCGGCAAGACCGGCTGTGTGTGCGGCGCTCTGGCGGCAGGAGTCATGTCGCTCTCGGCGTGGGTGGATACGCAAGGTCTCGAACCGATGGCACAACGTGAGCGGGCCGAGGAGCTCTCTGCCGAGTTCACGCGGCGCTTCACTGAGCGGTGGGGAGCTACCTGCTGCCGGGTCATCGAGCGCGGTATGGAGGAGGGCTCGAACGAGGCGGCCGCGCACTGCGCGTCGATCACCGAGTTCTCGGCAGGCCTGGTGGCCGAGATGATCGCCGAGGCCGGGTCCGCCGGGCGTGCGTGGGCGGCGCGCGATGTAGCCGAAGCTGTCCGCAGGGGTGCGCTCGACGTGGGTGCCGGGTTGGCGGTCGGCCTTGCCGTGGGGGCCGTGTGGCCTCCGGCGGCAGCGGCGAGCGTGATCGTCGCCATGCTCGGATCGCTCCTGATGGCACTGGTAGCCGAACCGGGTGCTCCGGCGGCCCGCAGAGCGGGACGGGGCCTGAGGGTAGCCGGACTCGCCTCGGCGGCGCTGCTGGCCGTTGTGGCCGTCGTCGCACCGGGTGCGGTCGCGGATGCGGTGGGCACGGGACTACTGGGTGCGAGTGCCGGCGCCGCTACGGCGAGAGTCATGCTCTCGTTGGCGCTGCTGGTCATAGCGGGCCTGGCCGTCTACGAACTGCGCCGGTTCAGGTAGGAGGCTCATGACGAAGATCGGCTTGATAGGTGGCACCGCAGCGGAGTTCGAGGCCGAGTGGCTCGAAGACCTCAGCATCGACACGCCCTGGGGGCCGGTCACGATGCACCGGGGTCGCATGGCGGAGGTCGAGGTGCTGTTCGTGCGCCGCCACGGAGCAGGCCACACGCGGCTCTCGTCCCAGGTCCTGCACCGGGAGAACGTGTGGGCGCTCAAGGAGGCGGGCTGCTCGGCGATCATCGGCACGACGGTCTGCGGCGTGGTGGACGGAGAGGTCGAACTCGGCACCGCCATCGTCTTTGACGACCTCTTCTTCCCGGACAACCGGCTGCCCGACGGCTCTCCGTGCACGGTGTACGACACTCCGGGAGATGAGCGGCGCGGTCACTTCATCTTCGGCTCGCCTTTCTCGTCGACGCTGCGTGGTGCGCTGCTGGACGCCGCGACCGACGCGGGCGTTGCTGCGCTGGCCCGCGGGGTCTACGCGTACATGCTCGGGCCTCGCTTCAACACGCGTACCGAGATCGCGTGGCTGCGCTCGCTGGGCGTGACCGCCGTGAGTCAGACCGCCGGTCCCGAGGCGGTGCTCGCCGGCGAACTCGAGGTCCCCTACGCACTGGTGGGATTCGGTGTCGACTATGCCAACGGCGTGAAGGCCGAGCCGACACCGGTCGACGTCCTCGACGCCAATATCGCTGCGAGCCGCCGGGTCTTCGGCCAGATCGTGCCCGGTGCGTTGCGCCGCCTCGGGGAGCACCCCTTCGATACGGGGTTCGTCTATCGCTTCGAGTAGCGTGCGCGCCACTCGGCGAGCTGCGCGGGTGTGGCGCCGAGGTGCCTGCGCACCACGATGATCGTATTGATGGCCGTGTACCGCCACGGACCCGTCTTGCGCCACCGTCTGTCCGAGGTGACGAGCGCGGTCGGCGCGATCGCGACCCTGCCCACCCGCCGCGCGGCTCGGACGAGGTCGTAGTCTTCCATGAGGGGGATCTCCGGAAAGCCGCCGAGATCGCGCCAGGTTTCACGGCGCATGAACAGCCCCTGATCGCCGTAGGGCATCTGGAGCCATCGCGCGCGCAGGTTCGTTCCCCACTCCACCAGGCGGAGCGCAGGCGTGGTGGCGGCAAGCGAGAACCGGAACGCGCCCACCACGACCTCCGGATCGGCGAGCACGTCAAGGACGGTCTGCCGGAAGCCGGCAGGCGGGAGCGAGTCGGCGTGCAGAAAGAGCACGGCGTCACAGGCGGCCGCCTCGGCGCCGGCGTTCATCTGAACGGCGCGTCCACGCGCTCCGGTGATGAGGCGCACACCGGCGCGTGTCGCGATCTTAACCGTGGCGTCGGTGCTGCCCCCGTCTACGACGATCGCCTCGACCGCTTCAGCACACACCGCGTCCAGTACGGCGGGGAGTGCGGCCTCCTCGTTCAGGGTCGGGATCACGACGGTGAGGGACGCGGGGGCCTCAGGCGCGGGCGCAGGCGTGGACACACCCTGTCTCGCCGTGGCGCTCGGCCCTCCGCCCCGCTTGCGCACTCCGGCCCCTTCCTGTCGCGCACCGCTGCCTGCAGTGGCACACAGGCTCATCTTTTCACAGAGGGCAAGACGCTGTCCTGGGTATGAATGGCTCACATCCGTTGCCGCCCGGCCCGTGACAGGCAGGTGACACCAGGTGCAGGAACATCCGGACGCTCTTCAACTACGACCCGCCCGCCACAGACCTCGAGATCTACGAGGCGGCGCTGCAGTACGTGCGCAAGGTGAGCGGCTACCGCTCGCCGTCGGTCGCCAACGAGGCCGCGTTCAAGACGGCGGTCGATGAGGTTTGGCGGGTAGCAGGGGCGGCGGGTGCGCCTCCTCTCGTTTCCGTGCATCAACATCCCCCGAGGCACGCCTTCTACCGTTAGAATGGCGCCAGTGATGCGGCTATCAGCAGGGGGGCACGCGTGCCGAGACGAGACGACATCAAGAAGGTCCTGATCATCGGCTCCGGTCCGATCCTTATCGGACAGGCTGCCGAGTTCGACTACTCCGGGACCCAGGCGTGCAAGGCGCTGCGCGCGCTGGGCTACGAGATCGTCCTCGTCAACTCGAACCCCGCGACGATCATGACCGACCCGGTGATGGCCGACGCGACCTACATCGAGCCGCTCAACATCGAGACGGTGACCGAGATCATCGCCGCCGAGAAACCCGACGCACTCCTGCCCAACCTCGGCGGCCAGACCGGCCTGAATCTCTCGCTCTCGCTCAACCGCGAGGGAATCCTCGCCGAGCATGGCGTGCGCATCATCGGCGTCAACCCCGAGGCCATCGAGCGCGGCGAGGACCGCCTCGCCTTCAAGGAGACGATGGACCGCCTCGGCATAGAGATGCCCCGCTCCACCACGGCCACCTCGATCGAAGCTGCCGAGAAGGTCGCCGCCGAACTCGGCTATCCGGTCGTCATCCGTCCCGCCTACACGATGGGCGGCACTGGCGGAGGCATCGTCTACAACGTCGAGGACCTGCGCACGATCGTCGCGCGCGGTCTGCAGGCGAGCATGGTCGGCCAGGTGCTGATCGAGGAGTCGGTGCTCGGCTGGGAGGAGCTCGAGCTCGAGGTCGTCCGTGACGCCGACGGCCGCATGATCACCGTCTGCTTCATCGAGAACGTCGATCCGATGGGCGTGCACACCGGTGACAGCTTCTGCACGGCGCCGATGCTGACGATCTCCGCCGAGCTCCAGGACCGGCTGCAGCACCACGCCTACGCGATCGTCGAGGCCATCGAGGTCATCGGCGGCACGAACGTGCAGTTCGCGCACGATCCGGAAAGCGACCGCATCACGGTCATCGAGATCAACCCGCGAACCTCGCGCTCCTCGGCCCTCGCGAGCAAGGCGACGGGCTTTCCCATCGCTCTCGTGTCCTCGATGCTCGCGAGCGGCTTGACGCTCGACGAGATCCCGTACTGGCGCGACGGTACGCTCGACCGCTACACACCGGGTGGCGACTACGTGGTGGTGAAGTTCGCGCGCTGGGCCTTCGAGAAGTACCCGGGCTCCGTCGACAAGCTCGGGACGCAGATGCGCGCGGTGGGCGAGGTCATGTCGATCGGCAAACACTACAAGGAGTCGCTGCACAAGGCGATCCGCTCGCTGGAGATCGGCCGTTTCGGCCTCGGTTTCGCCAAGGACTTCAACGGACTCCCGCTTGAGGAGCTGCTCGGCATGCTCGCCGAGCCCTCCAGCGAGCGGCAGTTCATCATGTACGAGGCGCTGCGCAAGGGCGCCACTGTCGAGGCCTTGCACGAGCGCACCGCCATCAAGCCGTGGTTCATCGAGCAGATGCGCGAGCTGGTCGAACTCGAGGAGGAGGTGCGCGGATACGCAGGACTTCCGCTCTCCGAGCTGCCGACACCCCTGTTGCGCCAGGCCAAGCAGGACGGGTTCGCCGATGCGTACCTGGCGAAGCTGCTCGGCATGTCCGAGCAGGCGCTGCGCGAGCGCCGCATCGCACTCGGTGTCGTTCACGGGTACGAGGCCGTGCCGGTGAGCGGTGTGGAGGACGCGGCCTACTACTACTCGACCTACAACGCACCCGACACGGTAACGGTGAGCGACAACCGGAAGGTCATGGTGCTCGGCGGCGGCCCCAACCGCATCGGGCAGGGTATCGAGTTCGACTACTGCTGCGTGCACGCGGCATTCGCGCTGCGCGAGCTGGGCTTCGAGACCATCATGGTCAACTGCAACCCCGAGACGGTCTCGACCGACTACGACACCTCCGACAAGCTGTACTTCGAGCCGCTCACCGTCGAGGACGTGCTCGCCATCTACGAGAAGGAGCGCCCCGAGGGAGTCATCGTGCAGTTCGGCGGGCAGACGCCGCTCAACATCGCCCGCGAGCTCGAGGCGGCCGGCGTGCCGATCATCGGCACTTCGCCGGAGACCATCGATCTGGCCGAGGACCGCGACCGCTTCCGCGAGATCATGGAGCGCCTCGAGATCCCGATGCCCGAGTCCGGCATGGCGACCACCTTCGAGGAGTCTCGCGAGATCGCCGGTCGCATTGGCTACCCGGTGATGGTGCGGCCCTCCTACGTGCTCGGCGGACGCGGGATGGAGATCGTGCACGACGAGGAGATGCTCGCGCGCTACATCGCCAGCGCCACCGACGTGACTCCCGAACGGCCCATACTGATCGACCGCTTCCTCGAGAACGCGCTCGAGTGCGAGGCCGACGCGGTGTGCGACGGCAGCACAGCGTTCGTCCCTGCCGTCATGGAGCACATCGAGTATGCGGGCGTGCACTCGGGCGACTCGGCGTGTGTCATCCCTCCGCTCGGCATCTCCGAGGAGCACCTCGCGCGTATCGAGGAGTACACGCGCAGGATCGCGGTCGAGCTCGGCGTTGTGGGGCTGATGAACATCCAGTACGCCATCTCCGAGGGGACGGTCTACGTGCTCGAGGCCAACCCTCGCGCGTCGCGCACCGTGCCGCTCGTCTCGAAGGTGTGCGACGTGCAGATGGCGCGCATCGCGACCCGCCTCATGCTCGGCGAGACGCTTGCCGACCTTGGGCTCGAGAAGCGCCGCGTGCCGCACTACGGGGTGAAGGAGGCGGTCTTCCCCTTCACCATGTTCCCCGAGGTCGATCCCTTGCTCGGACCCGAGATGCGCTCGACAGGTGAGGTGCTCGGCATGGGTAGTTCGCTCGGACTCGCGTTTCACAAGGCACAGGAGGCCACGGGGTCCCGCCTGCCCTCCGAGGGCACGGTGCTCATCACGGTCGCCGAGCGCGACCGGCGCGGTATCGAGAAGCCGGGATCGAGCGGGGCGAAGATCCTCGAAGCGGCGCGCGAGTTCGAGCGCGCGGGACTCAAGATCCGCGCCACGGGGGGCACGCACGCCTTTCTCCTCGAGAATGGCGTGTCCTCCGAGTCGATTCTGAAGGTGCACGAAGGCCGGCCGAACATCGAGGACGCGATCAAGAACGGCGAGATCGTGCTCGTGGTGAACACGCCCGCCGGCAAGAGCTCGGAGTTCGACGACTCGTACATCCGCAAGGCGGCCATCAAGCACCGCGTGCCCTACATCACGACGACGGCTGCCGCTCTCGCTGCCGCGCGCGGGGTCGTGGCGCACGCCGAGGGCCGCGAGAGCGTGCGATCGCTGCAGAGTTACCACGCGGGAATCGGACACTAGCCGATTGGCGCGGCATCAGGCGAAGGCTGGAATCACCCTGCCTGCTCCCACGCCTCGGCAAGCCATTCGCGCACCTCGTCGTCGAGATCGTCGGCGGAGCGCACCTCGAGATGGTGCATGAAGCGCCCCGGAGCCGGCTCGACGACCTCCTTCCAGCGCGGCGAGGCGTCCCGGCGGCGCAGGCCGATGCTCAGCACGAGGGGCGGGAGGTCCGAACCTCGCAGGTACCGGCCGGGCACCCACGCCCAGGCGAACGCGGTGCGCCTCCGAAACGCGACCTGGCTCCCGGTGGCGCGCACCTGCGCCGGCCCGACCGACTCGACGGCCGCACGCACGGCTTCGAAGAGTTCGCGGGAGTCAGGTTCGCGATCGGCGAAGAACTCGTCGAGGGTGACGGGTTCGCTCCTGCTCACGTTGGCACCGGTCCTCTGCATGTCGACGCGGCGCGTGACGCTACTCGACGTCCACGGCGGTGATCGAGATGCCCACGTTGGCCTCGTAGCCCACCTCACGGAGCTCTGCGGTCCACTCCGTCTCGGGCAGGTCCGGTGGCACGGCCACCAGCGCCATCATGGAGAAGAGCGGCGTGCCGCTGACGGGAGCCCGGGTCGTGCCGGTGTCGGCCGACTCGATGTTGATGCCGCGCCGTGACAGGCCCCGTGCCATCTCGTGGATGATGCCCTCGTGGTCGGCCCCGTGGACGTCGATCTGATAGTGCAGCCAGCCGCGATACGCCTCCGCTGCGGCCCTGTCCGTAGTGCTGACCGAGACGCGGTAGCCCTCGGCGACAAGTCGTGCGATAGCAGACTCGACCTCATCCGCACGTGCCTCGGGAAGCGAGACCAGCATCAGGATCGCGAACTCGCCTCCCAACCGGGTCATGCGGCTCGTCTCGACGTTGCCGTCCAGACCGAGCATGACGGCGGTGACGTCCTCGACGATCCCGACCCGGTCGGGGCCTGTGAGCGTGAACACGATGTTGGTACGCATGGTTCACTTCCTCGCTCTACGGCGGACTACTCAATGGTACCCGTCTGCGTTGCCGCATGCTCGATCATGCCTCGAGCATCTCGGTGAAGAAGTCGCGCGTCAGCCGGGCGACCTCCTCAAGAGCGCCGGGCTCCTCGAACAGGTGCGTCGCCCCCGGCACGACCTCGAGACGGGCCATGCCGACGGGCATCATCGCCTGGGCCTTGCGGTTCATCTCGAGTACCTGGTAGTCGGCCCCTCCCACGATGAGCAGCGTGGGCACCGCCACGAGCGGGAGGGCTCCGGTCGCCAGGTCGGGTCGGCCTCCCCGGGAGACCACGGCGCTCACCAGGTCGGGGATGGCGACCGAGGCCTTGAGCGCGGCGGCCGCGCCCGTGCTCGCTCCGAACAGGCCGAGCGGCATCCGCTCCTGGCCCTCACGCGCCACCACCCACCGGCACGCTGCGACGAGACGACGAGTCAACAGCTCGATGTCGAACCGGTTCTCGTAGAACGCGTCCTCGCCGGGAGTGAGCAGATCGAACAGCAGGGTCCCGAGACGCCCCGTCTCGCGCAGGTATGTGGCGACGACCACGTTGCGCGGACTGAGCCGGCTCGAGCCCGAGCCGTGAGCGAATACGATCACGCCCGCCGCGTCCTCGGGCACGTCGAGGGTGGCGGGGAGATCTACGCCGTCTGCGCGCAGCAGCATCTCGGTCATGGTGACCACCTCCTCGATGACCGCGTCACACACTGCTCCTACCCCGAATCGGGTGGTTCTCGACAGCGCTTCACCGCTGCACACTCCAGTACACTACTGTGCTAGAGTGACAGGTCCGATAACCCGCATCGTGCGAGGAGGATCCATGCTGTCGATCGCCCTTCCCAAAGGCAGCCTCGAGGAGCAGACCCTGCTCCTGTTCTCCCAGGCCGATCTCGAGGTCAAGAGGTCGAGCCGCGAGTACAACCCGACGATCGCCGACCACCGCATCGAGCGCGTCAAGATCCTGCGGCCCCAGGAGATCCCGCTCTACGTCGCCGAAGGCCACTTCGATCTGGGTATCTCGGGTCATGACTGGGTTGCCGAGTCGGGTGCCGACGTTATCGAGGTCGCCGAGCTGCCGTACGCCAAGACCGGGGCGGGCGTGGTCAACCTCGTTCTTGCCGTTTGCCAGGACTCGCCTGTCGAGCGTGCCGCAGACATCAAGCCCGGCTCGCGCATCACGACAGAGTTCCCGCGGGTGACCAAGGCGTTCTTCGACAACCTGGGAATCGACGTCGAGGTGTCCTTCTCCTACGGCGCCACCGAGGCCAAGGTACCCGAGCTGATGGACGCGCTCGTCGACCTGACCGAGACCGGCTCGACTCTGCGCCGCAACGGGCTGAAGATCATCGACACAGTGCTGACGTCCACGACGCGCCTGCTCGCGAACCGTGCGGCGTGGGAAGACCCCGACAAGCGCCAGGCTATCGAAGAGATCCGCACGCTGCTGCTCGGCGTGATCGAGGCTCGCGGGCGCGTGATGCTCGAGATGAACGTCGCCCACGAGAAGCTCGAGGCCGTGATCGCCGAGCTTCCGGCGATGAAGCGCCCAACCGTGAACAAGCTCTTCGGCTCGGAGGACTACGCGGTAAGCACGGTTGCCGACAAGAACACCGTCAACGTGCTGATCCCCCGGCTCAAGGCCGCCGGAGCGGAGGACATCCTCGAGTTCCCCATCAGCAAGATCGTCCGGTAGCTGCTGCACCGCCGCGGGATCCGGTGCGCGCTGGCGCGCTACCTGCTATCGTCAACGGACACAGGTCGACTCGCAACGGATATGGGGAGCCACGGTGGCACGAACTGCAGCACAGGCGAAGCCCATCGGTCGTGAGCCGGATGACATCACGGTACTGCTGCGCGCACACGGGCTCAGGCCAACGAATGCGCGGGTCCAGCTCCTGGCACACCTCTTCGGAACCACGGCCCACCCGAGCGCCGAGCAGATCACCGCGAGCCTTCGCGAGGTCGGAGTCGGGGTCGGGGTCGCGACCGTCTACCAGAACCTGAACCGCCTCGTCGACGCAGGCCTCGTGCGCCGCATGAGCGGCTCCGACGGGCGCTCGCGCTTCGATGCGGACATGTCGGCACACGATCATGCGGTCTGCGATTCGTGCGGGCGTATCGCCGACGTGGACCTTGAGCCGGGAGTGAGGCGCGCCCTCGACCGGGCGACGGCGGGTGATCGGCACCTCGACACCTGGCTCCTCACCCGCACCGCCGTCGAGGTGCACGGCCTGTGCCCCGAGTGCCGGGCCCACTAGATCCACCGCGCACACCTCCCCGAAATCGCGTTGAGCCACGGCCCTCGTTGGGGTATGATGAGGCTTCTGGCACTCATAATCATTATGAAGAGCTCGGTCATGACATCGATCACGAGAGGGAGGACCGCATGAGCATCAAGGGCACCCGCACCGAGCAGAACCTGCTCAAGGCGTTCGCCGGTGAGTCCCAGGCACGCAACCGCTACACCTTCTACGCTTCCATCGCGAAGAAGGAGGGCTACGAGCAGATCGCGGCCCTCTTCATCGAGACCGCTGAGAACGAGCGCGAGCACGCCAAGGTCTTCTACAAGCACCTGGAGGGCGGTGAGGTCGAGATCACCGCTGCCTATCCGGCCGGTGGGCTCGGCACGACCGCCGAGAACCTGCTGCACGCCGCC
This sequence comes from Anaerosomatales bacterium, assembly GCA_029210645.1. Classification (GTDB taxonomy): domain Bacteria; phylum Actinomycetota; class Coriobacteriia; order Anaerosomatales; family SLCP01; genus SKKZ01. The sequence continues at coordinate 43,477 of JARGFT010000009.1, read as the reverse complement.
GAGGGCGAGCTCATGGAGTGGGGCACGCTCTACCCCGACTTCGCCGATGTGGCCGAGGAGGAGGGCTTCCCGCAGGTCGCCGAGTCGTTCCGCGAGATCGCCAAGGTCGAGGCGTTCCACGAGGCTCGCTACCGCAAGCTGCAGAAGAACGTCGAGCAGGGTGTGGCGTTCACGGGTGCCGAGACCACCAAGTGGCACTGCCGCAACTGCGGCTACGTCCACGAAGGCCCCGAGGCGCCCGAGCTCTGCCCGTCGTGCAAGCACGCGAGGAAGTACTTCGAGGTCCTCGCCGAGAACTACTAAGCGCTCCGCACGAGAGCGACGCCAACGACGCCCGCCGGGTCCGCCCGGCGGGCGTCTGCGTCTTCAGGATGCGGACGTGCTTTCCCGGGCGGCGGGCTCAGCAGCCGCAGGTCGGCTCGGTACCGGTCAGCCACCCCTGGATGACCGCCGCCGCACAGCCCACACCCGGATCGACGGAGAGCGCACCGGCGGCACAGTTGCGCACGCACGCACCACACTCGATGCAGGCGTCGCGATCGGCGAGCCGGGCGCGGCCGTCCTTCATCTCGAAGACCCCGTGCGGGCAGACCGTCGTGCACATCCGGCATCCGTTGCACGCGTCGGGGTCGAGTTGCACTGTCACGACGTCGTCGATGTATCGAAGACCTCCCACGGCGACCCTCCTCACCACAGGGCGGAGACGACGAGGGCTACCAGTGCGCTGATAGCAGCGATGAGCTGCAGCGGGACCGCACGCCGCATCTCCCACAGCACCCCGGACAGCGAGGTGTACGTGCTCGCGCCGGTGAAGTTCATCGCCGAGAACGATGAGATGGTGGCGACCCCGAGCACGAGCGCGATGCTCCCCGCGGTGTCGATCGTACGACCTGCGGTCGCCAGCAACGCGAGACCGGCCACGGTGCCGGCAAGCGCTCCCTTGAGCGAGAACGCGCGGCCCGGGATCCACGGCAGAGCTATCGGCACGAGGAGCGCGCCCGCGAGCAGCCCGGCCAGCCCCGCTGTCAGCGCAAGCAGTACGGTCGGGAACGAAAGCCAGCCGAGTGTCGCGGCGAGCAGCAGTGCGGCGGCCCCCGCGAGCACCCGGGGGTCGCGGACGATCGCGAGTTCGGTTCCGGTCACGGTCAGGCGGTCGGTCAGACCGAAGCGCACCCGCCGCATCTCGGGGGTTGCGTGCATCTGGCTGTTGAGAAAGGCCGGCAGATCGGCTGCGCGCACGGGTCCGTAGACTACGCGGAACCCGGTCGCGGCCCGGACCTCATGTGCCGCGACTCCGGGAGCCCCGAGTTGGGGCAGGACCACCGTGAAGTGGCCCACGATGTTGGCAAGCCCCGTCTCCCGGATCTGGCGCACGACCTCGTCGGTGCCGAAGGTGCCCTTGCCCGCGGCGCACCAGACGTTGACGCCCTGTGTGTCGAGCACGAGCAGCCATGCGTCGCGCCCGGCGAGCTCGCTGCGCACCGCGTCGAAGGACAGCTTGTAGTTGGCGGTGACGAGCACCGGTGTGGTGTCGTCGGGTTTCCCGATCGCGTAGAGGCCGGGGCGGATGCGGTAGTGGCTCCTGCGCAGGCCGAGCCGGACCCTGAGCGTGCCGAGCCGGTCGGCGCGGGTGAGCCCGGTCGCCACCGCGGGAACCTCACCGAAGAGCGTGCTCACCGAGCCGCTCAGGTAGGGTGCCTCTGAGTAGGGATACTCCTCGGCAGCGCCGCCGCAGCACGAGGGCGAGGGGCCGCAGCACTCGCTCACAGCGCGCCTCCATCATCCGCTGGTGGGCAACATGCCGTCGGCACCGCGGCAGAATCCCGTGCCTGCGATGCGAGCGCGGCCAGAGCCGAGCCGGTGCGCTCGAGCGTGTCGGGATCGATCCTGCAGTGCAGCCACACGCCGCGCCGCTCGGCGACCACCACCCCGGCTTCGCGCAGATTCTTCAGGTGGTGCGACGCGAGGGCGTCGGAGATGCCGAGCGCTCCGGATATGTCGCACAGGCAGCGCTCGCCGCCGGCCAGCAGTTCCACGATCGCCAGACGCCGGGGGTCGGAGAGGCTTTCGAGGGCAGATGAGTTCATGGCACCAGGATAGTCAAGTACACATGCAAGAGTCAAGCGCGTGTTTGAGTTATGGGAACGGGAGGGTGCCGCAACCGTTCGTCGGAACGGCGTTGCCCCCTCGGCATGACTCGGATAGAGTACGCCGTCAACACGACCGTGAAACCTGTCGAGGAGCCACCATGGACCCGAAGGCATCGATCGAGAGACTCGCAGAGGGCAATCGCCGCTTCATTGCCGGGCAGAGAACGCCCGTCGACTTGGTCCGGCGCCGCCAGGCCACCGCCGGCGGCCAGCGACCGTGGGCCGCCATCGTTGCCTGTGCGGACGCGCGCGTCGCGCCGGAGATCGTCTTCGACACCACTCTCGGTGACCTCTTTGTGGTCAGGACCGGCGGTAACGTCGTCGACGAGCTCGTGCTCGGCTCGCTGCGTTTCGGTGTGGAGACGCTGGGGGCGCCGGTGATCGTCGTTCTCGGCCATTACGGGTGCGGTGCGGTACAGGCCACCTGTGCGGGCGACACCCCCGAACACCTCGCGTGCGTCTGCGACGAGGTCCTCCCGTCGGCAGAGGCCGCACGCGCCGGCGGAGCCACCGCCGAGGTCGAGGTGTGCGATGAGGCGGTGCGCCTGCACGCGGAGGCGATGGCAAGTCGTGTTCGTGACGACGCGTTCCTCGGCGCCGCGGTGCCGGTGGTGTGGGGCGTCTACGACGTCGCCACCGGGGAGGTACGGATGCACGACACGGCGGGGTTAGACGCGGGCTGAGTGAGTCGCTCGGGTATGAGCAACGCGGCGAGTCGGTATCGGGGCATATAGAACGCACGTTACCCGGGAGATGATGCGGGGGGAGTGCAGGGATGCCCGACACGCACCGCGCCAGCTCGGTATTGAGACAGGTGCGCGGGGAGTTGCTCGAACGCCCGAACGTCGTCGCCACCGGGGTGGGGTTCAAGAAGACCGACGGCGTGCGTACCGGGGAGATCGGTATCGTCTGCTCGGTGGAGCAGAAGGTTCCCGCTGCCGAGTTGACCGCAGCCCAGCTCGTTCCGCGCTCCGTCGATGGTGTCGTGACCGACGTCGTCGCCACCGGACCGCTCAGGGCACTCTCGGCCCACCTCGAGCGGCATCGGCCCGCTCCCGGCGGAGTGAGCATCGGTCATCGTGACATCACGGCCGGAACGTTGGGGTGCACGGTTCGCCGCGGTCAAGCGCTCTACATCCTGTCGAACAACCACGTGCTTGCTGACGTGAACCGCGCGCAGCCCGGCGACCCGGTCCTGCAGCCCGGCCCCTACGACGGTGGACGGCTGCCGGACGACGCCATCGCGGTCCTCGAGACGTTCGTGCCCATCCACCTGCTCGAGGAGGAGAGCGGCTGTGGCGCGGCCCGGACGGTAACGTCGCTGCTCAACAGTGTTTCGCGCCTTCTCGGAAGCGGTGCCCGCCTCAAGGCGGTGAGCGCCCGTGCCGCGGAGAATCTCGTCGACGCCGCCCTGGCGTTGCCGCTCGATGAGAGCTGGCTCGCGCCGGAGATCCTCGGCGTAGGACGGGTCCGCGGTGTCGCCCGTGTCGAGCTCGGCATGCCGCTGCGCAAGTCCGGACGGACCACCGGAGTCACGTCCGGCGAGGTAGTGCAGGTCGACGTCACGGCGGATGTGCGGATGGGCGACAGGACCGCGCGCTTCGCCGACCAGTTCATGGCAGGGGCCATGAGCCAGGGCGGGGACAGCGGCTCGCTCGTTGTTGACGGCGAGGACCGGGCGGTGGGCCTGCTGTTCGCGGGCAGCGACGCGACCACCATCTGCAACCGCATCGAGCACGTCCTCGCTTCGCTGGAGGTGGAGCTGTGGACGGGCGGCGTGGTGACGTGACGTTGAGCTTAGGGGCCCGGGACGCGCTCATGCGCGTGAGCGGCGTCGTGTCGGTCGGGATCGGCCGGGGATCGGACGGCGAGCCGGCGGTCATCGTCGGCGTCCGGACCGAGTCCGCGGCGACCCACATCGAGATGCCCGGGCGCATCGAGGGCCTGCCCGTCATCGTCCGGAGTGTGGGAGAGATCGGCTCGCTGTAGCGGAGTCGATCGCTCCCGTCGGCGACTTCTCACGCTCCCGTGACACCGATGCGGGTACACTACCCACACACAGCGCAGGCAGAGAGTGACCGAAGCCTACCGAGGAGGCCCCTTCCCGTGCACGCCACGGTCGGACTGCCGAGATCACTGCTCTTTCACAAGTATCACGTGTTGTGGGAGACGTTCTTCGGCGCGCTCGACGTCGAAACCGTGACGAGCCCGCAGAGCAACCGGGCCATACTGGCGCGCGGCATCGAGCTCGCAGTCGACGAGACGTGCGTGCCGGTCAAACTCTTCCTCGGCCACGTTGATGCCCTGCGCGACAAGGCCGATTACATCCTGGTGCCGCGGATCGTGACGCTTGCCAAGGACGAGACCGCGTGCGTGAAGTTTCTCGGCGCCTACGATGTCGCCCGCAACTCGGTGCCGGGGATCCGCCTGCTCGAGTACAACGTCGACGTGAAGAATGGCATCCGCCAGCGCCCCGAGCTGTGCCGTGTGGGCGAGACGTTCGAGCCGAACCGGCGCAAGGTGCGCCGCGCCTACGATCACGCGGCGAGCGAGCACCTGCGCTACACGGCCCGGCTCGACGAGCAGCAGGAGGAGGTGCTTGCGCGCCCGGGCATGAAGGTGCTCGTGGTGGGCCACGCGTACAACCTCTACGACGACATGCTCGGCAAGCCGATCGTCGACTTCCTCGGCAAGAACGGTGTCGAGGTGGTGAGCTCGGAGTTCCACGACACGGCCAAGGCCCGCACGCTTGCCAAACTCGTGTCCAAGGACATCCCGTGGACCTACAACAAGGAGCTGCTCGGCGCTTTGGAGTCGTACCGGGAGCGAGTTGACGGCATCATCTTCCTCGTCACCTTCCCGTGCGGGCCAGACTCGCTCATGACCGAGCTCTGCATGCGGCGCGTGAAGGGCACCCCGTCGATCATGCTCGTGCTCGACGAGCTGCAGAGCGAAGCCGGGCTACAGACGCGGCTCGAGAGCTTCATCGATCTCATCGAAGCGGGCAAGCGGCGCACCATGGCCGGAGGTGCTGCGCGGTGAGCGTGCAGCTTCCGGATTCCCGCCCCTTCAAGGTGAGCTTCCCTCACATGGGGAACTACTCGATCCCGGTAAAACTCCTGGCCGAGCAGCTCGAGTGCGAGATCGTGCTGCCTCCGAAGATGACCCGGCGGACGCTCGAGGTCGGAGCGCGGCACAGCCCGGAGTTCGTATGCATCCCGTTCAAGTACAACCTCGGCAACTACATCGAGGCGCTCGAGAAGGGCGCGAACCTGCTGATCCAGGCGGGCGGCGGCTGCCGCTTCGGGTACTACGGGGAGGTGCAGGAGGCGATCCTGCGCGACCTGGGATACGACTTCGGCATGGTGCGGCTTCTCGGCGGCTGGAAGCTGCGCGATCACATCGGCGACTTCAAACGCGTCAACCCGCGCCTGACGATGCTGCGAGCGCTCAAAGCCTACAAGCTCGCGCTACGGCAGACCCAGGCGCTCGATCGCATCGAAGACTACGTGCGGCGCAACGCCGGCTTCGAGGTGCAGGACGGGGCGTTCGAGGAGGTCCACGAGGCGTTCCTCGGCGAACTGGACACCGCGCGCGACATGCGTACCATGGCCGAGATCGAGAGCCGCTACCTGGGCGAACTCGAAGCGATTCCCACCGAGCGCCCCGACGACCTGCTGCGCATCGGCATCGTCGGTGAGCTGTACGTGCTCATGGAGCCTTTCTCGAACCTCTTCGTGGAGAAGGAGCTCGCCAAGCGCGGGGTCGAGGTGCACCGGTTCGTGACCGTGAGCAACATGGTCGAGCACGGCGGGCGCAAGGGCCCGGCCCACGTCGACGACCTCATCGCACGCTCCGGTGATTACGTGCGCTACCACCTCGGAGCCGATGGCACCGAGAGCGTCTCGATGACCTACCAGCTCATGCAGGAGGGATTCGACGGCGTACTGCACCTCAAGCCGTTCGGATGCATGCCCGAGGTCAACGCGATGGCCTCCCTGCAGCGGCTCTCGCGCGAGCACACCTTCCCGATCCTGTTCATCTCCTATGATGCGCAGACCTCTGAGACCGGGCTCAAGACCCGGCTGGATGCGTTCTGCGACATGCTGCGTATGCGCAGGCAGCGGCCCGGGACGGCCGGTGCGATCGCCTCCGGGGAAGAGAGGAGCACGGCGTGAGCAAGGTCTACCTGGGAGTCGACGTGGGCTCGATCTCGACCAAAGGCGTCGTCATCGACTCGGACGGCGAGGTGCTCGCTCGCTCCTACCTGTGGACCGAGGGCAATCCGGTGCGTGCGGTCAAGCGCGTGCTTACCGAACTCGAGACGCAGGTCGACGGCGACGCAGTCGAGGTTGTGTCGGTCGGCACGACCGGCTCGGCACGCGAGCTCACCGGTGCGGTACTCGGTGCCCAGGTCGTCAAGAACGAGATCACCGCGCACGCGGTCGGCACGCTCTCGCGCCACCCCGACGTCCGCACGATCTTCGAGATCGGTGGTCAGGACTCCAAGATCATCATCGTGCGCGACGGCGTGCCGGTCGACTACGCGATGAACACCCTCTGTGCCGCGGGGACCGGCTCCTTCCTCTCCTCACAGGCCCGACGGCTCGACGTGCCGGTCGAGGACTTCGGAGAGCATGCGCTGCGCTCGAAGCGCCCCACCAAGATAGCCGGGCGCTGCACGGTCTTTGCCGAGTCCGACCTCGTGCACAAGGCGCAGATCGGCCACAAGCTCGATGACATCATCGCAGGGCTGTGCGACGCGATCGTGGGCAACTACCTCAACAACGTCGGCAAGGGCAAGGAGGTACTCGGGCCGATCGTCTTCCAGGGCGGCGTGAGTAAGAACGTCGGCGTGGTGCGCGCGTTCGAGAAGGCGACCGGTCACGAGATCCAGGTCGACGACGACGGACACCTCATGGGTGCGCTCGGCGTGGCGCTCGTCGCTCGCGACAGTGGCCTGGAGGCCCCGTTCAGCTTCGGCGTGCGCGACGTGACCTTCGAGACGGTCGGCGAGGAGTGCGGCGGGTGTCCGAACGACTGCGAGGTCGTGATCGTGCTGCGCGAGGGCGCGTATCTCGACGGGTGGGGCAACCGCTGTCCACGCGGGATGGAGCGCGTGCGGGAGCGGATCTGTCCGCAGGAGGAATCGCTGGCCGGAGCCGAGTAGCGGGCTACCCCGCGGGCTCCCGGAGGTCAGTTGACCCGGATGAGCGAGTCGGTCGGCGCGTAGGTGTCGGTCAGCACGGGTACGTCGCCCTGCTCCACGAGGCCCCGGTAGAGGCTCTCGCCGAACCGCTCGAACCCGTCGACCTTCACGCGCCCGTCGAGGCGGTTCTCGATCCGTCCGAGCAGCTCTGCCTCGCTCATGCGCGTGTCCGTCGCGAGCAGCACGATGTTGCGGTTGGCCCTCATCGACTCGGCCTGCCCGCCGCGCGAGACCGGGAAGATCCAGAGGTGGTCCCAGACCGTCCCGGCGGTCCGGTACAGGCTGCGGAAGAGATCGCTGCGCTCCCCTTCGACCGCCGAGATGATGTTGTAGGCCACGACGCCGCCGGGCTCGAGCACGTCGTCGATCTCCTCGAAGAACTCCTGCGTGGTCAGGTGGAAGGGCAGCGCGTCGGCGTGGTAGCAGTCGACCACGATGATGTCGTAGCGCTCGCCGGTCCTCTGCACGTAGCGGCGCGCGTCCTCGACATAGACCCGCAGCCGCTCGTCCTCGGGCAGCGCGAAGAAGCGTTGCGCAACGTCGACGACCACAGGGTCGATCTCGACCGAGTCCACCCGGACCTCGGGGTAGTCGCGCAGCATCCGGGCGGGTAGCGCTCCTCCGCCAAGACCGAGCACGAGCACGCGCTCGGCACCCGGGTTGGCGGCGAACGCCAGGTGCAGATAGTCCGGGTAGCGGATCTTGCTGATGACCGGATCGTTGACGTCGACCGACGTCTGCCGGGAGCGGTCGAAGCGCAGCGTGCGCTCGCCGTCGGCCTCCGTGACCAGAATGCGATGGTACTGCGTGTCGCGCCTGAAGAGCACGGCCGAGCCGTCCTCGGCCACATCGCCGGGCTCGGCGATGCTCATCAGGATGCCGCTTCCCAGCAGCACCCCGAGCACGACGATCCCGGCCACCGCGGTGGTCCACGTCCGCCCGGCCAGTTCGAACGGCGCGGGCCTCGGGGCGACCGGCAGTGCGAGCGTGACGATCGCCGTGCATGCGAGCAGGATCCCGATGCCCACGATGAGCGGCCCGGTCTGCAGCATGGGAATCAGCCAGAAGGAGGTAGCGAGCGTGCCGACGATGCTGCCCCCGGTCGAGACCGCATACAGGCTGCCGGCCGAGCGACCGATGTGCCCGAGCCCGCTTGCCGAGGCGGCGCGCACGCCGATGGGCGAGACCATGGCCAGCAGCAGCGCAGGGCCGAAGAATGCGATGGTGGTCGCGGTCAGCGGGCCGAGCCGGGGGCCGAGCTCGGCTGTGGCCGGGAGCACGGCTGCCACGACGAGGGGCGAGACGACGGTGAGCACGCCCGCGGAGGCGACAACCACGCCGAGGGTTCGCCGCGTGCCGAACCGGTCGGCGATGATGCCGCCCAGGAAGTAGCCGACAGAGAGCGCCAGCATGAAGCTCGAGATGACGCTGCCCCACACGAAGATCGAGTTACCCATCGCAGGAGCGAGGATGCGGGCGCCCGCGAGTTCGAGGCCCATGAGCGAGGCGCCGCACAGGAAGACCGTGACGTACAGTGACATTGTGGGGATTCTCCTCCGGGCGACAGCTGCGGGTCGGGTACCCGGCCCTGACATGGTATTCTGCGTGCCACGGGTTTCTCCCCCGTGCGGGGGCGTGCCGGCGGCATGCCCCTCGCTTGTAGCACGACCGGAGGCGTTGTGGCTACGCATATGCCCGCGCCGCCAGCGACCTGAAGACGAAGGCCGAGGGACGGCGTCCGTCCCGTGTTCCGGAGGTGACCCATGCTCGTACGACCGGTTGCTGCGCGCCTGCGAGCGCCACTCGCCACGACGATCGCCGTAGCTTTGGTCCTGACCCTCACGGTGCCGCTGAGCGCGGCCGCCGCGCCGCTTGCCAACATGGACTTCACGCTCCTGGTCACCTCGCAGGGCACGGGCAACCCACTCCTGCTCGTGGCAGGCCAGCTTCCTGAAGGCACGGAGCTGCCCGCCGAGCTGGCGCTGCCGGTCCCGGAGGGCTCGATCGTCGAGTGGTCCGGTGAGATCGTCGGCCAGTCGATCGAGGAGGACGAGGAGGCCCCGGCGACCATCGAGACCCGTGACGGCGTCACCGTTGCCGTGCTCGAGATGAACAACTCCCGCATCGGTCAGGTTGAAGTCTCCTTCCCCGGCGCCGTTACCCCTGCAGAGGGTGACACCTTCACGGGTGCATTCGAGGTCAACGCGCCGACCGACGCCGAGATGGTCCGCGTGGCCATCGGCCTTGCGCCCGGTACTCAGGCCGCGGCGCTGCCCGACAACGTCTTGAGCGCGCAGGGACCGCAGGGCTACACCTACTACTACCGCGAGCTAGGCGAGATGTCCGCTGGCGACCCGATTGCGTTCTCCCTCGACTATCGTGAGATCAGCGCGCCGCCTGCCGCAGCGGCCGGAGGGTCACCGTCGGGATCGGCCGAGGTCCCGCCCCTGGTCATCGTCCTTATCGCCGCAGTCCTTGCTGGAGCGGTGCTCATGGTGCTCGCCTCCCGGGCGCGCTCACGCGGCACCGGGGTGGAGGAGATCGAGGGCGATGCGGTCGCACTCTCGGAGGACGGCGGTGTCGTCGAGCCCGCTGTGCTGGAGTCCGAGGCGGTCTCCGAGCTCGAGTCCGAGCCCGAGATCATCTCCCCATCGCCCGGCTGGCTCACCCCGCAGCGACTCGTGATCATCGCCGGCGTCCTTGTGGTCGGCATCATCGCGGCCGTCATCCTCGGCGGGCAGCAGGGACAGATCGGCGTCACCGAGAGCGCCGATGGATGGATCACCCAGCGCATCAGCACGGCATCGAGCGAGAGTTCGTTGGAGCTCAACGTGCAGATCGGCTGCGAGTGTCCGCCCTCGGAGGAGGCCCCGAAGATGTTCGAGGCGCTGCGGCAGGTGCCGGGGGTGGCTCACGCGGCTCTTCACGAGGCGACGCTGCTCATGCGCATCGAGTACGATCCCGCGCTCACCAACGAGGCGGCGATCGGGCTCGCGCTCAGGGGAGCGGGATACCTGCCGTAGACCGCCCGACGGAGGAGACGCATCGTGCGGCGCATCGCGCTCTACTCGGACATACACGGCAACACCACCGCGCTCGCGGCGGTGCTCGCCGATCTTGAGGCGAACGGCCCCGCCGAGCGCTACTGCCTCGGTGACCTGGTCGGCTACGGTCCGGATCCTGCCGGTGTGATCGAGATGGTACGAGCGACCGGCGACCCGGTCATCCGCGGCAACTACGATCAGGGCGTGGGTGACCAAAGCGGGTCATGCGGCTGCTACTACGCGACCGAACAGGCGGTCTCGGACGGCGCTGCGAGCTACGCGTTCACCGAGAGATCCGTCGGCGACGCGGACGCGCAGTGGCTGCTGTCGCTGCATACGGAGATCCGTCTCGAGGAGGCGGGAGTCCGCGTCCTGCTGACGCACGGGAGCCCGCGGCGCATCAACGAGTACCTCATGCCCGATCGCGGCGAGAAGCAGCTCGCACGGCTTGCCGGTGAGGCGCAGGCCGACGTGGTGTGCTGCGGACATGTGCACATCCCGTATCATCGCTCGTTTCGGGTCGACCCCGACGACACGGGCAGCCCGCTCGTCCACTACGTCAACTCCGGCTCGGTCGGCAAGCCCAAGGACGGGGACCCGCGTGCCTGCTGGGTCGAGCTACTCATCGGCACCGCCGACGAGGTGGGGGCCGCTGCGGCAGATGATCACTACGCCGCACTCGCAGGCAGCACCAACACCTGGGTCGGCCTCGTCATCCGTCGCGTCTCCTACGATGTCGAGTCAGTCGCCGGGGCGGTCATCGCCGCCGGGCTGCCGGCGACGCTTGCCGAGGCACTGCGCACCGCCTGACTCCCCGCTTCGCGCGGGTATGGAGTTCCCGTGTATCCGTGCGAGGGTCGCTTCCAGGGTCTAGACTTTGCATTGTCGGACCTGTTCGCGCAGTACAGGAGGGACATGATGACCAACCCTGCACGCCGGATCCTACTCGTCGAGGACGAGAAGGCGATCCGCGATGCCGTGAGTGCGTACCTCGAACGTGAGGGCTACTGGGTCACACCGGCGGCCGACGGCGAGATAGCGCTCACCGAGTTCGAGAAGCACCGCTTTGACGTGGTGGTGCTCGATCTGATGCTTCCCAAGATCAGCGGCGAAGAGGTCTGCCGCTCGATCCGAGACACCTCCGACGTGCCGATCATCATGCTCACTGCCAAGGGCGAGACCGAGGACCGCATCGCCGGTCTGGAACTGGGCGCCGACGACTACCTCGTCAAGCCGTTCTCGCCCCGCGAACTTGTCGCCCGCGTGCGTGCGCTCCTGCGCCGTGCCCGCGCCGACGAGGAGCCGCAGCGCGACCGCCTCGACTTCGGAGATCTCGTGATCGACGTCGCAGGCCACAAGACGTTCCTGAACGGCGAGGAGCTCGATCTGACTGCGAGCGAGTTCAAGCTGCTCGTGACCCTTGCGCGCTATCCGGGCCGCGTCTACACGCGTATGGAGCTCGTCGAGAAGGTCCTCGGCTACGACTTCGAGGGCTACGAGCGGACCATCGACAGCCACGTGAAGAACCTGCGGGCCAAGATCCACGACGACCCGCGTGAGCCCCGCTTCATCTGGACCGTGCACGGCGTCGGCTACCGCTTCGAGGCGCCGCAGGCCGAGGAGGGCTAGTGCCCGTCCTCGCCAGCAGTGTGTCCGGGCTCACGTCCGGATTCGGTCTGGCGCGCGGGCGCCTCACCCGCCGCGTGGCGCTCGCCTTCGCGGGAGTCGCCCTGCTCACGGCAGGTCTTGCGGCCGTCATCCTGAGCACGGTGTGGGCAGCGCAGTTCGATGCCTACGTGCGTGAGGGACTCCAGAACACGTCGGCAGGTGCGGCCTCGATGCTCTCGCGCTTCTACGAGGACGCCGGCGGATGGACGCTCGAGGCGTTCGCGCAGATGCCGCGCTTCGGCATCATGAGCGGGCTGGGACTGCAGGTGCTCGACCCGCAGGGTGATGTCATCTACGACGACTCCGTCATGGGCGGCCTTGCCGAGGGTGTTCATCGGCAGTTCCCCACCGGGGTCACGGAGCCCACCGGTCAGGTCGAGACGGCTCCGGTCGTGGTCTCGGGCGAGGTGGTGGGCATCGTCAGGGTCTGGCCGCTCTCGCCACAGGGACTTATGAGCGAGAACGATATCGCGTTCAGGCGCTCGAGCTTCTACGGCCTGGCCGCCGCCGGGTTGTTCGCCGTGGCCTTCGCGTCCCTTGCCGGCCTCGTCTTCGCCGCCGGACTCGTCCGGCCCATCGACCGGATTACCGAGACCGCCGAGGCACTACGCTCTGGAGCGCGCGACGCGCGGAGCGGCGTCCGTGGCGACGACGCGATCGGGTTGCTCGGCACCACCTTCGACGAGATGGCCGACGCGATCGAGGCCGACCGCGAACTCGAGCGGCGCCTGACGGCCGACGTCGCGCACGAACTCCGCACGCCACTCATGGCGATTCAGGCGACCGTCGAGGCGATGCAGGACGGTGTCCTGCCCGCCGACGACGAGCGCCTGGCGGTCGTGCGCGATGAGACCGTGCGCCTCGCGCGTCTGGCCGACGGCATCCTCGAGCTCACGCGCCTCGAGCGCGGCACGGTGCCGATGCGAAGCGAGCCGCTTCCGGCCGACTTGCCCGTGCGCGCGGCGCTCGACGCCCACCGCGTGCTCATCGAGTCGTGCGAGCTCGAACTCGTTGAGGAGCTTGCCACCGGCGTGCGCATCCTCGGCGATGCTGACCGCCTCACCCAGGCGATGGGCAACCTGCTCTCCAACGCCGCGCGCTACACGCCCGAGGGCGGGCGCGTCGACGTGAGCCTGCGTGCGGAGGGAGACCGCGCCGTGGTCCGGGTCGCCGACACCGGGATCGGGATCGCCGAGGAGGACACCGACCGGGTCTTCTCGCGCTTCTGGCGTGCCGACTCGGCGCGGGACACCTCTACGGGCGGTCTGGGGATCGGGCTTGCGATCGTCAAGGAGATCGTCGAGCGCCACGGCGGTCTGGTCACCGCCGAGCGCAGGCCCGGTGGGGGCACGCTCTTCACGCTCCGGCTGCCGCTCGCACCCTAGTCCTCCGGACTCTCGCAATCGCCCGCGAAGCGATTGCGCTACACTGGTTCGCCGTCCGGACGTGAGAAAGGGTCTGCGCTCTGATGATGTATCTGCTCGCCCTCGGCGGGTTCGTCCTGCTGTTCGCCGGCGGGGAGTGGCTCGTGCGCGGTGCGGTCTCCGTCTCGCGCCGGATGGGCGTCTCTCCGCTACTCATCGGTATGACCATCGTGGCCTTCTGCACGTCCGCGCCCGAGCTGCTCGTGAGTCTGGAAGCTGCTCTCCGCGGCCAGGTGGACATGGCGGTCGGCAACGTGGTGGGCAGCAACGTCGCCAACGTGCTGCTCATCATCGGGCTCTCGGCGCTCATCTCGCCGATCGTCGTCAAGCCTGCCGAGCTGCGCCGGGACGTGCTCGTCATGCTCGGCTCATCGGCACTTCTTGCAGGGCTGGCGATGCGTGGAGGCATCGAGCGCTGGCAGGGCGGGCTGATGGTCGGGGCACTCATCGCGTATGTCTGGTACTCCTACTGGGCCGAGATCTACCGCGATTCGCCCGGAGCCGAACTGCACTCTCACGAGGCCGAGGAGTTCAACGCGGTGACCAGCCGGCTCTGGCTGGGCCTGGTCGAGCTCGGAGCGGGACTCGCGGCACTTGTCTTGGGCTCGCGGCTGCTCGTGACGGGCGCGGGTGAGATCGCGCGCTCGTTCGGCGTACCGGAGGCCGTCATCGGCCTGACGCTCGTCGCGCTCGGCACCTCGCTTCCCGAACTCGCGACCTCGGTGATGGCGGCTGCCCGCGGACACGCTGACGTCGCAGTGGGCAACGTCGTGGGCAGCAACCTCTTCAACTCACTCGGCATCATCGCCATCACGGCACTCGTCAGCCCGCTCACGGTGAGCGAGGCCATCGCCTCGTTCGACATCTGGGTGATGCTGACCTCGGCGATCGTGCTCACGGTTTTCCTGCTCTGGCGCTCCCGCATCGGACGCCTCGCGGGTGGCGTCTTGCTCGCCACATACGTGGTCTACATCGGAGTCCTCTACACGGGCTTCTAGGCGCGAGTGCCCCACCGGCGCCATGCTACGCCCTACTCCGCCACCCCGCTTTGACCTACAATGACCGCGTACCGCCGCTCCCGCAGCGCCAGCCGCAGCCGGGTAGCGGCATCCGCCGCGAGAAGACCCGAAAGGAGCGACTGCGATGCAGCCGCAGGGCCTTCAACCCGACGCTCAGGGCAAAGTCCGTGACCTGTACGACCTGGGCGATCGTCTACTGCTCGTCGCATCGGACCGCATCAGCGCGTTCGACGTGGTGTTGCCGGACCCCATCCCGTACAAGGGTGAGGTCCTGACCAAACTCTCGCTCTTCTGGTTCGACCTGCTCGACGGGATCGTCGAGAACCACTTCATCTCCGCCGACGTGCGCGATCTCCCGGCCGAGTTCGCGCCGCACGCAGACGAACTGCGCGGACGGTTCATGCTCGTGCACAAGGCAACGGTGTTTCCGGTCGAGTGCATCGTGCGCGGGTATCTGGCCGGTAGCGGATGGAAGGAGTACCTGCGCTCCGCCTCGGTGTGCAGCATCCCGTTGCCCGGCGGCATGCGGGAGTCCGAGCAGCTGCCCGAGCCGCTCTTCACGCCCTCGACCAAGGCCGAGATCGGCGATCACGACGAGAACATCTCCTTCGAGCGCATGGTCGAGATCATCGGCGAGAAGCCTGCCGGGGAGCTCAAGCGGCTCTCGATCGACGTCTACTCGGCTGCGCGCGAGCACGCTGCCAAGCGGGGCATCATCATCGCCGATACGAAGTTCGAGTTCGGGCGGGTGCGCGGTCGCGTCACCCTCATCGACGAGGTGCTCACTCCGGACTCGAGCCGCTTCTGGCCCGCGTCGAGCTACGAGCCCGGACACGGACAACCTTCATTCGACAAGCAGTTCGTGCGCGACTGGCTCGAGGACACCGGCTGGGACAAGACGTCCGAGCCGCCGCGGCTGCCGCGTGAGGTCGCCGAGGCCACGAGCGCGAAGTACATCCAGGCCTACGAGATGATCACGGGCCGCCGATTCGAACCTGAAGGGAACGCGTAAAGCCTATGGCACGCAGGAACCCGGCCAACCCCCGCTATCAGAAGGGCCACGAACTCGGCAAGACCCGGCGCTCGTCGGCATCGGCCAAGCCCAAGCGCGCTGCCGGTGACACCGCCACGCAGGCCGCCAAGCCCAAGAAGAAGCAGCGCCCGAGCCTGCTAGCGCCGGTGCCGCCCGATCCCGAGTACCGCCGGTGGCGCAAGATCTGGCTCGCGCTCCTCGGGGCGGCGATCGTCTTCTCGGCGCTTGCCTGGTGGCAGCAGACCACCCTGTTCGGCAACATCGTGCTGGGGCTTGCCTACGGCTGCATCTTCGCCGCGTTCTACATCGACTTCACGAAACTCCGCAAGATGCGCAAGGCTGCCATCGAGGCCGCGAAGGCTGCCAAGAGCCCCGGCAAGAAGGCCGACAAGAACGCAGCCAAGAAGGGTGCGGACGCGAAGGCGGCAGCGACCAAGACCGAATCGGACTCCGACTCGTAGAGGAGAGGCACGCGATGGCACGGTACGAGGTGTACGTCACGTACAAGCAGGGCATCTTTGATCCGCCCGGCGCCACTGCCGAGCGCGCGCTGGCAAACCTCGGCTACGAGGGCATCGAGAGTGTGAAGATCGGCAAGTACATCCAGATCGAGGCCGATGCCGGGCTCGAGACGGTGCGCGAGATGTGCGAGCGCCTGCTTGCCAACCCCGTGATCGAGGACTACCGGATCGTGACCGAGGGGGAGGCGTAGCCGATGCGCCTCGGCGTGGTGCTCTTTCCCGGCTCCAACTGCGAGCAGGACGTCGTGCACGCTGCCCATGAGCTGGGCATCGGTGCCGAGTACGTCTGGCACGGCGACACCGATCTCGCCGGTTTCGACGCGCTCGTCCTGCCGGGCGGCTTCTCCTACGGCGACTACATCCGCTGCGGCGCGGTTGCCCGCTTCAGCCCGGTCATGTCCGAGGTCGTGCGTTTCGCCGAGCGCGGCGGGCCGGTCATGGGCATCTGCAACGGGTTTCAGATCCTCACCGAGGCACACCTGCTCCCCGGCGCGCTGCTGCGCAATACGGGCCTCAAGTTCATCTGCCACCCGCAGCCGCTGCGGGCCGAGCGTTCGGTGTGCGAGTGGGTCAACCTGCCCGAGGGCACCGTGGTGGACATCCCGGTCAACCACAACGAGGGCAACTACTACTGCGACGTTGATACGCTCGAGCGTCTGAACGCCAACGGCCAGGTCGTACTGCGCTACTGCGAGCCGGACGGCTCGCGCGCGCCCGGCGGCTCGGCACCTAACGGCGCGCTCGACGACATCGCCGGCATCTGCAACGAGCGCGGCAACGTGTTCGGGCTCATGCCGCACCCCGAGCGCGCGGTCGACCCGCTCGTCGGGACCACCGATGGCCGCCCGTTCTTCACGACCGTCATGGCGCGTCTGGCCGAGGTGGCCGGGTAGTGCACCAGGATGCGGCGCTCACGCCCCTCGCCATCGCGATGGGCTACGTGGTCCGCTACGGCGTGCCGCTCCTGTGCGCCGCCATCGCGATCGACGCCGCGCGACGGCCTGCTTCGGTGCTCGGGGCACGCCGCCGCGCGGTCTGGATAGCGCTTCCGCTCGCGCTGCTCGTGACACTCGTGGCCGGATTCATCGTGCCGGGTGTGACCGTGCTGCGCCTCGCGGCGGTGGCCTCGCTTCCGATGGTCGTCATGCTCGGCGCTGCGTACCTGCTCTCGGTGGTGTTTGCCCGGAGCAGCGAGCCGGACGGGGCGCCGGCAGGTCCAAGCGGTCCCTGATGGGGCTCCTCGACTGGCTCAAGCACGGGTCCTCGAAGCCCGCCGTGCCACGCACAGTGGGGCTCGCGCTCGGGGGCGGCGGAGTCCGTGGTGCGGCACACCTCGGCGTGCTCGCGGTCCTGGAGCGCGAGGGCATCAAGCCCGACCTGATAGTCGGCACGAGCGCGGGTGCGATCATCGGCGCCGGCTACGCGGGTGGCCTGGCGGTCGATGAGATGCTTCGCGTGATGCGCTCGCTGAAGTGGAGCGACCTCACGCGCCTGAGTCTGCCCGGACGCCTCTCGGTGCTCGACACGACGCCGCTTCGGCGCTTCGTGGAAGACGAGGTCGGCGGGCGCGACTTCGCCGATCTCGACATGCCGTTCGCAGCGGTGGCCTGCGACGTTCTTACCGGTACGCAGGTGATGCTGAACGAGGGCTCCGTCGCCGAGGCGGTGACCGCGTCCTCGGCGGTACCGGGCCTCTTCCCGCCGGTCGAGTGGTGCGACAGGCTCCTCATCGACGGCGGCACGGTGGTCAACCTGCCGGTGCGCGTTGCACGTGACCTCGGCGCGGAGTACGTGATCGCGGTCGACATCGTCCCGGACCTGACCGGCGACCACCGGCCGCACAACGTACGCGACATGCTGCTGATGACGTTCGACATCCGCAGCCGGGCGACGCAGGCCGCCGACGAGCAGGCTGCCGACTGTCTGATCTGCCCGGCACTGGCAGGCATGCCGCCGTGGGACTTCAGTCTGGTCGACGAGATGGAGGCGCTCGGTCGTGCGGCTGCCGAGGAGGCGCTGCCGCAGTTGCGGGCGGGGCTCGCGGGGCGGTAGGGTCGCGTGAGACGTCGCTCGATGCGTCTCTGATGGCTAACGCTTTGACGTCATAACGTTAAGGCGTTAGCATTGGGGCGAGGGAGGTGATCCATGTGCCAGCCGAGTCGAAGCGAGCCACTATCTACCTGGATGCCGAGTTGCACCGGGCGCTCAAGATGAAGTCCGCCGTGCAGGACCGCTCCGTCTCCGAGCTCGTCAACGATGCCGTGCGCGAGATGCTGCGGGAGGATGCCGAGGATCTCGCGGCATTCGAGGAGCGCGCCGACGAGCCGTTCGTCGCCTACGAGGAGATGGTGAAGTGGCTGAAGGCCGATGGGAAGCTATGAGGTCAGGTTCCGCACCAGCGTTCGAAAGGACCTGAGGCGGATCCCTTCAGCTGACGTCGCCCGCATCATGGAGCGCATAGGTGCGCTCGCCGACGACCCGCGCCCGCCGGGAGCCGAGAAGCTCAGCACGCGCGAGCGCTACCGCATCCGCCAGGGCGACTACCGCATCATCTACGAGGTCGAAGACCGCGTTGTCACCGTGTGGGTAGTGAAGGTCGGACACCGGCGCGATGTGTACCGGAGGTGATGAGCGGCAGCGCCGCCCGCCCGCTCCTTGACCACAAGCGCCCGCAGTCATACCATCGGTGTGAAGCACGGTATGACCGAGGAGGCGCCATCATGACCGCGAAGGTCACCATCTCTCTCCCCGACGACCTGTTCGAGCGGCTCGACGCCGAGGCCGGCGAGCTTGGCGTGTCGCGCAGCGAGCTCGTGCAGGAGTCGCTCTCCGCGTATCTCGGCAAGACTCAGGAGCAGCGGGCCGACGAGGCGCGCCGCGTACGAATGCTCGAGGCGCTCGAGGGGATGCGGACGTTCCATATTGGACGCGAGATCAGGGACGACCGGCCGACCCTCGAGATTCTGCGTGAGGTGCGCGAGACGGACGACAGCGCACCGATGCGCGACATCCGCAAGGACCGTCGATGAGCCCCCAGCGACCCGTGTTCGTGCTCGACGCCTCCCTGGGCGTGAAGTGGTTCAAGCCCGAGCCGGATCAGGCGGCGGCGCTTGCGCTGCTCGACCGTGCGACCCGGGGCGAGATCGCCCTGGCCGCCCCGGCCCACTTCGTGCACGAGGTGCTTTCGGTGGTAGGGCACCACTACACGCCCCGCGACATCGTGCCCGCATGGGAGCGTCTCAAGGCCTCCGGCATCGCCGTCCTCCCGCTCTCCGACGAGGTGGTCGCCGAGGCGGCGCGCCAGTGCGATGCGCTCGGCTGCTCGTTCTACGACGCGCTGGCTCCCGCGTGCGCGTCACTGTTGGGCGCAACGCTCGCGAGCGCGGACGAGCGCGCACACGGAGCCTACCCGGGCGTCCACCTGATTCCCGGTCCCGCATCGTGATGCACCCGCCCGCCTCGCCGCCCGCTTCGCTACAATGCACGTGACCGTCCGCCGCCTCACCCGAGGAGCCGCTTCCCATGCGTGACGACCTTCCCGCCGAACTCGCTCCGCGCCTTGCAGAAGAGCTCGGCCTCAAGCCCGCCGAGTACGAGCACGTCGTCGAGATCCTCGGCCGCACGCCCACGGTTACCGAGCTCTATATGTACTCGCTGATGTGGAGCGAGCACTGCTCCTACAAGCACTCGCGCAAGGCGCTGCGCATGTTCCCGACCGAAGGGCCGGCGGTGCTCCAGGGTCCGGGCGAGAACGCGGGCGTGATCGGAGTGGGCGATGGGTGGGCGGTCGCCTTCAAGATGGAGTCGCACAACCACCCGAGCGCCATCGAGCCCTACCAGGGTGCGGCCACCGGTGTGGGTGGCATCATCCGCGACATCTTCACGATGGGCGCGCGCCCCATCGCATCGCTGAACTCGCTACGTTTCGGCACGCTCGACAAGCCCAGGCAGCGCTACCTCTTCGAGGGCGCGGTCGCCGGCATCGGCGGCTACGGCAACTGCCTCGGCGTGCCCACCGTGGGCGGCGAGGTGTACTTCGAGGAGGCCTACGAGGGCAACTGCCTCATCAACGCGATGGCCATCGGGCTCATGCGCGAGGAGGACCTCATGCTCGCGGTGGCGGCCGGGCCGGGCAACCTGATCGTGCTCATCGGCTCGACCACCGGGCGCGACGGCATCGGCGGGGCGAGCGTGCTCGCCAGCCAGGAGTTCGACGAGAAGGCCGAGGACAAGCGCCCGAGCGTGCAGGTGGGCGATCCGTTCACCGAGAAGTTGCTCATCGAGGCGTGCCTCGAGCTGCTCCAGCGCGATCTGCTCGTGGCGCTCGGCGACCTCGGCGCAGCCGGCCTCACCTCGAGCGCGAGCGAGATGGCCTCGCGCGGGGGCGTGGGGCTCGAGATCGACGTCACGCTCGTGCCGCAGCGCGAGGACGCGATGAAGCCCTTCGAGATCATGGTATCCGAGTCGCAGGAGCGCATGCTCGCGGTGGTCACTCCCGAGAATCTCGGCGAGGTCCAGGACATCTGCGAGCACTGGGGACTGCCCGCCACCGTCATCGGCCAGGTCACCGACACGGGCCGGTTCGTGATCCGCGAGGGCGACGAGGTCGTCGGCGACATGCCCGCCGCCACGCTCGCGCACGACGCGCCCATCTACGACCCGCCTGCCGAGCGCCCGGCCTACCTCGACGAGCTGCAGCGCTTCGACCCGCTTTCCGAGCTCGACCACCCCGAGGGCGTAGAGATGCTCACCGCCACACTCTTCGACCTGCTCGCGAGCCCCAATATCTGCTCGCGCCGGTGGATCTGGGAGCAGTACGACCACCAGGTCATGCTCAATACAGTCGTGCTGCCCGGTTCAGACGCCGCCGTCCTGCGCATCGGCATGCCCGGGCGCGGCGAGGTCACCGAGCGTGCCATCGCCGCGTCGAGCGACTGCAACGGCCGCTACTGCTACCTCGACCCGTACACCGGCGCGCAGATCGCCGTGGCCGAGGCCGCGCGCAACGTCGCGTGCGCGGGCGGGCGCCCCGCTGCCATCACCGACTGCCTGAACTTCGGCTCGCCCGAGAAACCCGAGGTGTTCTGGACGTTCGTGGAGTCCATCCGCGGGATGGCCGTCGCGTGCCGTGCGTGGGAGGTGCCGGTCATCTCCGGCAACGTCTCCTTCTACAACGAGTCGTTCGGTCAGCCGATCTACCCCACGCCCACCGTGGGTCTGGTGGGGATCCTCGAGAACGTCGCGCACCACACGACACTCGGCTTCAAAGAGGCCGGCGACGTGGTGGTGCTGTTGGGCGAGACCGAGGCCGAGCTGGGCGGCAGCGAGTACCTCAAGGTCGTGCACGAGACGGTGGCAGGCCTGCCACCTCGGGTCGACCTCGACCACGAGGCCGCGCTGCGCGAGGTGCTACTCGCCGCCATCGGCGAGGGCATCGTGCGCTCGGCCCACGACTGCTCCGAGGGCGGGCTTGCGGTCGCACTCGCCGAGAGCTGCATCGCAGGCGGTATCGGGGCGGACATCCACCTCGGCGACGAGCTGCCGCCGGTGGCCGAGCTGTTCTCCGAGACGCAGGGGCGCGTGCTGGTGACGGTCGCCGAGGATGCAGTCGAGCGGCTGTTCGAGCTTGCCTTCGAGGCGGGCGTGCCGTTCGCGGTCATCGGGACGGTCGGTGGCGAGGCGCTGCGCATCGAGGGGCTCGTGGAGGCCGGTGTCGTCGAGATGAGCGACGTGTTCGAGGGCGCGCTCGCCGGGCTCGTCCACCCCGAGGAGACGCTCTCGACCGAGGAGCTGCGCGAGGGGTAGGATGCGCGATGGCGCAGACCCCAGGCAGTGCGCAGGGCCGCCCCTGGGGCGGGTCCTGCGTTCTTCAGCCCGGGTTTCACAGGGCCCCGCTTGCGCTTTCATCAGTCGACCGAACACAAGCAGGCCGGTCAGTGGGAGCTGACCGGCCTGCGGTCTGACGAGACGTCCGCCCGCCGTCACCAGGGAGGGCGGCGCTGTGCTCGTGCGGCCCGGTGGCCGCGTGGGGTTCTACTCGTAGATCACCTCGCAGGCCATGCCGCGGATGATTGGCACCGCATCGCTCTCGTTGAACCCGACGAGAATGCCCTGCCAGTAGTTGGCGGCACTTCCGCCGGCCAGCCACGCGTCGATCGCATCCGCGATCATCGTGTCCGTGCTGACCCACTCACCGTCGAGCTCGAGCATCGCCGCGCCACTCGCCTTCACGTTGAAGATGAAGGCCAGCAGCTGCTGGGCGAGCTGCTCGCGCGGGTCTCCGCCTGCGTTCGCATCGACCAGGAACTGGCTGACCTCGGCCTGCCAGGTTCCGGCGCCCCAGATCGCGTGGCCCTCATCGTTGAAAGCAGGGCCGACAGGGGTGCCGTCCTCATAGAGCCCGTCGAACGGCTCGTCGCCGGCGCCGAAGTAGCCGGACGGTGCCGAGTAGGGTGCAAGCCCGTTCACGTAGGCGATCCAGCCGGGGTTGGAGCTGAGGATGTCCAGGCCGTTCTTGTTGTGCCAGAACCCCTTGGTGCCGAAGTCCGCCTCGCCCTCACAGTAGTTCGTGAAGACGACCGACTCGACGCTGCCCGCGAGGATTCCATCGGTGAGTGTCGATACGATGTCGACCACGTGGAAGAGCGGACCGCTGGCGTGCCAGCAGTCGCCGAGCGGCATCAGCTCGGTCACCGTGTAGTGACCGGGGAGCAGCCCGGTGAGCTCGGCCATGCCGTTAGCATCGGCCTCGAGCAGTGTCGGACCGTAGGCGTCACCGTGCGCAAGCGTACCGACGACCGAGAACCTCCAGCCGGGCACACCCGGTTCGCCCTCGTCGGCCTCTCCGTTGGCGTTGAGGTCGTAGATCTTCGCGACCTCGATCCTGCCGAGGCCGACGTTGCCGAAGATCACCTCGTGGCTGAAGTCATCGGCTGCGACATTCACTGCAACGGGATTGTCCGGCGAGGCTGCCGTCAGCGCCCCGTCGAGATACGACGCGGTCTGCAGCGTCCCCGCAGGTGTCGCCTCGAGCATCGAGTACACGCCGACCGGATCGGCGATGATCACCGCGGGCGTGTAGTAGGTATTGGTGCTCCCGAGCGGGTCGGTCACATCGACCGGCCATCCCTCGATCTCGGGCTCCCCTTCGTCCCACTCGCCGTTCGCGTTCATGTCGTGGAACTTCAGCACGGTGATGAGCGTCGGTGAGGGCTCAGGCCCGTTGCCCTTGCGCTTCACCTTGTAGTTGTCGGTCTTGGACCACGCCGGGATGAAGCCGTGGAAGTAGTCGGGGTTGTCCACCTCGGCAGGATCTCCCACGAACCTGTCCACCGGTGTCATCCACACCTTGTAGACGCCGCCCTTGTTTGGGGTGTCCTTGTAGGGCATGAGCTGGACGGTGATGGCTCCGAGCTCATCGTGATCGATGTCCACACCCGTGGCGTGGGTTCCGTAGTCGGTCCCCTTGTACTTGGTGGTCACCGCCGCGGCGTAGACGTGGTCGATGACCCCGTGCTCGTTGACGCGTACCATGCGGCTGGCGACCGGGTCGACCGACAGCAGCACCTTGCCCGAGGGGTCGGTGACCTGGAAGTAGTAGTCACCTTCGGGTAGCGCGGCCGCGGACGACGGAGCGTTGGGCCCGGGTCCGCCATCGAGGTACACGTCCTCTTTCGCTTCGTAGATGTTCGCGTTCACGCGCGCACCGTCCTGGAGCGTGGTGAAGATCGCTCCAGGCAATGGGCCCGCAAACGCCGGAGTCGCGGCCAGCCCGGCGAATATCGCCACCAGGACGGCTGCAAGCAGTAGTCGTTTCATGTCGCAGCCCCTTTCCTCAACCGAGTGTTCACACGCGGCGGGAATGCCGGCCCTCTCCCCCACGGACCTCCGCCGCAGGGTGCCCGCGGCGCTCCGGGACTGCGTAGTGCACGAACCTGAATCGATGACCACTGTGCTACGTAGGTGCTCGGAAGTGCCTCTGGGGCACCCTCCAATCGCTATCATTCCCAATCGGAGGGCAAAGTAGCGTCAGGGCCGGACGGTGTTCCGCCCGGCCCTGAGGGTCGTGTGAAAGAGGTGCTATTCGCCGACCGCGACCCTAACGAATTAGCTGTGCGCCGCGGACGGGCTTGCCCTTGGGCGTGCGCTCCTCCTCGTTGCTCCCCGAATCGATCGTGTACGAGGCGCTGTCGGTCGAGTCGAGCGATGAGTCGTGCACGTAGCCCGCCTTCTCGAGGAGCGTGACGGTGAACGAGACGGTGGCCTTGGGCTTGAAGGACCTCGGCGAGTCCAGCCTTACGGTGCCGTCGGCGCCGGTCACGCCGGTCGAGGTGCCGGTGAGCGGACCCGACCAGCTACCCGAGACCATCACGCCTTCCAGCGGCCGGCTGTCTGTGTCCGTCACCCGAACGATGGCGAAGGACGTGGCGGTCGACTTCTTGGAGATGAGCCCCACGTCGACCGAGTCGATGCGCATCGCGACCTGCCCGACCACCGGCGGCTCGGTGACTGTCACGGACGTGGTCGCCGTGGCAGAGGCGCCGCGGTCGTCGGTGACGACGAGCTTGACGCTGTAGGTGCCGGCGTTGGCGTAGGTGTGATTGACGGTCGGGCCTGCACCCGTCGACCCGTCGCCGAAGCTCCAGGCCCACGAGGCGACGGAGCCGTCAGGGTCGGACGAGTCCGAGCCGTCGAACGTGAAGGTCGCAGGGGCGTCGCCCCCACCTGAGGTCACGATCATTGCGGTGGGAGCCACGTTGGACGACGTCACGTCGATCGCTACCGACGCCGTTGCCGTCAAGTCGCCGTTGTCGGTCACCGTCAGGCGCACCGTATACGACCCCGCGCTGGCGTAGGTGTGAGCCACCGTCGCGCCGGTGCCGCTCGTACCGTCACCGAAGTCCCACGCCCAGCTCACGATCGTGCCGTCGGGATCGAACGAGCCCGACCCGTCCAGGGCGAGCGAGAGGGGCGCCTCGCCGGATGTCACCGAGGCCGTGGCGACCGCCGTGGGCGGCAGCTGGCCTCCGTGACTCGGGGCCGTGCCGGCAAGAGTCCACGTGCCGAGGCTGCCGTACTCCGGGTAGCCGGTCGAGCCGGCCTTGCCGACACCGGTGATGTACAGGTGGTAGACACCCTCACTCACGTCTGAGGTAAGCGAGGCGCCGAGCAGGTCCACAGGGTTCGACTGCGCGATGACGTTCCCGTTCTCGTCACGCAGTTCGATGCCGATGTCGAGGTTCGGCCCCACGGTTGACGGCGTGACCGAGAGGGACACGGCACCGGCGCCCGCGGTGAACGAGACGACATCGACGTCATCGGGGTGCTCGATCACGCCGCTTGCCGACAGCGTGCCGTCTGCGACCGGCTTCGGCCACGCGGGACCGTCAGGGTGGTCGTCGGGCCGGGGCGACAGTCCGTTTGACTTCATGATCACGTAATCGTCTTCGGTGTTGTTGGCGTTCGCATACTCGCCGCGGCTCCACTGGGTGAGATTGCGACTGTACCCGGTACCCATGACGGGTGCCCAGCCGGTCTCTCCGGTGCCATGGCCGCCGTAGTACGATGCGCCCGTCGTCGTGCCGTCGTGCAACAGGCCGAGCGTGTGTCCGGCCTCGTGCGAGGCAGCCTCGGCGATGTACTTGGCACCGTTGGCGAGACGCTCCGGGAAGACGAGTGCGGGCTTGTACGTGTCTCCGATCGCGTCGAACACACCGACATAGGCGATTCCCCCGTACGCGCCGAAATAGCTGCTGATCGGCGAGATGAGGACGCGAACGCCGTAGTACTCATCAGAGCTGCTGCTGCGGGTGAGGGCCGACTCTGCCGGCGCCTCGGTGGTGACGTTGATGTCGAAGGGAGCGTAGTCCTCGGCGACGCGCTGCCAGATCTCGATGATGCGAGCCTGCTCGGTGCTGTTGAAGGTCGAGGGGTCACCGTCGAGGTCCCACGGAGGGCAGACGAGCGTGCCAGGGACAGAGCCGGTGTTCCACGCGGTACCGGAGAGGGTGTGTCCATCGAAGTCGAGATAGAGCGTCCGCTTGGAGCCCGGACGGCTGTGAAGCTTAAAGGTCGAGTCGAGGTTTGGTGCCAGTGCCGTTCCGGAGCCCTCCGCGACCTCGGCACCCGCAGCCTCCTCGGGCGTGACGGGCGCCTCGCGGTAGAACAGGCGACCCGACGGGTCGACGAACAGGCGCTTGTCGCTCCTGAACGCCCGGGCGAGTTCGCTGACGCTCTTGCCGTGAGCCGAGGCGACGGCCGCGATGTCCGGGCCGAGCGCCCGGATCGCGTCCTCCCCGGATGTCTCGCGCTCGAGTCGGACGCTCGCCGGTACGTCCTTCGCGGTGGCGGAGGAGGCCGGCAGCATCGTGCCGAGCGACATCATCAGTAACGCGACGAGGGATGCGACAGAGATCGCCTTACGAAGGCTGGTAGCCATGACACACTCTCCTTGGCGATGCGGCTTGTACTGCAGTTGTCGGCACGAAGGTGTGTCAGCTTGAGTACTAACGGGCCCGATGAGCAGGCAAAATGTGACAACCGTCACACTCTGCCGGCGGATTGCATGCGGAGATGATGGCGAGCACGGGGGGGCCTGTCAATGTCAATGTGAACCATGGGAATGTCAGTCAGGAAAGTGCTGGAATCGTGTACTGCCACAATCCGCAGTTCGGCGTACCAGGGGCATGTACCGCTTGTCCGCGAAAAGGAGCCGATAGTCCTTGCCCGGATACCTCTCGTGAGCGCAAGCGAACCGTCCGAAAGTGTCGCGTGCTTTCCAGGCGGAACCGGGGTATACTCCGTACTGTGATATTCGTCACAGTTTGGCTCTGCCGCCGGGAGGGCGGTTCGGGGGAGGAATCGGTTCAGAGGTTCACGCAGCGATGCGCGCTCCGGCGCGCTTCTCTGTCCGGAGCTCCTGAGTCGGGGTCGGCTGACTTGAGCGGGCCCCGATCGCAGTCAGACCACACATCGTAGCAGGCGACAGAACTCTCCAACCGCCGGGCGCGGCAGGTCGTGGACGCGCGTGCGCGTCAGACGGAAGGAGGGTGTGGGATGGACAGAGAGGCACGTTCCCTGCGAACGTACGTCTCCTCCCGCGGCTGGGGGACGCTTAAGATCCCGATTATCGTACTGTCGCTGGCAGTCGTCATGCTGCTCGCGACAGCAGGGATGGCTCTGGCGGAGCCGACGGTCCAGAGCGACCTGGCGGACTACCCGCCGGGTGCAACGGTGACGTTGCTCGGGAGCGGGTGGTCAGCGGCGGACAGCCCCGTTCAGCTCCTGGTCGTTGCCGAGGGCAACGTGTGGAGCTGGGAAGGCCAGGCCTTCCTCGACGAATGGGGCGCCTTCACCGCGCAGCTCACACTTCCCGACTGGTTCGTGAGCCCCTACTACGTGACGGCCACAGGCGCCACCGGTACCTTGGCGACAACGACCTTCACGGATACGAGCACTGACTGGAAGCAGCTGCAGAACACTGACAACAAGTGGATCGGCAGCGCCCTCAATGATCAGAACTCCGATTACACCGAGGGTATGTCCGTCCCCCAGCGGCTCGTTCTCGAGGGCCTCGACACGGACATCTCTCCCAGTTACGTGACACTGGAGTATCAGTTCACCAAGTCCGGGAAGTACGCCTACGACTTCATAACGAGCTGGGATCAGGCGATCACTGCCGCAGACGCATACGGCGGCCAGACCTGGCTCGATGAATGGAAGTGGTTGGACTACAACTCGGCGGACTTCCCGTACCAGGTGTCTGCCACTGTGCCCGAGGATCCTCACGCGCCAGATCGGACGGCCGCGTACGAGGGTCCGCTCGGTTACGGCGACCGGACTATAGATCTGTACGCCAGCGCCGATATCTGGAACGTAGAAGTGACCATCGACCCGACCCTGTCCGGCACCACAACAGGTGACAGCAAGGTGAGTTTCACCGTGACGTGGGAGGGCGCTGCGGACAAGGTGATGATCCTTTACGGTGGGCACATCGCCGTCGGTCTCGATCCGATACCCGTCACGGGCATCGGGTGGGGGCCCGGCATGGGCGCCGGAGCTATTTCGGGCGCTCCGTATCACCAGTACCTGACCGACGGCACCAACCAGTGGACCGGCAATCGGTCGCAGGACAACCAGTTGATGTCTCAAGGCATCCGCTACAGCGCCGGCATCACAGGCATGAAGTGGGGAGACGCCAACGGTAACGGTGTCATGGACGGCAGAGAGGTCGGCCTCGAGGGTTGGGACATATGGGTCGACGTCAACGGCAACGGTATCTTCGACGAGGGTATCGACGTGATGACGACTACCCTGGAAGACGGCTCATATGCGCTGTACTTCTACCCGCCCAACGGAGCCGGCACGTTCGACGTCTACGAAGTGGGACAGGCGGAGTACGTACAGACGTACCCGTCGGCGCCCGGATACCACAGCGTCTCAGTCACGCCCGGCTATCAGGAAGATGGCTACGACTTCGGAAACATGCTGAAGACCTACGAGCTTGCGCTGGTCAAGACCGGTGCATGGTTCGATAGCAACGACAACGGCTATCCGGAGCCGGGCGAGCCCATCAACTACATGTTCTCGGTCACCAACATGGGCAACCAGACGCTCACCAACGTCACGGTCACGGACGACCTGTACGGCGTGCTCGTCGCGGGCGGGCCGCTCGCCATGCTCGCTCCGGGGGCCACCGACAGCACGACGTTTACCGGCGTGTACCACATCACCCAGGCCGACATCGATGCCGCGCACTTCTACAACAAGGCGTGGGCGCATTCGAATGAGTCGGGTGACGTTTGGGATGACGAGGATGTGCCTTTGAGGGGCACCGGACCGCAGCCCGCGAGCATCGAGATCGAGAAGGCCACCAACGGCGAGGACGCTGACGATCCGACCGGTCCCTACATCCCCGTGGGCGATGGTGTCACGTGGGCCTACGTAGTGACCAACACCGGATACGTGACGCTGTCCAGTATCGAGGTCACTGATAGTGTCCTCGGTGCGATCGGGACCATAGAGAGTCTTGCGCCCGGCGAGAGTCACACGCTTTATGCCTACGGCACGGCCGTGGCCAGCCAGTACGCCAACATCGGTACCGCTACCGGATCGCCGCCTGAAGCGCATGAGCTCGACGATGTCACCGATTCCGACCCGTCACATTACTTCGGGTCTGACCCCGCCATCAACATCGACAAGGTGACCAACGATTCTGACGGTCCCTACATCCACGTGGGCGA
>JARGFT010000009.1:0-14070 GCA_029210645.1 Anaerosomatales bacterium | reverse complement strand
ATCAACACCGGCAACGTGCCGCTGTCAGGCGTCTATGTCGACGACAACATGCTTGCCGAGGCCGACGACCCGGTCTATGTCTCCGGTGACGAGGACCTCGACGGCAAGCTCGACCTGACCGAGACCTGGATCTTCGGGGCCTCCGGCACCGCGACGGCAGGCCCGTACTCCAACACCGGTACCGCGTACGGCACCGGTCCTGCCGACGACGATGTCACCGATTCCGACGACTCGAGCTACTTCGGGTCTGACCCTGCCATCAACATCGACAAGGTGACCAACGACTACGACGCCGATGCCCCGACCGGCCCCAAGATTCTTGTCGGCGCGGATGTCATCTGGAAGTACGTCGTGACCAACACCGGCAACGTGACCTTGACCGGCATAGCCGTCGTCGACGATCAGGGAGTGGCAGTCACGCTCCCCAAGACGACACTCGTGCCGGGTGAGTCGATGACCGGTACGGCATCAGGAGTGGCAGTCGCCGGCCAGTACGCCAACACCGGTACTGCCACCGGCACGCCGCCTGTGGGTCCCGATGTCTCCGACAGCGACCCGTCGCACTATCTGGGTCTGTATCCGCAGATCGACATCGACAAGACCACCAATGGCTCCGACGAGGAGATCCTGAAGCTCGGCGATGCGATACTGTGGCGCTACACGGTCACCAATCCTGGTCCCGTGCCGCTCTCCAACGTCGTAGTCACCGACTCCTTCAATCCTGATGTCGTGCCGGTTCTCGTGTCTGGTGACACCGGCACAGATGGCATCCTCGATCTCGACGAGACGTGGATCTACGAAGCGGCCGGCGTGGTCACCTACGATCTGCTGCTCTCGGGTGGCAACCCGTACAGCAACACCGGCTACGCATCTGGTGACTGGACCGACGAGTTCGGCAACACCGGCTATGCGAGTGATGAGGACGACTCCGGGTTCACCGCGTACGGCCTGATCGAGGTCGTCAAGTACACCAACGGTGGGCCGAACACGATCCAGAACTGGACGTTCCAGATCAAGGAGTACGACACCGATACAGTTCTCGCAACCGATGTGACGACTCCAACCGATGGGCACCTGGACTTCGGCGGGTTCAAGTTCGATCCGCTGGCGAAGTACACTATCTGCGAGCTCAACGTGCCTGCGGGCTGGACCAGTGTCTGGTACCTCAACGGACTCTACGGACTCAACGTCACTAGCGGCACCTATAACCCTGATGGACTTGCGCTTCCGCCGGAGAACTTCGGCAACGTCTGCCTGGATATCGGGTACGGCACTGACTTCCCGATCCCGGCTGACGGACTGCTCGAGTTCACGGTGGACAATACCTATCCGGGTGGCGAGCCGCGCACTCCGGGCTACTGGAAGAACTGGAGCTCGGTCACCAACGGCGGCCAGATGCAGACCGCGTTCGACAACGGTGGCTATGCTGAGGGCTTCTGGACCCTGGATGACCTGCTCAACAACCCGGGCTTCGACATCGGTCTCATGATGCTCAACGGCGTCTGGGACGACGACGACTATCGGTTCGAGAATCCCGCGATCAACCTCAACACAGGTGATCAGTGGGCCAACGACGCCGTCGAGGCCTGGAGGATCCTGTCCAACCACGACGTGGTTGAACAGGCCGGGAAGAAGGGCGCGACCTCGTTGGTCAGCATGTCCAACGACACGGCCTACAATCTCGCCCGCAACCTGCTCGCCGCGAAGCTCAACCTCGCTGCGGGTGCGGAGACCGGACCTGAGATCGTGGGCCACGTCGCAGAGGCCCAGGAGATCCTGATGGCGCTCGAATTCGACGGGACCGGAAGCTACCTCGGCCCGAGGGACAAGAAGAGCGCTGACTACAAGACCTACGGAGCCAGGGCTTCCGAGCTTGCCGGACTGCTCGACTACTACAACAACGGCAACATGTACTAGGGACTACCGACCGGAACGAAGCCGACTGACACGCTACTCGCACCAGAAGCGAAGCGAGAAGAAGGGGCCGGGCATCACGCCCGGCCCCTTCCGTCTGCTCTGCACGCGCGACGTAGGTCGTGCGCCCCTACCCGACTGCTCCGCTGACCAGCGGCATCACGTCCGTGCGGATCTTCGCCGCGGCCTCCAGGATGTCCCCGCACTGCCGGACGATGTCGGTGCTCTTGGAGTGCTTGCGGCCGAGCCGGGCGATCTCCTCGGCAAGCTCCAGCATCTCCCCGATCCACTGCTCGTTTCCGCAGAAGACCAGGGCACCTGCGGCCTCGGCATCGCGATCGGCGAGGTGGATCGTGTGGTGCATCATGCTCTGGACCGAGGCGTAGATACGCATGAGCAACGCATCGGACACGTTGTCGAAGAACCCGCCACTGCGCGTCTCGAGCACGAACATGTCGACCACGTCGTGCAGGACGGCGTGGATCTCGAAGAAGATCGTGGTCTGCGTGACCTCGTCCTTGTAGGTGGCTGCGAGCTCCGGATCGTTATCGCCGCCGAGCAGCATGGTGCTCGACGCCAGGTAGAGCTTGCGATGCTCCTCGAGCTGGTGAGCGAAGCCCTCAAGCCGACCGTCGATGAGCTCGGAGTAGTACATGCGCCGTAGGATGTAGTCCTGTCTGACCGAGGAGATCTTGGCCACCATGATGCCGAAGAACGACAGCCCGATAATGACCTCGGCGCCCGCGAGGAGGCGC
This sequence comes from Anaerosomatales bacterium, assembly GCA_029210645.1. Taxonomy (GTDB): domain Bacteria; phylum Actinomycetota; class Coriobacteriia; order Anaerosomatales; family SLCP01; genus SKKZ01. The sequence goes on along the minus strand of JARGFT010000009.1, from coordinate 11,401 downwards.
GAGAAACCGAGCGGTCGGACGTCCCCGTAGCCCAGCGAACTCAGCGAGACCACGCTGAAGTAGAGCGCATCGAGAAAGGAGACCTGGCCCTCGGGCTCGTACGTCTCGATCAGGCCGTTGGTACTGCCCGGTTCAGAGAGCGCCCAGTAGGCGAACGCGAACACCACAAGCAGCGTGTTGATGCCCAGCAGCAGTTGGAGCACGGACACCCGTTCGACCCAGCGCATCACTCGTCCCACCGCACACCTCCCCCTCGGCCTCATGATAGCGTGCCGGCGGTTCGCGCACGGCAGAATCGTGCTATCCTACGCGCGTTCGCACACCGTCTCCGAGTCAGGACACCTCCCATATGACTACTCCGCACTCCTGCGAGGAACCCGACTTCGACCAACGTCCGGACCGGCCCGAGGAGGCCTGTGGCGTCTTCGGCATCTACGCACCGGGCGAGGACGTCGCGCGGCTCACCTACTTCGGGCTGCATGCGCTGCAGCACCGCGGTCAGGAGTCCGCGGGCATCGCGGTGGGTGACGGCGACACCGTCACTGTAACGAAGAATCACGGGCTCGTGAGCAGGGTGTTCACCGAGTCGGACCTCGACTCGCTCACCGGATCGGTCGCACTCGGCCACACGCGCTACTCGACCACCGGCTCCTCCACCTCGTGGGAGAACGCCCAGCCGCACCTCTCGGCCATCGGGCACCAGGTCATCGCACTCGCGCACAACGGCAATCTCGTGAACACAACCGAGCTGCGCGACTCGCTCAAGGGCAACGGCGTGCGCTTCCGCTCGACCACCGACTCAGAGGTCATCGCCACGCTGATCGGCCACTTCACGCAGCAGCACAACCACATTCGCTCGGGGATCCGCGACACGATGAAACTCATCCGCGGCGCCTACTCGGTGGTGCTCATCACCGAGGACGCCGTTTACGCGTTCCGCGACCCCTACGGCATCCGCCCGCTGGCAATCGGGAAGCTCGGCGACGGGGGCTGGGTGGTATCCAGCGAGACGTGCGGACTGGACATCATCGGCGCCTGGTACGTGCGCGAGCTCGAGCCCGGCGAGATGGTGAAGATCTCGGCCGACGGCCTGGAGGCCGAGCGCGCGGTGCCTGCCGAGAAGCCGAGCCTGTGCATCTTCGAGTTCATCTACTTCGCGCGCCCGGACAGCGTGCTCTACGACTGTACCCTGTACGAGGCGCGCCGTCGCATGGGGGCGGCGCTTGCGGCCGACGCTCCCGCAGATGCCGACCTCGTGATCGGCGTGCCGGACTCCGGCGTGCCCGGCGCGGTCGGATTCGCGCAGGAGAGTGGCGTTCCGTTTGGCGAGGGGCTCGTCAAGAACCGCTACGTGGGCCGCACCTTCATCTCGCCCACGCAGACCATCCGCCAGCAGGGTATCCGCCTCAAGCTCAACCCGTTGCGCCACGTCATCGAGGGCAAGCGCATCGTGGTGGTCGACGACTCCATCGTGCGCGGCAACACCTCGCGCAAGCTCGTCCAGCTGCTGCGCGACGCCGGTGCTGCCGAGGTCCACATGCGCATCACCTCCCCGCCGGTGCACTGGCCGTGCTTCTTCGGCATCGACACCGACACCCAGGACCAGCTCATCGCCTCGTCCAAGTCGGTCGACGAGGTCCGCGAGTTCATCGGCGCGGACTCGCTCGCCTACCTCAAGCTCGAGGACATGGTCGCGGCCACCGGCCGGACCGCCGGCGAGTTCTGCATGGCGTGCTTCGACGGCGACTACCCACTCGAGATTCCCGAGTCTGTCCGCAAGGGCAAGCTGGTCCTCGAGTCCTGCGGGTAGGCGGCGTGCTCGCCGACGTGTTCGGTGCCGCGGCCTCCGGGCTGCTTCTCGGCATCCAGTTCAACCCGATCATCGCCCTTGCGGGCGCTGCGCTGGCTGCTGCCTTCTACACCGCCGGCCGGGTTGGAGCCGCCGCGCTCGTGCTCGCCGGTGCGTGGGTACTGGGCGACGGGCTGGAGCTCATCGCGCAGGGAACCGAGGCGCTTTCCGGGACCGGTCTGGTGAGCGGAGGGCTCGCGGCGCAGTGGGTCGTGCTCGTGCTCTGGGCGCTCGCCGGGCTCGGGATCGGCTACGTGCTGCCCGCCTGGGCAGGCGCGTTCGTCGGCACGCGCGTCACGCACGGGACGGGGTGGCTCGCCGCCGGGACGGTGGCGGTCACCGCGAGTGCGGCGCTCTCCATGCTCGGCGGCGGGTTCGGCGGGTAGCGGGGCACCGGACGGGCACTGCTCGCATCCGCCGCTGCGGTAGAATGGCGCCCAGACCGCTACCGTGCACCGCTTGAGGAGGCGCCTGCATGACCGAGCGTGACGACACCGGCCGCATCACCTACCGCGATGCCGGCGTGGATACCGCCGAGGGTGCGCGTGCCGTAGCCGCCATTGGCCTTGCCGTGCGCTCGACCTACCGGCCCGAGGTGATCGGTGACATCGGCGGGTTCGGCGGGCTGTTCAGCGCCGCCGCTCTCAAGGAGATGAGCGACCCGGTGCTGGTGAGCGGCACCGACGGCGTGGGCACCAAGCTGCGGCTCGCGCGTCTGCTCGACCGTCACGACACCGTCGGCATCGACCTGGTGGCGATGTGCGCCAACGACATCCTCACCTGCGGCGCGGAGCCACTCTTCTTCCTCGACTACATCGCCATCGGCGAGCTTGTCGCCGAGCGCGTCGAGCAGATCGTCGCCGGCATCGCCGAGGGCTGCCGGCAGGCGGGATGTGCGCTCGTGGGCGGCGAGATGGCTGAGCACCCCGGCACGATGGAGCCGGACGACTACGACCTCTCGGGCTTCTGTGTGGGCGCGGTGGACCGTCCGAAGATGATCGACGGCTCGCAGGTGAGCCCCGGCGACGTCGTGCTGGGTCTGGCGTCGAGCGGCATCCACTCCAACGGCTACTCCCTCGTGCGCAAGGTGCTGGTCGAGGGCCACGAGGAGGGGCTCGGCCTACCGCGGGTCGACCTCGGCGGTGCGACACTCGGCGACGTGCTCCTCGAGCCCACCCGCATCTACGTGCGTCCGGTCCTCGCGACCGTTGCCGAGGTGCCGGTCAAGGCCATGGCCCACATCACCGGCGGGGGCATCACCGAGAACCTCGACCGGGTGCTGCCCGGGGGCTGCGATGCCGAGATCGTGAGGGGCTCCTGGCGCGTACCGCCGGTCTTCGGCCTGATCGCCGATGCGGCGGGCCTGGACGACGACGAGATGTACCGCACGTTCAACATGGGCGTGGGCTTCATGATCGTGGTCTCGGCGGCCCACGCGCCACGGGCGGCCGCGATGCTTCAGGCGGCCGGGGAGCGCGTCTTCGAGATCGGCGAGATCGTCGAAGGCACGGGCGGGGTACGCTACCGGTAGGACCCGAATTCGGCTTCTCACAGGGACGGTGATATCGATGGAACCCGACCGCATGCGCATCGGCGTGCTCATCTCCGGCAGCGGCACCAACCTCCAGGCCATCATCGACGCGACGGAAGAGGGGCGTCTAGACGCCGAGGTCGCCGTGGTGATCTCGAACAAGGAGAACGCCTACGGCCTCGAGCGGGCTGGCAAGGCAGACGTGCCGGCAGTCTGGATCGACCGGACCGAGTACACGACGTTTCGTGCGTACAACGAGGCCATCCGCGACGTGCTCCTCGAATACGAGGTCGACGTGGTCGCCATGGCCGGCTACATGCGGCTGCTCAGCACCGAGGTCCTCGACGCCTTCCCCGACCGGGTCGTCAACATCCACCCGTCGCTTCTGCCCTCGTTTGCGGGGCCCTCGGGTATCCGCGAGGCGTTCGAGTACGGGGTGAAGGTCACCGGAGTGACCATCCACTTCGCCAACGAGAAGTTCGACGAGGGGCCGATCATCGCGCAGGAGGTCGTCGAGGTCGCCGAGGACGACACGATCCAGTCACTCGAGGAGAGGATCCACGAGGCCGAACACCGGCTCTATCCGAGGGTCTTGCAGCTCCTCGCCGAGGGTCGCGTCGCCATCGACGGAAGAAAGGCCAGGATAGAGGGGCTGTTCTGAAAAGGTAAGATTCTGTTAAGACCCACCGTTCATTATGGATGCGCGGGCTGTGGCGGCGAGGGGGCGCCACAGCCCCATACCAGACTCCGAGCGGTGGGGAGTGTCTCTCATGGACTGGCAGCCCTTTATCGACGAAGGCATCCTGGCATCGGCGCCCGCGGGCAGGGTCCGGGTCAAACCTATCATCAGACGGGCGTGGCAGCGGGTCGCCGATGCCAGCGACCTGTCCCGCAAAGGGAAGTGGGAGGCCGCCGACGAGAACCTGCGGCTGGCGTTCTCGACCGCCAGCCATGCGCTCGTCTGCTACCACTACCTCGACATGTTCGGGGAGTGCGACTTCGAACTCGCGGAGCGCTTCGCTCTCCACTTCTACGAGGAGAGGTTCGTGGGGCCGATGTTCGAGCGAGCGCGCAACCTGCGCCGCATGATGCCGCTCGATCCCGAGATCCCGGAGATGACCGCGAAGAAGGTGCGCAACAGCATCGCGTCGGCCTCGGCATACGTTGCGCTCGTTGAGTGCAGCACGTTCCGCGACGATCCGGTCGATCTCTTCTCGTTGAATGCGCCTAACTGGTATATTCGTCAAACCTGATTCAGGCGCCATCCAGCCACACAGCGCGCTGGAGTGACGAGAGGATCGACTCATGAGATACCGCACCAAGAAGGCGCTCGCGCTCGCGATCGCGATCCTGATGCTTGCGGGCACCGCGCTCGCCGGTTGCGGATCGGACAACTCCGAAGAGCCCCGGGGCAACGGCGATGTCGAGCGCGCGCAGGTGAAGATCGGATTCGCGGCACCGCTCACCGGCGACAACGCCGTCTATGGCCAGGGCATGAAGCGGGCCGTCGAGCTCGCCTTCAAGGAGGCCAACAACTCCGAGGAGGTCCGCTCGGCCGGCTACGAGTTCGTGCTCCGTGCCGAGGACGACCAGGGCGACCCGAAGCAGGCAGTCAACGTCGCCAACCTGCTCGCCGGTGACACCAACGTGATCGGCGTGATCGGTCACTTCAACTCCGGGTGCACGATCCCGGCATCACCTGTCTACGAGGACGCCGGCATGGCGATGGTGACCGTGTCGTCCAACCCGCAGATCACCGCGCAGGGCTTTTCGGTGGTCAACCGCATCGTCGCGCGTGACGATGCCCAGGGCGCGTTCGCTGCCCAGCTCGTGTTCGAGGACTTCGGGTACACGAGAGTGGCGGTCGTCGACGACTCGACGCCCTACGGCCAGGGCCTTGCCGACGAGTTCGTGAAGACCTTCGAGACACTCGGCGGAGAGCTGCTCGCACGTGAGGCGATCCAGACGCGCGAGGTCGACTTCAGCGCGCTCGTCACGCGGCTCAAGAGCCTCGAGCCCGAGGCGGTCTACTACGCCGGCGCGCACACCGAGGGCGGGCTGATCTCCAAGCAGATGAACGAAGGCGACCTCGCCGTGCCGCTCATCGGCGGCGACATCATCTTCTCCGAGGAGTACATCACGATCGCGGGCGCGGCCAATGCCGAGGGTGACGTCGCCACGATGCTCGGCCTTCCGCTCGAGCAGCAGGCGCGCGGCCAGGACTTCAAGGCCGCCTACGAGGCCGAGTACGGCGCCGGTCCCGAGGCGTACGACTCCTACGCCTACGACGCCGCCGCGATCTTCGTGCAAGCGGTGCTCGCCTCCGGCCCGAGCCGCGCAGAGCTCGTTCCTGCGGTCAGGGGCATCGTTTACGACGGCGTGACGGGCACCACCCAGTTCGACGAGAACGGCGATACGCTCAACCAGGCCATCTCGGCCTACCGCGTCACCGACGGTGCGTGGGCACAGATCATGGAGTAGAGCGGGATGCCGCGCGAGCGGCGACCCGCTAGAATCGAACGAGTGACGTAGTACCGGCCGGGGTGGCCCGCCTGCAGATGCGGCGCGCTCCCTCGGCCGGTGTCATATGCACACGACGACAGGGCAGGAGAGGTTCTCGATGGATCAGGTTCAGGTCAAGCGCGCGCTCGTCTCGGTGACCGACAAGACCGGCATGGTGGAGTTCTGCCGGGTGCTGGCCGAGGAGTTCGGCGTCGAGATCGTCTCGACCGGCGGGACCGCCAAGGTGCTTGCCGAGGCGGGGCTTGCGGTGAGGCCCATCGACGACCTGACGGGTTTTCCCGAGATGATGGACGGCAGGGTCAAGACGCTCCATCCGCGTGTTCACGGCGGGCTGCTGGCGCGCCGTGACGTTCCCGAGCACATGGCCGCGGCGGACGAGCACGGCATCGGCATGATCGACATGGTCGTCGTCAACCTCTACGCCTTCGAGGCCACCGTCGCGCGCGAGGGCGTGACCGAGGAGGACGCCATCGAGAACATCGACATCGGCGGGCCGAGCATGCTGCGCTCGGCAGCGAAGAACTTCGCGAGCGTGGCCGTGGTGACCGACCCGGCGTCGTACGGAGACGTGCTCGCCGAGATGCGAGAGAATGGCGGCGCCACGACGCGCGAGACGCGACGCGCGCTCGCCACCGAGGTGTTCCGCCTCACGAGCGCCTACGACAGCGCCATCTGGATGTACCTGACCGACTACCGCGCGACCCGCTTCCCCGACGAGGTCCGCTTCCGCCTGGAGAAGGCCCAGGACCTTCGCTACGGCGAGAATCCGCATCAACAGGCGGCGTTCTACCGCTTCGTGGACGGCAAGCCCGATACGCTTGCCCGTTCGACCCAGCTGCAGGGCAAGGAGCTCTCCTACAACAACATCCTCGACACCGACGCGGCGTGGGCCGCGGTGCGCGAGTTCGACGAGCCGGCGTGCGTCATCGTCAAACACACCAACCCCTGCGGTATCTCGATCGCCGACGACATCACGACCGCGTACCTCAACGCTCACGACGCCGACCCGGTGAGCGCGTTCGGCGGCGTGATGGCGTTCAACCGCCCCGTGCCGGCGATGCTCGTCAAGGGGATCTTCGACAACGGCCAGTTCGTCGAGGTCATGATTGCCCCAGAGTTCGAGGCCGAGGCCCTCGAGATGCTGTCCGCTAAGCCTAACGTGCGCGTGCTCGCCACCGGCGGCATCCGCAAGCCGGGCGGCCACTACGAGTCGCGCGCGGTCGAGGGCGGCATGCTCATCCAGACGGGCGACTCGGTGTCCGAGGACCCGGCGAGCTTCCGGGTGGTCACCAAGCGCAAGCCCACCGCCGAGGAGACCGCGCAGCTGCTCTTTGCCTGGAAGTGCGCCAAGTCGGTGAAGTCCAACGCCATCCTGCTCGCCAAGGACTTCGTGACCGTGGGTGTGGGTGCCGGCCAGATGAACCGTGTCAACTCGGCGCGCATCGCCGTCGAGCAGGCCGGCCCGAAGGCCACAGGCGCCGTGGCGGCAAGCGACGCGTTCATGCCCTTTGCCGACTCGCTCGAGGTCTGTGCGGCCGGCGGGGTCACCGCGGTCATCCAGCCGGGTGGATCGGTGCGCGACGAGGAGGTCATCGTCCGCGCCGACGAGCTCGGCGTGGCGATGGTGTTCACGGGCCACCGTCACTTCCGCCACTAGCGCACCGGCGGTCCGTGATGACGGCGCGAGAGGCGCCGCTCGCTCCCTACAGGTCCCGTGGTCTCGGATGCATGTCGTCCTGCTCCGCGAAGGTCACGGTGCGCTGCGGGAACGGGATCTCGATGCCCTCGGCGGCGTAGCGTGCGGTCAGCGCCTTGATGAACTCGTGGCGCAGCGGGTGCTGGTTCACGTACTCCCTGACCCGCAGCACCACGTTGAACTCGATGGCCGAGTCGGCGAAGGTGTGGAAGCGCACCATCGGCTCGAAGTCCTCGATCGTGCCCTCCATGCGATCGATGACCTCGGCGGCGACCTCCAGTGTCACCCGCTCGACCAGCTCCAGATCGCTGTCGTAGGCGACACCCACCGGTACGAGTATCGACATGTCGTGCACCGGTTTGTGGTAGTTGATGATGCGCGCTGCGGCCAGCTTTGCGTTGGGCACCACGACGAGGTTATTCGATATCTGGCGGATCGTGGTGAAGCGCCACGTGAGGTCCTCGACGTAGCCCTCCTCACCGGTCTCGAGCGAGATGTACTCGCCCGGACTGATCTGCCGCGAGCCGATGAGCTGCAACCCGCTGAAGAGATTGGAGAGCGTGTCCTGCAGCGCGAGGGCCACGGCCAGGCCGCCGACGCCGAGTGCGGCCAGCAGCGGGGCGATCGAGATCCCGAGTGCGTTGAGTGCGACGAGCACACCGATGGCGAGCACGGCGATCCGCACGATGTTGACGAAGATGGTGCTCGAGGGAACGGCTGCGTCCTCGCGCGAGGTGTAGAGCCGGGTCAGCCCGGCCGCAAGCCGGGTGGCAACGATGGTCAGTACCGCGATCGCCGCGACGATCAGCACCGAGTTGACGGTCTTGCTCGCCCGGACGGAGAGCTCCAGCCACTCGGCCGCGCCCCACGCGCCGAGGAGTGCGCCGAGGAGCGCCGGCATGCCCGCGAGCGACTTCGCGGTGATCTCGCCGCCGCGCCATGCGTTTCGTGCCGAGAGCGTGCGCACGCGGACGATGATGAGCCGGTCCACTGCCAGGCCGACGACGGCACCCGCGACGACGATGAGGGCCGGGACCACCAGACGCAGGAGATTCTCGTCCACGTTGCTTCCCTTCGCTGCGAACACTACGGACCAGTATAGGGGGAGCGCGGCCTCGCATGCAGGCACGCAGGCGCGCCTACCCGGAGCCGTCGACCATGCGCTCCAGAAGCTCTCGCAGCTCGCGGGGGTGTCTGACCGAGTACGCGGCACGCGTCGGCCCCAGGCCCACCTTCACGGTCCAGGAACCTTCGGGCGCGACCTCATATACGTCCTCATCGGTGCGGTCGTCTCCGGCGAAGAGCACGAAGTCGAGGTCCTCGCGGCACATCCACCGGTACGCGGCCCGGCCCTTGTTGACACCCGCGGCCCGCACTTCGATGACCCGGTTGCCTTCGCTGACCGCGAGGTCGAAGTCGCCCACGAGGCTGACGAGTGTCTCCTTGAGCTCGCCCACACGGGCCTCGGCGAGCTTACGGTCCACCTTGCGGTGGTGCCACACGAGCGAGAAGTCCTTCTCCTCGACAAAGGAGCCGGGCGTGCGGTCGGTGAACGCCTCGAGCACGGGACGGATACGCGCCTTCCACTCGTCGTTCATCGGCTCGATGGTGAGCCAGTCCTCGCCGGACGAGCGCACCCACACGCCGTGCTCAGCAACCAGGTCGATCGGGAGGTCGGCGAACCACTCGTCCAGCGTGTGACGGTCGCGTCCTGACACGACGACCACCTCGGTGCGGGGGTCTTCGGAGAGCTTCCGCAAGATCGCGACGAGACTCTCGTCGGGCCGGGCGGCCTCCGGGTTCTCCGCGAAGGCGGTCAGCGTCCCGTCGTAGTCGAGCACCAGCAGTCGCGCTCGCGCACCGGAGAACTGCTCGAGCATGCCGGTGCGGGTAGCCGGGTCGAGCAGGCGTGCTTTGAGTTCGGTCTGGCGCCTGCGGACGGCTTCGAGGCTGCTGAGGAAGTCCTCGGCCCAGCGCTGCACCGTGTAGCGCTTCAGGCGCCGCACCATCGCCTCGTTGCGCTGCAGCTGCTCTTCAGCGGGCATCGTAAGCGACTGGTGGATGGCGTCGACCATGGCATCGAGGTCGAAGGGGTTGACCTGGACCGCTTCGCTCAGCTCCCGCGCGGCACCGGCCATCTCGGAGAGCACCAGCACGCCCTCGCGGCCGGCGTGCGCGGCGACGTACTCCTTGGCGATGAGGTTCATCCCGTCGCGCAGCGGGGTCACGAGTGCCACGTCGGCCACCGCGTACATGCCCATGAGCGTGTTGAAGGGCAGGCCGCGGTAGAGGTAGCGCACCGGCGTCCAGTCGATGGTCGAGTAGGCACCGTTGATGCTGCCGACGAGCTCGTCGACCTCGCGCTTGAGCGCCTTGTAGTGTTCCACGCGGGTGCGCGAGGGAACCGCCACCGCGATGAGTGTGACGTTGTCGCGCCATTCGGGATGGCGATCGAGGAATGCCCCGAACGCGCGGAGGCGGTCCGGGATGCCCTTGGTGTAGTCGAGCCGATCGACCGAGAGGATCACCTTGCGTCCCCGGGTCCGCTCGCGCACCCGGGCCGCCTCGCGTTTCGCACCGCGAGTGTCGATGCCGGTGGCGTAGCGGTCGAAGTCGATGCCCATCGGGAAGGCGTCCACCAGCACCTCGCGCCCGTCGACCATGATGCGGCCGCCCTGGTCCTCGGTGCCGGCGAGGCGTCGCGCCGTGCCGAGGAAGTAGCGCACGTAGTCGTAGGTGTGGAATCCAATCAGGTCGGCGCCGAGCAGTCCTTCGAGGATCTCGCGGCGCTGGGGCAGCATGCGGAAGACCTCGACCGTGGGAAAGGGGATGTGCAGGAAGAAGCCGATCCCGGCATCGGGGAGTCTCTCGCGGAGCATCTGCGGGAGCAGCATCAGCTGGTAGTCCTGGACCCAGATGATGTCGCCCGGCTCGGCGACCTCGAGCACCGCGTCCCGGAACTTGCGGTTCGCGCGCTCGTACGCCGCCCACGTGCCCGAGTCGAACTCGGCGTACTGCGTGAACTGGTGGAAGAGCGGCCAGAGTGTCTTGTTCGAGAAGCCGTGGTAGAAGCTTCGGACGTCATCGGCGGTGAGGAAGACCGGCACGCACTGGTGCTGATCGCGGAGCTCGGTGCTGATGCGCTCACGTTCTATCGAGTCGAGGCGTCCGGGTACGTCGGCCCACCCGATCCACAGGCTCTCGTGGGTGTCGTGGTAGGACCCCAGCCCGGTTGCCACTCCGCCGACACTGCCCTTGAAGTGCAGGCCGCTCTTACGGCGCTCGACGGAGACAGGCAGGCGGTTGGAGATGATCAGCAATCTACTCATGGTTCCCCCGGGGCCGGTCGGTTCATCGCCGCTCTGCCCGCAGGCCCTCGGCAGGCGGCGGAGTCGTCCCTACAGAGGGTGTACCCGAAAGCGGCTCTCCGGCTTTGACCGTCGCCGAGGGCGCACGCTACACTTCCCTTGCCCTGGACGCGGACGAGTGCCCGCGCGGGCCCGGGCCGTTAGCTCAGTTGGTAGAGCAGGGGACTTTTAATCCCAAGGTCGTAGGTTCGATCCCTACACGGCCCACCATGCAGATCTCGTGAAGGCCGGTCCGCCGAGGGCCGGCCTTGCGTGTGCCGATGCCCGGCCGGGTTGCACCTGCGTCGACCCCGACGCCGGTCACCTGCTGCCTCTCGCGCGCCGTGCTGAATATATGTACAATGCGTCGGGCATACCTGCCCCCATCGTCTAGCGGCCAAGGACTCCGCCCTTTCAAGGCGGCAACAGGGATTCGAATTCCCTTGGGGGCACCA
>JARGFT010000008.1 GCA_029210645.1 Anaerosomatales bacterium | reverse complement strand
CGAGGATGATGGTGTCCAGGTAGACGGCCGACTCGGTGTCGTCCCCGCCCCTGAACTGAACCCGAACGGACTTCTCCCCGTCGCCTGGGAGGAGCGTTACCGTCTTGGTCGCGCTGTAGGGCTCCCAAGGGCTCCACGTCGAGCCGCCGTTGGTCGAGTGGCGCATCTGTGTCACGCCCGCGCTGGCCGTGTGAGCCGCTGTGACGCTTAGCGTGTTGGTGTAGGGGGCGCCCGAGTTGATGGTTATGGTGCCCGTGGGAACGATGGCCCGCGCGTTCACGAACACGTCGAGCTTGGTGTTAGCGTCCCCGCCCACCAGATTCGTCGCGAGTGACTGGAACGCGACAATCAGGCCGTCGCCGGAGATCGCTGCGAAGGTGCTGTGCCCGTCGCCCTGTGCACCGCCCGAGGCCATGCTCATCAGACTTGTGGTCCCGGCGGTCCTGTCGCGCACAAACACGTCGTCGCTGCCATTGGCGTCTAGGCTCACGAGGTTCGTTGATGACGCATCGAACGCGACGTACCTGCCGGTGTATGAGAGCGAGGGCCGCTGGCTCAGTCCATTGCCGAGCTCCCCGCTCGAGGAGCGGTTCACGCGCGTGGTGCTGGTGCCCTCGCGCACGATCACGTCGGAATAGGCAGCGGGATTGCTGCCACCGAGGTTGGTCGCGAACGTCTCGAAGGCTATCACCAGCCCGTTGCCCGAGATCGCCGGATTCTGCGAGTCGCTGTTTCCCTGCGTCGAGGCTCCCGTCACACTCACGCGCGTCGTTGTGGCGCCGGTGCGGTCCCGCCTGTAGATATGCTTGTAGCCGTTGGATGCGACGCTGACCAGGTTGGTCGCCTCGGATTCGAACGCCACGTACCGGCCGTCAGCCGAGATGGACGGATTACGGCTGCCACCGCCCGTGGCCTGGGCGCCGGTGTTGGTGACACTAACCCGCGTCGTCGTGTTGGCTCCGAGGTCCCGCAAGAAGACGTCGTTGGACTGGTTGCCGTCACCGGTCACCAGATCAGTGGCACTCGAGTCGAACGCCACGAACCGGCCGTCAGCGGAAATCATGGGGTTCTGACTGCCTACGTTGGCCTCGCCCCCGTTGATCGCCACGCTCACACGCTCGGTCGTGCCACCCACGCGATCACGGATGAACACATCCTGCGCGCCAGTGTCGGGGGCCACCAGGTTCGACGCGACCGACTGGAACGCCACGTATCGGCCGTCGGCCGAGACGGTAGCGTTGAAGCTGTTGCTGTTCGCCTCAGCGCCTCCGGTCGACTTGCTCACGAGCTCGGTCTGACCGGTGTCCCGGTCGTGCCAGAAGATGTGCAGCGTACCGCTGGTGCCGCCGGCAACGAGATCGGTCGCCCGGGACTCGAACACGACATATCGACCGTCGGGAGACATCACCGGGTTGCGGCTCTCGCTATCGCCGGGCACTCCGCCCGTCGAGATGCTCACGCACGTGGTCGCACCTGCAGCTACCGCCGGCCCGGGCGAAACGAAGACCACCGGGAAGGCCAGTGCGAGCGCCACTAACAAGCGGATTGCACGCGAGCCTGTGCTTCGTGAGATACCTATCGACATGCAGAGCGCTCCCGTTCCAAGTATGTGAGTGTCTACTGTGCTGCCTCGAACTCGCCCGCAAGGGCGATCGCCGCATCCCTGGCAGAAGCCGGGTTGCCATCCGGTACTGTCACCACGACCTCAAACGCGAACCGGCCGCGGGCGAACACGGCGGTCGCGAGCCTGCGCTCGTCGCTGCCGAAGTACCCGTTCTCTTGACCGATGCGCACGTCGGCTCCGTTGCTCGAGAACGCGACCTTGCTCGTGTTCTCGATGAACGCGAGCGCACCCTCGACAGATCCGCGATCATGGACCGAGTAGAGCGCACGGCTTACCGTACCCGCACTCGTGGGCGAGAATGACACGGTCGCATCAGAACCCTCCACCAGAGGACTACCCCGCTCCCACCCGGTAATGACCTGAGGCAGCAGCAGGGCGAGATCGGTCACCGGGGCAAGCAGCGCGGCGTCGTCGATCGGACGCGGTTGCGCGGAATCCGGGGCGTCCGGCTGCGCGGGATCCTGGCTGCTCGATCCATCAGCATCGGTCGCCGAGTCCCCACTGCCCCCGGACTGCGTGCCTGCGCTATCCGCCGCCGCGACCTGATCGGCTCGCAACTGACGCAGCAATGCCGCTGCGCGTTCGTGCTCAGGGTCTTCCGCAAGAATGCGCTCGAGTATCTCGACAGCCTTGTCGGTGTCACCCGACTCAGCGGCCTGACGGGCGCGCTCGTAGTCGTCGTCAAGGGCCAGCACTACGGTCGCGCCGTCGTCCGGCGCCTCGTCGCGTCCGGACTGGGCGAACGCCCACGCGCCAAAGATAATCGCAGCGGCGAGCACCACGATGCCCACACGGAAGGCGTTGGATGCCAGCATTGCTCGCATGCGTGTCGGCGCCCCGGACATCTCGGATGTCTGCGGCTTGTCCATGAGATCCACGTCCCTCCCGTGCCGCAGCAGCGTCGTGTCTTCCCGTTAGCCGCCCATGGCCTCAGCTGCCGCCTTCTCGATCTCCTCAGCAGCAAGGGCTGCGCCAGCGGAGAGAGTCTCGCTGCCAGCACACACGCGCTCCACACGCGCCCTCAGCGCCGAGGTATCGGCACCGGGAAGCGTGGCCGCTTGGAGCCAGCCGGCGAAGACATCGTAGCCGCAGGCAGTGTCGGGTACCTCGACCTGCTGGAGTTCAGGCATCGTCCAGTCCACACGGATGGCGGTGGCGAACTGGTCGTCGATCTCGGGCGCCTCGGCTTCGGAACCCGCGATGACAATCACGCCATCGGCCCCGAGCGCAAAGCGGATCTCGGAGAGCCCGCTCACGATGATCGCCCGCTGATCGTCGGGGATATCGTCCCACGCCTCGAATCCGTCGTAGATGATCACCACCGAGCGGAATGTGAGCTTAGCGAACCGGGCAATGGCCCCGAGCGTCTTGCGAGGTGCCCGAGTGACCTTGAGCTCCTGGGACATGGCCGCCGTACCGCTCAGGACGTAGGCGCGCAACCCGCGTCCCAGCACCGGCGACACGTGCTTCTTCAGGTGCGCGATCACGTACGCCGAGACAACCGCCGCCTCGTGTGCCGCGGGGTCTTCTTCAGTAGCCTCGTCTTCGGCAGGTCCCTCACTGTCATCCACCATCGCCGCGAGCTTCTCGGCGGCGTCCTCCTCCGACGTCGCATCGTCTTCCTGGGGATCGATCGGCTGATGGGCCTGACGCATGCCGGAGTTTCTCATGACTTCGGCAAGCCCACCCGCCACATTTTCGCGGAGCTCCACTGGTGCGCCGAACACCTCCGCAACAGTGGCTGCAGGCTCAGACTCGAATCTGTCGAGCAGATCCGCTACGTCAAGCGCTGCGACATCGTTCCACTCAGGCAACAGCGCGTCGGGCTCGCTGAGCGCCCTTTGCGCGTAACGAGCGATGGTCAGGTCGATCGAGCGTCCCACAACGAGTTCGGCAAGCGCCGAGAGGGTGCCACGGATGCGCCCCTTGCGCATCATGATGAGCTGCACGTACACGGGAAGCAGTCCCGTCTCGCTTCCCTCGCCCAACTCCCGCAGCGTAGTGGTCATGGCAGAGCGGGGGTAGTAGGCAGGCAGGGTCGATGACTTCAACACCCGGACCGGACGCGGGCGGTCGCCCGCAATCACCTCTTCGATGGCGGTCAGCAGCTTCAGCGATGCTGCGCGAGTCGTCAGCTTGATGCCGACCTCATCCGGGCCCGTCCGAGCGGGCAACCGAAAGGGGTTGTCAACCAGGCCGATCGCACGGTAGCCTTCCCACCCTGCGGTGTGCTCATCGTTCTCTGTCATGTGTATCTCCATCTGAGAATCTTCGCTGCTAGCAGGCTCGGCGGATGCCGACCTGACGCCCCGTCCACTCTACACCATCGATACCTGTTCCAGGCGTTCAGCGGGCCCCGGGTCGAGCGACCCGGGGCCCGCCGTCAGTGCTCATGAAGCCAGAATCGCTTCAGGTCGTGCTCGCGAGTATTACTTGTTGTGGCAGCGTTCGCACACGCCACGGTTGTCGAAGCGCAGGAGGGCACTATCCGTGAGCGGCTCCACACCACCACGACCGGGAGCGATGACCGGACCCCAAATGTCTACGCTCGGCACACCATCCGTTGTTGAGACTGAGCCGGCCGGCTGGATCAGCTCGATCGTGGCCTCGGCCCAGCCAGTCATGACGGCATCGCTGCCGTGCGCACGGTGGCACGTCAGGCAGCCGATGTAGTCCTGTTCGCCCCAGGTGCCACGAGGCAACGGGCTAGCAGGCCTGGCCTCGAGCGGGAGGGCGTAGGTCGCACCAAAGCCGCCCTGGGTCTGAGACTCCTCCACGGAGATGCCCGGCTGAAGCCTGACCTCTTCCACCAGGTTACGGTCTGGACCGACACCAGCAGCAAGCGTCACGTTGACGGGGTGACGGTGGCGGTTGACAGATCCCATAGATGCCGACAGGCCCTCGAAGGTACCGTAGTTGTAAGCGCTCTCGCGGACGATGTACTGCTGGTGGCACCCAGCACACCAACCGGACATCGACCGGAACTCACCGGGTACCGCCGGAGGCTGGTACGCATACTCCGGAGCGGTGTAGTTCGGACGATAGAGATTCATCTGAGCGGCGCCATCCTCATGCTTGAGCCAGCCACCAGCCGGGTAGCCCTGCTCAGCCGAGATGACGAAGGGCTGAGGCGTGCCGTCGGGCAGGTAACCGCCGACAGCGCCACCAGGGAGGCTGTCCTTCAGCAGACGATAGTTCGAGCTGCCGTGCACGTCATGGCAGCTGGTGCAGGTGAGGTTCGGATACTCGGCAGCGTCAACGGACGCGCCGAAGCCCCACATGGTTCCCGTTGCATCCATGCTGTGCATGGACTGCGTCGAAGCTGCTCCGACCGTCGAGAAGCCACCACCGTTCAGAACCGCATCGAAGGTGGAGTTCGTCTGGTAGAGCGTCGGATCGACCGTCGGTGTGCCCAGTGAGGAAGCACCGACGGTAGTGGAGACATCCGCAGACGGGCCGGAGTCGAAGACGCCTTCGACGACGTTCGTCGAGGCACCCGGCGCATCCGGACCGTGACAAGTGTTGCAGAACTCGGTCATCGTGTCAGCAGAGGACACGAGCAGTGCGCTCGAGGTGATGGCCGGGTCATACTGACTCGCCCATCGGAGCTCCGAGAACGACGTGTGTGCTCTGTGACAGCCGGCGCACGCGTCGGTATCGAGCGAGTACCCGCCGTGAATCGCGAAGTTCGCATAAGCAACCCCGCTGAACGCAAGCAGGAACATCGTTGCAAGTACTACGAGAATGCTGAGTCTTTTCACTCTGTCACCTCCTTCTCACAGGGTTAGTGGACCGCACAAGCGATACACGGGTCGAATGATTGACATACTCTCAAGACCTCAACGCCACCAGCCTGGGCAGGGCTCTCAGCGCCAGCGACCTGTGCAACGCCGGGCCCGAAGTACACGGGGATGTTGTTGTCGAAGGGCACTCCCTCGAGCGCCTTCTCCGTCGCACCCGGGTTGTTGAATTTGTCTCGCGGCGAGCCGTTCCAGGTGTAGGGAACGACACACTGATAGGCAGAGATCTTGCCGTTGTTGATGGTCGAGAAGTGCGCCAACGCACCGCGCGGAGCGTCGATGCAGCCGAAGCCCTTCCGCTCGCCGGTAGGGGTCGGCTTCGGGATGAAGGTGGCCTCGCCCGCCATTCCCTTGACGTCAGCAATCCAGCCGCCGACCCACGTGTCCGCAGGACCGTTGACGAACTGGATGTGGATCAGCGACTCGAGCGCACGAGCGCGGATCCGGTCCATCGTGGAGATGCCGGCCTTCAGACCGAGCACGTGGCCCGCGATCGTACCGGTGATAACCGGGTTGCTGAATGCCCACTCTTCCAGACCAACGGTCACGGTGCCACCGGTGTAGGCGGCAGTGATGATGGCGCCAGTCAGAGTTCCGATAGCGTGTGTTGCGCCGTCCACGCCCACCGTCTTGCCAACGACTATGGTCGCGGCAGTGCCACCATCAACCGAGAGATCCACGGTCAGCGTCGCAAGTCCCTCGCGGACGAGAGCGACGGCGATATCGGCCGCAATCATGGCCGGATCGAGCCCAGCGCCCTTTGCGTAGTCAGCGTAGCCGACGTAAGGTGCCCCAAGGTTGACCGTAGTCGCAAGCGCGACGTCGTTCTGGAAGATGCCGTTGACGTACATGCGAGCCAGCGGGCCCACCTCTCTGGCCTTCTCATCGAACCGAGGTGCCTTGAGATAGGTGTAGGCGCTGGCCTTGTCCCTGTCGGGAACCGTGCGCGTCACGTCACCGGGATACGCCTTGTCATCGGCGTCGAACTCCGGCGTGTCGAGGTCAGCGTAGCGCGAGTAGGTGATGAACTCGCGCAGGCCGACCTTGACGCGCTGAATTGCGGTGTCCACACTCCCATACCCTGTCATGAACTGATCGGGCGCACCGTGTGCGAACGCGGGAGCAGCGGCGGTGTTGTCCAACTTCCCACCCTTGACGGCGATGCCGCCACCGGGCAGAGGGTAGTTACCCCATGCGAGGAAGTTGCCGAGGCCAGCACCCCAACCCAGACCAAGGTTGTTGGTGTTGTCGTAGCCGGGATAGAGCGCGCTCAGCGCAAGCGCGACCGGGACGTACTCCTTGGCGATGAAGTTGCCGACCTCGGTCATGATCTCCTTGAAGGTGTCGCAGCGATCTGCGAAGTCAGCATCACCTGCGTTCACGGTAACGCCACCGGCGACCAGATTGGATGTCATCGGCGCACGACCGATGAAGAGCGCGCTTGCCTCGAAGACGAGGCGACGCATGCGCAGCGCCTTCACGTACTGCGTGATGACAGCCGACCAGAGGTCCTTCGAGAAGCCCTCATCGACCTGGGGCAATGTCCGTCCCTGTGACAGGAGGAGAGCGTGGTAGTCAGCGTCATTCCAGTACGGCGTCCACGGCGGCATGTTCGGGCCCTGGACGTAGCTGGGCGCAGCGAGGTGGTAGAAGTGCGTGATACTCGACATGAGGTTGTCGCACGCCACGGCGAGGTTGCGTAGATGGACGGCCTTCGCCGGTACACCCATGCCGCCACCCATGGTGGTGGTATCCCATGTCATGTAGCTCTTGCTGTAGCCGAGAACCGCGTCAGCGGCGTATGTGGCACACGTGCCATGCGGCACAGGTCAAACGCCACAGATACGCTGCATGAGCGTGATCGGATCATTCGGCTCACGCCCAATGGCAATGTTCTCAAAACCGCGCCACAGGTTGCCGTGGGTGTAGGCGCTCTGAATCACGCCACCCGACACGTTGACCGCAACGCCGAGGTGACCTTCGATTCGTGAGACCGGGTCGACTTCGTTGGTAATCGCACCTGGATAAGCCATGTGTATTCCCTCCTTCCTGTCTTATCGGACAACGAACGGGACGAATGCGTCGGGATAGCCCTGCTCCGTGCATCCCATGCAGGGGTGACCGGCCATGATGCAGTTGCCGCCCTGCTTGCCGCCAAAGTCGGCGACGTTATGGGAGTCGATGAAGCCCGCACCACGCAGCGCTTCCCTGTTCTCGGGCTGCTGGCCGTTCCAGCCGTGGACACCACACGTCGAGTTGACCGAGGGGCCCTTGCAGCCGATGAGCTGCAGGCAGCCGTCCTCACCGGGGTTATCGGCGAAGTTGCCCTTTACGTACTCGCCGTAGCGAGCGCACGCCGGGCCGTGAAGCGGGGTGCCATAGACAGCGGTGAGGCGACGGGTTGCATCGACGCCACCGGTGATAGCGGGAAGGCCGGCCGTGGCCGTGAGAATGCCCAGCGGGCCCTCGGTGCCGGCAAGAGCGCCAAGCGTGGCCTTCAGATCGACGAGGAACGCTACGACGGTAAGCACGAACCACCACGGGTTAGTCGGGCAACCGGGCACGTTGACGACCTTATCGGCCGCTGCGCTGCCCTTGTGCAGGAGGAACTCGTGGGTGCCCATGGCCCCCGTCTGACGACCCTTGTTGTCGCCCTGGCCCACGCCGAGGATGTCCGTGAACTCGGGTGAGGTCGACGCGGGAATGCCACCGAACGTGGCACACTGGCCGATTGCGATGACCGCCGCACAGTCCGCGCGCTCCGCAAGCTTCTGGACCACATCATCGAACGAGAGGTCCGTGAGAGGCGTGGTGCCGTCGATGACCGCAGTGCCTGCAGTGTCGGGCATGCCGATGGAACACCATGGATGGTGACCAGCGTCGCCCCAGGCACCGCCAAGGTCCTTGTCCTGAACAGCGCCTTCAACCACAAGCACGAACGGGTCGTCGCCGCCGCTGTAGACCATGTTCTCTGCGAGCACTCGATAGCCGAGGTCGCCACCCATGCTCTGAACGGTCTCGTGATACTGCAGGTCGACCCAGTCGATCAGGATGTCCTGGACGTTGATCGCGTAAGGCGATCCATCCACATTGAACCCGTTGTTCTGCAGCGTACGCTTATAGGTGAGGACATCGCCACCCGGTGCGTCCGTCGCCAGCTCAAGGGCAGCGAGCGTGCTGATGTTCGTACCCCTTATCGCCAGACCCCGGGCATCCTCGTACAGGCTGAGCAATGAGACTGAACAGCCAGTGCACTCGGCGCCATGGACCCACAGAACCTTGGGTTTCGTCTTGAAGCCAAGTCCGCCAACAGCCAGCGCCTCGGTGATCTTCGCGATCTGGGCCGAATTAAATCCCATCGATGCGGCCAGAGCGCTCATTCCCGCGACGAACTGTCGTCTGGTTACTGCCATGTTCCCCTTGCCCCCTTTCAGTGAATCGGTTACGGGATGGGAAACACTAACGCGCGTCACGCACGCGCGGGCTAGCAGATCCCCCCTTCCGCGCCCGTCCACTGGAAACCACAATCCGGTCGTGCAAACACGCTGTTGCGTGACGGGTTACAGGAACCTGAGATGCGCGAATGCGCAGGTGAGCTTGGGAAAAGGGCAGACCAGAACGGGGCGAGGTCATCGCCCCGGAGGAAGCAGCATCCGTACATCGGCATAGTGCCCCTCTTACCCCTTGCGACCCCGGCTGGCTGCGGGAGGGATTGCCGGTCCCTCTGTCTACTCGTGCCCGAATCTCGTCATCCGCGGCCAAGTCCTGTTAAGCCACAGCAATGTAACTATTGTTACAGAGGGTATTCTACCCAAGCTCCCCGAATCTTACAAGAGCGCCGGAGCGGTATTTCAGAATCATCGCGCGGTCTTGTCCGGCTTGCCGAAACGCTCAAGGTACTCCTCATGATCGACGACATCGACCTCGAGTGCACGAGCTAGCCTTCTCAGCTTGGAGTCCTCGGTGCAGAATACCTTGGCCCGCATGGCGACCGACAGGATCGCGGCCGTGTCGTACTCGACCTCGAGACGCTCCATGATGTCGCGCGCATCGGAGTCGGAGTGCTCGGTCTCATGCAGCAGATACTGCAGCTCGATTTCGTCGACCTTCACATCGCGGAAGCGCTCCCACGTGGCAGGCATGACCATCCAGTACTTGCGCCCCTTACCCTTGGCCATCTGGTCGACCAGCTCGCCTTCAACCATGACCTCGACGAAGTCCTCGGTAGCGAAGAAGTGCTTGCGGCGGAACAGGAGCAGCAGCGGCAGGAGCAGCAGCGGCGACAGGCACCACATCCAGTAGGGCGGCACCGTGATGGCCGGAACGGGGGCTAGCTCCTCGGGCCAGCCCCAGACCTGCACGCGTGCGTTGGACGTGTCTGTGATGAAGATTCGGTTCCTCTGTCCCACCGAGAGGTCGTTCGGGTAGGCGAACTCGCCCTCGAGAACGCCGCGCTGACCAAATGTGAGCTGCCGCTCTCCATCCTCAGTCCAGAATGTGACGTCGTGGGAGAGCGTGTCGGCAACCAACGCGTAGGTGGTCGGGGTCTCTTCGATGCTCCCGGTCGTCACAAAGTCGAGGCCGCGCGGGAGGCCCTGGGTCGGGATGATACGGATCGGCTCGCCTTCGGGGCTGAGAATCTTGAGGCGCCGGTTATTGCTGTCGGCGACCCAAATCTCGTCTTCGTGTGCCTTGAGGCTGTTCGGGAACTGGAAGTACCCGGGATTCGAGGTCGCACTTTCGGCTATGCCCGTGACCCCTGACGACCACATGAACTCTCCGTCGGGATCGAACGCGAGCACGCGATGCGACTTGAGCAGGTCGGTCACGTACATCGTGCCGTCAGGATCGAAAGCGATTGCAAGCGGCACCCATGGCACACCGCCCGTTCGAAACGTGGGAAGCTGGTCCTCGGGGAGATTCGGGTCGAACTCACCGACGTGCGTTCCGTCGAACTCGAAGATCTGAATCGACCTCGTCCGCCGATCGGACACATAGAAGTAGCCGTCGGCGGGGTTCCGCGCGACGTAGAGCGGCGTGACGAGCACATCCTCACCGAACGTGTACTGGAACTCACCATCGATGTTGAAGACGTAGACCTTACCGCGGCGCGAATCGGGCACGTACACGGAACCGCCGTGTTCGAGTACACCGATCGGTCGTATCAGCCGGTCATCTTCCGGACCGGCGAAGGAGTAGAGGTACTGCGGCGGTGTGAGCTCCGCGGTCAATACCTGGATGAACGGGAGCGCGAGCTGCCGGGTGGCCCGGTAGTTGATTATCGTCGCCACCAGACAGAGAAGGAGCAACAGCAATACCGCGATAGCCAGAACGAGCCGCTTGCGGCGCTTTGTCACGCCGGCACCTCACCTTCGCCTGTGGTTGAGACTACTCTTGCTCCAGCCGTGCGACAGCGGCTCTTGCCGCAGCATCCTGCGGTGCAACAGCCAGTGCTTCAGCATACACGTCCATGGCGGCGTCGGTATCGCCCATGGCCTCAAGAACTTCGCCGTGCAGCACGATGTAGGCGGGATCGTCCTGGACGAGCGCCCTGGTGATCAGCACGGCCTCGAGCGCGGTGTCGGTGTCGCCGGCGGCCAGCGCTTCGCGCGCCGTGGCCTCCCACTCCTCCACGGTGCCGAGCGACGCGAGCGCCTCAGCGGGCAGCTCGTTGTCGGGAGCGAGCATCGCGGCCTCAGCGAAGTGCACCGCTGCGTTGATGCGGTCATCCTGCGCCATATATACCTGACCCATCTCGTAATGTGCCTGAGCGTACTTCGGGTCGAAAGCAAGCGCTATCTCGAACTGCTCGAGAGCGGCCACGTGGTCTCCGATGCCCTTGAAGGCGAGCCCTAGTCCCATGTAGGCGTCGGCCGAACCCTTGTTCATCCGGATGGCCGCCTTGTAGTACCCGATCGCCTCCTCGTACCGGCTCGTGTCGAGTGCGGACTCGCCGAGGTAGTAGAACGCGTACCGACGATTAAGTACGAGGTCCTGGAACTCGGTCCCCTCGGTCAGATCGATGACCTTCAAGAAGTAGGTGTCGGCGGTCTCGTAGTCCTTCTGCATCAGACCTATCAGACCGAGGACGAGATGGGCGCCGCTGTGGTCCGGATTGAGTTCGAGAGCGATGCTGAGCTCCCGCAAGGCGTCCTCGTACTCGCCTGCTGCTGCATACGCTTCACCGAGACCGATGCGCAGTGACGGATCGTTGGGTGACGCCTCGATCTTGTCGTGCAGCTCCGAGATGAGGCGCGCGCGCGGCGTCGCACCCTGCTCGATGGCACGCCCTTCCATCACCGAGTACGCGAGGAAGGCGCCTGCGCCAAGGACGGCGAACAGCAGGACTGCGCCAATGACGGCGAGTGCGCGGTCGATCGGCTCGCGGCCGAGGGTGGCCGCCGTATCGACGCCAGAGCCAGCTTGCATGCGAGTCGCCTCCTTTGCCCGGAGCACGTAACGTGCACACACGAACGGCTGGGAGTCATGCCCCCCCCCCCAGCCGACGAATGCGACACTAATGTGCTCCGTTCCGGCTGTCAATCGCCTACTGAAGCTGGGCCGCAGGGTCCAGGTCGGACACGGGTCCTTCCGGATGGCATCTGCCGCACAGCTGTGCTCCAGGCCACGGCGCGATCAGGACACTCTGGAAGTCCAGCGCTCCGTGACAGTCGTAGCACAAGCGAAGGTCATGCCCGAGTTCTGAAGGGGACCCAACATGGTCCGTAGCGTTACCGTTGCCATTGCTGCCCCAGGTGGCATGACACTCGTAGCAGCGGTACGGTCGTCCCTTGACCTCTTGCACCTCGAAGTGAACCGCATGCGGCGCAAGCTTCTGGTCGCGCAGCTGCGTGCGCGGGAACGTCGCCATCTCCTCGTGACACGGCGTGCAGTTCTCCTCGACCAGGTCGACACGGCGAACCTGGTCGTGATGACACTCCTGACACCACTGGCGGTCCGTGTGGCAAACGTCGCAGTCGGCATCGGCCGCCTTGCTGAACTCCGAGAGGCCATGCTCCTCGAACCACCCCGGCGGGTGCGGCATCGGCGTCTGGTGGCAGCGTTCGCACGACGGCGAGTCGTGACACGCCCAGCAGGTGCCCGTGGCGTCGAGGAACTTCGGCCCGTGCTGCGAGAGCCAGACTGCCTCCTGGTGGTCCTCCGGAATCACGAACCGCGCCTCCGAACCGTCAGCCATCACGCGCTGCGCCCGGTGGCACTCCTGGCAGAACGGGGACTTGTGGCACAGCGTGCAGTACGTCTCGTCCTCCTCGACCATGCCCGCATGCTCGCGGGCGGTGAACTCGGGCGTGTGATTCTCCGGCACCAGCTCAAAGGAGGGCGGATGGCAGTCGAGGCACTCCTCGGTCGCAACCAGACCCTGCCCGGCGTGCTCGAGGCTGTGGCACCGGTAGCAGTCGGCCATGGTGTTGTAGATGGTGCCCTCCGGCGTGTGCGGGAAGACCGGGTGGCAGCCCGTGCAGCCAAAGCCGCGGGAGAGATGGTCCTCGTGGTAGAAGATGATGCGACCCGGCTCGAAGTCGTCGAAGTCGTAGTGACAGAAGATGCACTGGCCCGGCGTGACCGGCCCGCCGAGGGAGATCTTCCACTCGGGCCGCTCGGGCCGCACGGGCACCGACGCGATGTAGAGCGGCGGCATGGGCCCCACCTCGACCGCCTGCTCGACGTGGCACGCATCGCAGTCGATCGGGGCGACGTGACAGAGCATGCAGCTGTTGGTCCCGTCGCTCTCGACTCCGCGCACGTGCGGCTCCTGGGCCCAGTCATCCACGTGTGAGGCGGGCCGCAGATCGAACGCGGGTGTGTGGCACGTCTCGCACTCCCCCGAGCCGAGAACCGGACCTGCCGAGTGCGGAACGCCGTGGCACGCGAAGCATCCGGCCATCCCGGGACGGGCGGTCTGCCCGGCCTCGTGGGGCATGGTTGCGTGGCACGAGGAGCACGCAACGAGAATGTGCGTGCCGTGGCTGTAGATGAGCCCGGGGGTGTCCGCCTCGTCCAGCCGCATGTGACACGGGCTGCACGAGTCCCGGGTGACCTCGCCGGTCATGTCCACGACCGGGATTCCCTGCGCCTGGATGTTGAGCGCAACCGCCCACGCGACAGCCGTCGCCACCACCGCCACGGCGATGAGCCATGACGTGCGTCGAGGACCGGCCGTCTGCGCCGTACGCTGCATCAACACGCACCTTGGGGGAAGCCAGGCATGCCAAGACCGCGCCCCCACTGCGGCTTGCGTTCGCCGCACATGTGTTCGCGGCACATCCCATACAGTCTATGAGCAGGGATAATCCGGTGTCAACGCGCCCGTACCCACCGAGTGGCTGTCAGGGTAACCCGGTTTCTGTATCTTCGGCCGGCCGAAACGCATATCATGCCGTGTTGGCACCCGTTCGAGAGTGGCGTTCATGAGACGGATCGACCTGTTCAGAGTAGTCGCCGCCCGGTTCCTGTCGCGCGTCGGCAGCGAGGCGGCGTTCTTCGTCGGCGTGTGGGGCAAGGCAGCCTTCGACCTTGACGCAACGGCCGGTGATCTCGCCGTGCTCATGTTCGCGCTGTCGGTGGCACTCCTGATCGGAAGCGCTGCCTCCGGCGTGCTCGTCGACCGCTACGGGCCGCGCGTGGTACTCGCCGTGGCCGAGGTCATCTTCGTTCCCGCCGCGCTCGCCTTCATCTGGGCCGACACGATGCCGGCGCTGATCGCGGTGGGCACGGTGTGGGCGCTGGTGGGAGCCCCGGTCATGACGGCGGGAGCGACCTTCGCCCCCTACCTCACCGAGCGGCCCGAGGAACTCAAACGGGTGAACTCGATGCTCGACGGTGCCGGATCGCTCTCTTTTGTGATCGGGCCGGCGATCGGCGCGCTGATCGTCCGCTACGCGAACGTGGACTGGATCTTCATCATCGACGCGGTCACGTCGCTGGCCGCTGCCATCATCGTGTGGCGCGCGCACCTGGTGCGGGCACCCGCTCCCCGACCGGTCGGGAAGCGGAGTCGCGCCGTGGCCGAACTGATCGACGGCATGCGCACCGCCTACCGCATCCGCGCGCTGCGCTACTACGTGCTCGCGGGCACCGTGGTGTGGCTGAGTTTCGGCGCGTTCGGGGTGCTCGAACCGCTCTTCTTCCGCGACGTGGTGCTCGCCGACATCGAGACGCTCGGCTGGGTGAACATGGTGTTCGGGACGGGCATGCTGATCGGTGCCGCGATGCTGCCCCGCCTGCGGATGAGCGTGATCTCGGCGCGCGGGCTCGCGTATGCGGTGGCGCTCAGCGGGTTCGGGTCGATCATCTACGTGGGGACCGCCGACATGCGCGTCGTCTACCTCGGCGCGCTGGCGTGGGGCTCGGTCATCGGCCTGCTCGAGCCGCTGCTGCGCACGCTCATCCATCGCGACTCCCCACCCGAGTCCGTGGGCCGGGTGATCGGCACCGCCGAGACGCACCGGCGCTTCGGAGAGCTGCTGCCGCTCGCGATCGCGCCGGCTGTCGCGGGCGTGTTGGGCGTTCAGGGCACGATGATCGCAGGCGCGCTCTTCGCCTCCGCTCTCGCGCTGTTCTCGCTCGGCGAGGCGCGCAGCATCGACCGCGAGCTCGGGGACCGGCCGGTGCCCGAGGAGGCGATTCCGACGATCACCGCCGCCGAGGAGCCGGTCTCGCCACTGCCGTAGGAGGCGCGGGGGCGCGGGTGACGCCACGTGCTGCGCGCTGTCCGAGACGCTCCGAGGGTTCTTCCCGGACCCTCGAGTTAATGGGAACGATCGTTCTCACTAACTCGACGGTACTGCTGACCCTCTCCCTTCCCCACGCCACTGCGCGCAGACTGCCTGCATATCGCCTACTCCCCGATCCAGTGCAGCGCCAACTCCGGTTCGAGAGCGCGGAACTCCGGGTCGCCGGTGAGCAGCGGGAGATCGAGTGCGAGCGCAAGGGCTGCAGCGCATGCGTCGGCATAGGACAGACGGTGCTCTGCCTTCAGCATGGCTGCGCGCGACGTCAGATCACGATCGGCGTCCACCACCGCCACCGGCAATCCATCGAGCGCAGCCACGACGCGCACCGCGTCCTCGCGCCCGCGCGCACGCATCGTGACGTAGACGACCTCGCCCCAGTTGACCACCGAGAGCGGGAGAGCGGCGCCTGCCTCCCGGGCCCCGGCCAGGAGGTCGCGAACAACCTCGCCCGCCGCCTCGCCCCGCAGGTACGCCATCACCGCCCACGCATCGAGCACGACTGCGGGTCCCGCGCTCACCGCCCGGCGTCTTTCTGGCGGGTGCGGTCCTCGCGGCGACGGTCCTCCCGACGAGCACGCTCAAGGTCCGCGGTGGAGGGCCCGTCCTCGAGCATCCCGAAGGACTCCAGCACGGCATCATCCATCGCCGGCACGAGGGAGATCTGACCACCAAGATCCACGAGCTGCAGTCGAGTACCCGCGCTCAAGCGGTACTTGCGACGAATATCCGCCGGTAGCACGATCTGCCCCTTCGACGACACGGTCACGCGCATCTCGGCCCGCCTCCCGGGAACTCACACGCTGCATGAATGTCTTACTTTCCTAACCGCTTGTAAGACACACGTCCCGGGCGCGCCAGCCTCAGTACCGCGTCGCCTTCTCGCCGCGCACGTGGCACACGGAGCAGAACAGCTCCTCGTGGCACCGGTAGCAGTCGGTCCTGATGTCGTCGGTGGCCCGGGCAGCCTCATCGTGCTCGCTGATCCACGCGACGCGCGGGTCGCCGGCGGGGTGGTGGCACTGGTCGCAGGCGGTGTCGTTGAGCGCGGCATCGCCGGTTGTGTTGTGGCACCTCGCACACATCTCCGGATCGGCGTCGCCGAGTGCGGCGTGCTCGGCCGTGAAGCTCGCCGGGTGAGGCATCTCCAGGCCGTGACAGCCCTCGCAGAAGACAGACATCACGTGACACGTCGAGCACTCGTTCACAACGCCTGCAGGCGGCAGGTCGGTGAGCTCTCCATGCGGGATGCGCAGGATGCGCGAGAGCAGCATCGGCCGCTTCTCGCGGATCTTCGGTCCCGCCTCGGCCCACAACTCCCCGGCAGCAGCGGTTGTGCTTTCCTCGGCGGCAGCCATGCGGGCGTGACCGGACGAGTCACCGTACTCGGCGTAGAAGCCGTCCTCCCGGTGGCTGCCCGGCATCAGCTCGAACCCGGGCGTGTGGCACGCGCTGCACGCACCGGGGGCCGTGAACTCGCGCGGCGAGGAGTCGGTGAGCGTGTGGCAGCGGAAGCACGCGGTCATCGTCATGAAGTCCTCGTGCTTCTCGTTGCCGGGGAGCGTGAGGTCGAAGATCTCGGGATGCGCCACACGGTTGTGGCAAATGGCGCAGGGGATCTCCGCCTCGGAGTGCACCGCATGGTCGATGAGAATCCCGTCGGTGGGCGTGGGCTCCCGGGTCGCGAGGTTGTGGCACTGAGTGCACTGCCCCTCGGGCATCGTGAGCGCGATACGCGAGGCCTCGTTCATCGGCAGGTGGAACGAGTCACTCAGCACGTGCCAGACATCCGGCAGCTTCTCGGCCTTCTCGGCTGTGAACCGCAGGCCGTCGAGGTTCACCGGGATGTGGCACGCAAGGCAGGAGATCCGCGAGTGAGTGGAGGCCTCGTACTGCCGCGCGTTGTCGTAGTGCACTACGTGACAGACCTCGTTGCAGAACCAGCGCGTGGAGGTACCCGCGAGCGACGCCATCATCACGGTCAGGAGAACGATCACGCCGACACCCGACCACACGAGATACCGCGGTCGGCGCAGCGGGTCCGCGAATCCGGAAAGCGGGTTGCGCATCAGAGGTTTCCTCCGCTCTCGAGCTGGGCCTTCAGGCGCGCCAGGCTCTCCCGCGCGTTGAGCTCGGCGGCCTCGCGGATGCGTTCCTCGGCAAGCGAGGCGGCACCCTCCAATTCGATGGTGGCGGAGATGTTCACGCGGGTGCCGCTGCCTTCCCGCTCGAGCCGGAAGCCGCCCCGGGCGCGGGGGTTCGCGGTCTTCGTCCGAAACGAGATCCGCTCCGGCGGGTCGAACTCGGTGATCACGAGGTCGAGAACGGCGGTCCTCCCCTGCAGGGAGACACCCTGAATGACCTCGGAGCCGCGTGCGACCTCTCCGATGACCTGCGTGGAGAGCACCTCGGGCCGCCACGATGCGTGGCTGGCGAAGTCTGCGAGCCGCTCGAACACTGCGTGCGGCTCGCGGTCGATGTACGCGGATGCGCGCGCCCTCACCGGGCTCCTCTCATGTGAGTGTGTCGATCTAGCGGATGTCCACCGCGATGCTCACAGCACCGCCCTCGGCCGGCTGAAACACGAGATCGAGCGGGGCCTCCGCCTGCGCCGCCGAGATGGAGAAGACCGCAGTGAGCTCCACCGAGCCGCCCGCTGGAACGGCGCGCTCCGGCGTCAACTCAGGCACGCCGGTCATCGGGAGTGCGGATGCCGTGCCGTCGGAGAGCGTGAAGTCGGTCGGGGTCGCCATGAGGTCGTCTGCCGAGGAGTTCGCGAGCCGCATCTCGAGCTTGAGCAGCGTGCCGCCGTTTGATGCCGACAGGTCGCCGAAGGAGTCCTCGAACTCAGCTTCGCGCACGAGCAGCGTCCACGGGCCGGCCGTCGCCTCCTCGCCGAGTTCGACCGAGACGATCTCGGTGTCGATCTCGGGCGGCACCGCGGGAACTGCAGGCTCGGACGGTTGGGCTGTCACGTCCTCCGGCTCGGCGACCACGGGCTCGTCGGCGCGGGGCAAGGCGCAACCGGCAAGTGCCGCGCTCACGATGAGCACGGTGATCATCGGGACCCAGTACGGGTGTCGCCTCATCGGATCTCCTGTCGGCGAACGCGAACCTGTGCGTGTCCAGCTCTCTCGCCCGATGCCGATGACCGGCATCTGAGAGTCTATACCCGAGGACACCGGACCCGCCGCCAGACCGGGTTCGGGTAGCATGAGGTGACAGGGGCACCACGAGGACCGGAGGACAGCCAGTGCGTATCGCCATCGCCGGGGGAACCGGGTTCATCGGCAGGGAGCTCACGCGACAGCTCATCGAAGCAGGTCACGATGTCGTGTGGCTCTCACGGCGACCGGGAAGGGTACGCGAGCTCGGGTTCGACCCCGACGCGCTCGAGGAGGTCCGGTTCGACCACCGCGCGCCCGAAAGCGGGTGGACCGAGCAGGTAGGCGCATCCGATGCGGTGGTCAACCTTTCGGGGCATCCGATAGCGAGCCGGTGGAACGCCACTGTCAAGCACGCGCTGCGGGAGAGCCGCGTGGGCACGAATCGCGCCCTCGTGCGCGCCCTCGCCGACGCCGCGACGACGCATCCCGATCGCTCGCGCGTGCTCGTGAGCGCGTCGGGCGTGGGCATCTACGGCGACCGCGGCGAGGAGGTCCTCGATGAGGATTCCGATCCCGGCGCTGACTGGCTCGCGATACTGGCATGCGAATGGGAGGCCGCTGCACGCGAGGCCGAGCGGATCACCGGCACCCGGGTCGTGTGCGTCCGCACCGGACTCGTGCTGGGCACAGAGGGACTCGTCCCCCGCCTTGCGCTCCCGATGAAACTCTTTGTCGGGGGGCCGGTGGGCAGCGGACGACAGTGGACGACCTGGATACACGTCCACGACATCGCAGCGGTCTACCGTCACGCGATCGAATCCGCTGAGGTGTCCGGCCCGGTGAACGCGTGCGCACCCGAGCCCGTAAGGATGCGCGATCTGACAGCGGCTCTCGGCCGGGCACTGCGCCGACCCTCGTGGCTCCCCGTTCCCGGGCCGGCGCTCAGGGCGGTTCTCGGTGAGGTCGCGCCCTACATGCTCTACAGCCAGCGCGCCGAGCCTCGCGCCCTCGGGCAGACCGGATTCGAGTACGCCTACGCCGATCTGGATGCTGCCGTGGCGCATGTGGTGAGCGAGCTGTAGGGTCCCCGGACACAAAAGTGTCCCGAGAAATCTCCCCCTGCGAGACTCGCTACTCCGTAGCTTCCCGTTTCACACCCTTGGAACTCCGACCGGACCAACCCCACTCGCGCGTGGCCAACCCTTCTGAAGCTCCGCCGGCAGCTACTGGTACGCTACTTTTGGCGGCTCGCCCGGTTCAACCTCTCGGGACAAGACAGACTCTATCCGACCTCTCGGGGGCGCGCAAGCACTTTTCCGAGAAATGTTCGAAATGCTGACGAATGTCACTGATTGGGCGACGAACGGCTTTTTGGTGCCGTTTAGCGGCTCCGAACGGTCGCCGTTTCGACCAAAGCCAACGCCCCCGGGCGTTACCCACTGCCCCTCTGGCGATGCGCCCCCTGTCGGAGCCCCGGGCGTAGCGGGGTGCGATCGCTGCGATCCTGGGTCTCGCAGGCCTCGACCAGCGCACGGAGCGGCTCGTACAGCGGGTGAGTCGCATCCGGCACGAAATAGCGTGACGTCCCTCTGACGTGCGTGCTGATCAGCCCCATGCGCCGGAGCTCGGTCACCTCGCGATGCAGGGCCCCGAGGCCAGCTCCGGTGTGACGCCCGAGCTCGCGCAGGTACGTCTCGGGCTGTGAGCCCGAGAAGAGGCGCTCGATGACACGCGCCCGGGTTCTACTGCCGATGAAGTAGTGAAGTTTGCCGGGATACGGTGGTCTGGCCATGTGAGTCCCCCGATCGTGTGTTCCGCGCCGTATGAGGCGAGGGGGTCACGGGAGGCGGTTGGCACGTGCGTCGAGTTACTGGGAACGATCGTTCTCACTAACTCGACGGTCCGGCACAAGCCCCTGGCGCCCGAGTCGAACCCCCGACGCGCCCGAGTCGAAGCCGCCCGCTTCCCTCGCGCGGCAGACGCTAGCACGCCGCAACAACCGGGGTCTTGCCGGAATCCAACCCGACGCCGTCACCCGCCGAGCCTGCGGGCCAGCACCTCGTTCACAACCTTCGGGTTGGCCTGGCCGCCCATCTCGCGCATGACCTGTCCCACGAAGAACCCGATCACGGCGGTCTTGCCTCCGCGATACTGCTCGACCTGGGCGGGGTTGGCGGCGATGACGCGGTCGACGACCTCCTCGATCGCGCCGGTGTCGGAGACCTGCTTCATCCCGCGCAACTCCACGATGGCGCCGGGAGCATCCCCCGTCTCGGCCATCTCGGCGAAGACCTCCTTGGCCTGCTTGCTCGAGATCGTCCCCTCCTCTACCAGCCCCACGAGCTCGGCCACCATCGACGGGACCACCTTGGACTCGGCCACGCTGATACCCGCGGCGTTCAGGTGCATCGAGAGGTCGTTGAGCATCACGTTGCTGATCGCCTTGGCGCGCTCCGCCCCGCCGATGGTCACGGCCGCCTCGAAGAACTCGGCCATGTCGAGGTCATCTCCGGTCAGCACCGTGGCGTCGTGCACCGGGATGCCGTAGGCGTCGATGAGCCGCCTGCGCTTCTCGTCGGGCAGCTCGGGAAGGGTCGCCCGCACCGACTCGATCCACTCGGCGGAGAACTCGAAAGGCACCATGTCCGGCTCGGGGAAGTAGCGGTAGTCGTGGGCCTCTTCCTTGGAGCGCAGGCTGCTCGTTCGCTTGGCACCCGCGTCCCAGTGGCGCGTCTCCTGGACGATCCGGCCTCCGTTGTCCAACTCCTCGGTCTGGCGCACGATCTCGTGAGCGAGCGCATCGTGCAGCGACTTGAAGGAGTTCATGTTCTTGATCTCGGCCTTCGTACCGAGCTCCGTCTCCCCGCGCGGCCGGACGCTCACGTTCGCATCCACGCGCATCGAGCCCTCCTCCATGTTGCAGTCGGAGACACCGAGCGTGAGCCAGATGAGCCGCAGTTTCTGGGCGAAGCGGCGCGCTTCTTCCGGCGTGCGGATGTCGGGCTCGGTCACGAGCTCCATCAGCCCGGTGCCCGCACGGTTGAAGTCGACGAGACTGTGGGTCGCACCGGCGATGCGGCCTTCGCTCCCGCCCACGTGGATCATCTTGCCGGTGTCCTCCTCGAGGTGGATCCGGGTGATGCCGATCCGCGTGGTGTACCCCGCGTCCCGGTCGGGGCGCTGGGCGGCGCCATCGTGCTCGACCTCCACATCGAGAAAGCCGTCCGCGCAAAAAGGCAGGTCGTACTGGGAGATCTGGTAGTTCTTGGGCATGTCGGGATAGAAGTAGTTCTTGCGGTGGAACTGGCTCCACTCGGCGATGGTGCAGTTGGTGGCAAGCCCCGCGAGCACGGTGGCCTCGATGGCGGCCCGGTTCGGCACGGGCAGGGCGCCGGGCATGCCGAGGCAGACCGGGCAGACCCTCGTGTTAGGCTCTCCGCCAAAGGCCACCGGACAGCCGCAGAACATCTTGGTGTTGAGCGCGGTGAGCTCGGTGTGGATCTCGAGACCGATGACGGCCTCCCAACGCTCGAGCACGCTCGCCAGACGGTCCTTCGCCACGTGGGTACGCTCCTTCACTCGACAGGTGCACCCGATTCTACCGGAAGCGCAGCGAACCGCGGTGGCGCCCCGTCGGGCAGAGGAGGCCGGGCACGTTACGCCTCTAGCGCCTCTTCCCGCGGGTGTGCGCGAGGATGATCGAGACGAAGAACCACACCGTCACGACGAACGAAAGTACGATGCCGATCTCGCCCACGATCCGCACCCACCCGGGCGCGCCGGTCACGCTCAGCAGCGTGGAGAAGCCGATGACGAGCGCGGCGACCACCATCGCGAAGGCAAGCCGGTTCACCAGCTCCTTGAGATCGGCAACGAGCTGTTCGACGCCGGTGGGGCGCACCGAGATCTTCACCTCGCCCTTGGAGACGCGGCGCATCAGCTGCTCGGTAGCCTCCGGCAGCATCTCGGCGACGCGCATCGTGTTGCGCAGCGCGGTCATGGCCTTGCCCGCGATGACGTCGGGCCGCATGCGCTCCTGGACCACCTTGTTGGCGTAGGGCTTGGCGGCGGTGGCGAAGTCGAACGTCGAATCGAGCGTGGTACCCACACCCTCGAGGATGCCCAGCGTACCGATGACGAGCGCGAAGTCGTTCGGCACGCCGAGCTGATGGCCGCGGATCAGCCCGAGTGTCTCGCGCATCAGCTCGCCGAAGTTTATCTTGCCGAGCTCCAGCCCGTGGTACTTGCCGATGAGGCGGGAGACCTCCTTGAAGAGCGCGGGCTCGTCGATGTCGGGGTTCTCGCTCAGCGCGATCAGGGTGTCGGTGGCCATCCTCGGATCGTGGTTCACCGCACCCCAGATGAGGTCCACGAAGCGCTCGCGCGAGGCATCCGAGATGCTCCCTACCCGGCCGAAGTCGGTGAACCCCACGCGACCGTCCGGCAGCGCCAGGTAGTTGCCCGGATGGGGGTCGGCGTGGAAGAAGCCGAACTCGAAGATCTGCTTGAGGTAGCAGTTGATCCCGCGGGCCGCAAGCTCGGAGCGGTCCATGCCCGCCTCATCGAGCATGTCGAACCGGTTCATCGTGATGCCGTTGAGCCGCTCCAGCGTGAGCACGCGACCGCTGCAGCGCTGCCAGTGGACTCGGGGAAAGGCGACGGTCTCGTCGTCGCGAAACGCGCGCCACAGCCGGTCGGCGTTGCTCGCTTCCTTGGTGTAGTCAAGCTCCTGCCTGACCGCATCGAGGAACTCCTCGGCGATGGCGACGATATCTGTGGTGCCGAAGAGATCGGTCTGCTGGGCGACCCACCGGGCCTGCGTGAGCGCGATATCGATGTCGATCTCGACCTGGCGCCGTGCACCGGGCCGCTGCACCTTGACCGCTACCTCGGTGCCGTCGTGCAGTGTCGCCCAGTGGACCTGACCGAGCGAGGCGGCGGCTGCCGGCTCGCGCTCGAAGGTCGCGAACGCCTCTTCGAGCGGCAGGTCGAGGTCGGCCTCGATCACGCCTTTGACGGTCTCGAAGGGCTCCGCGGGGACCTCGTCCTGCAGCTTGCGCAGCTCGCGCGAGAGTTCGGGCGGGATGACGTCGGTACGGGTCGAGATCGCCTGTCCGACCTTGATGAAGGTCGGACCGAGCCGCTCGAGCGCACGCCTGGCGTGCTGCTCGCGCGTGAGGACATCGGTATCCTCCCGCCGCGACGCCCTGCGGCGCTTGGGCGCGAAGCCCCCGAGGCCAACGGCGTCGATGACGGTGTGCAGACCTTCGTCGGCGAGCACCGCTGCCATCTCCCGATGGCGGGCCAGGTGCTTGCTGACGTCGGACGATGCGACCCCCAGAGGAGTCACGACTCTGCGGGCCCGCCCCCGACGGGCTTCATCGAGGCGATGAGCGCCTTGATCTCAGCGAGCTCCGACTCGAGCCGGTCCAGATCGGCCTTCGATGCCAGGCCCATGCGCTGGACGACCTTGGCGGTCTCCTCGGAGACGGTCTTCTGCGCGGACTCTGCGGCGCTGTCCGCCTGGTCGACGAGCCTGCCGGTAAATGAGTCCGAGTCCTCGCGGCTGATCTTGCCGCGCTTCACGAGCTCATCGGCCAGCTCTTCAGCCTTGTCCTTGGCGAAGAACGCCGCGCCGAGACCCATGAGGAACGCCTTCTCGACGAGCCCGGTCTCAACATCGACTGACTTCTTGGGCTGGTCCTTCTCGGTGTCGTGCTCAGTCACGTCGGGTCCCTCCTCAGGATCGGCAGTCGAAGCAGTTCTCTGTATGTATTCCACTGAACGGCGCCGTGCCAACGCAGGAGTTGCCGCCGGGGAGCGGGGGGCGCCCTGTCGGCTCGAGTTAGCGGGAACGATCGTTCTCACTAACTCGACGCAACGCTAAGGGGTCCGGTTCGGCGTGCCCCTACTGCACATCGCGAACGAGCGGCGGCGTGGGGTCGAACCCGAGCGCGGCCTCGAACGCCGCGGCGGCTCGCAGCACGGTCGACTCGGCGAAGTGCGTGCCGATGATCTGCAGGCCGATGGGAAGCCGGCTGGTGGGGCAGAGTCCGCCCGGCACGCTCACTGCGCAGTTGCCGGCGAGGTTGACCGGGATGGTGTAGACGTCGGAGAGGTACATCGCGAGCGGATCGCTCGCCCGTTCGCCGATCTTGAATGCGACCGTGGGTGAGGTGGGCGTGAGCAGGACGTCGAAGCGCTCGAAGGCGGACTCGAAGTCGCGTTTGATCAGCGTACGTGCCTTCTGGGCCTGACCGTAGTACGCATCGTAGTAGCCGGCGGACAGCGCGTAGGTGCCGAGCATGACGCGGCGGATGGTCTCCGGCCCGAAACCCTCGGCGCGCGAGCGCATGTAGAGGTCGAGGACGTCGTCGGCGTCGCCCACGCGGTGCCCGTAGCGGATTCCGTCGAAACGGGCCAGGTTCGAGCTCGCCTCGGCAGGTCCGATGATGTAGTAGGCCGAAAGGCCGTGCGCGGTGCTCGGCAGCTCGACTTCGCCGACCTCGGCGCCGAGCGCGGCGAAGGTCTCGGCGGCGGAGCGGACGCTGTCGCGGACCGCGCCCTCGCATCCCTCGGCTTCGAGCAGATCGGTCACGATACCCACGCGCAGGCCCGCGATGCCCTCAGCGAGCGTGGCGGTGAAGTCCTCGGCCGGGCGGTCGACGCTGGTCGCATCCATGGGGTCCTTGCCCGAGATGGCGTTGAGCGCGAGTGCGCACTCCCCCACCGTCTTGGCGAACGGACCGATCTGGTCGAGACTCGATGCGAACGCGACGCACCCGTAGCGCGACACGCGCCCGTAGGTGGGTTTGAGCGCGACGGTTCCCGTGAGCGAACCGGGCTGGCGGATCGAGCCGCCGGTGTCCGAGCCGAGACTGATGGTGGCCATGCCGGCCGAGACCGCGGCCGCCGAGCCGCCCGAGGAGCCGCCGGGCACCCGCTCGAGGTCCCACGGGTTGTGGGTGGGGCCGAACGTCGAGTTCTCGGTCGACGAGCCGAACGCGAACTCGTCCATGTTGCACTTGCCCACGGGTAGCGCCCCGGCATCGAGCAGGCGGCGCACTGCGGTGCAGTCGTAGGCGCTCTCGTAGTTCTCGAGGATGCGCGAGCTGCAGGTGGTCCGGGTGCCGAGCAGGTTCATGTTGTCCTTGACTGCCACCGGCACCCCGGCAAGCGGCGGGAGGACCACATCGGACCTCACGGCGTCGTCGATACGTTCGGCGGCCGCGTACGCAAGCTCTGCGGTCACCTGGTTGAAGGCATGCACCTGGCCGTCGAGCGCCTCGATGCGGCCGAGCGCGGCCTCGGCGACCTCGCGGGCGGTGAAGAGGCGGTCGGCGATGCCGTCGCGGATCTGCGTGGCGGTGAGCCGGGAGACGTCGATCATGACGCGTCACCCCCGCCTACGATGCGCGGGATCACGAACGCACCTTCCGCCACCTCGGGCCCGTTAGCGAGCGCCTCTTCACGCGATAGACACGGCCTGACCTCGTCGGCACGGGTCTCGTTGACGACGTCGAGGGCGTGGGCGGTCGGCGGCACATCGGCCAGATCGAGCTGCCGGATGGTGTCGATGTGGCCGAGGATCGAGTTCAGATCGTCGCCGAGGCGGGCAACCTCCTCGTCGGTGAGCTTGAGCCGCGCGAGCAGCGCGACGTGGCGTACCTGTGCTTCGGAGATGGACATGGGTAGGCCCTCCGGGGTGTGGTCTTGGCGCGTGCGGGCGGCAACGTGCTTCATGATACCCGAGGAGGCCGGGAGGGCGGAGCCGGCGTGCGCCGGGTCGCGTCACGTTTCTACCGCTCGGTCCAGTCGAAAGCTGCCAACGGATCCTCGGAGGAGCTTCCGGGGTCGAGAAGCCGCGAGCCTGAGACTCCCCGCCTGCCGAGATAGGCGGCGCATGCCGCGACGACGAACGTGTTCATACTGCTCCCGTCCGCCTGCGCTGCGACACCGATCTCGGAGTAGAGCGTGCGCGGAAAGCGCACCTTGAGCCGGGCGCAGGACTGGCCACGGGCGCTCGCGGCCATCTCCGGGTGGCGGGTGAGGTAATCAGCGAAGACGCGTCTCAGCAAGGATGCGCGTTCCTCTTGTGTATATGGCATCGGAGCCCCGTTGCGGGGGTTGCGCCGCGTGCCCATCGCCGCCTGGAATCGTTCGTAATCGTCGGGCGGCGGCCCGTCAGCGGCGGACCCGCCCAGTATCTCCAGCATCTCCAGATACGTGGTGCGCCGTGCGTGTCTGGTCGTCATGGTGCCGCCCTCCCCGCTTCCGTGGGCCGCACTAAGTGACGAGGCCCGTCTCGGTGCGCTGCCCTCCTGACCGAATGTCGCCCGCACCCGGGAGTCGGGGGTCAGGGGGTCTCCAGATACCGTCCGGATGGGGGTCACCGGCGAGGCTGCGGGTGACATCGCGGGCGACCCGGGTGACGTCACCGATGACCCCTCGGGGGGTCACCCGCGATGTCACGTGGGTCACGGACGAGGTCACCGGCGACGTCGCCCACGACCCCTCCGACGACACGATTCTGGAGCCCCTCCCGATTCCACCTCTCTGCACGACGACGTGTTCGGTGAGCATGCACCCGGCATCGATCCAGGCTCATACCGGATCCTGACCTACCACACCATCCAGAACGCGATGACCACCGGGAGCACGTTGTAGGCGCCGTGTAGCGAGATGGCGGGGAGCAGACTCCGGCGCGTGTGCGCCAGCCACCCGCACGCTGCTCCGAGCGCGAAGAGCGGGAGGAACAGCCAGGGCGTGAAGTGGTAGAGGGCGAAGAGCGCTGCCGACAGAGCGATAGCGATGCGCCAGTCCACACGACCGGCGAACGCGCCCTGCAGGACCCCGCGGAAGACCACCTCTTCGACCAGCGGTGCGACGATCACCACGAGCACCACCGAGAGGAGCAGACCCCAGACCGTGGGCCCGAAGATCTCCGTCAGGTCGCCCACCTCGCGCGCCGGCGGAGTCCAGCCCATCTCCTGCGCGAACGCTCCGTAGCCCCACGCGCCGAGACGCACCGCCACGAGCAACCCGACAACCAGACCGGCCGAGGCGAGCCGCGCGTTCCACGGCACGTCGGCAGCACGAAGGCGATACGCGTCGAGTACGCTCAGGCCACGCCGCCACGCGAGCAGCCAGAGGAGCGCCGCCTGGATCGCATAGAAGCTGAACAGCACGGCCACACGTGCAAAGACCTGCGTATCCCCGGGCAGACCCAGCAGAGCGTCGCTCGTCAGGAGCGCGTCCTTGCCGAGGAAGGCCGCGATGAGTGCGGCGAGCAGCGCCCAGGCCTCGAGCAGCGTCCACTCGGGAGCGGATGCGGTCGGACGGACCGTCGGGGGTGCGGATACAGTCGCGGGGCGGCGCTCCGGCACGGCCGGTGCCTCCGGCGCCCCGCGCCCGGTGATCGCTCCTGCATCGCACACTTTCGCGCACTCGAGACAACCGTCGCAGGACTTCCAGTCAACGTAGATGTAGGTCGCCCCGACACGCAAGGCCCCCGCGGCGCACGCGGTGGTGCAGCGACCGCATCGGTCGCAGCGTGACGGGTCGAGGGAGAGCGGTATGCGCGTCGAAGCCACGGCGGTCAGCCGACAGGAGCGGGCGGCTCGCCGCTCTCGATGATGCGCACGAGGTCATCCTCCCCCAACACCGCAACGCCGAGCGCGAGCGCCTTGTCGTACTTGCTGCCGGCGTCCTCGCCCGCAATCACGAACGACGTTTTCTTGCTCACCGAACCCGCGACCTTGGCACCGAGCTCCTTGAGCGCGGCGCCCGCCTCGTCGCGCGTGAAGCGCTCCAGCGCACCGGTGAGTACGAAGGTGAGGCCCGCGAGCGTCTGCGGGCGTGCGGGTTCGGACCGCTCCTCGGCCAGGCGCACGCCGCGCTCGCGTAACCGCTCGACCAGCGCGCAGTTGTCCGGATTGCCGAAGAAGGCACGAATGCTCGCGGCGATGGTCGGACCGACGCCCTCGACGCGCGCGATGGGGTCGGCCGCCAACGCGGCCGCGATCGTCAGACCGTTCTCGCCTGCACGCGGCGGCTCGAGCGCAGCGGCATCCATGAGCCCGTCGAGCGAGCCGAACTCGGCGGCCAGCACCTCGGCGACGGTCGAACCCACGTGGCGAATCCCGAGCCCGAAGAGCACGCGCGCGAGCGGGCGCGTCCGTGACGCGTCGATGGTGGCGACGAGTTTGGCGGCGACCACCGGGCCCAGCACCACCGGCGAGCCGTCCTTCTTGAGACGGCCCATGTCCAGAGCGGCCAGTGTCGCCTCGTCGAGCAGGTAGAAGTCGGCCACGTCGTGCACGAGGTCTCGCTCGACCAGGCGCGTGATGATCTCGGCGCCCATGCCGTCGATGTCCATCGCACCGCGACCGGCCCAGTGCCCGAGCCGCTCGAGGCGCTGCGCCGGACAGCCGACGTTGGTGCAGCGCGACACGACCTCGCCCTCCGGCCTCCACACCGGCCCGCCGCACGACGGGCACTCGGCGGGCATGCGCCACTCGGGTGCACCGGGCTCGCGCATGCCGATGACCGGCCCGACGACCTCGGGGATGACGTCGCCCGCCTTGCGCACCACGATGGTGTCACCGATTCGCACGTCCTTGCGGCGCACCTCGTCGGAGTTGTGCAGCGTCGCCCGGGCGATCGTGGAACCCGCGACCGTCACCGGATCGAACTCCGCCAGCGGGGTCAGCGCGCCGGTGCGTCCCACCTGCACGCGTATCTCGCGGAGCACGGTGGTCTTCTCCTCGGGCGGGAACTTGAACGCGATCGCCCAGCGCGGAGACTTGCTCGTATAGCCCAGCTCCTCCTGCAGCGCGAAGGAGTCGACCTTGACCACGACGCCGTCGATCTCGTAGGGCAGGTCGTCGCGCTTCTCGACCGCCGAGGCGCAGTACGCCCGCACCTCCTCGGCAGACGCGCATGTCACGACGTCGGGATTAACCCGGAAACCGGCGGCGCGCAGCCACTCGAGCGCGTCGCTCTGGCGCGTGAGGCCGAGCGGGCGCACGTCGACTACCTGATACAGGAAGGTCGCGAGGTCGCGTGAGGCGGTCACCGCCGGATCCTTCTGGCGAACGGCTCCGGCCGCGGCGTTACGCGGATTGGCGAAGGGCGGCTGCCCGGCCTCCTCCTGCGCCTCGTTGAGCCGCTCGAAGCTCGCCTTGGGCATGTAGACCTCGCCGCGCACCTCGACGCGCGCGGGAGCGCTGTCCGACGCATCCCCGCGCAGGCGGAGCGGCACGTCGCGGATCGTACGCACGTTGGCTGTCACGTCCTCGCCGGTGCGGCCGTCGCCGCGCGTGGCCGCACGCACCAGGGCGCCATCCTCGTAGACGAGCGCGAGCGACGAGCCGTCGATCTTCAGCTCGCACACGAAGCCGCACTCGCGCTCGCCCACCGCGTCGCGCACGCGTGCGAGCCAGGCATCGAGCTCGTCGAGGTCCATCGCGTTGTCGAGCGAGTACATGCGCTGCGAGTGGGCGACCGGCGCGAACGTGGCGGTCGGTGCCACCCCGACGCGCTGCGTCGGCGAGTCGGGGGTCACGAGCTCCGGCCACGCCTCCTCGATCTCGCGGAGTTCGCGCACGAGCGAGTCGTATGCGGCATCCGAGATCTCGGGCGCGTCGAGCGCGTAGTAACGGTAGTCGTGATGAGCGATCTCGCGCCGAAGGGCCTCGGCACGCTCTGTGGCAGCCCCGCGGTCGGCGGGCGCGGAAGACACGACGCCCCGCTACTCGTCGGTCTTGAGACGCTGCACGTGCACATCACCCATCGAGTAGATGACGGTCTCCGGCACGAAGCGGTTCAGCCGCTCGGCCTCGTAGATCCACACGTCGGTCAGGGTCACCTTGAAGTAGATCCCGCCCTCGGCCGGGTGCGGCTCGACGGTCACGTCGTTGGCGAGATAGGCCCGTAGCTCGGTCTCGATGTAGTAGGTGAAGATGCGCGCGGCCTCACGGTACTCGTTGTAGAGCGCAAGACGTTTCTCCGCTTCGTACATGTCCAGCTCATCGATGCTGTCCATACCACCCACCCTTCACGAGACCTGATCTGGCAGGGAAACGAGGTGCACGTTACCCCACGCACCGAGATGTCCTTCCACCGTGGCGAGCACACCGAGCACGCCGTGGATGTGACGCGCCGCCTCGACGGCACGCTCGACGTCCTCCGGTTCGCGAATGCGGTTCGCCAGCGCCGTGGCCACCGCGTCGGCCAGCGCGCCGTTGCGCGCAAGCACGGTGACCGCGTCTGCCGCACCGAACGACTCCGAGTGGCCCACCATACCCGAGGACGTGCATACCGCCACGGGCTGCAGTCCGCCCCGGACCGTGAGGCCCAGGCCCTTCACCCCGTGATCGCCGGCCCAGAGCGCGACCGTCCGGTCCTCGGTCCCCATGAGATAGATATCGCCGCCGTTCTCGACGATGACCTCGCTGGAAACCTCCGCGAGTCCCCTGGCGACGTACTCGGCGATCGCTCCGGCAACGGCAGCCATCGGGCCCACCCTGGCGATACGCCCCGCCTCGGCCATTCGGCGAACGATCTCCGGCGCCGACTCGGGGACATCGATGGGCGTGAGCGTCTCCCGGAAGTAGGGGTGGGCCCGGATGAAACCCTCGATCTCCCATCGCGCTCGGACGACGAGGTCCTCAGCAAGGTCCGTCAGGTCGCGTGCGGCACACACCTGAAGGTCTGTCTCCTTGATCGCAACCTCGAAGCAGACGAGCCCTGCAGGCTGGGCAGTACGGCGGTATGTACGCGGCTCGAATGTCATGTCTCCATCTTCGCCGCGCCGGGTCCGGGGCGCAAGCGGGCGCGAGGGACGCGGCCTCCTCTGGTGCGGCCGGGCTGCGGATCTGCGGCCTTCTGGCAGAAGCAACCATCTGAGCGGTATAGTCGAACGAGGGCACACTGCCGATCGGGGGACTTCCATGCGGGAGATACTCGCCACCTGTGTCGAGCTCGATTCGCTCGCGGTAACAACGTACCGGGCCCTGTCGGAACACTGCAGCGACGAGGACCTCGCAAGCGTCTTCGATCAGCTCGCTCACGAGGAGGAGTCCCACGTCATATGGTGGCAGGAGCTGCTCGACGCCTGGGACCAGGGACTCATTCCCGATGTAGTCAACGACCCCGAGAACCTCCTGCAGGACCTCCGTCAGGTACGCGACGACGTTCTGAGTTCGCTCCCCGACGACCTGTCCGCACTCACGCCCGCCCAGATGGTCGAACTCGCGGCGCACCTCGAGTTCTTCATGCTCGACCCGGTCTTCGCAGAGCTCCTCGAGCTCACCGAGCCGGGCCGGACCGGTCACCACCGCGAGGCGTACGCGCGCCACGTCGAGCAGCTCGTCGGGGCGATCGAGCGCAATCAGAGCGCCGATCCGCTCGCCCGCTTCCTCGCCCGCGTCTTGAAGCGCGCGCTGCGCGACAACGTCACGCTGGCCGCGTACGCAACGCACGACCCGCTCACCGGGCTCTTCAACCGCCGTGGACTGATCTCGCACCTCAAGCAGTGGATCTCCTGGGCACACCGGTACGAGCGCCCGCTGATGGTGCTCCTGGTCGACGTCGACGAGTTCAAGCGCGTGAACGACGAACACGGCCACGCGGTGGGCGACTACGCGCTCGAGTGCATCGCCGGAGCGCTGCGGGACTCGACACGCCGCAGCGACCTCATCGCACGCTACGGGGGTGACGAGTTCGCCATCGTCGCTCCGGAGACCGACGCCGAGGAGTACACGGCGCTCGCGCAACGCATCCTGAGCAGCGTCCGGGACATCCACTGCCCGAACTGGGACGGCGCGCCGGTCCCCTTGAGGGTCAGCGTGGGCGGGGCAGTCCTCTCTCCGCGCGGCGCCTACTCCGAGCGTGCGATCGATGCGCTGCTGGCCGGAGCCGACTCGAGTCTGTACGAGGCCAAGAACAGCGGTCGGGACCGCGCGGGGTGGCCGGTGCTGGTCACGGGGACCGAAGCCGACCGCTAGCTCGCCCCGCAGGACGCTGACTCACTCGGACGCCCGGTCCGCGAGTTCCTTGGCGTGGTAACTCGAACGCACGAACGGTGCTGACTCGACCGCAGAGAAGCCGAGCGCGCGCCCCTCCCGTGCCAGCTCCTCGAAAACCGCGGGTTCGACGAACTCGGCCACCGGCAGGTGCGCCGGGCTCGGCCTCAGGTACTGGCCGAGGGTGAGCAAGTCGCATCCCGCCTCGCGCAGATCGCGCATGACCGCCACGACCTCTTCCGGCGTCTCCCCCAGGCCGAGCATGAGCCCCGACTTGGTGGGCAGCGGGGGTGCGTCGGCCTCGGCGCACCGTTCCTTCACGCGCGCGAGCACGCCGAGACTGCGGCGGTACTCCGCCCCCGGTCGCACCTCCGGGTAGAGGCGCGGTACCGTTTCCAGATTGTGGTTGAAGACGTCGGGACGGGCGTCGGTGACGGCGTCGATGCTCGAGGTGTTGCCGGCGAAGTCGCTCGTCAGCACCTCGACCGTCGCATCCGGGACCGCCTCGCGCAGCGCCTCGATGACCGCGACGAAGTGCGCCGCCCCGCCGTCTGGCAGGTCGTCGCGGGTCACCGTGGTGACGACGACGTGCGCCAGCCCCATGCGCCTCGCCGCCTCGGCCACGCGCGCCGGCTCGCCCGCATCGAGCGGCGCCGGTACGCGGGTCTCGACCGCGCAGAAGCGGCAGCCGCGGGTACAGGCGTCGCCCATGATGAGGAACGTCGCGGTGCCGCTCGCGTAGCACTCCCCCCGGTTCGGGCACTTGGCGCTCTGGCACACCGTGTTCAGGCGCAGCTCGCCGAGGAGCCCCTCGACCGCGGTGGCGCGCCCGGGGGTGGCGATCGGGCGCCGCAACCACTCGGGAAGGCGCTCCTGTTTCGTTCCGTGTGCGTAGGTCATGCCGACCGCAGGTCCCGTCTCTCAGCAGCCGCACTTGCCGGCCGCGTCGAGTGCCGCGAACTTCACGACCTCGCTGACAGTCGGATGCGCGTGGACCGTCTCGGCGAGGTGCCGCACGTCGACGCCGTGGCGCATGGCAACCGCCACCTCGTGGACGATCTCCACGGCGTGCGGCCCGACGATCTGACATCCAACGATGCG
Source organism: Anaerosomatales bacterium (assembly GCA_029210645.1). Classification (GTDB taxonomy): domain Bacteria; phylum Actinomycetota; class Coriobacteriia; order Anaerosomatales; family SLCP01; genus SKKZ01. The sequence goes on along the minus strand of JARGFT010000008.1, from coordinate 77,316 downwards.
GCCGGTCCCCTTCTCAGCGACCAGCTGCACGAACCCGTCGGCCTCACCCTCACCCAGAGCCTTGCCGTTGGCGGCGAACTTCGCGACCGCCTGAACGGCGTCGATGCCGCGCTCCTTGGCGGAGTCGCGCGAAGAGCCGACGATAGCGACCTCGGGGAACGTGTAGACGCACGCAGGGATGCAGTCGTAGCGAACCGCCTCGAGCTGCGGGGCGGCGCCCACCGTGTGCAGCTCGGCGACGGCGTTGCGCGCAGCCACCGTGCCCTCCTCCTCGGCCACGTGCGCGAGCATCATCCCGCCGATGAGGTCGCCGATGGCGTACACGCCCGGGACGTTGGTGCGGAAGTGCTCGTCGACCTTGACCGCCGCGCGGTCCATCTCGATCCCGGCCTCCGGATAGCCGAACCCGGCCGAGTTGGGTATACGGCCAGGAGCGCTCATGACGGTGTCAGCCTCGAGCACTTCGCCGCTGCGCAGGATGGCACGCACCCGGTCGCCATGTTGTTCGACGGAGTCGACAGCATCGCCCAGGAAGAAGCGCACGCCCATCTCCTCGAGCGAGGACTGCGTGGCCTTGACGACCCTGCGGTCGTTGCCCGGCAGCACCTGTTCCATGAGCTCGACGACGGTGACCGCGCTCCCGAACGCCGCGTACGCGCATGCGAACTCGAGTCCGATGACGCCGCCGCCGATGATGAGGATCTCATCGGGGATGCTGCCGAGTGAGACCGCATCGTCGCTCGTCCAGACGCCCGGCAGATCGTGGTCGATGTTCGGGAGTCGGAAGGGCTTCGAGCCGGTCGCGAGGATGACGGCGTCGCCCTCGAGGCGTTCGGTCCCGGAGCCCTCGGCAGACGCGACCTCGACCTCGCGGGGCGAGACGAGGCGGCCTTCGCCGTAGACGACGCGGACCTTGAGTCGCTTCGCGGTGCCCTCGACCTGGCCGACCAGCTCGTCGACCACGCCCTCCTTGCGCTCGCGCAGCCGCTCGACGTCCACGCGCGCCACCGCGACGTCGAGCCCGAACTCGGCCGCGCGCTTCGTGTCGGACACGATGTGCGCCGAGCGCAGGATTGTCTTGGTGGGTATGCAGCCCCAGTTCAGGCACGTTCCGCCGAGGCGCTCCCGCTCGACCAGCACGACCTCGGCTCCGAGACGGGCAGCCTCGAACGCAGCCGCATGCCCACCCGGCCCCCCGCCCAGCACGATGATCCTCATCGGTCCTCCTCGGCACCCGTTGACGTGGTGCGCATTCTAGCATCGGTGAGTATGATGCGGGCACCTCGACGCCGGCGGGGTAGGATAGATGCAAGGGAATCGCGGCCGGGGAGCGAGCATGTGCCAGTTCTGCGTACAGCACGGTGACGGCGAGAAGTGGTACCTGCAGGCGGCGAACTACGCAGCCGACCTCGAGAGCGACCTCGCGCGCCGCGGCTACGTGGTCTCCTTCATCGGGGATTTCGAGGACAACCGCCGCAAGATCCGCGCAGGTCTCGCAGCGCTCCGCTTCGTACCAAGACCGGTGGCCGATCCGGTGCGAGCGCGCTTCGAGAGCCACATGCAGGAGAACCACTTCGGCCAGCCGGTCCCGATCGAGGAGTGCGAGAAGATCGTCGAGATGGCTACGAGCGTCGTGCGCATCCCGTGCCTCTGTCGCGGACAGCGCAAGGCGGAGGAGGGCGTATGTCTCGTCACCACCGTGCGCCCCGTCGACGACGTCCTCGCCGAGGGCTGGTCGTCGTACGCCGACGGTCCCGACGTCTCGTCGTTCGAGCGCCTCGACCGGGAAGGCACGCTGGCCGTACTACGGGAGTGCGAGCGCCGGGGCCTCGCACACACCATCTGGACGTTCAAGACGCCGTTCATCGCAGCCATCTGCAACTGCGACGTCTCCAGCGGCTGCGTGGCGATGAATCTGACGCTCAAGCACGACATCAAGGTCATGTGGAAGGGCGAGTGGGTGGCCCGCCTTGCCGAGGAGGAGTGCACCGCGTGCGGCGCGTGTGTGCCCGCGTGTCCCTTCGGTGCTCTCTCCCGGCCGCGCAACGGCGGTCCGGTGGTGCTGGCCCAGGAGTCGTGCTGGGGGTGCGGCACCTGTCGCGCGTCATGTCCCAACGACGCTCTCTCGCTGGCCGACCGCCGATCGGTGCCGGCCGTAGCGACGAGCTGGTGAACTCAAGATGGGTGCGTTTCGTGGATTCCCTTCTCCTGGCCACCCTAAATTCTGTTTTATGGGGAACATCAAAGATGAGGAGAACTACTCTCCTCTGCTTGTGCTGTCAGGGAACTTCGTTGATCGGAGGTAGCGCATGAAACGTGACCTGTTGCGCGTCAACATGTCTGATCTCAGCATCACCCGGGAACCGCTCCCTGAAGGCTGGCGCCGCTACGGAGGCCGGGCACTGACAGACGCCATAGTCTTCTCTGAGGTTCCCCCCACTGCCGATCCTCTCGGTCCGGACAACGTCCTCGTCTTCTCGCCGGGCATCCTCGGCGGGACGAGTGCGCCCAACGGCGGTCGCCTGTCGGTCGGCGCCAAGAGCCCGCTCACCGGCGGCATCAAGGAGTCGAACTCCGGCGGCCAGGCTGCTCACGCATTCGCACGTCTCGGCATCGGTGCGCTCATCGTCAGCGGGAAGCCGGCCGATCCGGATGCCCGCTACTGCCTCGTCATCGAGGCAGACGGCTCGACGAAGATCGAGCGCGTCGATGAGTGGGCGGGACTCGGCAACTACGAACTCGCCGACAAGATCGCTGCTACCCGTCCCGAGAACGACCGCTACGCGACCATCCAGACCGGCCCTGCCGGCGAGGTCGGAGCGAAAGCAGCCGGCATCGCCATCTCCGACCCGAAGGGCTACCCGAACCGGTTCGCCGGTCGTGGAGGCCTCGGCTCGGTCATGGGCAGCAAGGGCCTGAAGGCGATCGTGCTCTCGGACAAGGGCCTGCAGTACACCGAACACGCCGACAAGGAGGCGTTCCAGGCCGCGATGAAGCGGTTCGCCGCGGCGCTCAAGGAGCACGCGGTCACCGGACAGGCGCTTCCGGCGTACGGCACCAACGTCCTTACCAACATCCTCTCCGAGGCCGGCGGATTGCCGACGCGCAACTTCTCGGAGGGCTCCTTCGAGAAGGCCGACGACATCGGCGGCGAGCGCCAGGCCGAGACGATCAAGGCCCGCGGCGGCCACGAGCACCACGGCTGCCACACCGGATGCACCATCCAGTGCTCGCGCTACTGGATGGACAAGGACGGCCACTACAAGACCAAGGGACCGGAGTACGAAACCGTGTGGTCGATGGGTGCCGACTGCGGCATCGGTGACCTCGACGATATCGCCGAGCTCGACCGCGCGTGCGGAGACCTCGGTCTGGACACCATCGAGATGGGCGCCACGCTCGCCGTCTACATGGACTCGGGCAAGCTCGAGTTCGGCGACGCCAAGGGCGCACTTGACGCGCTCATGAGCGGTGCTGACGGCGGAGTGCCCGGTCGCGTGATCTGGGACGGAGCGCTTGCGACCGGTAAGCAGTTCGGTGTCGCGCACATCCCCGTGGTCAAGAGCCAGGCGCTGCCGGCGTACGACCCGCGTTCTGTCATGGGTATCGGCGTTACATACGCAACCACTCCCCAGGGCGCCGATCACACGGCCGGCTACACGATCACTGCCAACATCCTGAGCGTCGGCGGAACCGTCGATCCGCTGAAGCCCGAGGGACAGGCCGAGCTCTCGAAGAACCTGCAGATCGCCACCGCGATGCTCGACAGCGTGGGGCTGTGCATCTTCGTGGCGTTCGCGGTCCTCGACATCCCGGATGCGTTCACCGCCATCCACGACATGGTCGAGGCGCACACCGGAGACTCGTGGGATCCCGACGCGCTCATGCAGCTCGGCAAGGAGACCCTCGTCTTCGAGCGGCTCTTCAACGAGAAGGCCGGCTTCACGGCCGCCGACGACCGGCTGCCCGGGTTCTTCAAGTCCGTGCCGCTGCCTCCGCACGACATCGTCTTCCAGGTCACCGATGAGGACCTGGACAGCGTGTTCGACTTCGTGCCGGAGACGGCAGCTAAGATGGGTATCTCGTAGGTATCGGGTACCGATGCGAGGGGTGCGGGCACGCCCCGCGCCCCTCGCGCTTTCTTCCGAAGGGCTGCACATGCAGGTCAACGTCGCGCTTTTCGCACACCTCTCCAGCTTCCAGCCCGACGGCGAGGCCGGGCGCAAGCCGCGCGCGTTCGATCTGCCCGAGGGCACGACTGTGGGCGCGGTGATCGAATCGCTCGGCCTGCCTGACGAGCCGCGCGTGCTCTTCATCAACGGGCGGCACGCTGACGAGGACACCGTCCTTGCCGAGGGAGACCGGCTTGCGATCTTTCCACCGGTCGCTGGTGGTTAGCGGTGCCCGCAGACGAACACAACGCCTGTCCGCCACCCCTCGTACCGAGCGACGATCCCGCGATGCGCGCCCGACTCGCGGCGTCGCACGTGGCGATCATCGGTTGTGGCGGGCTCGGCAGTAACGCCGCGGCGATGCTCCTGCGCTCGGGTGTGGGCCACCTCACGCTGATCGACTTCGACGTCGTCGAGGAGGGCAACCTCAACCGGCAACTCTTCTTCCGCGACCAGGTCGGCATGCGCAAGACAGACGCGCTCGCCGAGACGCTGCGCCGCATCGACCCGGGCGCAGCGCTCACCCTCGTACACGAGTGCATGACCGCCGAGAACCTGCTCGCCACCGTCGGAGCTGCGGACGTGGTGATCGAGGCGGTCGACCGCGCCGAGGTCAAGGCGATGATCACCAACGTGCTCTGCGGGGCGGCGCCGGAGCTGCCACTCGTCGGGGCATCCGGACTGGCGGGAGTCCGATCGGCGAACGACGTGCTGACCGAGCAGATCGGCGAGCACTTCTACCTGGTAGGCGATTGCACCAGCGACGTGCGCGACGGCCTGCCGCTACTCGCCTCGCGCGTGATGGTCGCTGCGGCACATCAGGCCCATGCCGCGATCCGCATCCTGCTCGGCCACGCCGAGCCCTAGGAGCGGGCGGGTCGGCTACTTGAGGTTCAAACGCTGCTCGACCTCGGATACGAGCATGCGGCTCACGGGGATCTCCGTGGAATCCACGTCCGCGAGCACGAGGTGGTACGACGAGCGCGTCGCCCAGCGGCATCCGTGCACGTGGTCGAGGTTCACGATGTAGGACCGGTGCACCCGCATCAGGGTGTCCGGTACCCTGCGCTCCATGTCACCGAGGCTCAGACGGCTCAGGTGGCGACCGTCGTAGGTGTGGACGTACGTGTAGTTCCGGATACCCTCGATGTAGAAGACGTCGCGTGACTCCACAAACTCGAACCCGGACGAACCGGCGGTCACGGGGATCTGTACCGACTCCGACGGGGCCTGCTCCGCACTCGCCGTGCGACGGAGGAGCGCGGCCACCCGACACCGGAGCTCCCGGATGCTGAACGGCTTGGTGAGGTAGTCGTCGGCGCCGAGGGAGAAGCCGTGCACCTTGGCGTCCTCGGAGTCCTTGGCGGTCAGCATGAGCACGGGCAGGTTGATGGTGCTCGCGTTGGCCCGGATGCGGCGCAGGACCTCCCAGCCGTCGATGCCGGGCATCATCACGTCGAGCAGGACCACGTGGGGGTCGACCTGGGCGATGGCATCGAGCACCCTCGCTCCGCTCGACACCGTTGTGACCTCGTATCCCTCGTGCGAGAGCGAGATAGTGAGTCCGCGCAGAAGCTGGATGTCGTCGTCTACGACCAGCACCCGCATCAGCCCGTGGAGCGCCACCTCGTCACTGGTCACCGCTGCCCCCCTCGCTGACGACCGATATCGACGCGTCCTGCCTCGACACGCTGGCATCTCCGATCGGGAGTTTGAGCGTGAAGATCGAGCCCTTGCCGAGCGGGTTGTCCGCGTAGATGATCGACCCGCCGTGCGCCTCGGCGATCCGCGCGCTGATAGCGAGCCCCAGCCCGAGTCCGGCCGTGTCGCGGCTGTCCTCGGAGTCCAGCTTGGCAAAGAGCTTGAACAGCTCGTTGCGCTGGTCCTCGCGCACCCCCCGGCCGGAGTCGATCACGTCGATACCCGCGTGATCGCCCTCGTCTCGTAGCCGGACCTGCACCTCCGGTGCCCCGTCGGAGTACTTGACCGCGTTGAATATGAGGTTGTCCAGGAGCTGACGGATGCGCAGCGGGTCGATCCACGCATCGATCTCGGGAACGTCGTCGCCGAGCACCACGCGAACCCCGCGGGCGGCCGCGAGAGTGTTGGCATCCCTCACCGATGCACGAACCGTCTTGTCGAGTTCCACGCGGCTGAACTCGAGCGGCATCAGACCTCGCTCGAGAAGCGCCGCATCCATGAGGTCCGAGACGATCGAGCTGAGGCGGGAGGCGGCCGACGCTATCGACGAGATGGCCTCGTGCGACTCCTCGGACAACCCGCCGAGCTCCCCTTCCTCCAGCATCTCCGCGTACAGCCTGATCACCGAGAGCGGAGTGCGCAGTTCGTGCGAGGCGACCGCCACGAAGTCCGACTTCATGCGAGCGACCTCCTCGAGCGCCTTGCGGGCTTTGCTCTGGTCCTCGTACGCCTCTTCAAGGCTCGCGAGGGAGATCTCGAGCCGGCGCTCCTTGTCCGCAAGCTGCCGGACCGTCTCCTCGAAGGTCCGGGCCAGTTCGCCGATCTCATCGCGCCGGCCGGTGTCCAGCGTCACGCCCTCCTCGCCCTCGGCCAGCATGTGGGCTCCATCACGCAGGCGTGCGATCGGTTCGATGACGGTTCGCAGGACGAGCCAGGCTGTCCAGGGAGCCGAGACGAGCGCGACGGAGAGCACCACGATGAACGCCGCGATGGCATGACTTCCCAACACCTGGAGCAGGTCAGGAGGCCCGAAGTTCATCAAGACCGTGGCGATCTCGAATCCTTCCACGATCACCGGGGCGCGGACGGTCTGGGGCCGGGTGAGCACGCCGAAGGGCGTGTCGTTGCCGAGATAGGTCTCGCAGGTCGCCACCCCCTCGGGCGCGCTGTACGCGATCGGCGCATCGGTCCCGTCGAGAACCTGGATGCACTCGATCTCGCCTGTCGTATCGCTGGCCATGATGCTGTCCATGAGCGCTTGGACGCGAGCGATGTCCTGATCGGCGATCATCGGAGCGAGTGCGGCGGCGGTCGCCAGGCTCACCCGTTCGAGCGATTGGCGCCGCTCTGTGGCAGCGGTTCGCGCACTGTACACGCCGACCGTCACGCCGACCACAAGTGCGAACAACAACTCCCCGAGGAGTACCAGCGCGACGAAGCGCGTGCGGAGCGAGCGGACAGAGCGCAACCCTGAATCCTGCTCGTTCGCTAGGCCGATGTCACTCATCGCCCCTGCCCCACTGCTGCTCGAGGACGCTCAGGTCCACGTACTCGAGGAGGGTCCGCGCGAAATCGTAGTCGGCAGCAGTCGGGAAGTAGAATCCCCCGACCGGCCCGTCGGCCGGCAAGCCCGCACCCGGGCCCAAACCCCGCAGCCCGGCCTTCAGGTTGTCCCGGAAGTACTCCGGCAGACGCGTTCGCATGAGTATCGGCGGCAGACCCATCTCCGGCGACTCGGACACCACGCGAAAAGTCTCGGGAGGCCAGGCGAGCAAGTGAGAGCGCCCCACGCACGCGACGTCGACGTCACCTGCGGCAAGGTGCTCGAGGTTCTCGACGTGCTCCCCTCCGGTGTGCACCGCGCCGAAGAAGCCGTCGAGCGTGCTGCCGGAGCGCACCGCAAGCCAGCCGGCGTACGCGAACCCTCGGATCGACGCGCCGGGCGCAAGCGCTATGCTCGTCCCCCTGAGGTCTTCGAAGCTACGGTAAGGCGAGTCGGCACGCACCGCGATGACCGCCGTCTCGAGCGGCCGGCCGTCGACGATCGGCGTTGCGAGCAGCTCCCACTCCGTGTCGTCCTCAAGCACCAGATACTGGTAGATCGACACGAATGCCGCGTCGATCTGCGGGTCGGCCATCGCGTCGGTCACCGCGGCACGCCCGGCAACGTACTTCGCCCGCACCGGCACCCGCATCTGGTCCTGCATCTGCTTGAGAACCGCGATGTACGGGGTCCATTGAGAGGGGCCGCCGGGGGTCCGGTCGATCAGCGCGGTGATCGACTGCTGCCCCTCGTTGTTCGCGATGCTCGTCTCTACCGGCTGGGCGGCGAAGAGACTGTACATGAGGAGGCTGCCGCCGAGAACGATCAGGAACGACGTGACGAGAGCGTACGCCAGCCAGCGACTCGACCTCTGCGGGAAGAGCCGTTCGGTCACCGCCTTGGTGCGCACGTCCATATGGGGTCCACGCTCCGTCACCAGGACCGGCGCTGGCAGAACGCGCATGGCGTCTCGTTACATACATTCCCGGCAACGCCCTGTCGGGCGCGGTCGGTCCCTACCGGATGCCGGCCCCCTCGAGGATCCTGACGACCGCCTCGTCGGCGCCGAGCGGCATGATGTGCACACCGTCCGCTATCTCGCGAACCGCACGGACCTGCTCGATCGCAAGTCGCACGGACTCCTCGAAGGGATCGCCAGCGCTTCTGATCCGCTCGGCAAGGTCGTCAGGAACCATGAGGCCGGCCAGTCTCGTGTTGATGAAGTCGATCACACGCGGGCTCTTGAGCAGCAGTATCCCGGCGATGACCTTGACCCCATGGGGCCGCCACGCCTCCACGGCCTGCGCGAAGCGCTCGACGTCCATCACCGCCTGCGTCTGGAAGAAGCGCGCGCCCGCCTCTATCTTGCGGATGGCGCGTGCCGACTGGATGTCGAAGGGCTCGGCCTCGGGGAAGGCGGCCGCTCCGATGTAGAGATCGGTGCCCCCCGCCATCTCCCGGCCGAGCATGTCACGCCCGTCGTTCATACCGGTCGCGATCTCGATGAGCTGCGATGAATCGAGATCGAAGACGCCCTTTGCCTGCGGGTGGTCACCGCCACGCGGGTCGTCCCCGGTGACGATGAGCACGTTTTGCAGGCCGAGCGTGGCGGCCGCGAGCAGGTCGGACTGGAGCGCGAGCCGGTTCCGGTCGCGGCAGGTCTGCTGGAAAATCGGCTCGAATCCCGCCTCGAGCACCGCACGGGACGCTGCGAGGCTGGACAGATGCAGCGTGGCTCCCTGGTTGTCGGTCACGTTCAGCGCGTCGGTCACCGGGCCGAGAACGGCGACCGAGCGCATCATCGCGCTCATGTCGGTGCCGAGCGGCGGTGCGACCTCGCCGGTCACGACGAACTCTCCCCGCTCGAGCAGCTCGCGGAGGCGGCTCATCGGCCCCCCTCGCCCTCTGGGCCCCCGGGTGCGGAGGGCTTCCTGCGCCCGCGCTCGCGACCCTCGCGCAGGTTGACGCTCCCGGGCTTGAGCTTGGCGCTGAAGTCTTTCGGCGGGACGATGGTGTGGGCGGCGACGCGACCCTGCTCGGCCAGGCGGCGTTGGATCCGCACGTGCGTGCACTCGCGGTCGGTCAGCACCTCGCACATGCCGTCCCACATGCCGCCGCAGGGACCGTTGAGCAGCCCCTTCGGACAGGTGGTCACGGGGCAGATGCCGCCAGTGAGGTCGAGGACGCAGTCGCCGCACATCTGACACCGCTCCTCGAACACTCCGTGGCGCACCACGTTGCCGAGGAACACGCTCTCCAGCCCGGGGAAGACCGGCTTGCTCATGGCATCCGCGACGGTCTGGACGCCCGCGCCGCACGAGAGTACGAGCACCGCGTCGGCGTCCTCGATGCTTCCGGAGTTGCGACGGGCCTCCAGGCGCGTGCCTCCCGAGTGACAGGCGACCTCACCGACTGCCCAGCCGGTGACCCGGCGGCCTTCCGCCTCGAGCCGCGTCTTCGCTTCGAGGATCTCGGTCTCGCCGCCCGTGTGAGCGACGGTCGCACACTGCCCGCATCCCATGATGAAGACCGTGCGCGCATGCACCTCGTCGAGGTTGCGCAGGATGCGCTCCCACTCGCGCGGCTTGGTGATGATCATCCCTGCCTCCTTGCGGCAACCGCCTCGCGGACCGCTCTCACGCAGCCCGGTGCATCATCAGAGTACCCTGCGCCGACGCTCTCGGCCCACGAGCCCGTGACCACCGCGCCGCCGACGAACACCGGCACGCCCTCGTGCTCTCCTGCGATCGCGCGCACCGTGGCCTCCATCGCCGGAAGTGTCGTGGTCATCAGCGCCGAGAGGCACACGACGTCGGCATCGCCGAGAGCTTCGAGCACGCGGTCGGCCGGAACGTCCACGCCCAGGTCGTTGACGTCGAATCCCTGGCTCTCCAGCAGCGAGACGCAGATGTCCTTGCCGATCGAGTGGATGTCGCCCTTCACCGTGGCGAACACGACGCTACCCTCCGACGCACCCGCGTCCTCGGGCAGGTAGGTCTTCACGCGCGCGACGGCGGCCTTCATCGCCTCGGCGGCCACCATGAGCTGCGGCAGGAACGCCTCTCCCCTGCCGAATGCGTCGCCGAGGCGCTGGATCGCAGGGGTCAGCACCTCGCCGATGACCCGGCCGGGCGCCATGCCGCCTTCGACAAGGGCATCAACGAGAGCCGGGGCACCGTCGGCATCTCCCCGCGACACGGCATCGGCGAGACGCTCGCCGTCCGAACGCGTGTCGGCCGCACGTGCCGCGACAGCACCCGACTCGCCGCCCGCCGTACGCGCGAGCGCAGCGGCGTACGCGGCATCCCAGGCCGCCCACACGTCGCCGTGTGCGTCCGGGCTGGCGCCCGCCGCCCGCGCGGAGTCGGCCAGACCGACCGCCCCGGAGACGACCGCGTCGGACGGGTTGACGATGGCCGCGTCGAGCCCGGATGCCGCAGCCGCCGAGACGAACGCCGCGTTGAGCTCGGGGCGGGTCGGCAGGCCGTGGCTCACGTTGCTCACGCCGAGGAGCGTGGCAAGTCCGCCCGCACGGACCGCTGCCATGGACTCCACCGTGGTGCGCGGCGCATCCGGATCGGTGGCCGCCGTCATCACGAGCGTGTCCACGAGAAGGTCCGCGTCGCTCAGTCCGGCGGCGTGGGCGAGAGCCCGGATGCGCTCGACGATCGCGACTCGGCCCGCTACGTCGGCGGGAATCCCCTCGTCATCCAGTGCGAGCGCGACCACGGCGGCGCCGTACCGGGCGGCAAGCGGCAGGATCGAGTCGAGCGAGTCGTCCGCGCCGTTGACGGAGTTGATGAGCGCGCGGCCCGGATAGATGCGCAGCGCGGGCTCGAGCGCGGCAGGGTCGGTGTTGTCCAGTACGAGCGGCAGGTCGCTGCCGCCGGAGAGCGCCAGCACCGCCGAGCGCAGGGCCGATGGCGCGTCGACGCCGGCCGCACCGACGTTCACGTCGAGCGCGCTGGCGCCGGCCTGTTCCTGCTCGGCGGCGTAGGCGCGCACGACCGACATCGAGCCGGCACGCAGCGACTCGGCGAGCTCCGGCTTACCGGTGGGGTTGATGCGCTCGCCGATCTTCGCGATGGGTGCTCCCGCTCCGATCCGCAGCGTACGCCGGGGACCGGCGATGACCACGCCGGGCAGTCCGACCCGACCCTCGACGACCGGCAGCTCCTTGGCAAAGTCGACGATGGCGCCGGTAAACGCCGGCGAAGAACCACAGCACGAGCCGACGAGCGACGCGCCTGCGCGCACGAACCTCGCGGCCAAGCCGCCCATCTCGTCGGCGGTCCCGGGGAACACCGTCCGGCCGTCTTCGAGGCGCGGCAGCCCGGCGTTGGGCTGCACGATGACCGGCAGCGCGGTCGCGGCCGTCATCGCCTCGACGTACGGGAGCATCTGCTCGGGGCCCAGCCCGCAGTTCATGCCGACCGCGCTCGCGCCGGCAGCCTCCAGGATGACGGCGGCGGTCGCCGGGTCGGTGCCGGAGATGTCCATCACCCCGCCGAGCCCGAAGGTCACCGACGCGAAGACCGGCAGCTCGCACACGGAGCGGGCGGCAAGCACCGCACAGCGGGCCTCGGCGATGTCGGTCATCGTCTCGATGATGATGGCGTCGGGGTCCTCGGCCGCCAGCGCCGTGACCTGTTCGGCGAACACCTCGAAGACGAGCTCGAAGGATGCCGTGCCCAGCGGTTCCAGGACGAGCCCCGTCGGGCCGACATCGGCAAGCACGTGCTGGGCGCCCGACTCGCGTGCGACACGCACCGCGGCCCGGTTGAGCTCGACCACCTGATCGCCCAGACCGTACTCGTCGAGCTTCGGGCGCGAGCCGCCGAAGGAGTTGCTGCTGACGCAGTCGGCTCCCGCGAGGACGTAGTCTCGGTGGATGCCCGCGACGATCTCGGGCGCGGTGAGGTTGAGCTGTTCGGGGCATTGCTCCGGCGGGATGCCCGCGCGCTGTAGCATCGTCCCGAACGCGCCGTCGATAACCAGCACGTCACGGCCCAGGCGTGAGAGGATGTCGGGCATGGCTGTTCTTCAACCTTTCTGGAAGCAGCTAAAAGCGCAGCGTGACGGCCCTGCGGGGGCACGCGACCACGCACGCCTCACAATACACGCACTTGTCCTTGTCGAACACGAGCTCGGCGGTTCCCTCCGCGAGCGTAAGAGCGCCGGGTCGGCAGACCGCGGTGCACAGTCCGCATACCACGCACCGCTCGTCGTCCAGGCAGATGTCGCTCGCCGCTTCCCGCACGCCGATCCCCTCGGCCCGCAGGAACGCCACACCCGCTTCGAACTGCTCGGCACTACCGGTGAGTTCGAGAAGCATGCGACCCTCCTGCGCGGGCTGTATCTGCGCGCGCAGGATGTTGGGCACCAGATCGAAGTCCTTCACGAGGTGGTAGGTGATCGCCTTGGTCGCCTGCCGCGGAGGGAAGGTGAGGTCGAGTCGTCTGCGTGCCATCGTCAGATCGCCTCCTCGGACCTGATCTCGAGCGGTTTGACGCCCTGGGAACCCGGCTGCGGCAGGGGTTGCAGCGGCGGAGTGAGGGTGAAGCGGTACTCGGCGATCCAGCGCTTGAGCTCTGCCGCGATGCGGCGCGCCACCGGCAGCGAGCTGATCGGCCCGGTGGGTATGGGCCTGCCCTCGATCTCGATCTGCCCGCTCCTCAGCTCGGCATACGTGACCCGTCCGAGTGCCGGACGACTGCGGCGCTGCACGCCGTAGTCGAACACCGTCGCGCTCAAGTCGGCGTCGGTAAGCGCGAGGGTCGCCGCCAGGTCCTCGTCAAGCACCGGGATCGGGATGCCGATCCCCACGAAGGCCGAGACACCGTAGCGCTCGAACGTGGCGGCGCTGAAGAACTCGTGGCTGGCGTGCTTGAGGTCGGCGATGAACGCGAGGGTTCCCGCCGGACCCACCGGCACCCCGTTTTCGTCGCGCTCCTGGTTCGGGTTGTGCTGGGTACCCTCCCAGGCAACGTAGCCGGGAGCTCCCGCGACAAAGCACCTCGTGCCCACGCCGATGGTGCGGTACGTCGGATCGTTGAGCAGCGGGGAAAGCGCGCCTGCCGAGGAGTACGTCGCGTTTGCGAACCGGGGCAGCAGTGTCCCGAGGTAGGTGTAGAGGGCCCGGTCCCCGCTGTTCACCGCCACCGCGTAGTTCTGGTAGCAGTTGCGCGGATTGAACAGGTAGGCCTGGTTGAGGTCGTCCAGCGTCACGTAGGTGTCGATCTCGGTACGCGGATAACAGTCGGTTCCCGGCCCGGTGGCCTTCAGACGCACGGCACGTCCGCGCAGCAGGTCCTCGATGACGTGCGCGCCGCCGTACTCGATGCCCCGCGTGACGCTCGGCTCGGTCGCACCAAGGTAGGTGTCGACCGCCGCCAGACCACCGCTCGCGGGCACGTCGTTCAGCGTGATCGCGCCCATCTTGATCGGGGGGTCGGAGTGACCGAAGTTCAGGAAAGCGCCCGACGAGCACATCGGCCCGAAGGTACCGGTCGTCACGACGTCGACAGTGCGCGCGGCCGCGCTCACGCCCTCGTCAGCCGCCAGCACCCCGAACTCCTCGGCGGTCATCACCACGGCTTCACCCGCAGCGATCCTCGCGTTGATCTCTTCCCAGCTCTTCGCCATCGCGCGACACCTCCACCAACAAGAAACGCTCCCCGCCTGACGGAATCGCCAGGGCGAGAAGCGCATCGCTTCACGCGGTACCACCCGACTTCACGGACCGGTCGCTCCGGTCCGCCTCTTGATGCCCGCGGTAACGGGGGCCACCGTCCGGCATTACTGGGCGCCGTCCGCCGCCGCAGCGCGGTTCGGACGCCGTTCCTCCGGAAGCCTCCGGGGCCATGTTCCACGGGTTCTCGGACGCCGGTTCTCAGCTACCCCGGCTCTCTTGAGGTCCTACGCGACCGCGTACTCATCCCCATCGCAGGCTCGATATGAGTTGCCGAGGATGGTAGCCCCCCTCACCAGCCCTCGTCAATCCGGGCGAGTGCCCCGGCGACGATGATCGCGTGGTCGAAGGCCAGCTCCGGAAGCGTATCGACCGGATGCCAGGCGGCCTCTGCCGCGTCGTCGCCGCCGACCACATCGGGCAGGTCATCGCCGATGCGGCCGACGAACGCGATGCTGACCGTCCACCCCCTCGGGTCGCGGCCGGGGTCACCGTACGCTCCGGCTTGAACGAGCGGGCCGTCGACCACGAGTGCCGTCTCTTCGGCGAGCTCGCGGCGCATGGCGTCTTCGAGCCGCTCCCCCTCGTCGACAAAGCCTCCGGGAAGCGCCCACGCCCCCGCGAACGGCTCTGCCGCCCGCCGGACAAGCAGCACGTGCGGGCGCGCAGGCGGGCCGGCAAGAAGCACGGCGTCGACCGAGACGGCGGGACGCGGATACTCGTAGCAGTGAGGGCTCATGGAGGGAGTGTAGCGCGCCGCCGCTCCGGACGCCTACGTGCAGCGCACCCGGACGAGCAGCTCCTGGGTGGCCTCGTCACCGAGCCCCTCCTCGACGTGCACCCGGGCGAAGAACGAGCACTTACGGCACTCGTGGATCTTACGCTCGTAATCGCCGCACGGCTTGCCGCTGCAGAGCGTGTCGGCGACCACCCAGCAGGCGCGCCCGGCATTCGTGCCGCCGTTCGCGCCGTCGAGCGCGTCGCACGATGCGGCAGGGCACCGCTGACCGTTCCGGGAGCGGCGGCCACCCGGACCGCGCCCGCATCCCTGATACTCCCAGCAGTCGAGTCGCTTCGGCTCCAGCACGCGGTGAAGATCCTTCTCTCGGGTACAGTCAACCACCCCGCGTGAGCGAGATACGCGTGCTAGAGCACACGGCGTGCCAGAGTCTCGGTGTCGCCGCAGGTGAGGGAAGGGGTGGCCCCACTTCCTCCAACGTTGGTGCGCGCATCGTCTCCCGGGAGTATCCTGTTCTGACGCAACCGGCCCCCCGGCGCGAAGCACCGGCCGGATCGACCCACAGGAGCCGCAGTGTCGCGACCTTTCGACGCCAAGACCGTCCTTGCCTTCCTGGCGATGTACATCATCTGGGGCTCCACCTATCTGGCCATCAAGATCGGCCTGGAGCATGACATGCCACCCGCGCTTTTCACGGGATTGCGGCTCGCGCTTGCCGGTCTCATCCTGCTGACCTTCGCCCGCTGGCGCGGGTGGCGCCTCCGGCTCTCCCGGCACGATCTGGTCACGGTCTCCGTAGTCGGTATCTTCCTGCTGTGCGGTGGCATGTTCTTCACTGTCCTCGCCGAGCAGTACATACCGTCAAGCCTCTCCGCGCTCGTGGTAGCGCTCATCCCACTGTGGGTAGCCGCCGCCGAGGGAGTGTTGCCGGGGATGGACCAGCCCACCGCCCGCGGGATCGCCGGCCTCGTTCTCGGATTCGCGGGACTCGCGCTCCTCCTGTGGCCGAGAATCACCGGCGTCCACGGCTCCGGTGCCGAGTGGCTCGGGGTCGGGCTGCAGATACTGGCAACGTGGCTGTGGACCACCGGCTCGCTCATCTCCCGACGACGGCCTGTCAAGGCGCACGCCGTTGTCGCAACCGGCTACGAGATGCTCGTCGCCGGAGGGATCCTCCTGGCAGTCGGCGCTGTCCTGGGCGAGGTCCCGCTGATGTCGGGAATCTCGTCCGGAGGCCTCTGGGCACTGGCGTACCTCACCATCTTCGGGTCGTGCATCGCGTTCACCGCATTCGTCTGGCTGCTCGCCAGGGTCCCGACCTCCAAGGTCATGACGTACACCTACGTCAACCCGGTGGTCGCAGTGTTCCTCGGCTGGGCCGCAGGGACTGTCGGCCTGATCGCGGGACCGGAACCGGTCGACGTCTGGGTGATCGCCGGGATGCTCGTCATCGTCGTCGGCGTGGCGCTGACCACGACCGCACCCACTCGACCGCCGCGCGCGAGACCGGCCGGCGACGGCCTGCGCGTCGCAGTGGAGCCTGCACTGTCCGAGCCGCCCGCGTGAACGGATCGGACGCTCCACACCATCTCCACAGGGGCTTCACCGTCCCTGCGTGACCGCGGGGCATACTGAACTCACATCGGCGATTGATGTGAGGGGTGAGCTCGATGACCTTCGGACCGGTTCTCATACTGGCGTTCGGCATGCTCGCCATCTATGCGATACACAACACCCGTGTGCTTGCGCGTGCAGACGTGCTTCCTGTCCCGGCCTCCACTCCTGCCGATGGAGCGCTCCGGATCTCTCGTCGCCGGCTTGCCACCGGTGAGATCGACACCGCCGAGTTCGAGCGCATCCGAACCGTACTCTGCGGATGATGAGCACGGCTCTACGGCTGTAGCCCCACAGCCTCTGCTTCTCTTCCCCCTTCACGCGAGAACGGGCTCCCGGCAACGGGAGCCCGTTCTCGCGTGAAGACCGCACGACATCGCCGACATCGCTACAATCGTAGAATCGCTCGGAGAATCACCTCGTCCCGCGTCGACCCACCAAGGAGTATCGTGTCGAGCGCACTGCTGCGCGCCCTGCGCTTCATGCGCGCCTACCGCCTGACAGCGGCAGCCGCGGTCTTCGCGGTACTCGCCGCATCGGCCGCGGATCTCGTCTCCCCGCAGATCCTGCGCGCGATCATCGACAGGGGCATCGCCGGCGGAGACACAGCGCTCATCTGGCGGGGCGCACTCGGGTTGATCGGCGTTGCCGTGCTCGGGGGGCTTGCGAGTTTCCTTCAGGGTTTCCTCTCGGCCAAGGCGAGCCATGGCGCGGCGTTCGATATGCGTAACGCCATCTTCGACAAGCTGCAGAGGCTCTCGTTCTCCTATCACGACCGCGCCAGCACCGGGCAGCTCATCACGCGGGTGACGAGCGACGTCGACCTCGTGCGCGAGTTCGTCGGCGGCGGGCTGGTGCAGGCGGTCTCGGCCGTGCTCCTGCTCATCGGCGCGGTGGTCCTGCTGCTCTCGATGAACGCCGCGTTGGCTCTGGTGGCCTTCTCCGTCGTCCCGGGAACGCTCCTCGTCCTCTTCCTGTTCGTCCGCCGCCTCGGTCCGATGTTCCGCCTGTCGCAGAAGCGGCTCGGCGCGCTCAACGCGGTCCTCCAGGAGAACATCGCGGGCGCGCGCGTCGTGCGTGCATTCGCGCGGGAAGACTTCGAGATCGCGCGCTACCGTGCGGCGGACGAGGCCCTGCTCGAACAGGGGCTCTCGGTGCGGCGCACCGTGGCGAACGCCTTCCCGCTGCTCTTCGCGGTCGGCACTCTGGGGGTCGGAGTCGTGACCGTGGCGGGTGCTGCCCAGATCATCAACGGCACGCTCACGGTCGGTGAGCTCGTCGCGTTCACGTCATACCTCTTCCTTCTCCTGTCCCCGCTCTACATCATCGGGTTCGGAGCGCAATCGATCGCGCGAGCAAGCGCAAGCGCCGAGCGGCTCTTCGAGGTACTCGACGCGCCCGTCGACGTCGAAGAGAGGCCCGGCGCGACCGTACTCGGCCAGACCCGTGGACAGGTGGAGTTCCGCGACGTCCACCTGCGCTACCCGGGCGACACCCGCGAGACACTCGCCGGCATAACGTTCACCGTCGAGCCGGCCACCATCGTCGCGGTGGTGGGCGCCACCGGGTCGGGCAAGACGAGCGTCGTCAACCTCATCCCCCGGTTCTACGACGTGAGCGACGGCGCCGTGCTCGTCGACGGCTACGATGTCCGCGACCTGACGATCTCGAGCCTGCGCGCGCGGATCGGGGTCGTCATGCAGGACTCGGTCCTCTTCTCCGGCTCGGTGCGCGACAACATCGCATACGGACGGCCCGATGCCTCCGATGAGGACGTGCGGGCCGCCGCAGGAGCCGCGCAGGCGCACGACTTCATCCTCGCGCTGCCGGATGGCTACGACACCCGCGTGGGAGAGCGGGGCATCAAGCTCTCCGGGGGGCAGCGTCAGCGCATCGCGATCGCCCGGGCGCTCCTGATCGACCCGCGCATCCTGATCATGGACGACTCCACCTCGAGCGTTGACGCCGAGACCGAGGCGGCACTGCGGGAGAACCTCGGCACGCTCATGGAGGGGCGGACGACGTTCGTCGTGGCGCAGCGACTGTCCACCGTGAGGCGCGCCGACCTGATCGTCGTGCTCGATGAGGGCAGGGTCGTCGACCTCGGCACGCACGACGAGCTGCTCGCCACAAGCTGTGTCTACGCCGAGATCGCCGCGAGCCAGCTCGCGGGCGGCGAGGAGATCGAGGTCCCGGGTGCGTGCTCGATCGAGGACGGTGAGGGCTGATGGCGCGTGGCGGCTCCTCGCTCAAGTCCCTCGCCAAGAAGGAGCGGCCCCGGTCGGCCTGGGGCGCCATCCGGCGCCTGCTGCGCTACCTGCTGCCCTACCGCGGCGAGATGGCGGTCGCGCTCATCTGGCTGGTCGTCGCCTCGGGCGCCACCGCCGCACAGCCTGCACTCACCGGTCTGGTGATCGACACGGCCGTCGGTGCCGCCGCCGCGGGCGACGGCACCGACGTGCTGCTCGTCCCCGCACTGCTGCTGGTGGGTGCCGCGGTGGTTGGCTGGTGGTCGCAGCGCGCGCAGATCCTGCGGCTGGGTCAGGCGGGGCAGCGTGCGCTCTTCGAGGTCCGCGAGGAAGTCTTCGGCACGATCCAGCGGCTGTCGGTCTCCTACTTCGAGAGCGTGGAGTCGGGCGATCTGATGAGCCGGCTGATCAACGACATCGAGACGCTCAACTCCTTCCTGTCCCAGGGTTTTCGCCGCGTACTGGGTGCCGCCCTCGGCATCGTCGCCACACTCGTCGGCATGTTCATCGTCGACTGGCGCCTCGCACTCGTGACCCTTGCCGTCGTACCGGTGATGCTCGGAGCGACGCGGCTCTTCGGCTACATCGCCCGCCAGGCGTTCCGCCGCCGTCAGGAGGCGATCGGCGACGTCTCGGCTACGCTCGCCGAAGAACTAGCAGGCATCAAGGTCGCGCAGGCATTCAACCGCACCGACTCCGACCGCAGCGGCTTTATCTCTCGCAACGCCGCCAACCGTGATGCCAACGTCACCGCCTCGGCGGTCTCCTCGGCCTTCTCGCCGACACTGGCGGTCATCTCCTCGCTGGCCACAGCACTCGTCGCCGCGTTCGGAGGGTGGCTCGCCACCGGCGGCCTCGTCACCATCGGCGTGGTGGTCGCGTTCTTCGGCTACGCGCGGTCGTTCTTCAACGCGGTGAGCCAACTCTCGAGCCTGTACGCGGAGACGCAGTCGGCGCTTGCGGGCGGCGAGCGAGTGTTCTCGCTGCTCGACACCCCGAGCGAGGTCACGGACGCCCCCAACGCCCAAGAGCTTGCGCACGTGCAAGGCAGGGTTGAGTTCCGGGGCGTGTGCTTCTCCTACGGCACCGGTCCCCAGGTGCTCCACGACATCGACCTGGTGGTCGAGCCGGGTACCACACTTGCGGTCGTCGGGGCCACGGGAGCCGGCAAGACGACCCTCATCAACCTCGTGCCCCGTTTCTACGACCCGACGTGCGGCGCGGTCCTGATCGACGGACATGATGCCCGCTCGGTGACGACGCGCTCGCTGCGCACCCATCTCGGGATCGTCCTGCAGGACCCGTTCCTCTTCCCCGGAACGGTCACCGAGAACATCCGGTACGGTCGCGAGGGAGCGACCGACGGTGAGGTACGTGCCGCCGCGGTCGTCGCGTGCGCCGACGACTTCATCGACCGGCTGCCCGAGGGCTACGACACCATCGTGGGCGAGCGGGGGGGTACGCTGTCGACCGGGCAGCGCCAGCTCATCGCGTTCGCGCGCGCGCTCCTTGCCGACCCGGCGATCCTCATCCTCGACGAGGCGACCTCGTCGGTCGACACGCGCACCGAAGCGCTCATCCAACAGGCACTCCGCGAGCTGCTTGCGGGCCGCACCGCGCTCATCATCGCCCACCGCCTCTCCACCGTGCGCGATGCCGACCGCATCGTCGTTATCGACGGCGGTACGATGGTCGAAGACGGAACCTACGAGGAGCTCCTTGCCGCCGGAGGGCGCTTCGCCCGGCTTCATCAGAGCCAGTTCGGAGCCTAGCGCCAACGGGCGGTACTCACGGGCCCCTGTGGCCCTTCAACTCACCGGAAACCTCAGCTCGATTCCATGTTGAGGCTTTCCGCAACTCTCTGAGCAGGCACTATCCCGATATACCTCAACCCATGGTTGAGGTTGTCATTGTATATGTCTTCACATATACTTGTGCTGTCTTATATACCTCTGCAGAGGCAGTGCATGTCGCTGGCACACGCCATTCTGGGATTCCTGCGCGAGCAGGCAATGACCGGATACGAGCTCAAGACTCTGTGCTTCGACCACGACGCACAGCACTTCTGGACAGCCGATCAGGCCCAGATCTACCGGACCCTCGAGGGGCTCGAGAAGCGCGGACACGTCACCTCACGCGTCAAACGCCAGCGCTCCCGCCCGGACCGGAAGGTCTACTCGATCACTCCGGCGGGAGTCGAGGAGCTCGACCGGTGGGCCGCTACCCCCGCCCCTCTCCCTCCCCTGCGCGATCCCTTCCTCATCCAGCTTCGCTTCGCGGACCGCCTGTCCGATGAGGACCTGTTACACATCGTCCGCGAGCGCCGGTCTGCGATGCAGCAACGCCTCGACATCCTCCGCGCGCGCGCTGCCGAGGAAGCCAAGGGGGCCGGACGCGACGCCATCCTTCACCGCCTG
This sequence comes from Anaerosomatales bacterium, assembly GCA_029210645.1. GTDB lineage: Bacteria > Actinomycetota > Coriobacteriia > Anaerosomatales > SLCP01 > SKKZ01. Next base: position 56,190 of record JARGFT010000008.1, on the reverse strand, counting down.
ACACTGGGCGCTGCGATGTCGGATGCGCGCTCAACGATCGACTGGCTCGACGGCACCCTTGAGACGCTCTCGGACCTCATCGAACAGGAACATCCGACGGAACCAGGCACGCAGTCCCGGCTCTTTGCTCGACGAACCGACGAGAGAGGGAGCACGTCATGAGGATCATCGCCATCGATGCGAGCCCGAGGCACGGAGTCGTGAGTCACTCCGTCGAGACGGCTGCAGCAGCAGCGCAGGCCGCAGGGGCCGAGGTCGAGCGGGTGCGCCTCTACGACCTGGAGATCCGCACGTGCACGGGGTGCGGCATGTGTCGCATCACGGATGCCTGCAAGATCGGCGACGACCTCCCTTCCCTGGTCGAGCGTATCGCCTCGGCCGACGGCGTCATCCTCGGGATCCCCGCGTACTTCCGCAAACCGGAGGGGGCGACTGCCGCCTTCCTCGACCGCGTCAACGGCTACTTCGCCTCATCGGGCCAGCTTCGCCTCCCCGGCATGGGCCCCCGGGAGGTGGCTCACGCACCGGTTGTCAGAGACGCGCGCCGGGCCGTGATCATCACCGCATGCGCGGCACCCGAGCCGCTGGCGACCTTCTTCGGCTACACCACGGGCCCCGTGCGCCAGCTGCGCGCCGCGCTCGGCAGCGGCGGAATCCGCACCGTCGGCTCGCTGGCGGTCACCGATACCTGGCGCCACCCGGAGGTACACGAGTGGGAGGAAGACAAAGCCCGCTCGCTCGGCCGCATCCTCGCAGGGAAGATATAGCGTATGGACCACGCCGCCACACCCGAGGCACCTCCGGATCCCTCTGTCGCCGCCCCGCCCCGCCACGGTCGCGCCCGGCGACTGATCGCGTGGGTACTGCTCGGTCTGCTCGCCGCCCTGTTGTTCGTGCCACTGCTCTGGCCCGTGCCCGAGGTCCCCGGCGCAGTCGAACCGCGGGAGCTGGCGGGCCCGGATTCGCTCTTCGTCGAGGTCGGCGGCGTGGAGCATCACTACGTGCGCTCCGGCACCGGCGGCCGGGTGGTCATCTTCCTGCACGGATTCGGCGCCTCGACCTTCTCCTGGCGCGACACGCTGCCCGACATCGCCGCCCGGGCCACCGCCATCGCGTTCGACCGCCCGGGCTTCGGCCTGACCGAGCGCAAACTACGCGGTGAGTGGGAAGGCCCTAACCCCTACTCTCCGACCACCCAGGCCGACAACGTCATCGGATTGATGGACGAGCTGGGAATCTCCCAGGCAGTCCTCGTCGGACACTCGGCAGGCGGCACGATCGCCGTGCTTGCGGCCGCACGTCATCCCGAGCGGGTCAGCGGGCTGGTTCTGGAGGCGCCTGCCATATACACAGAAGGCGGCGCACCCCGATTCGTCCGGCCCCTGCTCGCCACGCCCCAGGCGCGGCGTATCGGCCCGCTCATCGTCAGACGCGCGCTCGCCGGCGACACGGGGGAACGCCTCGTCCGCGCAGCGTGGGCCGACCCGTCGGCGGTGACCGATGAGGTCATCGAGGGCTACCGGGCCCCGCTCGCCATCCGCGACTGGGACCGCGCACTCTGGGAGCTCACCATCGCCCCGAGGCCCGACCGGGCGGCTGACGCGCTGGACTCGATCGAGTGCCCCGTGCTCGTGGTCGCGGGTACCGAGGACGGGACCGTCCCCTACGCCGACAGCGCGAGGGTGGCCGAGGTCCTCGGGGCACGTCTCGCCACCTTCGAGGACACGGGTCACATCCCGCATGAAGAGCGGCCCGAGCGCTTCGCCACCGAACTCTTCCGCTTCCTCGACGAACTCGACCCTGCCTGCCAGAGTTGAGAGTAGACCGCCGGTCGCCGTGGGCGAGCGCTAACGAAGCAGCAGGTCCATGACCCCGTGACCGGGTTCGACGACGAGCCCGGTACCTCCCGCCGCCGCTTCGTCGAAGGCCTCGGCACCATTGCCCGTGACGCCCGGCCCGTGCAACACGAACGGCACCGGCTCGCCGCAGTGGGTCTTGAGCTCGATGGGCGTAGGGTGGTCGGGCATCGCGAGGATGCGCAGGTCGTCCGCGGAGCCGGCGATGCGGCCGACGACCTCGCGGTCGATGGCCTCCACGGCGGCGATCTTGGCTTCGGTGTCGCCCGAGTGTCCCGCCTCGTCGGGCGACTCGACGTGCACGATCACGACATCGTGCTCTTCGAGCGCCACAAGCGCCCCGATCGCCTGGGCGGCATAGTCGGTGTCCGGACCGTCGGTCACACCGGCGATCTGGAGCCGCTCGATACCGAAGAGGACCGCAAGCCCGTTGAGCAGGTCCACGCCGGAGGTCAACGCAGCCCGCACGCCCCGGCGCTCGGCAAAAGTCTCGATCCCACCGGGCGCCTGGCCCGGCCAGAACGGCCACACGTCCGTGGGAGCGACCCCGGCCGCAGCGCGGGCAGCAGTGACGGCGCTCGCGGCGATGATCGGGCGGGCGCGATCCATGTAGTCCAGCAGCAGATCGACACCCGGGCCTGCGGGAAGATGCTCGGCGAACTGCTTGTCGGAGATGTCGTGAGGCGGGGTGTAGCGCGCCTCGAGCAGCTCTGGATGGCCCTTGACGACGAGTATGTGGCGGTAGGCGATCCCGGGATAGAGCCGGAAGACGTCGTCATCGAGGTGCGATGCTATCTCGGTGACGAGTGCCCGCGAGTCCCCGGTGGGTATGTGTCCGGCCGCGTAGCTCGCCATGACCCCGCCCGTGAGCGTCACGAGGTTCAGCCTGAGCGCCACCTCATCGGGCGCAAGGTCGATGCCCATGCTCGCGGCCTCGATCGCCCCGCGTCCCACGTAGTCGGCAACCGGGTCGTATCCGAGGATCGAGGTGCACGCTGCCGAGGAGGAGGGTTCCGTACCCTCAGGAACGGTCTGTGCAAGACCGAGCATCCCCTCACGTGTCAGGCGGTCGAGATTGGGCGTGGATGCCGCCTGGAGCGTCGTCCGTCCACCGTAATCGGGATGGGGCCAGCCGGCCGCGCCGTCGAGGATGATCACGCAGTAGCGCACCACATCACTTCCCTTCTCGGGTACAGAAGAAGCGTACACCATCGACTTGTGGATCACCGTACCTCCGGGAGGTCTCCATGACAGATTCACCAACACCCGCGCCACCGGTCCTGCACGGAGAGCGGGTCACCCTGCGGCCGCTGGAGGAGAGCGATGTCGAACTGCTCGCCGAGGCAGTGCCGGCGGACGAGAGTGCCGCCCCCTGGTGGGGAACGGAGCCCGACAAAGTCAGACGCTGGCTGACCGAGGAACGTTCGACCGGGCTTGCGATCGACGTCGGCGACTCGCTGGTCGGAGCGATCCTCTACAGCGAGGAGACCGACCCCGACTACCGGTCCGCGGGCATCGACATCGTCGTGCTGGCGCCGTACTCGGGCCGGGGGCTCGGCCCGGATGCGCTGCGAACCCTCGCACGCTACCTCTTCGAGGTGCGGGGACATCACCGCATCAGCATCGACCCCGCGGCGAAGAACGCCAACGCCATCCGCGCCTACGAGAAGGTCGGATTCCGGCCGGTCGGTATCATGCGACGCTACGAGCGCGGCCCAGACGGCCAGTGGCGCGACGGCCTGCTCATGGAGATGCTCGACGAGGAGTTCCAGCACGAGTAGCGCCATCGCCGGCGAGAGCGCCGGTCGGGTATCATGCTCGCATGGCTCACGTGATCACCTACCACGACACGCGCGGGACCGACCGCTCGCACCCCACCTTCAGCGACGTGGTCGTCGCGGGCATCGCGCCCGGCGGCGGGCTCTACGTCCCCGATGCGCTGCCGTCGCTCTCTCTCGAGGAGATCCTCGCCTACGCCACGCTCCCCTACTGGCAGCGGGCGGCGGACCTCTTCAGCCGCTTCGGCGTGGACGTGGAAGCCGGGCGCGTGGCAGCCCTCATGCGCGATGCGTATGGCTCCCAGTGGGCCGACCCGCGCATCGCGCCGGTCACCGAGGTCGTCGCCGGCACGCACGTGCTCGAGCTCTGGCACGGCCCGACCAGCGCGTTCAAGGACATGGCGCTCCAGTGCATGCCGCTCTTCTTCTCCGAGGCCATCGCCGCCAAGCAGGCCGTGGGCACGCTTGCCGAGGACTTCCTCATCCTCGTGGCCACCTCGGGCGACACCGGCAAGGCGGCACTCGACGGCTTCGCCGACCGGCCGCACACCGGCATCGTGGTCTTCTACCCCGCAGAGGGCGTGAGCGACCTGCAGCGCAAGCAGATGGTCACGCAGGCCGGCGACAACGTCGGGGTCTTCGGCGTCCGGGGCAACTTCGACGACTGCCAGAACGCCGTCAAGGCTGCTTTCGGAGACGAAGGGTTCTCGGCCGAGCTGCGCGAACACCACGACCTTCTCCTCTCCTCGGCCAACTCGATCAACTGGGGCCGCTTGCTGCCGCAGATCGCCTACTACGTCAGCGCCTACGCCGACCTGGTGACGAGCGGCGGAGTGGTGGCCGGCCGGCCTATGGACGTGTGCGTGCCCACGGGCAACTTCGGCAACATACTCGGCGCGTACTACGCCAAGCGCATCGGGGTGCCGATCGGGCGCCTGATCTGCGCCGCCAACGAGAACCGTGTGCTTGCCGACTTCATCGCCACCGGCGTATACGACATCTCAGAGCGTGACTTCGTCACCACGCCGAGCCCGAGCATGGACATCCTGATCTCGAGCAACCTCGAGCGGCAGCTCTACGAGCTGACGCGTGACGCGGAGCGCACCGCGGGATGGATGGCCTCGCTGCGCGCCGAAGGCCGCTTCACGGTGGACCGCGAGACATTCCACCACGTTCGCGAGCACTTCGCGGCGGACTCGGTCACCAACGACGAGTCGCTCGCGTGCATCAGGCGCGTGTGCGGCGAGTACGGCTACCTGCTCGACCCGCACACCGCGGTCGCGTGGGAGGTCGCCGAGCGGCTGCGCGACGTCAACCCGGTGCTCGTGGTCTCGACCGCGCACTGGGCGAAGTTCGGGACCGACGTGTACAAGGCGTTGCGCGGCATCCCGTACGCGGACGCTCTGCCCGCCGATGTGGCGTCGCTCACCGGCGTCCAGCTGCTGGCAGAGGTGCAGCGCATGGCCCCAGAGGGTGCTTGTGCGCCGCGCGCGCTCGCCGAACTCGACGATGCCGCCGAGCGATTCACCGGCGTGGTGGACGCCGGTCGCGAGGGCATCGAGGGTGCGGTCAGGGAGTGGCTGGCCCGCGACTGAACCGGCCCCGGACCCATGCTCCGAGCCACCCACCGAACGCCGATCCGGCCATGAGCGCCGCGATGACCGCTGCGTGGTAGAGCGCGCGGCCCACGTTGTCGAAGAGCCCGAGAAAGACGAGCAGCACACCCGGCGCGCTCAGCCACCACATCCACCTCCAGCCGGTGCGTGGCCCCGCCAGGCCGAAGAGTAGGCCGAGGAGCGCGTAGGCACCCGCGACGAAACCGATCGCGCCGACCATGTCGCCCACGCCGAAGACGTCGGAGAAGACGACGTTGAAGGCGACGAAGAACCCCCACACCACGCTGAGAAGCAGTGCCACGACCCGGGCCACGACCGCACCGGTGCTGCTTGCCATCGTTCTCACCCCTACTCCGCGCCGCGACGCCGTTCTATCTCCGCGAGAACGTCATCCGTATGTCCTTGCACCTTGACCTTGCGCCAGACGCGGGCGATACGACCCTCGGGGTCGATGAGAAACGTCGTCCGCTCGGCCGTCACACCCAGGACCTTGCGCGTGCCATACGCCTCGATGATCCTCCTGTCAGTGTCCGAGATCATCGGGAAGGTCAAGTCGAACGTGTCGATGAACCGCTGCTGGACCTCGGGCTTGTCAGCGCTCACGCCCACCACGAGGGCGTCGAGGGCCTCCAGGGCTGCCTTGTGCTCCTGGAAGTCCTTGGCCTCGTGGGTTCAACCCGGGGTGTTCGCCCGCGGGTAGAAGTAGAGGACGACCCACGATCCCCGCTGGTCGGAGAGGCGGAACGCGCCAGCACCGGTGACAGTGGCAGCGATCTCGGGAGCACGCTGGCCTTCCGTCAGTTCCACGCGTTCGTCATCCACGAGCATCCTCCCCGTTCCCGGTCAGTCACGTGCGGTATGCGCCATGCGTATGTACCCGCGCCGAGGATGGGAAACGCGCCGTCTACGGAAGGATCCTCTGCAAAAGCACGATGTCGTGGTAGGCCCCGAACTTGTGACCCACCTCCTTGAGCAGGCCGACGCGCTCGAAGCCGGTCCGCTCGCCCATCGCCAGGCTCGCCTCGTTGCCGGCGACCACCTGCGCCATGACCACGTGGTGACCGGCGCCCGAGGCGCGCTCGATAAGCGCGTCCATGAGCTGGCGACCGATGCCCTCTCCCCGATGGTCGAGTGAGACGTAGGTCGACACCTCGACGGTGCGGCGCCATGCCGGACGCGACGCCCACTGCGTCAGCGAACCCCACCCGACGACCTCCCCGCCGCCGACTGCGACCAGCACGGGATGGAGGGCATCGTGACCGATGAGCCACTGCAGGCGCTCGGCCTCATCGACCGGCTCTGTGTGAAAGGTGGCGACCGACCCGGTCACGTAGGGGTTGTAGATGTCCGCGATCGCCTGCGCATCACCCGGCTCTGCATCGCGAATGACGACATCCATCAGATCCCTCCCTCCTTACCGGCGGAGACAACGCTGTGCCACGGCAGGATGTCGTGGACGGCCACGCCGGCGAAACCGGCACGCTCGAGGTGGGAGACGAGGTCCTCGGTAGTCGCGCGCACCCGGAGCGGCGGGCCCTTGGGAGTGTCCGCCGGAGCCCAGTCGACGACGAGCACCCGGCCACCCGGCCGTAGCATCCGGTACGCCTCGACATAGATTGCCGCCGGCTCGGCAAGCTCGTGATGCAGATTGATCATGTAGACACCATCGGCGATGTCGTCTTCCAGGGGCACCGCGCTCTCCTCGGAGCGGACCGGGGCCACACACCCGTCCGCGACCTCGGGGCGGTACTGCCGCATCCAGTCGATCATCTGGTCCGACATGTCCGCCGCGTAGACGGTCGCACCGGGCGCGCGCTTGGAGAACTCGGCCGCGAACAGACCCGTTCCGGCCCCGATCTCGACCAGCACCGCCGGAGCCTCGACTCCGAACGCCGCCCACATCGCATCGGGTCTGAGCGTCTCGAGACGGCCCGGGTCGTTGAGTTTCTCGAGCTTGGCGGGATCGAACTTGAGGTGCGCCATGGGTTCCCTTCGCCGTGGTCACGCATTGCTCATACCCTACTGCGAGGCCCAGCGCGCGTGAAGTGCATACTTCCGAGCAGTGCACGGAAACCCGAGTCTCCTCCACGAGTGTGGCACGCTCGTTGCTTGCATAATCGGCAGAGCAGGCGACCCGCTTCTCTCCTCCCCCCTCGAGGGGCGGGTAACGCCGCTCAGAACATAAACAGGACGCGCCTCCCCCTCGGCGCGTCCTGTTGCTTTCCCGGTCGTATGTGCCTGACGCAGCGCGGGCGGGCGTGCCTGCCGCACTTCGCTCCGGCCTAACCGAAGCGCCCGGTGATGTAGGCCTCGGTGCGCTTGTCGCCCGGATTGGTGAACATCGTCCGCGTCTCGCCGACTTCGACGAGGAACGCGGGGTGCTCCATAGACTCGCGGAGCATGAATGCGGTCTTGTCCGAGATGCGGGCAGCCTGCTGCATGTTGTGCGTGACGATGACGATCGTCACGTACTCCTTCAGCTCGGCGATGGTGTCCTCGATCTGCTGCGTCGAGATCGGGTCGAGCGAGGAGGCGGGCTCGTCCATGAGCAGGACCTCGGGCTCGGTGGCCAGAGCTCGGGCGATGCAGACACGCTGCTGCTGGCCTCCGGAGAGCTCGAACGCGTGTTTCTTGAGGTCCTTTTTCACCTCTCCCCAGAGCGCAGCGCGCGTGAGCGAGCGCTCGACGAGCGCGTCGAGATCGCTGCGTTTGCGGATTCCCTGGGTCCTCGGGCCGTACGCCACGTTGTCGTAGATCGTCATCGGGAAGGGATTCGGCTTCTGGAAGACCTGCCCCACCTTGGTGCGCAGCTCGACCGGGTCGTACTCCTTGTCGTAGACGTCGACCCCGTCGAGCAGGATGCGTCCCCCCACCGTCGCGTTGCCGAGCTCATCGTTCATGCGGTTGAGACAGCGCAGGAGCGTAGACTTCCCGCAGCCCGACGGGCCGATGAGCGCGGTCACGGCATTGGGCTCGATGTGCATCGAGACGCCCGCTATCGCGGTCTCCGAGCCGTACGTGACCGAGACGTCGTGCAGATCGAAGCTTCCCTTGCCGGCATGTGACTGTGCGGTCACCATCTCACCTTCCGTCTCTGAATGGAGCGCCACGTCGCGGCGGCCACGCTGATCGCGGTCACGCCTCCGACGAGCACGAGTGCGGTTCCCCAGATGATGTCGTCGGGTCGCCCCGTGACCTGGGTGGCCAGGATGAATATGTGGTACGGCAGCACCATCACGTCGGCAAAGACCGAGTCCGGCATCTGCCGCTTGTAGTACACCGCCGCCGTGAAGAGGATGGGGGCGGTCTCGCCTGCGGCACGCGACAGGCCGAGGATCGAGCCGGTGACGATACCCGGCGCTGCCGCCGGCAGCACGATCCGGTAGATCGTGCGCCACCGCGTCGCGCCGAGTGCGAGCGAGGCCTGGCGCAGGTCGCTCGGGATCTGACGCAGCGCTTCCTCTGTGGCCGTGATGATGACGGGCAGCGTCAAGCACGCGAGCGTGAGCGCGCCCGCGAGGATCGACTTTCCGAGGTCGAGCAGGATAACGAAGAGCGCGAGTCCGAACAGGCCGTAAACGATCGAGGGAACACCCGCCATGTTACTGATGGCCAGGCGGATCAACCGCGTGCTGCGACCCCGGGGGGCGTATTCCGAGAGGTAGATGCCGGCGGCGACCCCGATCGGCAGCGCGAACGCCGCGGTGCCGAGGGTAAGGGCGAGCGTCCCGACGATCGCCGGGAGGATGCCGCCCTCTTTCATCTGCTTGCGGGGCACGTCGGTCAGGAACTCCCAGCTGATGGCGGGAGCACCGCGCACGACTATGTAGACGAGCAGGAAGAGCGCAGCTGCGATGATGAACGCTGCCGCCGCGCCGGTGATCCCCACGGCGACCGTCTGGATTGTGCGGGCTCGTTTAATCCGGTTCACCGGCGCCACCTCCTGCGCTGCTTCTCGAGGACCAGGTCGGCCACGAGGTTGATCAGGAAGGTGATGGCGAAGAGCACCAACCCGAGTGTGAAGAGCACCGACTGGTGCAGCCCACCCTGCACGACGTTGCCCATCTCGGCGGCGATCGTGCCGGTGATCGTACGGACCGACTCGAAGAGCGAACCGGGTATCCTCGCCGCGTTGCCGGTGAGCATCAACACCGCCATGGTCTCGCCGATCGCCCGGCCCATGCCGAGCATCACCGCGGCGAGAACGCCGGACGACGCAGAAGGCAGCACGACCTTGTACGTGGTCTGCCAGCGCGTGTTTCCGAGCGCGAGCGAGCCCTGTCTCAGATCGTTAGGGACCGCATGCAGCGCGTCCTCTGATATCGACACGATGGTCGGAGCGATCATGAAGGCGAGTACGATCGCACCGCTCATCGCGTTCAGCCCGCTGTCGAGGTTGAACGCCTCCTTGACCCCCGGGACCACGATGGCGATACCGATCAGGCCGTAGACGACCGAGGGCACCGCTGCCATGAACTCGATGATCGACTTGGCGACCTCCTTGACGCGCTTGTTGGCGAACTCGGAGATGAAGACCGCTGCCGCGAGGCTCACCGGCATGGAGAGGAAGATCGCGGTGATGGTCACGGCGGCCGAGCCGATGAGCAGCGGCACGAAGCCGAAGCGGGGCTCGGCGATGGTCGGGTACCACTCGCTGCCCGTGACCAGCGTCCAGAACCCGACCTCGCCGAGTGCCCGCGCGCCACCGTAGGCAAGGAAGATGCCGATGGCCGCCAGGATGACGATGGCAGACCACCCGTTCAGGCGGATCATGTTCCTGACAACGCCATCGGCCGCCCGGCTGTTCGCCGGGCGGCCGAGACGCCGCCTCGAAGAGGAGGGCGTCGGCATGTCGATCAGTTCGTCGGAACGAAACCGATATCGCCGACGACGACCTGGCCGTCAGCACTCTGGACCCAGTCGATGTAGGCCTGCGAGGCCTCGCTGAGCGTACCGGCGGCGTACATGAACAGCGGACGGGAGACGTTGTACGAGCCGTCCTTGACGACCTCGACGCCAGCCTCTACACCGTCGATCTTCAGGACGTTGATCTCGGGCACGACGTAGCCCAGGCCCACGTAGCCGATGGCGGCCTCGTTGGCGATGGTCTCGTCGACGATCGCCTGGGTCGAGGGGAGCAGGCGCGCGTCGGCCGAGTACACGGCTTCCTTGTCGGCCTGCTGGACGACGTGCTCGAGGAAGAACGCGTACGTGCCGGAGGAGGTGTCACGAGAGAGCAGCACGATGTCGAGGTCCGGGCCGCCTACCTCGCTCCAGTTGGTGATCTCGCCGCGGTAGATCGCGCCGAGCTGTTCGAAGGTGAGGTCCTCGACGGCGAGGCTCGGGTTGACGACGATCGCGATGCCGTCGTAGGCGACGACAAACTCGGTCACCTCGATGCCGTTGCCCTCGGCCTGGGCCTTCTCCTCGTCCTTCATCGCACGCGAGGAGTTAGCGAAGTCCACCGTACCGTTGATGAGTGAGGCGATGCCGACGCCCGAGCCGCCTCCGGCGACCGAAACGTCAACGCCGGTCTCCTCGTCCATGAAGACCTCGGCAAGTGCCTGGCCGAGGTTGACCATCGTGTCTGAGCCCTCGACGGTGATCGAACCGCTGATTCCGGCAGCATCTCCGGCCGGAGTCTCGTCTCCCGACTCGTCTGCTGGCTCGTCACTCCCGCCACACCCGACGAGGCCGAGCGTACCCAGAGCCAACACCGCCACCAGGGCGAACGCCAGGAACTTCTTCGCCTTCACAGAACCCTCTCCTCACGTAGTCACTGTGGACATCCGCCGACGACACCGTCGGCTACCGCCATGCTAGGCGCGTACGTGAAGCGAATGGTTGCACCGCTGTTAACTTCTGCATCACGGGTGTAAAAGGTATGTAAAACAAGTTCGAGCCACGGGTGAACCGTGCAATGATGTACGCGATCTCTCCGTGGGAAGGACCGGGACATGGCTCATGTACTAGTAGTCGAGGACGACCCGATCATCGGCAAGACCGTCGAGTACGCGCTGCGCAGGGCGGGATTCGAGACCACGCTGTGCGAGGACGGGGCCGAGGCGCTGGAAGCCGCTCGCGACGAGGTCCCCGACCTCATCCTGCTCGACATCATGTTGCCGGGAATGGACGGGTACTCCTTCGCCGAGCACTTCCGCCGCGGCGACAAGGAGACCGCCATCATCATGGTCACGGCACTCGATCAGGAGCGCGACAAGGTGCGAGGCCTGGACGCCGGTGCCGACGACTACATCACCAAGCCCTTCTCCATGGAAGAACTCCTCGCCCGGGTACGGGCGAACCTCCGCAGGGTACGGGAGCGCGAGGTCCTCTCGGCGAGCGAACCGATCCTGGCAGGAGATCTCGTGATCGAGCCGAGCGAGCTGCGCGTGAGCGTCGCGGGGCAACCCGCGCGACTTCGACTCAAGGAGTTCCAGTTGCTCGTAGCGCTCGCACGCAACGCCGGTTCGCTCCAGACGCGCCAGAGACTTGCCCAGGACGTCTGGGGATATGAGTTCCTGCCTTCGTCGAGAACGATCGACGTCCACATCCGGCGGCTCCGTCAGGCGATCGAGGACCCGAGCGAGTACTACTACGTGCACACGGTTCACGGCATGGGCTACCGCTTCGAGCCGGTGCTGAAGAGCGCGTCCGATGCCCGGGGCGGGACAGACACGTGACCGGCAGAGCGCGACGGATAGCCGGCTCCTACCGGGTACGCCTGATAGTCGGCGTGCTGCTCGTGGCTGCGGTCGTGGCCGGCGCATGGATCGTCAGCCTCTACGGCCCGCTGACCAACGCCGTCATCGAGCAGCAGCAGCGCAACCTGCTCGCCGTCGCACGCGCCGGTGCGCTTGCACTGCACGAGAGCGGGCAACCCGCACAGGAGACCGTGCGCGCACTCGTCGCGGGCACCGATCTGCGGATGACGCTCGTCGCTGACGATGGCAGCGTCATCGCGGACTCCCAGAGCAACCCGCAGACGATGGAGAACCACCGGAACCGCCCCGAGGTCGCCGAGGCGCTCGCGGGCCGAACCGGTTCCGACCGGCGGATCAGCGACACGCAGCACGTGGACCAGATCTATGTCGCGGTGCCCGCCACTTTCGACGATGCGCCCGTGGCACTCCGCGTCAGCCAACCGCTCTCGGCGATCGACGAGCTCGCGGCCCGTAGCCGAAGGGCGGCGCTGGGACTGCTCGGGCTCGCCGCGCTCGCAGCGGCGGCGCTCGCCACGCGCCTGGCGGAACGGGCAGCCGGCCCCGTCGAGCGCCTGTCCGCCGCGGCTCAGGCGATGGCCGCAGGCGACCTGCGATCCGAGATCCCCCGCGAGACCGGGGAGCTTGCTGTCCTCGCCCGCTCCCTCGCTGAACTGCGCGAGCAGATGCAGCACCGGCTCGACGAACTCGAAGCCGAGCAGCGCAACCTGCGGTCGGTCCTCGACGGGCTGACCGACGCCGTGTTCCTGCTGCACGCCGACCGCATCGTCTTTGCCAACAGCGCTGCCGGCCGGCTCTTCCGTACGCCGGCCAGTGGCTGGCGCGACCGGCGACTCGACCAGACCGCACTCCCGGCATCGGTGCGTGACGCGATCGGCACAGAACTCGGGGAGTCAGAGCCGTCGACCCTGGAGTGGGGACCCGATCCGGCCGGTCGCACCTTGCGCATCAACGTGCTTCCGCTCGGTCGGGCGGATGACTCCGAACGGACTCTGGTCGTCATCGCCGACACCACCCAACGCACGCAGCTCGAGCGCGTCCGCCGGGACTTCGTCGCCAACGCGAGCCACGAACTCAAGACACCCGCCGCCGCGATCCACCTGCTCGCGGAGTCGGCCGCCAACGCCGCCGAGGACGACGACACCGACCTCGCACTGTCATTCGCACTCCAGATCGAGCAAGAGTCCGCGCGTCTCGGCAAGCTCGTGAGCGACCTGCTGGATCTCTCGCGACTCGAGTCCACGCCGGCGCCGGACAGCATCGTCGACGTCCGGCAGGCCATCGCCAATACGGTCCTCGGGCACGGGCCCTCGGCGACGGACGGCGGGCTGGAGCTCATCACCGACACCCGCACGGTCACCGGGGTCGACGTGTTCGCGAAGGCCGATCCCACCGACCTGGCGATCGCCCTGGACAACCTGCTCGACAACGCCATCAACTACACCGAGGCCGGCTCGGTCACCGTACGTGTCGAGGCGGATCCGGCGCACGTGCGCATCATCGTCGCCGACACGGGACCCGGCATCCCCGAGGAAGATCTGCCCCGGATCTTCGAGCGCTTCTACCGCGTCGACCGCGCGCGGTCGCGGCGAAGCGGTGGCACGGGTCTGGGGCTCGCGCTCGTCAGGCACGTGGTGGAGCGCTCGGGCGGGACGGTCGAGGTGACCTCCGAGGTGAGATCGGGCACGACCTTCGTCGTCACTCTCCAGCGCGCGTGAGAGTGCGGATCATGCGGCCCGTTCGCGCGTGATCCAGGAGACGTAGAGGCCGATGGCCACGAGAATCAATGCGCAGCCCAGCATCCATGAGGCGATGATGTCGCCGAGGTAGTGGACCCCGAGGTAGACGCGCGAGATCGCCACGCCGAACGCCAACGCCCAGCACGCGAGCAGGGCCCAGATCTTGACACGCACCGAGCGCGCCAGCACGAAGAAGAGGAACGCCGCGATCCCGAAGAACAGCAGCGCGGCCAGCGCGTGTCCCGACGGGAAGCTGTAGCTTTCCGGCACGGGGATGCGGGCGACCTCGAGTCCGGGCCGGGCCCGCTCCACCAGCGCTTTCAGTGCGTTGCCCGTCAGGGTCCCGAGTGCCATGGTCGCGGCCAGCAGCACTGTCTCGGCACGCCTGCCGAGAACAAGCAGCCACACCGAGCCGGCAACCGTGAGCGCCGCCATGACCCATCCGGAGCCGAGGAAGCTCAGCCCGCGTGCGAGCGCCTCGAGCACAGGACCGCCCACCCCGCGCATGGCCTCCGAGATGCGGGCGTCAACATCCTGAAACGCGGGGAAGAAGAGCAGCGCAGCAGTGAGCACGATAAAGCCCGCCAGCGCGACCCCCGTGACGAGCGCCGCGATGCCCGGGGTCGGGTCGCGGTTCCAGGGATGTGTGCTCGACGGACGCATGCGTTCCCTACGTTCCCGCCGCGTCGACGAGCTGGGCAGCTATCTGCTTCTTGCGCGACAGAACGCCCGGCATCCAGGCGGATCCCTCGGCAAGCGAAATCCCGAGCCCACGCTCGGCGAGGCGAAGCTTGCCTACCGCGATGATCTCGCTCCCCTCCCGGACGACGTCGGTCACCATCAGGAGCACGAGATCGTACCCTCTCGCCTCCCGTAACGAATCCATCACGGTCCGCAACTCGTCAGCGTGCTCCATGATCGCGGCCAGGTCCACCGTTTCGACCTGTCCGATGGCGGCCAGCGTATCGCCCGCACGGTACTCCTTGAGGTCGGCCTTGACCGCGCGCTCCGCGGAGAACGCCTCGCCGGCGGTACGGGCCCTGAACATCTCGAGCCCGAAGGCGAGCGGATCCAGACCCAGCAGGACCGCGAGGTGAGCGGCGATGCGGTGATCCGTCTCCGTCGTTGTGGGTGACTTCAGCAGCACGGTGTCGCTGAGCAGTGCCGAGAGCAGTATCCCGGCCATGGGCTCGGGGACAGGGACGCCGAGCTCCTCGTAGCGCATAGCAACCACCGTGGCAGTGGAGCCCACCGGGATGTTGAGGAAGAGGATCGGCCCGTAGGTCTGTACGTCGCCGATACGGTGATGGTCGACGACCTCGACCACCTCGGCCTCCTCGATCCCGGGCGCGGACTGCGCCGTCTCGTTGTGATCGACGAGGATGACCCGCCGCCGCGTGCCGCGCGCGATGTTCGTGCGGGTGATCATGCCGACGGGCCGGTTGTCCGCATCGACGACGACCGCCTCGCGATGCGTCGAGCCGAGCAGGTCTTCGAGCGCCTCGGAGAGCAGCATCTCGGGCTCGAAGTGCAGCACCTCGCCGTCCATCACGTCGGCGACCGTATGAGAGAGGTTGACCAGACGCGCGGCGGCGAAGGTCGCGTGCGACGTCGAGATGACCGCCGCCCCCTTCTCGCGAGCGAGCTCGAGGACCGCGGGCTCCGGACGGCTGCCTCCGGTGACGATCAGACAGGCGACTCCTGCCTCGAGCGCCATCGGCTGGGAGCGCCTGCGGTCACCGACCACGAGCGTGTCTCCCGGGTTGATGTAGCCGACCATCGTCTCGGGCTCCATCGCACCGATGAGCACCCCTCCGGAGAGTTCCATCTCCGGGTCTCCCGCGAGCAGCGCGCCATCGAGCACCGCGACCAGCCGTTTCACCGCCACGGGCACACCCTCGAAACCGCGCATCTCGATCTCGCCGAGGTATGCCTCGGCAAGTATCGTCTGGTTGATGAGCCCGCGAACCGTTCCATTCTCCAGTACGGGTAGCGCGCGAACGCCACGTTCGCGCATGATCCGACCCGCCTCGAGCATCGTCTGGTCGCCGTCGACGGTCACAACGCCCTCGGTCATGACGTCGCGGACGCGGGTGAAGACGTGCTCGATCTCCTCGGGCACCTGGACTCCAAAGCGATCGAATGCCCATGACGTCTCCGGGGGCAACGGTCCGAGGCGCGCGGGAACGTGGACGCCCTCCGTGTCGGTCAGGTTCTTCAGGTGAGCGTAGGCCACCGCCGAACAGACGGAGTCGTTGTCGGGGTTCTTGTGGCCAAAGACCAGGACAGGACCCATGGGTTCGTGCCTCACTCCTCGGTACTGATGTGCTCTTCAGTCTCGCACTTTGCGCAGCGGGGCGAAACCCGCGAGCAACTTCTTGGTTCCGGCCGTCTTGAACGACACGCTGATCTTGTCGCCCTCCACGCCGGTGACGGTCCCCAGGCCGAACACCTTGTGGTCGACGATGTCGCCTGCCGCAAAGCTCTCCCGCTCCTCGGCCGGCTTGGCCGCGCGCGGCTGACCCGAGCCGAAGACGCGGCCGTCGCCCGGCTCAGCCCTACCCACACCCGCCATCGAACCGCGCGAGGCCGCGCCGCGACGCGTGAAGCCGGTTCCCGACACCCCCGCAGAGCCCACGCCGGCCGTGACAACGTGCTCCTCAGGAATCTCGCCGATGAAGCGGCTGGGCGGATTGTGCTGCGTGGACCCAAAGAGGCTGCGCGAGTGCGCGTGCGTCAGATAGAGGCGCTCGCGGGCGCGCGTGATGCCGACGTATGCCAGCCGGCGCTCCTCCTCGAGCCCCGACTCGTCGAACATCGAGTTCGCGTGAGGGAAGATCGAGTCCTCCAGCCCGACGATGTAGACGACGGGAAACTCGAGCCCTTTGGCAGTGTGGACCGTCATCATCGTGACCGCGCGCTCGCCTGCCACCAGCGTATCGATGTCGGTGCGCAGTGCAACCCACTCCATGAACGCGGGCAAGTCGGCGTCCTCGTGGGCGGCGGCGAACTCGTCGACAACGCCGAAGAGCTCGCGGATGTTCTCCACGCGGCCGTCGGCCTCGATGCTCCGCTCGGCTTCGAGCGCAGACACGAGCCCCGAGCGGGCGACGACCTCCTCCACGAGTTCCCGAAGGCTACCACCGGAGTCCGCCTCCGCACGGATCTCGTCGAGGAGTTTGAGAAAGGCTGCCACGCGCGTGCGTGGGCCCGTGCCGAGCACACCGTCCTCCCCGGCCGCCAGCCGGAGCGCGGCCTCGAAGCTCATCTGTTGCTTGGCGGCCTCGTACTCCACGGTGGCGACCGTGCTGTCGCCGATCCCGCGCTTGGGCTTGTTGATGATGCGTTTGAGCGCGATCTCGTCGGCCGGGTTGACCGCGGTCTTCACGTAGGCCATCACGTCACGGATCTCGGCTCGGTCGAAGAAGCGCGTGCCCCCGACGATCTGGTACGGCACGCCGGTCCGCAGGAAGACGTCTTCCAGCACACGTGACTGCGCGTTGGTGCGGTAGAAGACCGCCATATCGGCGTAGGAGCGGCCCTCCTCCCGGAGCAACCGCTCGATCTCGGTGGCGACGAAGCGAGCCTCGTCGCGCTCGTCGGCGGCGTAGTAGCGGCTGATCGCCTCGCCGCCCACGTTCGCGGTCCAGAGCGTCTTGGGCTTGCGGCCCCGGTTGTTGGCGACCACCGCGTTGGCCGCGGCAAGGATGGTCGCGGTGGAGCGGTAGTTCTGCTCCAGGCGGATGACGGTCGCGTCAGGATAGTCGCGCTCGAACTCGAGGATATTGCGGATGTCGGCACCCCGCCACGAGTAGATCGACTGGTCGTCATCACCGACCACCATCAGGTTGCGGCGCTTGGCCGCGAGCAGGTTCACGATGCGGTACTGGGCGTGGTTGGTGTCCTGGTACTCGTCCACGAGCACATATCGGAAGCGGTCCTGGTACGCCTCGAGCACGTCGGGATGCTCGGCAAGCAGCCGGTGGGCCTCGACGAGCAGGTCATCGAAGTCCAGCGCGTTTGCCTCACGCACGCGTGCGCGGTAGCGCGGGAAGACCTTGGCCGCCGCCTTGTCCATGGGGCTTACGGCGGTCGAGGCGAACTCGGCCGGTTCGATGAGCTCGTTCTTGGCAGCAGAGATGCGCGCGGCGATGGCGTTGGGTGGGTAGCGCTTAGGGTCGAGCTCGAGGTCCTTCATGACCGAGGTGACCATGCGCTTGGTGTCGTCGGCATCGTAGATGGTGAACGATCGTGTGAGACCCGCCAGCTCGGCATCCGTACGCAACATGCGCACGCACATCGCGTGGAAGGTCAGTACCCACATCGCACGGACTCCGGCACCGCACAGTCCGCCGAGGCGGGAGCGCATCTCCCCGGCAGCCTTGTTGGTAAACGTGATCGCCAGAATCTCCGCAGGCGAGGCACCGAGATCGCCGACGATGTGTGCGATACGGTAAGTGAGCACGCGCGTCTTGCCCGAGCCGGCCCCGGCGAGTACGAGGAGCGGGCCCTCGGTCGTGGTGGCGGCGTCGTGCTGCGCGGGATTCAGATCGGAGAGGTCCACAGTCATAGAGCGTTCAGTCTAGCCCTTCGGAGGCGTCGGAGCCATGGCACGCGCAGGCGAGACGGAGCAGCCGGTGGCCGGGGACCGGGCAGGGAAACTACTTGACGAACTTGATCATCGAGAAGGAGTCGCCCGAGTTGCGAAGACACTCGTTGTGGATGACGGTCCGCTCGCCCTTGATGTGCTGGTAGTTGCCGCACTTCTCGCACACGGACAGGCGGCACACGTTGCACGAGCCGAGACGCGGGGCGCCGAACGCCCCGCAGTGCGGGCAGAACTTCGCGGCACCCCCCACGGCGCTCACCGTTGCAGACCTCCGGACATCGATCGTCACTCACGCAATCGGACCTGAAGGTCCGGTATTCCTCGGGCTCAGGCGAGCCGTTTGCCGACTGCCTTTGCTACGGGCTTCAGTTCGACAATAAGGTTCGCTAATCCTTCTAGGTCGAGCGATTGCGGCCCGTCGCAGAGTGCCGCACGCGGGTCGGGATGCGCTTCGACCATGACGCCGTCGGCCCCCACGGCCACAGCCGCACGAGAGACCGCAGGTACCAGGTCCGCCGAACCCGTCGGATGGGACACATCAACTACTATCGGCAACAGGGAGAGCTTCTTGACGACGGGGACCGCGGTGATGTCGAGCGTGAACCGCGTCGATGTCTCGAAGGTCCGTATGCCGCGCTCGCACAGGATCACGTTCTCGTTGCCGTTCATGGTGATGTAGTTGCTTGCCTGCAGCCACTCCTCGATGGTGGCGGCCATCCCGCGCTTGAAGAGGACCGGTTTGCGTGAGTCGGCGGTCACCTCTCCGATCTTCCTGAGGAGACTGAAGTTCGCCATGTTGCGCGTCCCGATCTGGAGCATGTCGGCGTACTCAGCGATCACCTCGGCGTGTGCCGAGTCGGTGACCTCGGTGACGACCAGCAGACCGTACTCGTCAGCTGCCTCCCGGAGCAGTTCCAGGCCCTTGGCCTCGAGTCCCTGGAACGAGAAGGGCGAGGTCCGCGGCTTGTACGCGCCCCCGCGCAGAACACGGATGCCGAGCTCGGCGCAGGCCGCGGCGACCTCTCGCATCTGCTCGCGGCTCTCCACCGAGCACGGGCCGGCGATGATCGTGACATCGCCGTCGCGCGTCACGGCGCCGACCGCCGACGGCCTGGCCTGGCCCTGCCCGCCGCTCATCCTCTCAGCTCCTTCATCACGTGGAGGATGGCCTCGTAGATCTCGCGCAGGTTCTCGGCGTAGAGCGGTCCCTCGTTGCAGCGCGCGAGGTTGGCGAAGATCTCCTCCTCGCGTTTTGGGTCGTACAGACCCAGGTTGGCATCGGGCTTCAGGGTCCGTATGTCCAGTGCGATCGCCGCTCGCTCGTTGAGCAGCTTGACGAGCTGGCAATCGAGTTCATCCATCTGCGCCCGGAGCTCTGCGATCCGCTGCTGGGCCTCGAGTGGGGTATCTGGCATGTCACGCGCCCCCTTAGGTCCCGCATCGGCGGGCTCGGTCAACCGGTGGTCTGCCATTATCGCACTACCGGCGCGGACCTGGTATGCGAAACACGTCGTGCCGAATGCTCCCGCGCTACTCCCACTCGATGGTGCCCGGCGGCTTGCTCGTGATGTCGTAGGCCACGCGGTTGATGCCGTCGACCTCGTTGATGATCCGGTTGCTCATCCGCGCGAGCAGCTCGTGCGGCAGGCGCGCCCAGTCAGCCGTCATCGCATCGGCCGAGGCGACCGCCCGCACGATGATCGGTCGCCCGTAGGTGCGCTCATCGCCCATCACGCCCACGGAGCGGATGTCGGGCAGCACCGCGAAGTACTGCCAGACCTCGCGGTCGCGGTCCCACGCGGAGATCTCCTCGCGCACGATCGCATCGGCGAGCCGGAGCAGCTCGAGCTTCTCGTGGGTGATGTCACCGATGATGCGCACCGCAAGCCCCGGCCCCGGGAACGGCTGCCGGTGGACGATCTCGTCCGGCAGGCCGAGCTCGGCCCCCACGGCGCGTACCTCGTCCTTGAAGAGGTGCTTGAGCGGCTCGATCAGGTCGAAGTGCACGCCTTGCGGGAACGGGATGAGGTTGTGGTGGCTCTTGATCTTCGCGGCGGTCTTGCTTCCCGACTCGATGACGTCGGGATAGAGGGTCCCCTGCGCGAGCCAGGTCACACCCTCGAGCTTGGTGGCCTCCTCGAAGAATACCTTCCAGAACTCCTCGCCGATGATGCGGCGCTTCTCCTCCGGGTCGGTCACGCCGGCGAGTAGCGACAGGTAGCGCTCCTCGGCCTCGACGTGCACGAGATCGATGTGGAACTGGTCGCGGAAGGTGCGCACGACCTGCTCGGCCTCGTTGAGGCGAAGCAGCCCGTGGTCGACGAAGACGCAGGTGAGCTGGTCGCCGATCGCTCGGTGCAGCAGAGCGGCGACCACGCTCGAGTCCACCCCGCCGGAAAGCCCGCAGATGACCCGGCCCTCGCCCACCTGCTCGCGCACGAGCGCAACGGTCTCGTCGATGATGTTGACCATCGTCCAGACCGGGGGGATGCCGGCGATGTCATGGAGAAAGTTTCGGATGATCTGCTGGCCGTACTCGGTGTGAGCCACCTCGGGATGGAACTGGGTCGCGTAGAGCTTGCGCGCCAGATCCTCCATGGCGGCGACTGCGGTGGTCGCGGTGTGCGCGGTCACCGTGAACCCTTCGGGGGTGGTGCCGACGCTGTCACGGTGGCTCATCCAGCACTGCGAGACCTCCGGGACCCCGGCGAGCAGCTCGCACTCAGGCTCGATGATCGTCAGCTCGGCGAACCCGTACTCGCCGATGTCGGTCTTGGGTATCGTCCCGCCGAGCTGCAGCGCCATCTCCTGGATGCCGTAGCAGAACCCGAGCACCGGGATCCCGAGTCCCAGGAGCCCTGCGTCCATGTGCGGTGCTCCCTCGGCGTACACGCTGGCCGGACCGCCCGAGAGGATGAGCGCGGCGGGCGCTCGGCGGGCGACCTCCTCGGCGGAGATGTCGTACGGGACGATCTCGGAGTAGACGCGCGCCTCACGCACGCGGCGGGCGATCAGGTGCGCGTACTGCGCGCCGAAGTCCAGGACGAGGACGGTAGGCTGCTCCTCGTGGTAGGTGTGCGTCAACTTCAGTCCCCTAACGGCCCATGCCTACGCCCTGCGACTGCTGGAGGAACTTGCCCTCCGTCTGCAGTGAGGGCGCGACCATGACCTCGGCCTTCTGGAACGCCTTGAGGTTCTCGTAGCCGGTCGTGGCCATCGAGGTGCGAAGCCCGCCGAGCAGGTTCAGGGTACCGTCGTTCTCGTGGGCCGGGCCGAGGAGGATGTCCTCGAGCGAACCCTTGATGCCGGCCCTCACGCGCGTGCCCCGCGGCAGGTCGGGGTGGAAGGTCGCCATGCCCCAGTGGTAACCGCGGCCGGGAGCCTCGGAGGCGGCGGCGAGCGGCGAGCCGATCATGACCGCGTCGGCACCCACGGCGACCGCCTTGGCGAGGTCACCACCGGTGCGCATGCCGCCGTCGGCGATCACGTGGGCGTAGTAACCCGTCTCGTCGAGGTGGCGCATGCGCGCCGCGGCAGCATCGGCGACGGCGGTGCACTGCGGCACGCCAATGCCGAGCACGCGGCGCGAGGTGCACGCGTGCCCCGGGCCCACGCCTACGAGCACGCCGACCGCGCCGGCGCGCATCAGGTGCAGCGCACCCTGGTACGAGCAGCAGCCGCCGATGATGCACGGGATGTCGAGGTCGCGCACGAACGCGTTGAGGTCGAGGGGCTCGGCGTAGGATGACTTGTGCTCTGCCGAGACGACCGTTCCCTGGATGACGAGGAGGTCGAGTCCGCCGGCGAGCGCAGCCTCGATGTACGTGTCGACGTTCTGAGGCGTGAGGCTTGCAGCCGCCAGCACGCCACCGTCCTTGATCTCCTTGATCCTCTGGGTGATGAGCTCCGGCTTGACGGGCTCGCGGTAGATCTCCTGCATCTTGCGGGTGGCCTCCTCCTTGGAGAAGGAGGCGATGGCGTCCAGGTGCGGTGCGGGGTCCTCGTAGCGGGTCTGGATGCCCTCGAGGTTCAGGACCGCCAGTCCTCCGAGCTTACCCATGGTGATCGCAAAGGCCGGGTCGACCACGCCGTCCATCGCAGAGGCGAGGACCGGCAGCGGGAAGGAGTACTCCCTGTCGCGGAAGGTGAACGACCAGGTGATGTCCACGTCCCTCGGGTCGCGCGTGCGGCGTGACGGCACGATCGCGATGTCGTCGAAACCGTACGCCCTGCGTGCAGTCTTGCCCCGTCCGATTTCAATCTCCATGGATCCCGCAGCCTCCTCGTAGAATCACCGCCCTAGCGGGCAGTCGCGTACCACAGTGGTGGGTCTTCGTATTCTAGGCGTTCTCCCTCATCGCGTGAACCGTCGCAGAGCACTCGGTTGCGTCTTTCCGGAGAGATGCCTACACGTTGAACCTGAAGTGGATGACGTCGCCGTCCCGGACCACGTAGTCCTTACCCTCGATGCGCCACGTGCCCGCCGCCCGCGCGCCCTGTTCGCCTCCGTACCTGTCGTAATCCGCAAACGAGACCACCTCGGCCTTGATGAAACCGCGCTGGAAGTCGGTGTGGATGGCGCCTGCCGCCTCCGGCGCCGTAGCGCCTATCGGCACCGTCCAGGCACGAGCCTCCTTGTCTCCATGCGTGAAGAAGCTCTGCAGGCCGAGAAGCCGGTATGCCTCACGGATGAGCGCGTTGAGGCCCGGCTCCTCCAGACCGATGGCGCCGAGGTACTCGGCGGCTTCATCGGCAGCGAGCTCGGCCAGATCGGCCTCGACCTTCGCACAGATCTTGATCGGTGCCACCCCGTCGATGGGGGCAAGTTCGTCGTGGAGCCGGTCCTCGTCGACGTTGGCGACGTAGAGCATCGGCTTCATCGTCAGCAGGTGCAGATCGCGCAGGAGAGCGCGCTCCTCAGCCGTCATCTCCATCCGGCCCGCACGATGGCCCTGCCCGAGCCACTCGCCGACCCGCCGGGCCATCGCGAGCACCGGCTCGACCGCCTTGTCACGCTTGGCCTCCTTCTCGAGCCTGGGGATCCCCCTCTCGACGGTTGCGAGGTCCGCCAGCACGAGCTCGGTGCGGATGGTCTCGACGTCGTCGTCAGGATCCACTTCGCCGCTGACGTGCACCACGTCCGGGTCGGTGAAGTAACGAACCACCTCGCAGACCGCGTTCGTCTCTCTGATGTTGGCGAGGAACTTGTTGCCGAGTCCCTCGCCCTGATTCGCGCCCTTCACCAGGCCGGCGATGTCGACGAACTCGACAGTGGCCGGGACGACCCGCTCGGGTGGAGCGAGCTGTACGATGCGATCGAGCCGCCGGTCGGGCACCACCACCACACCGACGTTGGGGTCGATGGTGGTGAACGGGTAGTTCGCCGACACGCCTCCCTTGCGGGTGAGCGCGGTGAAGAGCGTCGACTTGCCCACGTTGGGAAGTCCTACGATTCCTATGGAGAGTGCCACTGATGACTCCTCAGATGGGTACTGTTAGCCTTGTGGGCGCAGAACATCGTTCGTACTCTACTCGAGGCACCAGACCCCCGCCACCAACGAGGAGGACCCGTTGCGAATCGGCATGTTCGCCGACATGTACAAGCCCCATCTGAGCGGCGTGACCAACTACATTTCGCTCTATAAGCGCCGCTTCGAGGAGCTCGGTCACGAGGTCTGGGTCTTCACCTTCGGGCACACCGAGTACGCCGACGACGAGCCGAGAGTGGTGCGCTCCCCCGCCATCCCCTGGGGCGACACCGGGTGGCAGATGGGCCTCGTGCTCACCTCGGAAGCCAAGCGCATCATCCCCACGCTCGACGTGGCCCACGTCCACCACCCCTTCGTCTCGGGACGCGTCGCGCTCGAGTACTGCCAGCCGGCGAGCATCCCCATCGTCTTCACGAACCACACTCGTTACGACCTGTACTCGGACACCTACGCCTGGTTCATGCCCAAGACGATGCGCTACAGCTACATCAGGCGCTACCTCAAGGAGTTCGCAGGCGACATCGATCTCGTCATCGCGCCGTCGCCGGGCATCAGGGACTGGCTCTCCGACTTCGGGGTGACCGACAATAGCGTGCTGCTCTCCAACTGCGTGGACACCGAGCCGTTCCGTAACCCCGCAGCTCCACGCTCGCGCGAGGAGTTCGGATTCCCGGCCGACTCCGTGGTCTTCTGCTATCTGGGCCGCGTGAGTGCCGAGAAGAACATGGGGCTCCTGACGCGGGCCTTCATCCGTGCCGCCGGCGAGGCTCCGGACATCTGCCTGCTCGTCCTCGGTGGGGGGAACGCTCTCGCCGACACCAAGAAGAGCTTTGCGGACGCAGGGCTCGGCGACCGCGTCCACTTCGCCGGGCTCACGCCCTATGCCGAGGTTCCCGGCTACCTCGCCGCCGCCGACGTGTTCGCCACCGCATCGGTCTCCGAGGTCCACCCACTGGTGATCATGGAGGCGTTCGCCGCCGGTCTTCCGGCCGTCGGCATCCACTCACCGGGTGTGAGTGACATCGTCGAGGACGGGGTCACCGGCTTTCTGACGCCGGAGGACGCAGGGGCCTTCGCGGCGCGCATGGCCGTGATCGCCGCCGACCGCGCATTGCGGGAGCGCCTGGCGGCCGCCGCCAGCACGACGGCCGCCCGCTACGACGTGCGCATCATGGCCGATGAGATGCTCGGCCACTACACGCGACTCATGGCCAAGCGCGTCGGACACGTCGAGGCCGAGTAGCGCGTACCGGGCGCTGCGCTACTCGATGTGCTCCCGCTCGGCCTTCTCGACCTGCTCGACCGTCGTTGACGACGAGTACCCCACGTTCCTGATCAGCGACGTGAGGCCCCAGGCAACGACCGCGTAGACGAGGATCGCGAGCAGGGTGCTCCAGTCGAAGATCGAGCCCATGCGGGTCTCCGTGACGCCGAAGACGGCCTCGAACGGGACCATGAACGGCGCCGCAATCCGGTAGATGAAGTCGACGAAGGCGGCCTCCGGGTTCGCCCCGAAGAGCAGCAGCCCGAACCGGAACGCGAGAATCACCTCGATCGCACCCGAGATCCACGAGATGATCCCGGTGATCGCCCTGTTGCCTGAGGACCGGGTCTTGTGTACGACGACGCGTTCGTTGGACTGCTCGGACGGGGTCATGTGCATCTCCTTCTCGCTCGGCGGCAGCCGGTGGCGGTCCGCTCTCTATTCCTACCCTTCCGGCGACAATGGCCGACGCCGCAACCTTGGCGTAGGCGAACGCAATGTGCGAAACGCAGAGGGGCCCCGCATCGCGGGGCCCCTCGGTCAGCACATGTGGTGCGGCGGGTGCTACATCATCCCGCCCATGCCGCCCATGCCGGCCATGGCGGCGGCTGCGCCGCCATCGTCCTTGACCGGGAGGTCGTTGATGGTGGTCTCGGTGATGAGGATGAGCGCGGCGATCGAGGCGGCGTTCTGCAGAGCGAAACGCACAACCTTGACCGGGTCGATGACACCCATGCCCATCAGATCGCCGTACTCGCCGGTCGCACCGTTAAGGCCGTAGCCCTTGGTGGCCTCGTGGCGGACCTTCTCCACGACGACCGAACCCTCGAACCCGGCGTTGGCTGCGATGGTCTTCAGCGGCTCGTCGAGCGCCTTGCGGATGATCTTGACACCGATCATCTCCTCCTCGCCCAGCTCGAGCGAGTCAAGGGCGGCCGACGCGTCCACGAGCGCGACGCCACCGCCGGCGACGATGCCCTCCTCCACCGCGGCGCGGGTCGCCTGCAGGGCGTCCTCGATGCGGTGCTTCTTCTCCTTGAGCTCGACCTCGGTGGCGGCACCGACCTTGATGACGGCAACGCCGCCGGAGAGCTTGGCCAGGCGCTCCTGGAGCTTCTCGCGGTCGAAGTCGGAGTCGGAGTTCTCGATCTCGGACTTGAGCTGGTTGATGCGGGCCTTGATCTCGTCCTCGGTGCCGGCACCATCGATGATGGTGGTGTCTTCCTTGGTGACCTTGACGGTCTTGGCGCGGCCGAGCATGTCGAGCGTGGCGCTCTCCAGCTTCATGCCGAGCTCCTCGGAGATGACCTTGCCGCCGGTGACGATGGCGATGTCCTCGAGCATGCGCTTGCGGCGGTCGCCGAAGCCCGGAGCCTTGACGGCAACCGCGGTGAACGTGCCGCGCAGCTTGTTGACGACCAGCGTCGCCAGGGCCTCGCCCTCGAGGTCCTCGGCGATGATCAGCAGCTGCTTGCCGGCCTGCATGACCTTCTCGAGAACCGGGAGCAGGTCCTGGATCGAACCGATCTTCTGGTTGGCGATCAGGATGAGCGGATCGTTGAGCACGGCCTCCATGCGATCGGGATCCGTGACCATGTACGGCGAGATGTAGCCCTTGTCGAACTGCATGCCCTCGACGGTGTCGATATCGATACCGAAGGTCTGGGACTCCTCGACGGTGATGACGCCGTCCTTGCCCACGACTTCCATGGCCTCGGCGATCTTGTTGCCGATGACGTCATCGGCGGCGGAGATGGCGCCTACGTGAGCGATCTCCTCCTTGTCCTCGACGTCCTTGGCGTTACTCTTGATGGCCTCGACGACAGCGTCGACGGACTTCTCGATACCGCGCTTGATCGCGAGCGGGTTGGCGCCGGCGGCCACGTTGCGCAGGCCCTCGCGCACGATGACCTGGGCGAGCAGCGTAGCGGTGGTAGTGCCGTCACCGGCCACGTCGTTGGTCTTGGTGGCCACTTCCTTGACGAGCTGGGCACCCATGTTCTCCAGGGCGTCCTCGAGCTCGATCTCCTTGGCGATGGTCACGCCGTCGTTGGTGATGGTCGGTGCGCCGAACTTCTTCTCGAGCACAACGTAGCGGCCCTTGGGGCCGAGAGTGACCTTCACCGCATCGGCCAGCTTGTTCACGCCGGCCTCGAGACCGCGGCGGGCCTCCTCGTCAAAACGGATCTCCTTAGACATCTAAGCTATCTCCTCCTTACGGGATCGTTCGGATTGCCGGTCGCCTAGACGACGACGGCGATGATGTCGCGCTCGGCGTCGAGGATCTTGTACTCGACACCGTCGATCTTGACCTCCGAGCCACCGTACTTGCTGTAGATGACCGTGTCGCCGACCTTCACGTCGATCGGCACGCGGGTGCCATCGTCCTTGAGCTTGCCGTCGCCCACGGCCACGACCTCACCGCGCTGCGGCTTCTCCTTGGCGGTATCCGGGATGAACAGACCGCTCTTGGTCTGCTCCTCGGCCTCCGCCGGCTTGACGATCACGCGATCGCCCAACGGCTTGAGATTCATCTGCTGCCCTCCTATAGCGTCCGTCCGACCGTACTGATGACATGATGTGTGCGCGGCCCTCCGGCGAGTGCTCCACCGGGCCGCGATTGAGTATGTACCCCGTTCGCAGCCGGACCATGCGCCTGCTAGCACTCATAATGTCCGAGTGCCAGCCCGTTCGGATTCTACCGTGAGTGCCCGGGGCAATCAACAGCCTCTAGCAGGTATTTTTCGAGAGGGGTTGAGTGTACTCGACTCACATCGTGGGCAACGGCCACGGCGGCGCGAGTCCCGTGTGACTAATCGAGCCGCAGGTCAGCAACGGCCTCGGCATCGAGTCCGAGGAGGTCACCGCGGCGCAGGCGCCACGTACCGGCCGCCGCGATCATCGCGGCGTTGTCCGTGCACAACCCGATTTCGGGCACTGTGAGCGCGATCCCCTTCTCGGTCAGAGCCGAGCGCAGCGTCTCCCTGAGCGACGGGTTGGCCGCGACTCCCCCCGCGAGGCACACCGTCTTGACCCCGTGCTCCTCGGCGGCACGCACGGTCTTGGCGACCTGGACATCGACGACGGCCGCCTGAAAGGAGGCCGCCAGATCGGGGATGTCTATCTCCCGACCGGCCTCCCGCTCGTGGCGGATGTGGTTGATGACGGCAGTCTTCAGGCCCGAAAGCGAGAAGCGATAATCGCCCGAACGCATCATGGCCCGCGGGAAGGCGATGGCCTCGGGGTCGCCCTCGGCAGCGAGCTTCGAGAGTATCGGCCCCCCGGGATAGCCGAGACCGAGCACCTTGGCGACCTTGTCGAACGCCTCTCCCGCAGCGTCGTCGAGCGTTTCGCCGAGCGTGTGATAGACCCCCCACTCGGGCACGTGGATGAGCGAGGTGTGACCGCCCGAGACCACGAGCGCGACCAGCGGCGGTGTGATATCGGGGTCGATGAGCATGTTGGCGAAGATGTGTCCTTCGAGGTGGTTGACACCGACGAGCGGCAGCCCGGTGGCGAGCGCGAGCCCCTTGGCGTACGCGAGACCGACGACAAGCGCACCGATGAGACCCGGGCCGTGCGTCACCGCGATCGCGTCCACGTGCGCGAGCGTGAGACCCGCCCGGTCGAGCGCCTCGCCGACCACGCCGACGATCGCCTCGATATGCTTGCGCGACGCGATCTCGGGCACCACGCCGCCGAAGCGCGCGTGGAAGTCCACCTGGCTGGCCACCACGCTGGAGAGCACCTCGGTGCCGCCGCGCATGACAGCGGCGGCGGTCTCGTCGCACGAGGTCTCGATCGCGAGCACCACCTCGGTACCCGCTGCCGGCAGGCGGTGCTCCGCCTCGGGCAGGTCGCCCCACATGATGAGCGCGTCGGTGCCGCTGCGGTAGTAGCCGGGACGCACGCCCTCGACCTCGAGTCCGGCGCCGCGGTAGAACTCCACCCCCGCCTCGTTGTCGTCTCTGACCTCGAGTGTGATCCGGCGCGCCCCCGCGCGAGCGGCACGCGCCGCCAACTCGTCGTAGAGTGCCCGGCCCACCCCGCTCCCGCGCTCCCCCGCCGCGACCGCAAGGTTCATGAGGTGCGCCTCGTCGCCGACGATCATCACGCCCCCGTAGCCGATGACCCGTCCGCCCGCCTGTTCGGCTACGAGCCAGATCCGGTCCGAGCGACGCAACTCGCCGAGGAACATCACGGGCGACCACGGCTCGGGGAAGGACGCGCGCTCTATATCGAGAGCCGCCTGCAGGTCGTACGCAGCGAAGTGGCGCAGTCGAACCGTCACGGCTGCTCCCCCTGCCCGGCAGCGCGCAGCCGTTCGTTCTCCTCGGCGTCGGACAGTCTCGTGTAGATCGGCAGGAGCGTCTGGGGATGGCCATCGCCCGCATGGTCGGCGGCCCGCGCCGCCCTATACGCGGCAAGGAGCCCCACCCCACCCGGAAGCCACAGGTCTTCGGGAAGGAACTGCGCTCCCGCCTCCTCCAGCGCCCGAAAGGCTGCCGCGTGCTTGCGCAGTCCTCCACCGGCGAGGAGCAACGGTTCGGCGCGTGCGGACCACTCGGCGGCAACATCCGCCGGATGCGCCACGCGGTCCTCCGTCAGGCGCTGTGCAGTGCCGTCTGCCAGCGCGAAGAGCGCTGGGTAGACCTCGCCCCTCATCGCGTCGCCAACGACCCCGAGAAGGCCGGAGAAGCGCGCTGCGCAGGCCCACGCGATGGCATCGAGCGTTCCCGCGCCGAAGAGCGGGGTGCCAAGCCCGTGTGCGAGCCCCTTGGCGGTCGCCACGCCGATGCGGACACCGGTGAACGAACCCGGTCCCCTGCCCACGACGACCTCGCAGAGATCTCCGGGAGCGAGCCCCTCGGAGATGAGCAGGTCGCGGACGGCGGGCAGCAGTCGGCCGAGCGCCGCACGGGGGGCATCGAAGTCGGCGGCAGTGATCATCTCGACGTCCTCATCGACCCAGCGTCCGAGCGCGAGAGCGCAGTGGTCCGTGGCAGTGTCGAACGCAAGGACGAGGCGGCTCATCGTGGTGCTCTCCCCCCGGGAACCGCCACGCCGTCGAGCCCGGCGCACGCGTCACGCCACGCTCCAGCAAGCGCGCTGCTGCGCTCGCCCGACGCGG
Source organism: Anaerosomatales bacterium (assembly GCA_029210645.1). Taxonomy (GTDB): domain Bacteria; phylum Actinomycetota; class Coriobacteriia; order Anaerosomatales; family SLCP01; genus SKKZ01. Next base: position 25,986 of record JARGFT010000008.1, on the reverse strand, counting down.
ACACCGCGATACGCCTGCTCTCGTCACCGGTGATCTCGAGGGTAAGCGTCAGCACGTCTGCGGGAAGCGCTTCGGGGAACCGGTCGCCCCACTCGATCAGGCTCACCACATCACCTTCGACCACGCCCCAGAAGTCGATGTCCTCGAGCTGTTCCGCGCGTTCGAGGCGGTAGAGGTCGAAGTGGGCGAGGCCCACGCTTCCCCGGTGCACGACGAGGATGTTGAAGGTCGGGCTCGTCACGTGGCCGCTGACGCCAAGCGCGGACGCCACTCCCTGGGCGATGACCGTCTTGCCGGCGCCGAGGTCACCTGTGAGGATGACGACGTCCCCCGCGTGCACGGCGGTGCCGAGCGCGCCGCCGGCCCGTCTCGTTGCGGCAGCCGAATCCGTCTCCAGCACGAACGACGGGGCACTCACGACTCGAACAGCTCCCCCTGGAGGAGCTCGTGCGGCTCTGCGGGTGCTGCGAGCACCTCCCCGAGGAGAGCGAAGTCGGCCATCAGCACGTCGCGCTTGGTGGCATCGTAGAGAGCCGCCGCCGGATGAAAGATCGGCAGGACCGTGAAACGGCCCGTACGGTGGAGTGAGCCGCGCAGGCCGGTGATGCCGGCCGAGGTCTTGAGCACGAACCGGGTGGCGAAGTTTCCGAGCGTGACGATCACCTTCGGGTCGATGAGGCGCACCTGTTCCCTCAGGAAGGGGGTGCACGTCTCGATCTCGTCTGCCTGGGGGTTGCGGTTCCCGGGAGGCCGACACTTGAGGATGTTGGCGATGTAGACCTCCGAGCGGTGCAGACCGATCGACGCGAGGAGCTCGTCGAGCAGCGTGCCCGCCGCACCTACGAACGGCTCACCCTTCAGGTCTTCGTTGCGACCGGGGGCCTCGCCGATGAACATGAGGTCGGCATCGGTCCGACCGACTCCGAACACCAGGGTCGTGCGCGTGTCGCCCAGCGGGCACCGGTGACAGTCGCCGATAAACTCCTGGAGTTCCCTCAGGGTGTCCATGGCCTCACAGCCACGTCGTCACCTCGTCGAGCGGCCTGCGGGCAGGCTTGGCGGAGGACTCGGCCGAGTGACCGACCGGCAGGATGGCGACGGGCGTGATAGGCGCCGGGATCCCGAGGGCGTCGCGCACCGCGCGCTCGTCGAACGCGCCGATCCAGCAGGACGCCAGGCCGCGATCGACCGCGGCGAGCAGGATGTTGTTGACCGCGGCGGCGGTGTCCTGGATGGAGTAGAGCATCTCCCCGCGATCGCCGTAGCGCGCCGCACAAGGACGCGGGTCTACCGAGACCACGATGACGACGGGGGCAGCGGTGGCCCAGCGCTGCCCGAGCACGGCGGCGAGCCTTTCGCGCGCGGCCTCGGTGCGCAGGACCGTGAAGCGCCAGGGCTGGATGTTTCCTGCGCTCGGAGCGCTGACGGCCGCCAGGAGCAGCGCGCGGACGTCCTCGTCGCTCACAGCGAGGCGGGAGTTGAAGTGGCGCACACTGCGTCGCCGGGCGAGGACGTCGGAGAATTCCATCGGGTTCCTTCCGCAACTCACGGGGGGTTACAGGGGTATTCTAGAACAAGGAACGGGGCGTCCCGCAGAGAATATCGTATCCAGGAGGTGAGAGCCCATGAACAGCAAGCGACCCGATGTCACCGACGAGGAACTCGGCATCCGCACGCACAAACTGCGCCGGGCTCAGGCGGTACAACGTGAGATAGAGCGCGTCAGGCACAATCTCGGTCGCGAGTGGGCGGCCCTCACCGATCATGAGATCGAGGAGTTCGAGTGGGTGCTCGGTGAGGTATGGGGATTCACCGCCCGCGAGGAGTGGGAGTCCCTGCGCTTCGGGCACCTGCAGATGCACGACGTGCGCAAGCTGCTGCTCCTCGGACGGGAGCTGCGCAAGCACACCCGCAACGCGGTCGACATCCTGGCCGACATGAAACAGGTCGTTGCCGAGAGGGCGTGACACGGGGTTCGGGGGTTCCCCGTAACGCGGAGGCCGCCGTCCGGATCCCGGGCAGGCGGCCTCTTCTGCATTCTGTGTGAGCGTGTCCGCCCCCGACACCGGTGCGGCGGACACGCTGCGGGACTAACCGCGCACCTGAGCGGCCTTCTTGCTCTCGATCTTCTTCTTGACCTTCTTCAGCCGGAAGAGATCCTCCCGTGCCCGCTCGTCCAGCGTCTGCCGGATGTAGCTGACCTGCTCCCTGAGCGCCGGAACGGTCACCTGTTCGAGCGCGTTCACGCGGCGGTTGGTCTTCTGGATCTCCTCGCCGAGCCGCTTCAGCCGCGTCTCGATGTCGGCATACTCGATGATCACGTCGAGGATGCGCTCGAACTTGTCCGCGGTCTCGTCGACCCGGGACGAGACGCCGGTGACCGAGTAGCCGCGCGTGAACGACGAGCGGATCGGACTCTCGCCCTTGGTGACCACCGGGACAGAAACGCCCATGATCCGCGTACCCGTCATGTCGACGACGATCTCGCTCTTCGTGGCCATGCCGGCCGAGCGGACCGCCACCGTGCCGTCGACCGCCTTGGCGACGGCGAGCGCGTACTGCGCCTCGGCGACGTTCTTCTGTAGCGACTCGGAGAGGCGCAGCGTCTCGTCCATGACGCCCATGAACTCGATGAGCAGCGCGTCGCGCTTCTGCTTCAGCAGATCCATGCCCTGCTCGGCAAGCTTGATCTGCTCGCGTCGCTCGAGTAGCTCTGAGCGTGTTGGGCGTACTTCCTCCATCGTCTCCCCTTAGGCCTCGTCGGAGGCCTGCTCGGCGTTTGGATGGTACGTGTCGATGAAGTCACGAACGCGCTTGAGCTCGCTCATCGGCAGACCCGCCATGAGCTCCCAGCTGATGGCCAACGTATCCTCGATCGTGCGGCCCTCCTCACCCTGACCGACGATCCGCTTCTCGAACTCGTCCGCAAAGCGGAGGTAGGAGCGGTCGTTGTCCGACAGAGCCTCCTCACCGACGATCGCGACCAGCTTGCGCAGATCGCGACCCTGCGCGTACGCGGCGTAAAGCTGGTTGGCGACCTCGCGGTGGTCCTCACGCGTCTTGCCCTCACCGATACCCAGATTCATCAGGCGCGACAGACACGGCAGGACATCGATGGGCGGGTAGACCGCACGGCGGTGCAGCTGGCGCGAGAGCACGATCTGGCCCTCGGTGATGTACCCGGTGAGGTCGGGGATCGGGTGCGTGATGTCATCGTCGGGCATGGTGAGGATCGGCAGCTGCGTGACCGAGCCCTTGCGGCCTTTGATGCGGCCCGCACGCTCGTAGATCATCGAGAGGTCGGTGTACATGTATCCGGGATAGCCGCGGCGCCCCGGTACCTCTTCACGTGCCGTCGAGACCTCGCGCAGCGCCTCGCAGTAGTTCGTCATGTCGGAGAGCACGACGAGGACCTGCATGTCCTTCTCGAACGCCAGGTACTCGGCGACCGTCAGCGCCGCCTTCGGCGTGAGCAGTCGCTCGACCGTGGGGTCGTCAGCGAGGTTGAGGAAGAAGACGACTCGCTCGAGCGCCCCGGTGCTCTCGAACTGGTTCATGAAGTAGGCCGACTCGCGGTGCGTGATACCCATCGCACCGAACACGATGGCGAACTCCTCGCCGGACTTGACCCGCGCCTGGCGGATGATTTGTGCGGCCAGTTCGTTGGCCGGCAGACCCGAACCGGAGAAGATCGGGAGCTTCTGCCCGCGCACGAGCGTGTTCAGCCCGTCGATCGCGCTGATGCCGGTCTCGATGAAGTCCGCCGGCTTCTCACGCGTATACGGGTTGATCGGCGCGCCCGTCATCGGCAGGCGGCGCTCCGGGATGATCGGCGCACCACCGTCGATGGGAGCGCCCGTGCCGTTCAGCACGCGGCCGAGCAGGTCGGGCGAGACGTCGATGCGGGCGACCTCCTCGAGGAAGCGCACCTCCGTCATGTCGACATCGATGCCGCGCGTACCCTCGAAGACCTGGATGACGGCGGTGGTGCCGCTGACCTCGAGCACCTGGCCGCTGCGGTGCGCGCCGTCCGGCATCCGGATGGCCACCATCTCGTCGTAGGCCACTCCATGCACGTTCTCGACGAAGATGAGCGGGCCCGTCACGTAGCTCAGGGTCCGGTAGTCGGTCGAGACCAGCGGACGGGCCTTCGGCTCCATCGGGGACGTCATCGTCTCTGGCGTCACGTTAGTACACCTCGATTCCGGCGATCTCCTCGGCAATCCGGGTGCAGAATCCCGGGATCGCCTCCATCGCTTCTTCGTGCGGGGTCGTCTTCAACGTGGAGATCTCGTCCCTGAACGGCATCTCGAGGATCTGCCTCAGCGAGACGCCTCTGTTGAGTGCCGACGCGGCCGCCTCGTGGAACGAGAGGATCGCCTTCAGGATCAGGTACTGCTTCCTGGGCGGACAGTACGCGTCGATCTCGTGGAACGCGAACTGCTGCAGGAAGTCCTCTCGCAGCATGCGGGCGACCTCGAGGATGATCTTCTCGGACTCGGGCAGTGCGTCCGGCCCGACGAGCTGGACGATCTCCTGCAGTTCGGTTTCCTTCTGGAGGATCGACATCGCCTGGTCGCGCAGTACGTGCCAGTCGGTAGCGACGTTCTCCTCGTACCAGCCGCGAACCTGGCCGAGGAAGAGCGTGTAGGACTTCGTCCACGAGATCGCCGGGAAATGCCGGCGCTGTGCGAGCGAGGTGTCGAGTGCCCAGAAGGCACCCGAGACGCGCAGCGAGTTCTGGGTCATCGGCTCGGACATGTCGCCGCCTGCCGGCGAGACCGCGCCGACCATGGTGACCGAACCGACGCGTTCCTCATCCGAGCCGAGCGGCCGGACGCGGCCGGAACGCTCGTAGAAGGCCGCGAGTCGCGTCGCGAGGTATGCGGGATAGCCTTCCTCACCCGGCATCTCCTCGAGACGACCGGAGACCTCTCGGAGCGCCTCCCCCCAACGGGAGGTGGAGTCGGCCATCATCGCGACGCTGTAGCCCATGTCGCGATAGAACTCGGCGAGCGTCGCACCCACGTAGATGGAAGCTTCGCGCGCGGCCACCGGCATGTTCGACGTGTTGGCGACGAGCACGGTGCGGTCCATGAGCGGCGCGCCCGTGCGCGGGTCCTCGAGTTCGGGGAACTCGACGAGGACCTCGGTCATCTCGTTACCGCGCTCACCACAGCCGACATAGACGATGATGTCGACGTCGGCCCACTTGGCGAGCGACTGCTGCGTGACCGTCTTACCCGTCCCGAAGCCGCCCGGGATGATGGCGTTGCCACCGAGAGCGATCGGGAAGAACGTGTCGAGGATGCGCGTGCCTGTCGTGAACGGGTGCGTCGGATCGAGCTTGCGCTCGTAGGGGCGGCCCTGACGGACCGGCCACCACTGCGACATCTTGATCTCGGTACCGTCTTCGAGCTCGGCAACCGTGGTGTCTACGTTGTACTGACCCGCTGGCACGACTTTCTTGATCTTGCCCTTGACGTTAGGCGGGACCAGCACCTTGTGGATGATGGTCTGACCCTCGGGCGTGGAGCCGATGACGTCGCCGCCGACGACCTCCTGGCCCAGCGTCGCGATGGGGGTGAAGTCCCACAGCTTATCCCGGTCCAGCGCCGAGGCAACCGTACCGCGCTGGATGTAGTCGCCGCTCTGCGCAACGACAGGCAACGGGCGCTGCACGCCATCGTAGATCGAGGAGAGCAGCCCCGGTCCGAGTTCGACGAGGAGCGGGCCTTCAGTCGATTCGACAGGGTCGCCGACCTTCAGACCGGAGGTGTCCTCGTAGACCTGGATCGTCGAGCGGTCGCCCTCGAGCCTGATGATCTCTCCCATCAGGCCCTCGTTGCCGACGCGCACGATGTCATACATCTTGGACCCGGTCATGCCCGATGCGACAGCCACCGGTCCGGTGATTTTCGAGATAGTCCCTGCAATCATCAGCCTCGCCTCAGTGTTATGTCGAATCCGATTGCTCTTCTGATCAGGCGTGCCAGATACGCCCGGTGATCCTCGCCCATCGTCAGCTGCTCCCTGATGGGAAGCGAGATGACTATCGGACGGTAACTGTTGTCTATCTTGCGCTGCGTGCGCTCGTCGATGGCGGCCATCATCTTCTCGTTGACCGCGATGATGCCGCTCCCTTCGTCATCGAGCAGCGAGTTGAGCGCCTTGCGCGACTCCTCCTCCGACTCGACCACCATGACATCCACGCCGGCGAGCCTGAAACCGTCAGCGGTGTCGGAGTCGGTGAGAACGACGAGCTTATACAAGGATGAGCTCCTCTCTCACACGGTCCTCCGGCATCCCTACGGCCTTGCCCTTGACGATGATGCGCAGGTTGGTGATCTCGTTCTGCTTGGCCCACAGGTACGAGACCGCCACGCCGATACCGAGCGGGTCGCCCTTTGCGATACCGAGAGTGCGCCGCATGAAGAGATCCTCGAGTGCACGCTCGAAGACCGATATCGAGTTCTGTTCGAGATACTTGATCGAGACCTCGTCGAGCGCCCTGCCGTACGGAGTGCCCCGGAGGCGCTCGAGTACCTCGTCGATATCGGACATCTTGGAGAGAACCATGTACAGCTCACGCGTTATGTCCGCGCCGCCTTCCAGGAAGTACTGATCGACATCGATGGTCTCGATGTCGGCACTCTGCAGGCGCAGGACCATCACGAGGTTGGCGACGTCCACCTGGGTGGCCAGGACTTTACGCGCCATGCGCATGTTGGCCCCCCGACGGGACAGCCGGGCCTTCGCCCACTCCGAGTAGTATCGGTCCAGCGCGAGCTCCAATGATGCGAGCTCCCCCGTACGCATGAACTCCGCATGCCCTTCACGCAGGGCAGACGCCATCGGCAGGCCCCAGGTGACGGCGATGTCGACTACCGTTCGCACGTCATCGGCCGCAGCAAGGGCTTCCAGGTCGACCGGGGTCAGCTGCCCCGCAGGCAACAAGCCGTCCTTCAGCTCGTCCAGCGGCAGATGCATGTGCTTGGCACGCAGGATCGTCTTCAGGTTGAAGATGTCCCACCTGCCGAGCAGCGTCGTCACCAGATACTCGGCCTCGGCATTCAGGAAGCTCATGATCTTCTGGAAGGTGTGCACCATGTTGTTCCGCAGGGCGGCGTCGACGCTCGTCGCGTCGATCCCGTGAATCAGTGCGTCTTCCAGGTCCGACGTGTACTCCGTGCCGTCCATCTCCTGCACGAGGTGCTGAACGCTCTGCTCTGCGATGAGGCCGTCAAGGAACGTCCTGCTCAGCAGCCGAGAACGCATACCCCGGATGCGAGCGTTGGCATACCCGTAGTCCTTCGGGGATGCGGGGCTGCGGTTGCGTGATGACGTGGTCGTCACACTCATGAGAACAGGATCTCCGCAACGTCAGACTGGATCGAGTTGCGCACCTTGTCGAGCCGATCTTCGAGCGTGTTGCGGCGCATGATCCGACCGTTCCCGGTCAGCACCGCCACCCCTCCGCTCGTGGTGAGCTCGGTCCGCACCTCAGCATCGACCCCAAGCTCATCCAGAGCCTGGCGCGCAAGCGCCTCGTCCGAGGGGTCGACCAGGAGCACCATGTCACCGGACACACCGGCGAGGGCCTCGGACACGAGGGACTTGAACATCGCCGGATACGTGTCGCGGGTCCGGATGGATGCCAGGCGCTCTGCAGACTTCTCGAAGGCATCGCTGACCGCTGCCTCCTTCACGGAGGCAACCTTCTTCTTGCCCTCGAGGCGTGCCGCGTTGGTCTGCTTGGCCGCCTTTCGCTGCATCGCTGACTCGGTGTGCTCGACGCACGCCGAACAGATGCCCGCGGCCTGCTCCTCGGCGTCAGCCAGGATGGCCTCGGCCTGCGCGCGAGCAGTAGCGAGGATGTCTTCGCACTCCTTGTCTGCCTGCTCGTCTAGTGCGCGGAAGATATCTTCTAGGGCCATGGGACCTGGACCTCTTTCCTGTGTTTCGCCGTCAGAGCCAACACGCCTAAGCGGGCGTGACGGGCATGTTGACGATCAGGATGGAGGCAACGAAGCCCAGCAGGACGATGATCTCCGGAAGCGCCTGGAGAACGATGACCCACACCGAGGCCTCAGGACGCTCGGCGAGCGTGCCTGCGCCTGCAGAACCGATTTTCGCCTGGGCGTAGCCTGCCGCGAGCGCGGACACGCTCATGGCGAGGCCGGCAGCCAGGGCCTTGGCGACGTAGGACTGCCACTCGCCGACGACGGCCTCCGCCTCAGCAGCGAACGCCATGGCCGGAACGAGCATTGTCACCAGGAACGTACTGCCGAACACCCACTTTGCGAGCCGATTCTTGTTCATACGCGCTCTTCACCTCCGGTTTTCGTGAACGGACTATACGGCTGATTGCCGGTCTCGTAAAACTTGCTGAAGAACTCCAGCAAGTTGAGACGCAGTGCGTGGATCATCGGGCTGAAGGATGCCATGACGACGTGCAGCGAGTGCAGTATGACTCCCAGCAGGATTCCGACGATCGAGATGCTGCCCGGCGGGCTCAAGATGACAACGATCTGGTTGATCGCGTCGGCGAACAATGCGCCTGCCAGGCCCACGGCCATGATACGGATGTAGCTTGCCATGTGGGTGAAGGACTCCAGCGTCTCGACGACGCCCATGACGCCCCCACCTTTGATCGCGTACACGAAACCGGCGATCGCTATTGCGGCGACAGCGAGCTGGAATGCAATCTCACCGGTCCCGCTCAGAAGCGCAAGTTGACCGACGCCCACCAGTACGAGGATTGCCAGGAGCGTCATAAGGATGCCCCCGCGCTCCTTGAGATGCTTCTTCTGACCGGTCTTGACAGCGTTGATGACGCCGAGGAGCAAGCCGAGGAGCACGTGAACCACACCGGCCGCGATCGCGATGAGCATGAACGGCAGGATCTCAGCCACGCGGTGGAAGATAGGCAGGATCCCGAACCAGGCGTACGTGCCATCTGCCAACCATGCGTACGCCGAACCCGTGACCGGATAGACCCAGCCCGCTCTGGACGGCAGGTCGCCGAAGAGCTCTCCGTAGGCGACGCCGAAGGCGATGACCATGGTCGCCGCCGGTCCGATGATGGATGTCGCCATCTGGATCACTTCGTTCTGCTTGAACTTCAGGCGTAGCCAGACGATCACGGAGAGCATGATGGTGCCATATCCTGCGTCTCCAACGATCATCCCGTAGAAGAGCGGGAAGAAGATGAAGAGCAGCCAGGTCGGATCGACGGTACCGTAGCGCGGGACACCCCGCACTCCGATGATCTTCTCAAAGGGAGCGATCGCTTTGGGGTTCTTGGTCGCCACCGGCGTGTCGCCGTACTCGGCCTCGGTGACCTCGGTCTGAGTGACGATGATGTCGTCGCCCCACTTCGATGAGATACCCTGCCGCAGCTCTTCAACGTCCTTTACCGGGATCCACCCGTTGATGACAAACGCGTAGTCGGTGCGCCCGAACTTCGGGATCGCCGATATCTCCTCGATCTTGTCGATGAGCACGTCGCGAATGGTCATCAACCGCAGATACCAGGCCTTGGACATCTCCTCGAGCTCGATCGAGACCTTCTCGAGCTCGGCAGGCAGATGCCCTTGCCGCTCTTTGAGACTCTCATACGCCGCGTCGAACGGCATGTCCTCGAAGGAGGAGGGAAGACGGATCTGGTTGACGTTCTCCATCGCGAGGAACTTGTGAACCGGCTCGGAGTAGGTCTTGCTGAACACGACGATGACCGCAGTGGTGTTCTCGTCGACGTCGGTCGAGACGATCTCGCACTGCTTGTGCGTGATCTTGTCGAGCTCCTCCTTGAGAAGCTCGAGAGCGGACTTATAGCGGCGCTCGACCAGCAGCGCGACCGATTCGTACGCACCGGTCGTGACGATCTGCTTCGCGAGCGGCTGGATCTTCTGAAGAATCGGCTCGTAGCGGGCGAGAAGTGAGAGCTCTGACTCCAGGCTCGTGCGGGAGGTAGCCAGCTCGGCCGTCCGGTCCTCGACCTCCTCGATCACCGCGGTGACCTCACTGGCCAGTTCGCCTGGATCCTTTGCGAACAGTTCACTGTACTGGGCACGGCGAGCTGCGGGATCGAGGTGGAGGTCGTCGCGGTGGAGCGCCTTGACGATCGCGCGAACGCGGATCAGCAGCTCCTCCATCTGCTCCTGATCCTGCTGCTGCGTCTCGTAGACCTCCATTCGCTGCAGAGGCACTTCACCCGAGCTGATCTTGCGAGAGAGATCCTCGATATGCAGCTTGCCCTGTTCATGCAGCAAGCTCACCACCTCGAAGAAATCGTTCTTCGGGCCGATGATCTCGATCTTCGCCATCGGAACCAACACTTGCGACACCCCCCGGTTTCAACGGTTGGACCCGTTGGAGCTGAACCGCCCGCTAGACGCGCGTGACGACCCCAACGATGTGATCGGCGGCACCGTTCACGCGCTCGCCGATACTCTCGCGGAGCTCGACGACCTCGCGCTCCCCGTCCTCCGCTATCCGTGCGATCTCGCGCTCGACCTCGGCGGCAGCGCGCTCCTCCTCCTTGGCCGAGAGCATCTCGCCCTCCGCCTCGGACTCTTGGACGATCTCGACCGCCTTACGGCGCGCGGAAGCGACAATCTCCTCCGCCTCCTTCTTGGCAGCGAGAACCCGCCCCGAGATCTCCATCTCTTTCTCGCGGATAAGGTGAAGCGGCGAGTTCACATCCGCTACCACCGTGTCTTTGTGGAACTGGAACTCCTCGAGGACCTTTTCGTCCACTGTCCACCCCCTGTGTCACTGTCGTGGGAGCAGGGCACGCTCGCAAGAGACGCGAACGGCCCTCCAGAGGTCTCCTTCTGCTTGAGCGGGGCCGTTCCTTCTGAAAAACCGAGAGTCCTTCGCGACATCTCAGCGGTACGCGCGCGGCATGCGCATCCCCAGAGCGCACGCGATCTCGTAGTTGATCGTCTCCGCGGCTTCGGCGAGCTCGTCCATGAGAATCCGCTGCTCACCCTGGGTGCCGACGAGAACGGCCTCGTCACCCTCAGAGACGCTCAGCGTGCGGGGCACCTCGATCATCAGCTGATCCATGCACACCCTGCCGACCTGCGGGCACCGCACGCCGCCGATGAGGACGTCCATGCGATTCGACAGCAGACGGTGCACACCGTCCGCGTAGCCGAGTGGCAACGTCGCGATCGTCGTGGGGGCAGCCGCCCGCCACGTGAGCCCGTAGCTCACGCCCTCCCCCATCCCGATGCGCTTTGCCAGCGTGACCCGCGCGACGACGGACATGGCGGGGCGCAGATCGACCAGGCCGTAGGTCGATGGCGCCGGGTGCAACCCGTAGATCGCGATGCCGCAGCGCACCATGTCGAGGTGCGCCTCAGGGTGCACGATCGTTCCGGCGCTGTTGCACGCGTGGACGATCACCGACGACACTCCCTCATCGCGCATGCGGGCAACGACGTCTGCGAAGCGAGCGACCTGGGCCTCGAAGTCCCAATCGCCTGCCACGTCGGCCGTCGCGAAGTGCGTGAACACACCCTCCATGCGCAGCCCCGGAAGGGCGGCGAGCTCGGACGCGATCCCCGGAGCATCCTCGGCCCGGACACCGATGCGATTCATGCCCGTGTCGACCTTCAGATGGAAGCGCACCTCGCGTCCCGCAGACGCCGCCGCGCGTGCGAGGGAACGAGCGAACGCCGGAGTCGTCACGGTCGGTATGAGATCGTGTTCGACCACCAGATCGACCGCGGACGCCGGCGGCTCGGAGAGCAGCTGTAGCGGTGCGTCGATTCCCGCCTCCCTGAGCTCGATCGCCTCGTCGACGGTAGCCACACCGAGCCGGTCCGCCCCCGTCTTCAGCGAAGTGCGGGCAACCTGCACCGCACCGTGCCCGTAGCCATCGGCCTTCACGACCGCCATGAACAGGGTTCCCGGGCGCGTGCGCGCCTTCAGCGTCCGCACGTTATGGGCGACCGCATCCAGGTCGACGACGACCCGGGCCCACCGCTCGTACGCCACCGAGACTACTCCTGCTTCCCGACGAGCGAGCGCACGACGTCGGACTTGCTGACGATCCCGACAACACGCCCCTCATGGAGCACGGGCAACCGGCTCACGTCCCGCTCCACCAGAAGCGTCGCCGCGTCCTCGACGGAAGCATCGGCCCCAATCGTGATAGGGTCCCGGGTCATGACGTCGCGAACCGACGCCGCGACCGCTTTCTTCAGTTCGCTCTCGAACCGAGCGGTCGACGGCGGGTAGAGGATGTAGCCGTCGAGCAGGTGAAGGTAGGTCGGAAACTCCAGCTTGACGTCCTGCATGATCAGGTCGCCCTCGGTGACGATGCCGATGAGACGACCTTGGTCGACGACGGGAAGCGCGCCGATACGGCGATCGACCATGAGGTGCGCAGCCTCGGTCACCGTCATCTCCGGCCCGACGACCTCGGGGTCGGCGGTCATGATGTCGCGCACCGTGTGCTCCGCCATCTCGTGTCCCTCCTTCTCATCCGGCCTGTCACCGGAACCCTCCGTACCCTAGATAGTACTATCAAGCTCGCGCATCGCGACCGGCAGATACGCTGGAACGTCTTCGGCCACGACGCCGAGCGTCGTCAGATCCGCGGAGGCATGGTCGCCGGCCCGGGCATGCAGGTAAACGGCGAGCGCGCCGGCCTCGAACGGCTCGAGCCCCTGGGCGAGCAGTGCGCCCGCCATGCCGGCAAGCACATCTCCGGTTCCCGCAGTCGCGAGTCCGGGGTTTCCCGCCAGGGTGACGACCTGGCGTCCCGCACCGCTCACCACGGTATGCGCCCCCTTCAGCACACAGGCCAGATGCGGTCCGCTCAGGCGACCTCCGTGGAGCAGCCGGTCGGCCTGGATCTCGGCCGGAGCCAGCCCGAGCAGCCGTGCGAGCTCGCCGGGATGCGGTGTGATGATGGTCGAAGCAACCCGGTCGGTGATGGTGTCCACCGTGTCGACGAGCGCGTTCAGGCCGTCTGCGTCGACCACCAGCGGGACGTCGAGGGAGCTGACGAGCTCTCTCGCGACGTGTACCGCACCGTGGGCAACGGTCATTCCCGGACCCAGCACCACTGCGTCGAACTCCCGGGAGACGTCGAGGAGTGCGTCGGTGACCTTGGATGCCAGCGTCTGAGAGGGGTTCTCGGGAAGCCCCATCACGACCGCCGAGGTGAGCTTGGACTGCAATACCCCCACGACCGACGTGGGCACGGCCACCGTGACGTAGCCGGCACCCATGCGCTGGGCACCCATCGCCGCGAGCGCCGCCGCGCCGGGGAACGCGCCTGAACCCGCCACGATCAGGACGCGGCCGCGGCTGTTCTTGTGGACGTCCGGAGCCGGATGCGGCAGCAGCGCCCGGTAGTCATCGGCATCCCAGATCTCGGGATCGCCCGGCGATCCGAGGTACTCGTGCCCGATCCCGATGTCGGCGACGACAAGCTCTCCCGCTAGTCCGGCTCCGGGATACAGGATGATGCCCGTCTTCGGCGCCGAGAACGTCACCGTGACGTCAGCACGCACCGCCTCGGCTGCCGTCCCTCCCGTCGAAGCATCGACTCCGGAGGGAACGTCGACGGAGACCACGTACGCGCCCGATCCGTTGATCGCACCGATCCAGCTCCCGTGGGGCGTGCGCACCTCTCCGCTGAACCCGACGCCGAAGAGCGCATCGACGACGACCGGGAAGTTGGCGAGCGCGTCGGCCGCGAGCAGCGCTAGGCCGGGCTCGATGACGCTGACGCCTACGGCCACGGCGGTGCGTGCCGCTTCGCCGGCTATCCCCGCCAGGGCATCGGGCGCCTTCGTGGTGTAGGCCGTGACCTCCCGCCCGGCCCGCACCAGTTCGCGCGCGGCCACCCACCCGTCGCCACCGTTGTTCCCGCCGCCGCAGACGACAGCGACGGGTCCCGATGGCCGCCGGCTCTCGACCTCGCGCGCGACAGCCACTCCGGCCCGCTCCATGAGCTCTGCGAGTGCGACGCCGGTCCCGGCGACCGCCCGCTCCTCTGCCGCACGTGAAGCGGCCGCGGTCAGTGCGTGGATCACGGAGGCTCCCATCCCTGCGGGACGACCCCGCCAGGGGCCGTCACTTACTCCTCGTCTGGTGTATCCCCCACCTCGACCTCATCGAGCAGAGCTCTGGCATCCTTGAACGATGCGGCCAGCTCTGCCATGGGGTCGGGCGGGATCTCCCTCGGCCGGGGTCGCGCCTCCTCGGTGATCGCAACGGCCGAGGCGACCGCGTTGGCGTGCGTGAACGAGAGCGACAGGTGCATCTCCACGATGCCCCGCTCCTCGGCGACCTCGGCAGCGCGGCCCGACAGCTTCGGGACCGGCCGCCCGCGGTCATCCCGCTCCACCTCGACGTCGGTGAATCGCATACCGGAGAACCCGGTGCCGAGCGCCTTGAGTACCGCCTCTTTCGCGGCAAAGCGCATCGCGTAGTGGATCTCGGGCTTGTTGCGTGCATCGCAGTAGGCGCGCTCGTTCGCCGAGAAGATGCGCTCCTTCATCGCCGGGCGCCGTTCCAGTGCGCGCCGCATCCGCTCGATCTCGACGATGTCGACTCCCAGGCCGGTGATCGACATGCCGCTACTCCACCGTCACTGACTTGGCGAGGTTGCGCGGCTGGTCGACATTGCAGCCGCGCGCCTTAGCGATGTAGTACGAGAGAAGCTGCAGGGGGATCGTCGCAGGTATGGCCGAGAGCGACTCGGTGGTCGCCGGCACGTAGAGCACGTGCTCGGCGTGGCGACGGATCTCGTCATCGCCGTGGGTGGCGACCGCGATCACCTGTGCGCCCCGCGCACGGACCTCCTGGATGTTGCTCACCACCTTCTCGTAGGTGTGCCCCTGGGTAGCGACCACCACGACCGGAACCTCCTCGGTGATGAGCGCGATGGGACCGTGCTTCATCTCGCCCGCAGGATACGCCTCTGCGTGTATGTAGGAGATCTCCTTGAGCTTGAGTGCGCCCTCCATCGCGATGGGCACGCCGATGCCCCTGCCGAGGAAGAGCGAGGACTGTGCACCGATGTACTCGTCTGCGCACTCCCTGAGACCATCGATGTCCTCGAGAATGGTGGCAACGAGGTCGGGTATGCGGGAGAGTTCTGACCACAGGTGCTCGATACGCTCCTGTTGCACCGTGCCCTTGGCCTGTGCCAGTTTCAACGCGAGCACGTAGAGGGCCGCGATCTGCGCTGTGAAGGTCTTGGTTGCCGCGACCCCGATCTCGGGGCCGGCATGCGTGTAGATGACGCCATCGCTCTCGCGCGTGACCCGGCTGCCCACCACGTTGGTGATCGCGATGACCTTCGCGCCCCGGTCCCTCGCCTCGCGCACACCCGCCAGCGTGTCGGCCGTCTCCCCGGACTGCGTAATCGCGACGACGAGGGTTTCGTCATCGACGATGGGGTCGGCGTAGCGGAACTCGGAGGAGACCTGGACCTCCACCGGGATGCGCGCCCACTGCTCGATCAGTGTCTTGGCCACGATCCCGGCGTGACACGAGGTGCCGCACGCGATGATGAACACCCGGTCGATTCCCGCCACCTGCTCGGGCTTCATGTCGAGCTCGGAGAGCTGGATCTCGCCGTCACACATCCGTCCGCGCAACGTCTCCCGGATCGCCTTGGGCTGCTCGAATATCTCCTTCAGCATGAAGTCGTCGTATCCGCCCTTCTCGGCTGCGGCAAGGTCCCACTCGACATGCATCATCTCAGGATCTCTCACGTCCGCCCCGTCGAGCGTCCGAACGCGCACGCCGTCCGCGGTGACGATCGCAACCTCGTCATCGTGCAAGACCAGCACTTCGCGCGTGTACTCGAGCACGGCAGGGATGTCGCTGGCCACCACGTTCTCGCCCTCACCGATGCCGATGATCAGCGGCGAGTCCTTGCGCGCCGCCACCAGCATATCCGGATGATCCAGGTGTACGACGCCGAGCGCGTAGCTGCCGTCGAGCCGCTTGATGGCACGGCTGACCGCTGCGGCCAGGTCTCCGTCGTAGTAGGCCTCGACGAGGTGCGCGACGGTCTCCGTGTCGGTTTCCGAGCGGAGGATGTGCCCGGTTGCCGAGAGCTCCTCGCGCAGCTCCAGGTAGTTCTCGATGATGCCGTTGTGCACGACGGCGATCCGGCCGGTACAGTCGATGTGAGGATGCGCGTTCTCCTCGCTCGGCCGCCCGTGGGTCGCCCAGCGGGTGTGACCGATTCCGAGCGTGCCCGGCACAGGCGACTCGCTCACGGCGTTGGACAGGTTCACGAGCTTGCCGAGACGGCGAACCACGTCAAGTCCCACACTGCTCAAGATCGCGATGCCTGCCGAGTCATAGCCACGGTACTCGAGACGGGCGAGGCCGCCGATGAGGACGTCACTCGCCTGGCGTGGACCGATGTATCCGACGATTCCGCACATAGGGGTACCTCTATCTTCCTTGACGGCGCACAGGCGTGCGCTGCACGTACGTTGTTGATGCCCGACGGCACAACGTGTCGGGGAGCGGAGCAGGAACGGCTCCTGAGTAGGTGAGTCACCGGTGCGACATCGGTTTGTCTCCGCGGTCACCCGCAGGGTTTGTCGATGTCGTCACGACCCCGGTCAAGCCGGAGAGCCATCCGCCGAATCCTTCGATAAGCTCTCTCCTCGTCAACTGGAAGGCATGGGGCCATCCCAGTCCGGGCGCTTGGTCGTGCGTTCAGCGTGTGCGGCGACCCCTTTCTGCCGGCATCGGTTCGTGACGAGTATACCAGGCGGACGTGCACAGACCGCCCGAAACGCTAGCCGCCGAGTTCGGTGCGGACTACCTCCACCAGCCGCTTTACGATCGCTGCGGCAACCTTTCCGTCTGAGGCCTCTGCCATCACCCGCACGAGGGGCTCGGTCCCGCTTGCCCGCACGAGCACGCGGCCGGTGTCGCCGAGAGCCTCCTCGGCTTCGCGAACCGCCGCGGCGACCGCTGCGCTGGCTCCAAGGAGCCCCTTGTCCTTGACCTCGACGTTGACCAGCACCTGGGGGTAGCGCTTCATGACCGAGCGCAGCTGCGTCAGCGGGCTTCCGGAACGCTTGATCGCGGATGCGAGCTGGAGCGCCGTGACAAGCCCGTCGCCGGTGGTGTTGTGCTCGAGGAAGATGACGTGCCCCGACTGCTCCCCGCCGAGCGAGGCGCTTGACGACCGCATCTGTTCGAGGACGTAACGATCCCCGACTCTGGTCTTGATGACGTTGATGCCACGCTCGCGCATCGCCACCTCGAAGCCGAGGTTGCACATCACCGTGCTCACGACCGTGTCGCCGGCGAGGAAGCCCTGCTCCTTCATCTGGACGGCACAGATCGCCATGATGAGGTCGCCGTCTGCCTCTTCGCCGTTGCCGTCAACCGCGAGCACCCGGTCTGCGTCGCCATCGTGCGCTATCCCGAAATCGACCTCGTGCGACTTCACCATCTCGGTGAGGGGTCCGAGGTCCGTGGACCCGCAGCCGTCGTTGATGTCCATGCCGTCCCACTCGCAGTTGAGGCTGATGACAGTCGCGCCCAGCTCCCTCAGAGCCCGGGGTGTCGCCACGCTCGCGGCCCCGTGGCCGCAGTCGACCGCGATCGTCATACCGGTGAGGTCGTGATCGATCGTATCCACCGCGTGCGCGACGTAGCGGGCGACTGCGTCGTCCACCTTGATCGAACGGCCCACGCCGGCACCGGTCGGCCGCTCCCACTCCCTCTCCGAGACGATGAACTCCTCGATCTCGTCCTCCAGCTCGTCGGGGAGCTTGAAGCCATCGCGATTGAAGAGCTTGATGCCGTTGTAGGGAGCGGGATTGTGCGACGCCGAGATCACAACGCCGCCATCGGCGCCGAGCTCACGGGTCAGGTAGGCGACCGCCGGAGTCGGTACGATACCGGCCACCAGCGCATCGGCGCCACCGGAGCACAGGCCCGCGACCATCGCAGCTTCGAGCATCTCGCCGGATCGCCGCGTGTCCCTGCCGACGACGATGCGTCCCCTCCCCTTGTCGCCGAGGAAGTGGCCGGCCGCCTCGCCGAGACGAAAGGCGAGTTCCGGGGTCAGGTCGGCGTTGGCGATACCGCGTACCCCGTCAGTGCCGAACAGCCGCGTCATATCCGTTCCTCCAGTCAACACACAGGACCCGCCACGAAGGCGGGCCCTGTCGGGATCGATCGGCGCGTCCTCGCGAGCTAGCGCTTGGAGAACTGCGGGCGCTTGCGGGCCTTCTTCAGACCGTACTTCTTGCGCTCGACCATACGCGGGTCGCGGCGCAGAAGCCCGGCGCGCTTCAGCTCGCCGCGGTACTCATCGCCGGCCTCAAGCAGCGCGCGGGCGATACCGTGGCGCAGGGCACCGGCCTGGCCGGTCACGCCCCCGCCGTGGATCTTGGCGATGACATCGAAGCGGCCGGCGGTCTCGGTCGCCTTGAAGGGCGTCTCGACGTATGTCACGAGAGCCTCGCGGCCGAAGTAGTCGGCTGCCGGCTTGCCGTTGACGGTGATGACGCCGGTACCCGGGGTGATGCGGACACGTGCCACCGAGGTCTTACGGCGACCGGTGCCCTGGTAGACAGCCTTGTTCTCAGCCATTCGCTAACCCTCCAGGGTAATCTCGCGGGGCTGCTGGGCCTGGTGCGGATGCTCAGGTCCGGCGTAGACCTTGAGCTTCTTGCCCATGGCCCTGCCCAGGGTATTCTTCGGAAGCATGCCCCTGACCGCCAGCTCGATGACGCGCTCGGGGCGCTTCTCGAGCATCGTGGCGATCGAGACCTCTTTGAGTCCACCGGGGAACCCGCTGTAGCGGTAGTTCGTCTTGGTGGCCATCTTGTTGCCGGTGAGTCGGATCTTGCTCGCGTTGAGCACGATCACGAAGTCGCCGGTATCCACGTGGGGCGTATACTGCGGCTTATGCTTCCCCTTGAGGATCTGTGCAACCTGGCTGGCCAGCCGGCCCAGCACCATATTGGTCGCGTCGACCACGAGCCACTCGCGCTCGACCTCGCCGGGCTTGGCATGGTAGGTCTTCAATGGTCCTCCAAACGCATCTATCGTCCGGTGTTCGAGTCGGGAGTCACGGGGCCCGGAAGCGAACCCTTACACTCTATCCACCACTCCCACCGCTGTCAACTTGTACACGCACCCGGGCGTGTCCATCGCCTAAGGGGTATCGCCCGCTCCGCCGCGCGATACCCCGCGCAGTGAAACGGCGGGCTAGAGCCAGCACTCCTCCGGGTAGCTCACGTGCCACAGCGTCAATCCACACGCCGGGGCGGTCGGCCCTGCCGCGGAACGGTCGCATGCGCCGAGCACGTCGGCGATCCACTCAGGGTCACGCCTTCCAAGCCCCACCTCCACGAGGGAGCCAACGATCACCCTGACCATCGAGTGAAGGAATGCGTTACCGACGACGCGCACCGTCACGCAGTGCTCGCCGAGGTGCTCCTCGGGAACGATCTCGACCAGCTCGATGCTCCTCCGCGTGCTGCGGCCCTCGGCACTCCCCGCGACGCAGAAGGACCGGAAGTCATGCTCGCCGACGAGTGAGGCCGCCGCAGCTCGCATCGCGCCCAGGTCCACGGTGTGCCGGACCCACCAGGCGACCTCGTCGAGGAAGAGCGGCGGAGTCGGCCCGGGAACGAGCCGGTAGCGGTACTCGCGCGCCTCGGCATCGAAGCGGGCCGAGAATCCGGCGGCAGCACGGCACACGCCGGTCACCACGACCCCCTCGCAGACGAGCGCGTTGAGCGAGCGCACGAGCGTCCGGAGCTCGGGCTCGCTCCCGTCGCTCTCGAAGGAGACGACCTGCCCGAGCGCGTGGACTCCTGCGTCCGTGCGCCCCGCACCCACCGTGACGACCTCGCGCCGCAGGACGACCGCGAGCGCCTGCTCGATGCTGCCCTGCACGGTCTCGCGCCCGGGCTGGCGCGCAAAACCCGAGAACGGCGCGCCGTCGTAGGCGATCGTCAGGGCCAGAGCCCCCTGTTGCTGATGCCCGGTGTCCATCTACAGCACCACCCCTACCACGATCATCAGGGCCGCACCAACGAGCAGTGCCGCCCGATCGGCAAGCGTCATCCTGCTCTCGGTGAACCGGGTCCTCCCGGCGCCCCCACGATAGCACCGGGCCTCCATCGCGGTGGCAAGCTCATCGGCACGACGAAAGAGGTTCACGAAGAGCGGCACGAGGACGGGGACGTACGCCCGCGCACGCTTGAGCAGACCCCCTGTGTCGAAGCGCGCACCCCGAGCCACCTGAGCGACGACGATCTTCTCGGCCTCCTCGGCTGTGGTCGGGATGAAGCGCAGTGCCACGGTCAGCATCATCGCGACCTCGCCCGCGGGGAAGCGGAGCACTTCCAGCGGACGCATCAGCCGCTCGAGCCCGTCGGCAAGGCGCACGGGTGAGGTCGTCAGCGTGAGAAGCGAGGTACCGACCACCAGCAGGACGATCCTCACCACGAAGAACAGACCCGTGACAAGGCCCTGCGCATCGAGCGCGACAGGGCCGACCCGGAGCAGCGTCACGGTTGCCGGATTCCACCGCAGCCCGTGCGCCAACAGGGTGAACACGAGGATGATCGACACTGCCCGGATACCCCGCAGTACCAGCCGGGACGGGACTGATGAGACGGCAACCGCAAGGGCCGCGACGGCCGTGGCTGCGGCGAGGCCCGCAAAGCCGTCCACCGTGAAGAGCATCACCATGTACGCCGCAACCAGTCCCATCTTGGCCCGGGGCTCGAGGCGGTGCACGGGCGAGTCGCCCGGGTAGAACTGGCCGAAGGGTACCGGAGCCTTCATCGCGCGCCCCTCCGGGCTGTGGCGATCAGCAGCCCTGCATCGGCGGGGTCCAGCGAGAGACGTGTGAGTTCGAGCCCTGCATCCCGCGCGAGTATCTGCGCGCGAAGTATCTCCGGCGCCTTGAGGCCCGCCTCGGCGAACCGCTCGGGGCTCTGCACGAGCTCGTCCGCCGGCCCGTCGAAGGTGACGCGTCCGGCAGAGAGCAGGATCACGCGATCCGCACTGCCGAGAAACTCCTCGGCATCATGGGTCACCACGACCACACCGGCTCGCCTGCGCGAGGCGGCCACGATCTCACGAACCGCCTCGCGGCCCTCGACGTCCAGACCCGCCGTGGGTTCATCGAGGAGCAGGTAGCCGGGGTCCATCGCAAGCACGCCTGCGATGGCGGCACGACGCGCCTCCCCGCCCGAGAGAGTGAACGGCGACCGGGATCCGAACTCTCCTGCCCCCAGCCCCACAGCTTCGAGGGCCCGCGTCGCGCGGTGGTGTGCCTCGTCCTCGGTGAGGCCCTGGTTGAGCGGCCCGAACCGGACATCTGCCTCGACCGTCTCGGCGAACAGCTGCATCTCCGGGGACTGGAAGACGAGCCCGACCCCGGGCTCGACCACCGCAAGCGGTCCATCGACAGACCGTCCGTCTATCCGGACCGACCCGGACAGCGGAGTGAGCAGCCCCGCGGCCACCCGCAGCAGCGTTGACTTGCCCGATCCGGTCGCCCCCAGCACGAGGGCGAGTTCCCCCGGCTCGAACGCCAGGTCGATGCCCGCGAGGGCATCCGTTGCGAACGCGGTGCCGGCGGCGTAGGTGTACCTCACACTCGAGAGCGCCAGACTCACAATGCGGTCACCACACTCTCGGCGGTCAGGGCGTCCGCCGGGACGTCGACACCGGCTGCCCGCAACTCCTCGGCCAGACGGCCGACCGGAGGCATCGTCAAGCCGCACTGCTGCATCAGCTGCGCATCGGCGAACAACGTTGTCGGAACGCCGTCGTAGACGACCGATCCGCCCACGAGAACGAGCACGCGGTCGGCGGCGGCCGCGTCGGCGAGATGGTGGGTGATGTGCATGATGCCGGTACCCGCGTCGCGCAGACGCCCAAGGACGTCGATGACGTCCGCGCGTCCCTGCAGGTCGAGCATTGCGGTCGGCTCGTCGAGCACGAGGTAGGCCGGGGCAAGCGCGAGCGCTCCGGCGATGGCGAGGCGCTGCTTCTGGCCTCCGGAGAGCGTGTGCGGCTCCCGCTGTTCGAGACCGGACAGGCCTACCGTGGCAAGTGCGTCATGAACGCGTTCGTGCATCGACTCCCTGTCGACCCCGAGATTCTCCGGGCCGAAGGCGACGTCCTCCTCGACGGTGGTCGCGACGATCTGGTTGTCGGGATTCTGGAAGACCAGGCCCACGCGGGAGCGGACCTCCCACACCCGTGCCGCATCGGTCGAGTCGATGGCATCGACGACGACCCGGCCTCCCGACGGGTGAAGCAGGCCGTTGGCGAGCCGGGCGAGCGTCGACTTGCCCGAACCGTTGGGGCCGAGGACCGTGACGAGCTCGCCCGGAGAGAGCGTGGTACTCACGCCGCGCAGGGCGGGCACGCTGCCGCCGGCCGTGCGGTACTCGTGCTCCACGTCGATGAACTCGATCATCCCTTAAGACCCCCGGGCGCCCGTCGGCATCCTTACGCGCGAGGAGGGCCCGGACCGCGTGGTCGAGACCCTCCTCGTTCTTGATTCCATGCCGTTGCTCCGGCGCTGGCCGTGCGTTCCTACTCGACCAGCTCCAGGATGACCATCGGCGCAGCGTCGCCCTTGCGCGGGCCGAGCTTGAGGATACGCGTGTAGCCACCCTCTCGGCTCTCGAAACGCGGCGCGATGTCATCGAATACCTTGTAGACGATCTCCTTGTTGCCGAGCGCGGAGATGGCGAGGCGGCGGGAGTGCACGTCGCCGCGCTTGCCCCACGTGATCACCTTGTCGACCAGCGAACGGACCTCCTTGGCCCGGGTTTCGGTGGTCTTGATGCGCTCGTTCTCGAACAGGGCGATCGCGAGGCTGCGGAGCATCGCATTGGTGTGGCTCGCATTCGTGCCGAGCTTCCGGCCCTTCTTGAGGTGTCTCATAGTGTGCGCTCTCCTACTACTGCTTGAGGCCGAGGCCCATGGCCTGCAGCTTGTCCTTCACTTCTTCGATGGACTTCGCACCGAAGTTGCGGATGTTGAGCAGGTCAGCCTCGGAGCACTCCGTAAGCGCGCCGATGGTGTTGACCCCCTGGCGCTTCAGGCAGTTGTAAGAGCGGACGGTGAGGTCCAGCTCCTCGATGGGCGTATCCAGAACGCTCTCGCCCTCGTCTACCTGAGCAGCAAAGATCTCGCCTTCGCCGAGCGGGTTTGTGGCCTGCTCGGTGAAGAGCAGCATGTGCTCGTCGATGATACGGCCCGCTCGCGCCACCGCGTCACCCGGATCGACCGACCCGTTGGTCTCGACCTCGAGGACGAGCTTGTCGTAGTCGGTCCGCTGACCGACGCGGGTGTTCTCGACGACGTACGTGCAGCGCGCCACCGGGCTGAAGAGGGAGTCGACCGTGATCACACCGATCGGGTCCTCGGCCCGCTTGTTGCGGTCGGCGGAGACGTACCCGCGTCCCACGCCCACACGGATGCCCATCTCGAGCTTCGCGCCCTTATTGAGGGTGGCGATAGGCTGCTCGGGGTTCACCAGCTCGAACTCCGACGGCACCTTGAGGTCCGCACCGGTAACGATGCCCTGCCCGCTCGCGTTCAGCGTGGCGACCGCGTCGGCAGCGCCGACACCGGTCTCGCGGAACACCAGCTGCTTGACGTTGAGCACGATGTCGGTGACATCCTCCCGAACGCCGTCGATGGCGGTGAACTCGTGCTGAACGCCCTCGATACGGATCGAGGTGGCGGCCGCGCCCTCCAGCGAGGAGAGGAGCACGCGGCGCATGCAGTTGCCGAGCGTGTAGCCGAAGCCACGCTCGAGCGGCTCAACGGTATACCGAGCGACCCGCTCGTCGAGCTGGTCCACGGTCACCTGTGGTCTCATGAACTCAGTCATGCAAAAGCCTCCTTGGCTCGTCCGGTGCCGTCTCGCTACTTCGAGTACAGCTCGACGATGAGCTGCTCGTGCACGGGCGCGTCGATCTGGTCGCGCTCGGGCACCGACAACACCTTGCCGGACAGCTTCTCGATGTCGACCTCGAGCCAGCCGGGGACCTCGATCTTCTCCGAGGAGATGAGCGCGGTCTTGATGACGAGAAGGTCCTTCGACTTCCCGGCGATCGCGATGGTGTCACCCGGTCGAACGCGGTACGAAGGGATATTCACCCTGCGGCCGTTCACCATGATGTGGTTGTGGCGCACGATCTGGCGTGCCTCATCGCGAGACTTGGCGAAGCCGAGGCGGTACACCACGTTGTCCAGACGGCTCTCGAGCAGCCGCAGCAGGTTCTCGCCGGTGATGCCTTGCTGGCGGTTGGCGAGCTCGTAGTAGCTGCGGAACTGCTTCTCGAGCAGCCCATAGATCCTCTTGGCCTTCTGCTTCTCACGAAGCTGGCCGCGGTACTCGCTGTCGCGAGGGCGCCGCTTTCCAGCCTGACCCGGCGGGTAGGGACGACGCTCTACACCGCACTTGTCGCTGTAGCAGCGGTCTCCCTTGAGAAAAAGCTTGATTCCTTCGCGGCGGCACAGTCTGCAGTCCGCCCCGGTATAACGTGCCATATCGGTTGTCCTCCCGAAATGCTACACGCGGCGGCGCTTGCGCGGCCGGCAGCCGTTGTGCGGAACAGGGGTGCGGTCCTGGATGCTCGAGATCTCGAGCCCTGCAGCCTGGAGCGAGCGGATCGCCGTCTCCCGGCCCGAACCCGGACCCTTCACGAACACAGCGACCTTGCGGACGCCATGCTCCTGAGCCATCTTCGCGCACGCCTCGGCCGCCATCTGGGCGGCGAACGGCGTCGACTTGCGAGAGCCCTTGAAGCCCACCGTGCCGGCGGACTGCCACGCGATCACGTTCCCCTGAGGGTCGGTGATCGTGATGATCGTATTGTTGAACGTGCTCTTGATATGCGCCTGACCGACCGCGATGTTCTTGCGCTCGCTACGGCGCAGGCGCGTCTTAGCGGTCTTCTTCTTGACAGCCATGCGTTACTTGCCCTTCTTCTTAGCGCCGATCTGGCGACGCGGGCCCTTGCGGGTGCGCGCGTTGGTGTGAGTGCGCTGACCGCGAACGGGCAGGCCTCTCCTGTGACGGAGACCGCGGTAGCAGCCGATCTCCATCAGGCGCTTGATGTTCTGGCCGACTTCGCGGCGCAGGTCACCCTCAACCTTGAGGTTGCGATCGATCGCCTCGCGGAGACGCACGACCTCTTCCTCGGTCAGGTTGCGAACGCGCGTGTCCGGGTCGATCCCGGTATCGCGCAGGATGGCCTGGCTGGTGGTCAGCCCGATGCCGTAAATGTAGGTCAATCCGATCTCTACGCGCTTCTCGCGCGGAAGATCGACGCCTGATATACGGGCCACAGACCTGCTCCCTCCTACCTAGCCCTGCCGCTGCTTGTGACGCGGGTTCTCGCAGATCACGAGGACGCGCCCGTGGCGGCGGACCACTTTGCACTTGTCGCACATCTTCTTGACCGAAGGTCGGACTTTCATTACGAAACCCTTCCGGCGTGATTCGATCTATCTACACACCCAGCCGCAGGTGCGATTCTTCAGTGTCATCCGGAAAACACGCCTCCGGGCGTGTCCACCGCCTACCGGCAATGCTGCCTTACTTGTAGCGATACGTGATGCGGCCACGCGAGAGATCGTAGGGCGAAAGTTCCACCACGACCTTGTCTCCAGGCAGGATACGGATGTAGTGCATGCGCATCTTGCCGGAGATGTGAGCCAGTACCTTGTGCCCGTTTTCGAGCTCCACCCGGAACATAGCGTTGGGCAGCGGTTCTACGACCGTGCCCTCCATCTCTATCGCGTCTTCACGCTTGCTCACGTGGTGTCCGTTTCCTCCTCGGGCGTCTCTGGCCGCAAATGAGCAGTATACCTATCCTGCTACCGCCCGTCTAGGGGGCGAGTTGCCTCATCAGAAATGTCGTCGAAACCGCTTCGTTGCCTCACGTAAGGATGTCGTCGAACGGTTAGCGTCGA
>JARGFT010000007.1:3431-121903 GCA_029210645.1 Anaerosomatales bacterium | reverse complement strand
GGCACCCGATCTCGACGACATCTATGATGAGTCAACGAAGATGGCGTTCGACGACATCCTTACGTGAGGCAACGGGGGCGCCCTTCCGACCGGGTGCCATCGCGGGTTCCTACAGTCAGTGCTTCACACCCGCCCGTCCGACCGCTCTCGGTTGACGCCCGCAGCGCCAGAGTGCCGCTCGGCAGGTACAGGGTGCCGTTCATCCGTTCGCCGTTGACGCACTATATAGGGGAGCGTACACTCGGGGAGCACTAGATGTTGTGTATGTCCCCGCCCAAGGATGTGCGGGGACGTTGTGTCGAGGGAGCATGAGAGGGGAAGCACGATGCCGGATTCAGCACGGGCGACCACGTATTCGCGCGCGGTCGACGAGATACTCACACCTAACTCGGTCAAGGTCCTCCAGAAGCGCTACCTGCTCAAGGACGACGAGGGCAACGCGATCGAGAACCCGAGCGACATGTTCGTCCGCGTGGCCGAGAACATCGCGTCCGCAGAGCGGGTATGGGGAGCGGACGACGCGAAGGTCGCCGAGGTGGCTCGCGACTTCTACGAGCTGATGACCTCGCTGGAGTTCCTTCCGAACTCCCCGACGCTGATGAACGCGGGTCGGGAGCTCCAGCAGCTCTCGGCGTGCTTCGTGCTCCCGGTGGCCGACTCGATGGAGTCGATCTTCGGCGCTGTGCGCGACACCGCGATCATCCACAAGTCAGGCGGTGGCACAGGCTTCTCCTTCTCGCGTCTGCGTCCGGCGGGCGATCAGGTTCGCTCGACCCAGGGCGTTTCCAGCGGCCCGGTCTCCTTCATGCGCGTCTTCAACCAGGCCACCGAGGCGGTCAAGCAGGGGGGCACGCGCCGCGGCGCGAACATGGGCGTGCTGCGCATCGATCACCCCGATATCCTCGACTTCATCTCCTGCAAGGAAGGCGGGGACTTCGCCAACTTCAACATCTCGGTCGCGCTGACCGAGGAGTTCATGGAGGCCGTCAACGCCGGGACCGCCTATCAGCTGCGCAATCCGCGTGACGGCGAGCCGGCCGGCGAGCTCGACGCCCGCGAGGTCTACGAGCAGATCGTCCAGATGGCATGGGCGACCGGCGACCCGGGCATCATCTTCATCGACCGCATCAACCGCGACAATCCGACGCCGCACCTCGGCGAGATCGAGTCGACCAACCCCTGCGGCGAGCAGCCGCTCCTGCCCTACGAGGCCTGTAACCTCGGCTCGGTCAATCTCTCACGCTTCGTGACGATGGGCGATGCGGGCCCGACGGTCGCCTGGGACCGCCTCGGTGATGTCGTGCATCGCGGCGTGCGCTTCCTCGACGATGTCATCGAGGTCAACCAGTACCCGCTGCCCGAGATCGACACGCTCGCACGCGGTAACCGCAAGATCGGTCTGGGCGTCATGGGATGGGCGGACATGCTCATCAAGATGGACATCGCGTACGACTCAGAGGACGCGGTGGCCCTCGGCGAGAAGGTCATGGGCTACATCGATGCGGAGGCCAAAGCTGCTTCGCGCAAGCTTGCCGAGGAGCGCGGCGCCTTCCCCAACTTCGAGGGATCGATCTACGACGCCCCCGACGGCGGACCTATCCGCAACGCCACTGTGACCACCATCGCACCGACAGGGACACTCTCGATCATCGCCAACTGCTCGTCGGGTGTCGAGCCGCTCTTCGCGGTCTCCTATGTCCGCACGGTCATGGACAACGATCGCCTCATCGAGGTCAACCCGATGTTCGAGGAGGTCGCCGTCAAGGGTGGCTTCTACAGCCAGGAGCTGATGGCTCTCATCGCCGACCACGGCAGCGTTCACGGTATCGACGAGGTCCCGGCGAACGTACAGCGCGTGTTCGTCACCGCTCACGACATCGAGCCCGTCTGGCACATCAAGATGCAGGCGGCGTTCCAGACTCACACCGATAACGCTGTCTCCAAGACGGTCAACTTCGAGAACGACGCGACCGCCGATGACGTGCGCCAGGTCTATGACCTTGCCTACGAGCTGGGTGTGAAGGGCGTGACGATCTATCGCGACGGCTCCAAGGACAACCAGGTCCTCACGACGGGCAAGACTGCCAAGAGCGGCACTGCGGAGTCGATGGTCCGGCATGGCGAGATCGAGCCCAGGCCCCGTCCGATGGTCACGCAGGGCCGCACCGAGAAGATACTGACCGGTTGTGGCAACCTCTACGTCACTGTGAACTGGGACGATGAGGGCCTGTGCGAGGTCTTCACCCAGATGGGCAAGTCCGGCGGGTGCGCATCCTCGCAGTCCGAAGGCCTCTCCCGCATGATCTCGGTCTCGCTGCGCGCCGGCGTCGACCCCGAGGCGATCACCAAGCACCTGCGCGGCATCCGTTGCCCCAGCCCTTCATGGGCCGAGGGCGGCAAGGTGCTCTCCTGCGCCGACGCCGTCGGGATCGTGATGGAGCACGCGCTCGCCTACGTGCACACCGGTGAGGCCCCGAGCGGCGTGGTCAAGAGCACCGATGCGCTCGACTATCTTTCGGGCGCGTGTCCCGAGTGCGGTGGCGCGCTGGAGCACGAGAGCGGTTGTGCGGTCTGCCGCGCCTGCGGCTTCTCCAAGTGCGCGTAAGTGGAATCGTAGGAGTCGAGTACCGAGCGGCCGTGCCTCTTTCGGAGGTGCGGCCGCTTCCGGTGAAGGAGGCGCACGTATGGTGCTGTCAGACAGAACGATCAAGGAGCAGATGGTCGCGGGCCGCATACGCATCGAGCCCTGCGACCCCGATGATATCCAACCTTCGAGCGTCGATCTTCACCTCGGCTCGAGCTTCCAGGTCTTTCGCAACTCGCGCTATCCGTACATCGATCCCTCGCGCGAACAGGCGGGCCTTATGGAGCTCGTGAGGGCCACCGCCGAGGAGCCCTTCGTTCTCCATCCGGGAGAGTTCGTGCTCGGGACGACCATCGAGCGCGTGGCGCTCGCCGACGACCTGGTCGCACGATTGGAGGGGAAGTCCTCGCTTGGCAGGCTGGGACTGCTGATTCACTCGACGGCGGGCTACGTCGATCCCGGCTGGGACGGACGGTTGACACTCGAGCTCTCCAACGTCGCAAACCTGCCGATCGTGCTGATGCCGGGGATGCCCATAGGCCAGATATCCTTCTTCCAGATGACCACGCGGGTCGAGCGGCCCTACGGCACGCCAGGGCTGGGCAGCAAGTATCAGGGGCAGACGGACGTCACCTCCAGCAAGATGTTCGAGAACTTCGACCAGCGCCAGGGATAGCTAGAGTCCCTCGGTCACCTTGCTGACGATGGGCGTGGGTACGAAGCCGGCGAGATACTTGCCCCATGCGGACTCCATGAACGGGAGCCAGCGCAGCTTGCGGCGGATGTTCGCAGCGATGTGGTCGACCGAGTGCGCGTACGCCGCCAGCGCATCATCGGGCGCCGAGGAGGCGATCGCGGCACCCGCCGCGGCCCCGGAGTTCATCGCGTAGGAGATGCCCTCTCCCGACGTCGGCGACATGAAACCGCCGGCCTCTCCGACGAGCAGCACCCGTCCGCGGCCGGGCACCACGTCCGCGGCCGATCGCACGTGAAGTGCAACGGAGGCCTCGCGCTTGACCGTCTCTCCGAGCTGGGGGAGGGACGTGCGCAGGATCTGCATGGTCTGGTCTTGTTTCTCGTGCGGGCGCTTCGTCTTCGGGTAGTAGACAGACCCGACCAAGCCCCACTCGCCCTTGGGGACGATATAGGAGTAGGCGTAGCTGTCCCCGATGTCACGCATGTAGATGCAATCGAAGTAAGGCTCGAGTTCACCCTCAAGCTTGCAGAAATCCTGCAGGGTGACGTAGGTGGAGACGCTGCCTTCGCCGAGGGTTCGTCGAACCGCCGAACGCGCACCGTCCGCTCCCACGAGGTTGTTGCAGCGCACCATGCGGTCCTCACCGTCGACCCGTACGGTCACGGACACGCCGGCGTCGTCTTGCGCCATGCCCTTGACGGGACTCGAAGCGGCGACGTCGACGTTGTCGGGCAGCAGCGAGACGAGCCAGTCGTCGAACTCGCGACGGTCGACGTTGAGGAAGCGCAGCGACGTCGGCTTGCGGATGCCGCGATCCCAGTCGACGTATCGGAAGTTGATGCAGGCGGGCGGGCGCACCATCGACTGCGGAAGCGGTGCGATTCCGGCAAGGAATGCTTGCGCGTACTCGTTGAGCATGCCGCCGCAGCTCTTGTCCCTCGGCATGGATGATGCCTCGACCACGAGCACGGTGCCCCGCTCGGCCGCCTTCATAGCTGCCATCAGGCCGGCGGGTCCGGCCCCGACGACAACAGTGTCGTACTCTGTGCCCGGTGCGGTGCTGTGAGTCACGGTACTCCCGAAGGTCGTCCGGCCGCATCGGCGGTCGGCATGGTATGCGATGGACGGCGGGCCCCCAGAAGACCCGCTGACAGAGCCTCCATAACGCATCAGGATAGTCGATTGGTGGTGGGCTCGCATGTGCTTCATTGATGACTACGACCACCGAGGGCTCATCCCTGTCTGACACTGCCCGCGGGGCCGGTGTATGATGCGCTGATACGGCTGGCTTACGGGAGGCGGACGCAATGGCACGGTGCTGGGAGATGCGCGGCTGTGACGAGGAGATGCAGGCGGAGTGCTTGCACGCGACCACGCTGCACGATCGCTGTCCCACCAAGTGCGCCTGGGGCTTCTGCCGGCTCCCGCAAAACGAGCTGACCACCGACCCGGCGCTCGTGTTTGCCATCGAGCCCGATCGAGAGAAGGCGGTCAAGGACTCGTGCCTTCACTGCGCCCTCTTTCTCACGAAGGGCCCGCGACTCTGACACCCGCACCCGCGTGCCTCGCTGCGAGCGCCTGCGCGTACGTCCCGTGATCGCACAACAAGGAGGACCTTCATGTGCCCGTTCAGATGCACCCGCGATACCGGCGACCTCCTCCTGTGGAACCTGGTGAGAGATGTGTTCTGCGCCATCGCAGTGGGGTGGCTGCTCTACATCGTCCACCAGATCGCGGGGGGCGTACTCCTCGGGGCACGCATCACGGCGCTTCGTGAGGTCGGCGAAGCGTACACACCCGAAGAGCGCGAGGTCCTCATCCATTCGATCAAGCGCGGCTCGCTCGGCCGGTAGGCGGCGGTGGCCCGGGTGGCGCGACGTCGTTCGAGCGCGGCTGTCCGTGTCGCGGTGGGTGAGGAGCTCGTTCGCTACGGGTGGGAACTGCAGGCCTCTGGAGCCGCGCAGGTGGGCTCGTCGTTCACCGGTGACACCGACGCCGATGAACTGCTCGCATCATCGCCCGAGGCGTTCCTCATCGGCGTGCTCTTCACGCAGGGGATCCCTGCCGAGAGGGCATGGGCCGGACCGTGGTTACTTCTGCAGAGGCTCGGGCACCTCGACCTCGAGCGGCTCGCGGTCGAGCGTGAGGCGGTGGCCTTCGCCGTCCAACAGCCGCCGATGTTGCACCGTTTCAAGAACACGCTCCCGACGTGGATATCCTCGGCGGCACGCAGACTTCTCGACGAATACGGTGGCGATGCTACGCGGATCTGGCGCGATGGCGCGCACGTCCTCGACGTCACCGGGCGCCTGGCGGCCTTCGACGGTATCGGTCGCAAGAAGGCAGTGATGGCCGTCGAGATCCTTACGCGCCACTACGGAGTGCAGCTGCGAGGGCAGGAGTGCGGGCAGGTCGCCTACGACGTCCAGGTACGCCGGGTCTTCTTGCGCACAGGGCTGGTCGCGCGCGACACGCTCGAGGAGATCGAGAGGGCCGCAGCGCGTATCTGCCCGGAAGCACCCGGAACCCTGGATCTGGCAGCATGGCTCATCGGGCGCGAGACGTGTCGGCCGAGGCGTCCTCTGTGCGACCGCTGCCGCCTCGGGGCGGTCTGCCCGCGACGCATCGGCATCGACGTGCAGGGTGTGGGCGCGAGGCGCGCCTAGTCCATCGTTCGCAGCACCAGTCCGGAGAGCAGTTTCGGGTAGAAGTACGTCGACTTCTGCGGCATCGTCTCGCCGGCGAGCGCGACGGCGCGCATCTGGTCCATGCGGGTCGGGCGCAGGATGAAGGCTGTATCGCGCTCGGCCACGGCCGCGATCGCCTCGCCGGTGTCCTTGACGAAGGAGAGCCGCTCGAGCGTGTGCGGACGGTCGGTGCTGATGTCGAGCAGCCGGTCGAGAACCAGCTCCTGCAACACGGCGACGTCGAGCTCCTTCCATGCGCGCGAGTGCTCGAGCGGTATGAGCTCATCGAGATCGGCGTCCGGCCTGATCGAGGCCAGGAAGGGGCTCCCGCCTCCGCGCAGGGCAACGACGAACCCGGGTGTCTCGAGCGAGCCGAGCGCATCCTCAGGAGTGCTGCCTGCGGGGATGTCGGCGAGTTCGAATGTCTCGGCGAGCGATGCGCGGAAGCGGCTCGCGTCGAAGTCACGGGGTGCATCTGCGACGCGGTGGGTCGGCAGGACCACGAGCCCCGGGTCGTCCATGTTCACGAGCGCCATCATCACGAAGTCATAGGCCGGATCGGTCGGAGTGACTCCGGTGTTTGCCGCCGCCGCGCGCCTCTCGTCGCGGTAGGCGAGCGCGGTCGTATACCGGTGGTGTCCGTCGGCGATGAATACCTGCTTCGGATCCAGCGCCGCGGCAAGGCCGGCCAGCGCCTCCGGGTCGGTCAGCGCCCACACGTCGCTCACCACGCCGTCGTCATCGGTCGCGGTCATGACGATCCGGCCCGACATGGCCTGCTCGAAGTAGCGATCGGTGACCCGCTCCGGATCGCTGTACAACCCGAAGACCTGGCTGAAGTTGGCAGCGCATGCCTTGGTGAGATTGAATCGGTCGCCGAGGGCCTTGGGGAGCGTGCGCTCGTGGGGAAGCACGACGCCTTCCGAGAAGGCCCGCAGCTCCACCTCGCCGATGAAGGCACGACGTCGTACCTCACGTCCGTCGAGCAGGTATCGCTGCTCGAGCACGTAGACCGTGGGCACCCGGTCGCGAACGAGCACGCCCGAGTCCCGCCACTCCCGCCAGCGGTATCGTCCCGTCGCGTACCGGTTCCCCTCGGCGGCGGGGTCGAGGGAACCCTCGGGCAGCTCGAGAGCAACGACGTTGCTGGGGCTTCGCGACAGCAACGCACTGCGCTGCTTCTCTGAGATGACGTCGTAGGGGGGAGCCGTGAGGTCCGAGATGTCCGGGGTGGTGCGCGCGTACGTGTACGCCTTGAAGGGCCTGAAGCGGGCCACGTGGGGTCCTCTCGCTCGTGCGGGTTATCCGGCGGCGGGCGTCCGAAGCCAGACGCTTCGAACGGGTGCCCGGGCAGTCAGTCTACCCGATGGGCCGTGCCCTCACCAGGAATCCAGGTCAGCCCAGCAGAGCCCGGATGCCGACGAAGATGAGCATACCGGCGACGGTGGCTCCGAGGAAGCTCCGCGTCCGGTGATAGATGAACGCGGTCGGGACCGCGGCGAGCAGGTACGGGTTACGCAGCGTGAGCAGATACTCCCCGGCGGGCCGCAGGACCTCGCCGGCGACGAGCGATCCCATCACTGCCGCAGGGACGTAGGACAGCCACCTGACGACCTGCTCGGGGAGGCGGAGCCGGGAGACGATCGCGATGGGCGGGAAGCGTACGGCGTAGTTCGCCACGGCCATGAATGCAACGACCGCCCAGATGTATGAGCTGCTCACCGGAGCACCACCGCACCGAGCGTTGCGGCGCCCATCGATGCGATCACGATCAGCCAACTCGACGGGATCGCGATCCCGACCGACGCGAGTGCGGGCAGTCCGACCGCGAGCAGCGCCGCACAGGCCGCGACGACCATCTGCTTACGATCCTCGGCGAGCGCTATGAGCAACGCGGTGAACATGGCCGGCATCGCGAAGTCGACACCCCAGCGTGATGGGTCTCCGATGAGTGATGCGGCCAGAGCTCCGGCAGCGGTCCCCGCGACCCAGCCGGTCCATGCGATCGCACCGACCCCGGCCATCGACGCTCCCGAGGACGCGCCCGTGCGGCGGTCGCTTACGTTCACGGCGAACGTCTCGTCGGTCAGGGTGAAGGCGAGCAGCGCCTGGCTTGCGAGCGGCATCCCCTTGAGGTGGGGCGAGAGTGTGGCGCCGAACAGGACGTAGCGCAGGTTGACGACGGTGGTCGCTGCAACCACCGCCACCACTCCGGCACCCTCCTTCATCAGGTTGAGTGCGATGAACTGACCGGCACCGGCGAGCGCGGTCGCCGAGCAGACGACCGCCTGCAGTGCGGAGAACCCGATCGTCGTGGCGATCACGCCGAAGGCAGCACCCACGGGAACGTATCCCAGGAAGATGGGAAGGCCGAGACGGACTCCGCGCATGAAGCGGGAGTGCTGCGTGGGCTGAGAGGGTGTGGGCGCGGGAACAGACACGGTGGAGATGGTAGCACCACGCCGCGCAGATGTGGCGTGGTTCTTGCGAGTCCGTGAAACAGACGGGGGCGCGGTTCACACAGGCCACCGGCGCGCTACAATGGTGGGAGCGCAGGACCTCCCCGAGGAGGCGAGAGTACGATGCAGTTCGTCATCGATTGTCCGGTCGACGGTCCGGTCGAGGTCTCTCTCGAGGATATCGACACGGTCGTCCTGCGCGAGCCCGAGCAGGCGGACATCGTCTTCACCTGCCCCAGCTGCGGCACCGAGATCGGTGTCAGCGTCAGGATCCCGGCGTTCCTGCTTTCCGCCATCGAGTCACTCGCCGAGGAGACAGGCGGCTACTCGGCCCCGCTTGCCGGCATGGTGGCACTTACTGTCGAAGTCGAGGGTATCGATACCCCTGGCGAGGACGGTCAGGAGAACATGGACGCCTACTGTGAGTACTTCCGCCGGCAGCTCGACAGTGTCGAGTGCGTCGATGACGTGCTCCACGAGATCGACTCCGAGGCGTAGAGCTCCTATCGCCAGGTGGTGAACCGCGTCTTCCGGCGTTTCTCAAGTCGGCGCCTGGCCAGCCAGGCCGGCAGTGTCAGGAGAAGCCCGGCAGCGAAGCCTCCGATGTGCGCCCACCACGCCACGCCCCCCGAACCCGCCGGTGAGATGGATCCGATGCCCTGCACGAGTTGCAGGACGAACCAGAATCCGATCACAAACGTTGCCGGGACGCGGGCGAGCTCGATGATGAAGAACACCGGGATCAGCACGAGGACGTGGGCCTTCGGGAAGAGCAGCAGATACGCGGCGAGGATGCCCGCGATGGCCCCACTGGCCCCCACGAGTGGCACCTCCGAGGGGCCGCTGACAACGACGTGGGCGAGGGTGGCGATGACACCTGTGGCCAGGTAGAACGCCAGGAACTTGAGGCGACCGAGCGTATCCTCGACGTTGTTGCCGAAGATCCACAGGTAGAGCATGTTCCCGCCGAGGTGCAGCCACCCTCCGTGGAGGAACATGGCGGTCACGAGCGTGATGAGCACCGCGGGCGAGAAGGGTTCGGCGGCAAGGCGGGCGGGAGTGAGGGCCCACGTGTTGAGAAACGCCACGAACTCGGCATCGGGGAGTGACACCTCATAGGCGAACACTGCCGCGTTCGCCACGAGGAGTGCCGCCGTCACGAGGGGAAAGCGGCGCGTGGGATTGTCGTCCCTGATGGGAATCATCGGTGAGTACCTTCTGTTACCATCGTGAGCGCGAGTGTAGCGCAGAGAACACACTGAGTACGAGGAGGTTCCACATGGAGATCGCCGGCGGGCTTGGGTTTCTGCTGTGCGGGGGGGTCGCCATCCTGCTCGTGGTCGCCCTCGCGGTCATCGTGCTCTACAACCGGCTCGTGGTGCTGCGCAACCGGGTCCAGAACGCCTGGTCCCAGATCGATGTGCAGCTCCGACGCCGCTACGACCTGATCCCGAACCTCGTCGAGACTGTCAAAGGCTACATGACCCACGAGGCCGAAACGCTGCAGAAGGTCACCGAGGCGCGCAACATGGCGATCAACGCCGGCACCGTCAAGGAGCAGGGCGCCGCCGAGAACATGCTCTCCTCGACGCTGAAGAGTCTGTTTGCCGTGGCCGAGGCGTACCCGGACCTCAAGGCGAATCAGAACTTCATGATGCTGCAGGAGGAACTCTCCGGAACCGAGAGCAAGATCGCCTACGCTCGGCAGTTCTACAACGACTCGGTGATGAGCTTCAACACCGCGATCCAGTCGTTCCCGGCCAATCTGATCGCAGGGATCCTCGGCTTCGTCCAGCAGGACTACTTCGAGATCGAGGTCGAGGCACGCGAGGCGGTCAAGGTAGAGTTCTAGGGCCGTTCGCGCGGGTACCCCGGGTACGCCCGGCCGTCTGATCCGTTCACGTACTCCGGGGAGCCGGCCAGTATGTACGACCAGATAACCACCAACAAGTTCAAGAGCGCGGCGATGATCGGCGTGTTCGTGCTGCTCGTGCTCGCCATCGGGTGGGCATTCGGCTACGCGACGGACTGGGGGCCCGCCGGTCTGGTGCTCGCGCTCATCGTCTCGTTCGCCATGGCGTGGGGGTCGTACTGGTACTCGGATCGAATCGTGCTCTCCATGAGCAAGGCCCGCCCGGTCGACCGCGATAGCGAGCCCTATCTGGTGAACGTCATCGAAGGGCTCTCGATCGCCGCTGGGCTGCCGGTCCCTAAGGCCTACGTCATCGACGATCCGGCGCCCAACGCGTTCGCCACCGGTCGCAACCCGGACAACGCCGCCATCGCGGTGACCCGCGGTCTTATGGAGAAGCTCGACCGTCTCGAGCTCGAAGGCGTCGTCGCGCACGAGCTCGCTCACGTGAAGAACTACGACACGCTCGTGCAGACTCTCACGGCGGTCCTTGCCGGAACCGTGGTGCTTCTCTCCGACTGGATGATCCGCTCGTTTTTCTGGGGTAGTGCTCGTCGGCGGAGTAGCAACGAGGGCGGGGGACAGGCCCAGGCGATCTTCATGCTCATCGGTATCGTGCTCGCGGTCCTTGCCCCGCTCTTCGCGGCACTCATCCAGATGGCGATCTCCCGCAAGCGCGAGTACCTGGCCGATGCGAACGGTGCCCTGCTGACCCGCTACCCGCCCGGACTCGCGAGCGCCCTGCGCAAGATCGCGGGCGATCACGAGAAGCTCACAGTGGCGAACAAAGCCACCGAGGCTCTCTACATATACAACCCCTTGCGCGACTACGGCGGAGGGCTGAACGCGCTTTTCAACACGCACCCGCCCATCGACGAGCGCATCAAGCGTCTCGAGGCGATGTGAGGTGGCAGCGCTGACTTACCCGCAGATCGACCCGGTGATCTTTGCCGTCGGCCCATTCGCCGTGAGGTGGTACGGCGTGGCGTACGTGGCCGGCTTCATCGTCGCGATCCTCATCGTCGCCCGGCTCAACCGCCGCTGGGAGGTCGGGCTGTCCGAGGACGATCTCTTCAGCATGTTCATCTACGGGTCGCTCGGCCTGGTTATCGGAGCTCGTGTGGGCTACATGCTCTTCTACGCGCTTCCCGCGCTCGTGTCCGACCCGCTCTCGCTCTTCAGGGTGGCCGAGGGAGGAATGTCGTTTCACGGCGGGCTGGCCGGCATCCTGTTCGCCGGCTACCTGTTGTCCCGTCGCATCAGCGTGCCGATGCTCCGGCTTGCCGACCTGGTTGCGGTCGGTGCCCCAATCGGTATCTTCTTCGGCCGGGTCGCCAACTTCATCAACGGCGAGCTGTGGGGCCGTGTGACCGAGGTGCCGTGGGGGATGGTCTTTCCCCGAGCCGGCCCGCTACCACGGCACCCGTCGCAGCTCTACGAGGCGCTCCTCGAAGGGGTACTCCTCTTCGCGGTGATGCTCGTGGTCGCACGGCGCCGGAGACCGGACGGCTACGTGACGGGGTGGCTGCTCGTGCTCTACGGCATCATGCGCTTCCTGGTCGAGTTCGTGCGCGAGCCCGATGCGCATCTCGGAGCGGTACTGGGGCCGCTGTCCATGGGGCAGCTGCTGACCGTGCCCGTGTTCGCGGCGGGAGCATGGCTTCTCTGGCGCGCCCGGGCCGCGTCGGGGACAGGTGAGAAGCGGGCGTGATCAGTCTCCGCAGATGCCCTGCGGAGACCTCCAGCACGGCTCCTCACGATCGAGACACCGGACGCTCTCGCCCGGCTTGAGCGGTGCCGGTGGCTGGCACTGCGCACAGAAGAACCTCGGCAACGATCCGACCAGGTCCTTGAGATCGGGATCGTCGTAGGGCGACGCGTCGGGCTGTTCGACGATGTGCAGCAGGTAGCATGGCATGGCACAACTGTAGTCCCGTGCGGGGCGGTGCGCAATGCGCCCGCCCTTCGTTGACCGCTCGACCGCCCGCCCGTATGCTTCGGCGGGAGACGCCGAGGAGGTAGCGTGAAAGAGTTCTGGGTCAACTACAAGAAGACGATCCTCATCGTGGCCGGCGTTGTCGCGGCCCTTCTGCTCGTAGGGGCCGGAGTGGCCCTCTGGCAACTGGGACAGCAGTCACCCGATGAGCCCCAGGAGGTCACCTCGGCTTGGCCGGTGGCGGAGCGCGAGCGCGCGGTGCCGGCGCCGCCCGAGCCCGTGCGCTGGCCGCTTACAGGGCTCGAAGTCGAGCCCGGGGAGTCACCGGCTGACGTGCGCATCGTGTCGGTGAAGATCGAGAACTCGCCGGCGGCACGTCCGCAAACGGGGCTCGACCACGCCGACATCGTCTACGAGTCGCTCACCGAGGGCGGGATCACCCGCTTCAACGCGCTCTTCCACTCACGGACCCCCGCCGATCTAGGTCCGGTTCGCAGCGCCCGGATGTCGGATACGCAAATTGTCCCGCAGTACGATGCACTCTTCGCTCACTCGGGCGCGAACGCGGGCGTCCTCAGTGCCGTCCGCTCTGCGGGGATCGAGATCGTCGATCACTCGAGCGCCAGCGCCGCCTACCGGAGGGTCTCGTTCAAGAGCGCACCTCACAACCTCTATCTCGACCTGCAGCGTGTCCGGGAGATCGGGGTGTCGCGGGGCTACCCGGCCACCCAGGAGTTGCGCCCGCTCAGCTTCTCGCCGTCGGTCGATTCGGACGTTGCCGTTTCCCGCGTCTCGGTCCCGTTCTCCAACGCGAACACCTCGGTCTGGGAGTACGATGCTGACATCGATGCGTACCGTCGCTCGAACAACGGACGGGCGCACACCGACCGCGAGTCGGGCGAGCAGTACACCGCGACCAACGTCGTCGTGATGTGGACCAGAACCAGCCGGACCGGACCTCCGGGCATCGGGGGGGCGACGTTGGAGATTGCGGTGAACGGAGAGGGTCGCGCATCGATCTTCCGCAACGGCGTCCGCATCGACGGTACCTGGGAGACGGACGGCAGCGCGCCTCCGGTCTTCAAGGACGACCAGGGCGTTATCGTGCGTCTGGCCCCGGGCAGCACCTGGTTCCAGGTGGTCCCGCTCGATGTGAACATCTCCATGCAGTAAACGCCAAGCGAGGGTGATTCCGCACCATGCCGCTGCTTGTACGGCGTGCTCCCGCGCGAGTACAATCTAAGACTGTCCATCCCCGGGTCCGCCGTGCCGGACCCGTCCGATCTGATGCGAAGGAGCCCCGACAGTGAGTGATGCAGCCAAGGAGACCGGCACGCTGCTGGTCAAGACCGGTCTGGCCGAGATGCTCAAGGGCGGCGTGATCATGGACGTGGTCAACGCCGTGCAGGCCAAGAT
Source organism: Anaerosomatales bacterium (assembly GCA_029210645.1). Taxonomy (GTDB): domain Bacteria; phylum Actinomycetota; class Coriobacteriia; order Anaerosomatales; family SLCP01; genus SKKZ01. Next base: position 108,212 of record JARGFT010000007.1, on the reverse strand, counting down.
CGCCGAGGATGCTGGTGCTGTGGCCGTCATGGCGCTCGAGCGTGTCCCCGCCGACATCCGTGCCACCGGTGGCGTGGCCCGGATGGCCGATCCGACCAAGATCGTAGAGATCATGGAGGCTGTCACCATCCCGGTGATGGCGAAGTGCCGGATCGGACACTTCGTCGAGGCCCAGATCATTCAGAGTCTCGGCGTTGACTACATCGACGAGTCCGAGGTGCTGACCCCGGCCGACGAGCAGTACCACGTGAACAAGCGCGACTTCACGGTGCCCTTCGTGTGTGGCGCGCGCGATCTGGGCGAGGCGCTGCGGCGCATCGCCGAGGGCGCAGCGATGATCCGCACCAAGGGCGAGCCGGGTACCGGCAACGTGGTGGAGGCGGTCAGGCACATGCGCACGATGACCGATGGTATCGCCTGGGTCTCGGGGCTTCGCGCCGATCAGCTCTACGATGCCGCCAAGCAGCTCGGCGCTCCTTACGAGCTGGTCAAATGGGTTCACGACAACGGCAAGCTCCCGGTCGTCAACTTCTCGGCGGGCGGCATCGCGACCCCCGCAGACGCTGCTCTGATGATGCAGCTGGGGTGCGACGGCGTATTCGTCGGAAGCGGCATCTTCAAGAGCGGCGATCCCGACAAGCGGGCGCGGGCGATCGTCGAGGCGACGACGCACTTCGACGATCCCGCGGTCATTGCGCGAGTCTCCGAGAACCTCGGCGAGGCGATGGTCGGCATCAACATCTCCGAGATCCCCGAGGCCGAGCGGATGCAGGAACGGGGCTGGTAGCGTGCATATCGGCGTGCTCGCTCTGCAGGGAGCGTTCCGCGAGCACATCGTGACTCTGGAATCGCTCGGCGTGAGGGCGACGGCGATCCGGATGCCGTCACAGCTCGCCCAGCTCAACGGGCTCGTGATCCCGGGTGGGGAGTCCACTGCGATTGCAAAGCTCATGGTCTCGTACGGCTTCTACGACCCGATACGTCAGCATCACGATTCGGCCGGCATGGCAGTGTGGGGAACGTGTGCGGGAGCGATACTGATCGCACGCGAGATCATCGACGCGCTTCCCGGCCAGGAGAGCCTTGGCCTCATGGACATCGCGGTCCAACGCAACGCATTCGGCCGGCAGGTCGATTCGTTCGAGGCCGACTTGGACTTCGCGCATCTCGAGGACGGCCCGTTCAGAGGTGTGTTCATCAGGGCACCATGGATCGAGCAGACCGGGCCGGGCGTCGAAACCCTGGCGCATCATGACGGGAAGGTCGTCGCCGCACGGCAGGGGGACCTCATGGCGACCGCGTTCCATCCGGAGCTCACCGGGGATCCGCGGGTCCACCGTTTCTTCATCGAGCAGGTCGTCGCCGCCTAGCGACGCCGGGAAGGGGAGCGCATGTCAGGCCACTCCAAGTGGGCGACGACCAAGCATCGCAAGGCGGCACAGGACAAGAAGCGATCCGCTCTCTTCAGTAAGCTCTCCCGCGTGATCACGGTGGCTGCCAAGACGGGGGGAGACCCCAATCCCGAGAACAACGCCTCACTTGCGGCCGCCATCGCTAAGGCGAAGAGCTACTCTCTGCCGAAGGACAAGATCGAGACGGCGATCGCCAAGGCGTTCGGCGCTGGCGATTCAGAGGCGTTCGAAGATGTCGTCTACGAGGGATATGGGCCCGCGGGTGTAGCGGTCTACGTCGAGGCGCTCACCGACAACCGTAACCGGACCGCTGCCGACGTGCGCAGCGCCTTCACCCGCGCGGGGGGCAACCTCGGCGCGACGGGATCGGTCGCGTTCCAGTTCGAGCGCAAGGGTCAGATCACTATCGAGGCCGGGAACGCCCCCGACGAGGAGGAGCTGATGCTTCTCGTCGCCGATGCAGGCGGCGAGGATCTCGAACAGGGCGAGGACGAGTGGGTCGTTACAACGGCGCCGGCCGATGTGATGCAGGTCAAGGTCGCTCTCGAGGATGCAGGCCTGCCAGTCAAGGGTGCCGAGCTCGTGATGGAACCGGTCAACGAGACCGTGGTAGCCGCCGGGGACGCCGCGAAGGTCCTGCGTCTGGTCGACCAGCTCGAGGAGCACGACGACATCCAGAACGTCTACCACACCATGGCGTTCACGGACGAGATCGCGGCCGCGCTCGAGGGATAGGCAGGGCCCCGGTCCGTGCGTTGCGCGGTGCCCGCCATATCGCTATCCTGAACATATGTTCGATTCAGCGGCGGCGAGGGGAGCAGTGTGATCATCCTCGGCATCGATCCCGGTCTGGCCAACACCGGCTGGGGTGTGGTCGAGCAGGCCGGGTCGCGTCTTCGCTGCCTCGCATACGGCTGCATCGCGACTCCTTCCTCCGACTCGCTGCCCGAGCGGCTGTCGTGCATCCACGACCAATTGCGGGCGGTGGTAGAACGCTACACGCCCGTCGCATGTGCGGTCGAGAGCGTGTACTTCGGAACGAATGCGAAGACCGCGTTCGCCACCGGTCAGGCGCGCGGAGTTGCGGTGCTGGCCGCCGCAGACTGTGGTCTGCCGCTCGGCGAGTACGGACCCGGCGAGATCAAGATGGCGGTGGTGGGCAGCGGCTCGGCCGACAAGGGTCAGGTGCAGTACATGGTGCGCACGATCCTCGGGCTCGATCGCGACCCGTCTCCGGACCACGCTGCCGATGCACTGGCCGCCGCGATCTGCCACGCGCACTCGCGCCACGCCCGCGCTGCTCTCGGGAGGGTCTGACGGTGATCGACTTCGTGACCGGAAGGATCGCCGACAAGGGGCCCGCGCACTGCGTGCTCGAGGTCGGCGGCGTCGGCCTGCGGCTTGCGATGTCCACCGGCTCTCTCGCGGCGCTTCCACACGTGGGCGATACCGTCACGGTCTTCACTCACTTGCACGTGCGGGAGGACGAACTGTCGCTCTTCGGCTTCGAGTCCGCAGCCGAGAAAGACCTGTTCGAGCGGCTGATCACCGTGAGCGGTGTGGGTCCGAAGGTCGCTCTTGCAGCCCTTTCCTCCTACGAGCCGGCCTTCCTCACCGATGCGATCACCGGCGAAGATGTCGCGGTAGTATCCAGCATCCCGGGTATCGGAGCGAAGACAGCTCAGCGCATCATCCTCGAGCTGAAGGACAAGCTCGCCGGTGGCGGAAGCGTGGGCGGGCGTGCCGTTGCATCTACGGGAGTGGTTGCCGAGGCCAGGGACGCACTTCTCGGCATGGGCTTCTCGGCTGCCGAGGCCGCCACCGCGCTGAAGGGAGCGCCCGCCGATGCGAGCGCGGGTCTCCTCGTAAAGCACGCGCTCAAGCGTCTGGGCGGAGCCCGACGATGAGCACCGTGTGGGAGAACAGCGACGAGCCCTGGCCCGACGAGTCCGAGCGGCTGGTCAGTGCGGAGCACACCGACGACGATCCGGAGATCGATCGCTCCTTGCGTCCGCGACGCCTCGACGAGTATCTCGGTCAGCAGCGCGTCAAGGAGAACCTCGGAGTACTCATCGACGCCGCACGAGGCCGCGACGAGGCGCTCGACCACATCCTGCTCTCGGGCCCGCCGGGGCTGGGCAAGACCACGCTCGCGGCGGTTATCGCGGCCGAACTCGGCGTGCAGCTGAAGACGACCAGCGGGCCGGCCATCGAGCGGGCGGGAGATCTCGCCGCGATCCTGACCAACCTCGAGGAGCGCGATGTGCTCTTCATCGACGAGATTCATCGACTCAACCGCGCGGTCGAGGAGGTCCTCTATCCCGCGATGGAGGACTTCGCGCTCGACATCGTGATCGGCAAGGGCCCGGCGGCGCGCAGTCTGCGGCTCGATCTGTCCCGATTCACGCTCGTGGGCGCGACCACGCGTACCGGCCTGCTTACGGGCCCGCTGAGGGACCGTTTCGGGATGGCATTCCGGCTCGACTACTACACGCCCGACGAGCTTGCGGCGATCGTCGACCGCTCGGCAGGCATCCTCGGCGTGGCCATCGATCGTGAGGGTGCAGCCGAGATCGCACGCCGTTCCCGTGGCACACCACGACTGGCCAACCGTCTGCTCAAGCGTGTCCGAGACTACGCTCAGGTCAAGCATGAGGGGCATGTCAACGAGGACATAGCGGCCGAGGCGCTCGCGTTCTTCGAGGTCGACCACATCGGTCTGGACAAGATGGACCTTGCCATCCTTGACACGCTCATCCACAAGTTCGCCGGCCGTCCCGTCGGCCTGAACACGCTCGGGGCGGCCGTGGGCGAGGAGACCGACACGCTGGAAGACGTCTACGAGCCGTACCTGCTGCAACTGGGCTTCCTCGCCCGGACACCGAAGGGTCGTCAGGCGACACCGCGCGCCTACGAGCACCTCGGCCTGCGACCCCCGGCGGCGGAGCCTGCCGGACAGGACGGGCTGTTCTAGCCACCGACTGCTGCCGGGTGCCCGCATCAGGGCTACGTGCCCGGGCTCGGTGCGACGGGAATGAACTACCGGAGAGCCTGGTGGCGCATGCACGATGTCGGAAGGGGCGGCTGTGAGCGATTCGATCGATGTGCTGGGGACGGACGATCTGCAGGACGGCCAGATGACGGCGGTGAAGTCCGGAGGGCACGACTTCCTCGTGGCGCGCGTCGGAGAGAAGTACTTCGTTTCGGACAAGCGCTGCCCGCACCTGAAGGGCAACCTGTCGAAGGGCACTCTCGAGGGTACGGTGGTCACGTGCCCGCTGCACAACTCGCAGTTCGACCTGCGAGACGGTTCTGTGGTCAGGTGGACCGATCTGCGCGGAGCTGCCCTGAGCATCGCGAGCGCGGTAAGGGGTCCGCGCACGCTGCGTGTCTACGACGCCGAGGTTGTCGACGAACGGGTGGTCGTGAGGCTCCCGGAGTGAGCGGGCGGGTCTCCGGAAGCATCGGAGCTGCGTTAATCGGGTAGTATGAAGATGGCCGGGTCGTTCACTGCGGCGACCGTCCGGCAGTACTGTATCCGACCCACCGGAGATCATGAGCTGTAGCATGTACCATGGTCGACCCCCCGCATCTGCCGACGGCGGATGCGAAACGCGGCGCATCGGTTACGTCCGTGATGTGTCACTTCTTGATCGCATCCCGGCCGACGAGCGCGCCCGTCTGGAGCGTGTCGCCGCGCACTTCAACTTCAAGGCGAGTGATTACTACCTGGGACTGATCGATTGGTCCGATCCTCACGATCCGATCCGTGCTCTCATCATTCCGAGCGAGGCGGAACTCTCCGAGTTCGGCGCGCTGGACGCATCGAACGAGGCATCCAACACGGTGATCCCGGGACTGCAGCACAAGTACGCCGATACCGCCCTGGTGCTGTGCGTCGAGGCCTGTGCCGGCTACTGCAGGTACTGCTTCCGCAAACGTATCTTCATGCGTGACGCCGACGAGGTGGCACGTGACTTCGGGCCGGCGCTCGCCTACATCGCCGATCACACGGAGGTCACCGACGTCCTGCTGACCGGCGGCGACCCCCTGCTGCTGTCGACTCCGCGCCTTGCCGGCCTACTCCGCGCGATACGCGACATCCCTCACGTTCGGACCGTGCGCATCGGCACGAAGATGCCTGCGTTCAATCCGTACCGCCTGCTCGACGATACAGACCTGCAGGAACTACTCGCCGAGCAGTCCGGGCCCGGCGGCCGGGTCTATCTCATGTGCCACTTCGACCACCCGCGCGAATTCACCGAGCTGGCGATCGAGGCGGTCGATCTGGCCCTGAGGCTCGGCGTGGTCTGCGCTAACCAGTGCCCGATCATCGCCGGAGTGAACGACGACGCCGACGTCCTCCGGGAGCTCTTCGAGACCGCAGCCAGCGTCGGCTGTCCCCAGTACTACCTCTTCCAGTGCCGACCTACCAGGGGCAACGAATCGTTCGCGGTGCCCATCGTCCGCGCGTGGGAGTTGTTCTCCCGTGCGCGTGAGGGAGCATCGGGGCTGGCGCGCCGGGTCAGGTACTGCATGTCTCACGAAACCGGGAAGATCGAGGTGGTGGGAGTGGACGATGACCACATCTACCTCAGGTACCATCGCGCGAAGGACCCGGCGGATCACGACCGTATCGTGGTGTGCGAGCGCGACGATGACGCGGTGTGGTTCGACGACCTCACTCGCGTCTAGCCACCCGTCGGCTGCCACCCGACGCGGGTCTCAGACCTCGACTTCGGCCGCCCACAATCCGTGGAGGTTGCAGTACTCGACTGCGCGTAGCGTGGTCCCGGCGTCGACGGCGACGGTGACGCATACGTCAGGATCGCTGGCGACCGGAACGAGGTCGAAGCGCGCGATGGGTGCGTCGCCTGCGTAGAGCGTGATCCACTGGATGTAGTGGTCGGGCTGGTTCGGATGGGACACGTAGTGTCCGACCTTGAGGGTCACGCGGACTTTGTCGCCGTCACGCTCTGCGCTGATGTACGGCGTGTGCTTGCGCTCGAAGTCACCTGCGCTCTCCAGGTCAGTGACGTGATTCATCGGGCCGAGAATGGGTGCGTCGCTCATCGTTGGGACCTCCACTTCGTTTTGGCCCGGAGCCGCCCGGGCCATCGGACACACTGTGTATACCCCGTCGTGTCGACCCGTCGCCGCGCCCCCGTTAGAATCGGGAGAACCGCTGACTGGAGGAAGCCCATGCACCCGTCACCCCCCCTCGTTGCGCGCGACGACTTCGTGCTCGTGATCATCGATATCCAGGAGCGCCTCGCTGGCGCGATGGAGCGCAGGGACGACGTGGTCCGGGTGGCGGCACGGCTCGCGCGAACCGCCGCCATGCTCGATGCACCGATCATCGTTACCCGGCAGTATCCGAAAGGTCTGGGCCCGACCGTCACCGAGCTGCAGGAGGTCCTGACGGAGCTCGCAGAGAAGGGATCGCGTGTGGTCGGCGTGGACAAGACGGCGTTCTGCTGTGCCGCAGAGACCGACTTCATGGACGCCCTTGCGGCGACCGGGAGGAGCCAGGTCGTGCTCGCCGGCATGGAGACACACATCTGCGTGGCCCAGACAGCGCTCGTGCTCGCCTCGGAGGACCGGGCGGTCCACGTAGCGGCCGACGGTTGCTGCTCGAGGCTGGCGACCCATCATGACGTGGCACTGGACCGGCTCCGCCATGCCGGAGTGAGCGTCACCACCGGCGAGTCGGTGATGTACGAAGCGGTCGGACGCGCCGGCACCGATGAGTTCCGGCGACTGCTCGCGATCGTCAAGGAGTAGTACACTACACGCTTGTCCCCGGGCGAAAGGACCACACGGCGCATGGCACTCATCATCGACGGAAACGCGGTTGCGGCCGCGGTCAAAGCGGAGGTCGCCGAGGACGTGTCCCGCCTCGCCGAGCAGGGCGTCACCCCCGGCCTGGCCGTCGTGCTGGTGGGGGACGATCCCGCCTCGGCGACGTACGTCGCGATGAAAGAGCGGGACTGCGAGGAGGCCGGAGTGCTCGCCTTGGACCACCGTCGTCCGGCCGACATCACGCAAGAGGAACTCAACGCGATCATCGACGAGTGCAATGCCGACCCCCGCGTTCACGGCATCCTCGTCCAGATGCCGCTTCCGGACCACCTCGACGCCGAGGAGGCGATCGCCCGCATCAACCCCGAGAAGGACGTCGACGGGTTCCATCCCGCGAGTCTCGGCAGGCTCGTCCGCGGGATCGAGGGGCCCCGCGCTTGCACGCCGTGGGGAGTCATGCGGATGCTGCGCCACTACGGCATCGACCTGAACGGCGCGCGTGCCGTCGTCGTCGGCCGCTCGACGATCGTCGGCAAGCCGATGGCGCTGATGCTCCTGGAGGAGAACGCCACGGTCACCGTGTGCCACAGCCGGACCCGCGATCTGCCTGCCGTGTGTCGGGAGGCGGACGTCCTGGTCGCCGCCGTTGGTCGCCCGAAGATGATCACCGCCGAGTACGTCAAGCCGGGCGCTGTCGTCATCGACGTGGGCATCAACCGCGGTGAGGCGGGAGGACTGGTGGGCGACGTGGACTTCGAGTCGGTCGAACCGGTGGCATCGGCGATCACCCCGGTGCCCGGAGGTGTGGGCCCGATGACGCGGGCGATGCTCGTCTCCAACACAGTTGCTGCCGCTGTTCAGGCGGCCGGCCGATGAGGCGCCGCGCAGCCGCGTCTGCCACCATGCTCGCTCTCGCCCTGACAGGCGTCGCACTCCTGACCCCTGTCGCGCTCGCGGCTCAGCCGGTGTCCCTGACCGGAACGCCGGTCGAGGTCCAGGTGTGGCCGGGCGGGGAACTCGGTTCCACGCTCTTCATCGTGACAGGCCACATCCCGGAGGGTACGCCGCTGCCTGCCATGGTCCGCCTCCCGTTGCCTGCGGGATCTGAGGTCGTGTGGTCGGGGGAGATTCTTGGCGGTCCCGTCGGAGAGGACCCGCAACGGGAGCATACGATCGTCGAGGCGACCGGCGGGCAGGCCCTCGAGATGACCGCCGAGTCCACGCGCACGGTGCAGTACGAAGCCGTCGGCCCCGCTCTGTCCGTGATCGACGGGATGACCACGAGTGTGTTCGAGTGGGTCCAGACGGTGCCAACCGGCGACGTCGTGTTCTCGGTACGGATCCCGGCGTCGGCAGGCTCGGTCGAGATCGATCCCATGCCGGTCGGGTCGCCCCGCACCAACGATGCGGGGGAGCGGCTCTACACCCTGCGTCCCGCGGTGCTCTCCGAGGGCCAGTCGTTCACGGTAACTGCCGCATTCGGCCCCCCGGGGGCGGGCGGTTCGAACGGCTCGGGGTTCCCGCTGTTGTGGGGGCTGGTGGGTGCGCTGGTCGTCGCCGCGGCGGCACTGCCGCTCGTTGTCGCACGGCAGCGCCGCATGTCAGCGTGACGCGAGGTCAGAGAGGATGTTGCCGCCTCTCGCAGGTAAGGGATAGAATCTGTGACGGCGGTCCGGCCGGGCCGCGATAGGTAGCGACTGTTTGTCAGAGACCACCGGCACCGAGAACCATTCCACGCTGTGGGGGAGTCACGGTAGGCGTTCGACGGCAAGCGCGTCGCACGGTGTGACCCGTCACGGGTGGGAGGATGAGTTCGAATGGCAGAAGGTGTCGTCAAGTGGTTCAACCCGGACAAGGGCTACGGCTTCATCTCTCGTGAGGACGGCGACGATCTCTTCGTCCACTTCAGCGAGATCCAGATGGAGGGCTTCAAGACCCTCGAGGAGGGTCAGGCCGTGGTGTTCGAGGTGACGACCGGCCAGAACGGCAAGCTTCAGGCGAGCAACGTCCGCGGGGCGTAGCTTCTGGAGCGTCGATACGGCTAACGGGAGGCGGCTCCGTGCAGGGGCCGCCTCCTCGCATTCCGGGCAGGAGGGTCGATGATAGAGGTGCTCGCCATCGCGGCGGTACTCGTTGCCATCGCGGAGTTCGGCGACAAGACGCAGATGCTCTCGCTTCTTCTGGCCTCGCGCTACCCTGCCCGCCACGTGCTCCTCGGCGTGTTCATCGCGGTCCTGGGCCTGCAACTCATCGCGACGACGGCCGGTCGCGTGGCCGGGGACCTCATCCCCGAGCGCGTGCTTGCCTTCGTCACTGCTGCTCTGTTCATCGGTTTCGGCGTCTGGTCGCTTCGCGACGCGTCGCGTGGGGATGACGACGAGGATGTCGAGGTACGTCGTGGGTGGGGTCCGGTCGCCGCAGTCGCAGGAGCGTTCTTCCTGGCCGAACTCGGCGACAAGACCCAAGTTCTCACGCTGGCCGTAGCCGCCGACCCGGGAGCCGCTGCACGGGTCCTCGCTCCCCTGGGCATGGAGTTCGTGTTGCCGAGCGGCGGGAGAGGCGTCTTCCTCGGCGTGTGGGTCGGATCGGTCATCGGCATGATGCTGGTGAACGGGATCGCCATACTCGCCGGCAGTGCGGTGGGACGACGGTTGCCCCGCACGGTCATCGCCCGGGTCTCGGGCGTGATCTTCATCCTTTTCGGCCTCGTAGCACTAGTCGGGGCCTATCTCTGATCGAGGCGGCGCGGGGTACACTGTGGGTGTGAGCACCCACTCCGACGGGAGGATCCCGTGAGAGTCGCACTCCATGCCTGCTGCGGCCCCTGCCTCATCGAGCCGCTCGACGCGCTTGCCGCGCAGCACGAAGTCGTGGTGATCTACGCCAACCCCAATATCCAGCCTGCCGATGAGTACGAGCTGCGCTACGACACGCTCCGGCAGTGGGCCGATGCACATGGCCTGCAAACGGCCGAGGTCGCCTACGAGCCCGCGCTCTGGGAGAGAGCGGTTGCGGGGGTGCGCGAGGCCCCCGGCGTTCGCTGCCGACGCTGCTACTCGCTTAGGCTGAACCAGGCCGCTGCGGAGGGAGCCCGTCACGGCTGTGACGCACTCTCGACCACGCTGAGCGTGAGTCCGTACCAGGAAGCGGAGGCCATCGACGCCGCGGGCCGGGCCGCTGCCTCCGAGCACGGTCTCGTGTGGCTCTTCGAGGACTACCGCCCACGCTATCCCGAGGCGACCCGCCGCTCGCGCGAGGCCGGGATGTACCGGCAGAACTACTGCGGCTGCCTGCCCTCCAAGAGGGAGGCCGACGAGGAGAGGGCGCGCAGGAGAGCCGAGCGGCGCCGGACGTGAACCGGCGTGCCCCGGACGGTGCGCTACACTTCCGGCATCGAACTGCGCAGGACACCTTCGATCAGCGGACCGGGAGAGACACGTGCGAACCGATGACTACGACTACGACCTTCCGACCGGGCTCATCGCGCAGACACCGGCCGAACCTCGCGACTCATGCCGTCTGCTCGTCGTCGATAGGGCGAGCGGACAGATAGATCACCGCACCTTCTCCGACTTGCCCGAGTACCTTGGTCGGGGCGACGTCCTCGTCGTCAACGAGACCAGGGTGCTTCCCGCACGCTTGACGGGAGCGAAGGACGAGACCGGTGGGGCCGTGGAGGTTCTGTTGCTCCGCGAGCGCTACGAGGACACGTGGGAATGCCTCGTCAAGCCGGGCCGCCGTCTCAAGCCGGGCGCACGGGTCGTCTTCGGGGACGGTGTGCTCACAGGACTCGTGGTCGACGTCATCGAGGAGTCGGGAGGACGCCTCGTTCGCTTGTCGGCGCGGGAAGGACGGGTTCTCGACGCCGCCAGACGCATCGGTGAGGTCCCTCTGCCTCCGTACATCACGCGCCCTCTGAAGGACCCGGAGCAGTATCAGACGATGTTCGCCCGGGACGAGCGGTCGGCCGCCGCGCCCACCGCGGGGCTGCACTTCACTCCCGCTCTCGCCGAACAGGTCACACGGATGGGTGTCCACATCGCGCCGGTCGAGCTCGATGTCGGCATCGACACGTTTCGCCCCGTCGCCGAGGACGACCCGCGCGAGCATCACATCCACACCGAGCACTACCGGGTGTCCGAGCGTGCGGCGTCGACCGTCAACGACGCCCGCGAGCGTGGCAGCCGCGTTGTCGCTGTCGGCACGACAGCGGTGCGCGCGCTCGAGAGCGCGTTCGATGCGGACAGCGGTGAGGTGGTTGCCCGTGAAGGGCAGACCGATCTCTACATCCTTCCCGGACACCGCTTCGAGGTCGTCGACGCCATGGTGACGAACTTCCACACGCCCCGATCGACGTTATTGATGATGGTGAGCGCCTTTGCCGGTCGCGAGCTCGTGATGCGCGCGTACCGCACGGCGATCGAGGAGCGTTACCGGATGCTCTCGTTCGGGGACGCGATGCTCATCGTGTAGGCGTGGCCGTCACGGTCAGCGTCGCGGTTCCCACCAGGTCCACGCGCTGTTCCCGGCGGCGGGGTCCGACGGGGAGGTCCCCGGAGCGATGGCAAACCCGTCCGACGGATCGGTGCCCGGGCGGACGTAGACCGTCGCGCCGGCGTCGTCAGTGCCCGCGGCGATGAAGGCCGGGGAGCCGTCGGGAGCGGCAGGCTCGGGTATGCCCTGCGGCAGACTCGGCCACTGCCCGAAGCCCCCGATGGTTCCCGAGCGTTGCGCGTATGCAGTCCCGCGCAGCATCCGCACCACGGGCTCGAAGCGCAGCAGCGCATCGTCATCGCCGATGACGACGATCCCATCCGAGGACGGGTCAGCGTACACGGGCCGGTCGGAGGCCGCGCCGCCCGTGTCGAGCGCGCTGGTCACCGAGCCGACGCGCGTACCGGCCGGCTCACCGGCTGCCGTGCCCACCAGGCGGTAGACAGCGTCACCGAAGACAACGTAGGAGGGTCCTTCGGCCGCGATCAGGAGTCCGTCCTGTGCGGGCGGCTCTGCGGCGGAAAGGTCGCTCTCGGCGCCGAACTCCGCCTGTCGATCGTCGGCGGTGTCCGTCACCGAGACCTCTGCGGCGGTGTCGACGCCGGCCAATGGCTTGAGCAGGTAGCGAACGCCCTGCGTGGTGACGACACCTGCGGCGACAAGCAGGACGGCTGCGGCTGCGGCCCAGGGTGCCCACACGGGGACCCGCAGGCGCGCTACCTCGCGAACCTCCTGCACCTCCTGCATCACCGCGAGCGGCTCCTCGGCCTGCGTCGCGTATTCGTCGCTCACCGTGGCAAGTATCCGCTCGAGGGCGGCCCCGGGCATCTCGGGTGCGGGAAGCCGGTTCATCGCTGCGAGCGTGGTGACGAAGACGGCACACCCTGAACAGGTCCGGCAGTGCTCCTTGGCGACCTCGAGCGCCGGTGCGTCGGCAAACTCGCCGTCGAAGGCGGCGGAGATCACCTGCTGCGCCTCGGTGCACTCTATCATCTCGGGTCACCTCCTCCCACACGCAGTGCGTTCACGAGCGCCTTGCGAGCCCGGAACACACGGGACTTGACGGTTCCCTCGGGCACGCCGAGCACGCTGGCCGCCTCGGCGTAGCCCATGCCGAACAGCCCGATCGCGCTCAGGGCGTCGCGTTCCTCCGGGGGCAGCGCCCGCACCGCGTGTTCTACCGTTGCCGTGGTGATCGCCTCGGCGGCGGGATCGTCGGGGGCGGTGAGCGACACGTCGACGAGGTCGACGGGAACCGGTGTGCGCCGTCCGCTCCTGAGCATGTCGAGGCAGACGTTGCGCGTGACCCGGTAGAGCCACGTCGAGAACGCCGCCGTGCCGTCGAAGGTTGCAATGGAGCGGTACACCTTGATGAAGACCTCCTGGGCCGCGTCCTCGGCAGCTTGCGGATCGCCGAAGAAGCGCAGTGCATGGGCGTAGACCGGTCCCGAGTGAGCCCTGACGAGTGCCTCGAACGCGGCGGTGTCGCCGTTCTGTGCCGCCGCGACGAGCGCGGAGTCGTCCGAGCGTGCGGGCATGGTCATCTCTTGCTCCATAAGACGGGCGTCAGCCGTGAGGAGTTCGTCTTAGTGCAGCATAGCGCAGCCGACCTCCTGCTAGAATCGCACGCATGCGATTCTTCGACTACTCCATCACAGCGACCGACACCGCGACCTCGGCGCGGCGCGGGACTCTCGAAACCCCCCACGGATCCGTTGAGACGCCCGTGTTCATGCCGGTGGGCACCCGGGCCACGGTCAAAGGGGTGACGGCGGCTCAGCTCCTCGACATCGGGGCGCAGGTCGTCCTTGCCAACACCTACCATCTCTTCCTGCGTCCCGGACACGATCTGATCGCCGAGGCCGGTGGGCTGCACACCTTCATGAACTGGTACGGGGCGATCCTGACCGACTCGGGAGGATTCCAGATCTTCTCGCTTGCAGATACCCTGTCGCTCGACGACAACGGAGTGCGATTCCGCAGCATCGTCGACGGCGTCTGGCACTCCTGGACTCCCGAGGACAACATGGCAGTCCAGCAGGCGCTCGGCGCCGACATCGCCATGGTGCTCGATGTCTGTCCGCCGTACCCCGCATCGGAACAAGTGGTTGCCGAGGCGGTCAGGCGCAGCGCGTCGTGGGCGGCGCGGTGCAAGACCGCGCATTATCGTGAGGACCAGGCCCTCTTCGGCATCGTGCAAGGCGGGCTCTACCCGCACCTGCGCGCCGAGAGCGTCGAGCGCACCGCCGAGATCGGGTTTCCTGGCTACGGCATCGGCGGCTACTCGGTGGGGGAGCCGCACGACGCGATGCTCGAAAGTCTAGAACCGGTGTGTGCCGCGCTTCCCCGGGAGCGTCCGCGCTACCTGATGGGCGTCGGTACGCCTACCTCGATGCTTCGCGCCATCGGACTCGGGGTCGACATGTTCGACTGCGTCTTGCCCACTCGAACCGCACGCACGGGGACCGCGCTCTCGTCGAACGGACGGATGAACCTGAAGAACGCGCAGTACGCCCGCGACTTCGGCCCGCTCGACCCGTCGTGCTCGTGCCCGACGTGCACCGGCTACACGCGAGCATACCTGCGCCATCTGGTCGTGATGAAGGAGATGCTGGGTTCGATACTCATCTCCATCCACAACCTCGCCTTCCTGCTCGACCTGATGGCCGAAGCGCGCAGAGCCATCGAAGTAGGCCGCTACGGAGCGTTCCTGGCCGAGTGGATGAGCGGACCGGGTGCTGACGATTACTGATGGCGTGCCGTGGGTGTTATCATGATACGTCGTTGCGGCGCGATCGAGAGCCGCTCTGATCTGTACGTCACGACGTGCGACGGAGGGTACCCATGGGGGAATCCGCAGGACTGCTCTACCTCGGCGTGTTGGTCGTCGCCTTCTACCTGCTGATCATCAGGCCGCAGATGCAGCGCACCAAGCAGATGAAGGCATTGATGGCATCGCTTGCCGTCGGCGATAAGGTCATCACCATCGGCGGGCTGCACGGAACCATCGTCGGCATGGAGGGTAGCGCGGTCACACTGCGCGTGGCCGACGGTGTCGAGCTTCGCTACGAGAAGACCGCCATCGCCCGCACGGACACGGCCGAGGCGGACCCCGAAAGTGTAGACGAGGATCTTCCGACACCGCCCGAGCAGTAGGCGGATACCGTTCGTGGTTACCGAATTCAGTAGGGTTACCCTCTCGACGCGCATGCCCTGAGAGTGGTACACCGTGTCGAGTTGCTCCGATTCCGCGCGCCGCTGACCCCAGGAAGGCAAGAGTATGGACCCAAGGCAACGAAATCTGCTCTCGATGGCCGCCGTGCTGGTCCTCGCTGCGCTCGCGTGGTGGCAGTTCTGGCCGCCCGGCGAGAAGATCACCCAGGGCCTCGATATCCAGGGCGGCCTCTCCGTGATCCTTACCGCCGTCGAGACGCCGGAGACGCCGGTGACCGATGACGTGATGGATCGTGCCGAGCTGATCGTGCGCAACCGCGTCGACCGCCTCGGCGCCTCCGAGGTCACCATCCAGCGTCAGGGCTCCGACTCGATCCTGGTTCAACTTCCCGGCATCGCGAACGCGCAGGAGGCGCTCGACGCGCTCGGCTCGACAGGTCAGCTCGAGATACGCGATGTCGTGAGCAGCGACCCCACCACGGGCGAGGTCGTACTCGGCGAGGTCCTCCTCACCGGCGACGTGATCACGGCTGCGTCCATCGGCACGAACCCGCAGACCAACGAGATCGAGGTCAACGTGACGTTCGATTCCGAGGGCGCGGCAGCGTGGTCCGAGATCACCGGAGCCCGCATCGGGCAGCAGATCGCCATCGTGCTCGACGGGAACATCGAGTCAGCTCCCGTGGTACGCGACCGTATCACCGGTGGCCAGACGACGATCTCCGGCAACTTCACACCGGAAGAGGCGCGGCGCTTGAAGACCGTGCTCGAGACCGGTGCCCTGCCCGTCTCGCTCGAGTTCTCCGAGTCCCGGGTGGTTGGCCCCACGCTGGGTCAGGATTCGCTGCGCAAGGGGGTCTTCGCCGCACTTGCCGGCCTCGGACTGGTGGCGCTCTACCTTGCCGCGTACTACCGGGGATTCGGTGTTGCCAGCTGGTTTGCGCTCTCCATCTTCGGCTCGCTCTTCCTTGGCGTGCTCTCGCTGCTCTCGAACTTCGGGTGGTTCGCGCTGAGCCTTCCCGGCATCGCGGGCATCGTGCTCACGATCGGTCTCGCGGCTGACTCCGAGATCCTCATGATCGAACGTTTCAAGGAGGAGGTGCGGGGCGGCAAGACCTACCGCTCGGCGGCGCGTCACGGGACCCGGCACGCGATCGGTACGAGTCTCGATGCCGACCTCGTGACCTTCGTCTCGGCGCTGATGCTCTACACCTTCGCCATCGGTCCGGTGCGCGGATTCGCGCTGACCCTGATGCTCGGCCTGGCCATCGACATTCTCAACATGGTCTTCTGGTCGCGCTCTGTGATCATCACGCTTGCCGAGACGGTGGTTCCCAGGGTCCCATGGCTCTTCGGGGTGAAGGGGGGTGGGGCCGATGCTTAGGCGCGAGATCGACTTCCTCGGCAATCACCGCCTCTTCCTGATCCTCTCGATCACCCTGGTTGTCGTAGCCGTCGGCTCGCTCCTCGCGAGAGGGCTGACCTTCGGCATCGAGTTCCAGGGTGGGACGGTCATCAACATCAGCCACGCTGAGGGTGTCTCCATCGACGAGGTGCGGGGCGCTTTCGCTGACGCCGGCGCGCCCGGGCTGGTCGTACAGTCCACCGAGGGCGGGGGCTACATCGTCCGCAGCACCGAGTCCGACGCGGACGTCGCCAACGACATCTTCCGCGAGGTGTTCGGCTCGCTCGGGCTCTCTACCGATATAGGCGATGTCAGCACGATCGGCCCGGGCTGGGGCCGTAACATCACGAGGGCGGCGCTGCTCGCGCTCGCTGCTGCCGTGCTGGCGATCCTGCTCTACATATCGGTGCGCTACGAGTACAAGATGTCCGTCGTCGCGGTCCTCACGCTCGTGCACGACGTGCTGATCGTGCTCGGCATCTACGCGCTCGTGGGACGCGAGGTGACCCCGAACACTATTGCGGCGCTGCTGACCATCATGGGTTACTCGCTCTACGACACCATTGTCGTGTTCCACCGCATCCGAGAGAACAGCATGGGACTGACCCGCAGCACGTTTACGGTGATGGCGAACCACTCGCTCAACCAGGTCATCGCCCGTTCGATCAACACGTCGATCACGTCGATCATACCGCCGCTGATGCTGCTGTTCTTCGGCGGAGAGACGCTCGGGGACTTCGCGTTCGCGCTCGTGGTAGGCATCGTGCTCGGCGCGTACTCCTCGATCGGAGTGGCGACGCCGCTCTACACCGCATGGAAGGAGCGGGAGCCCAAGTTCAGGGCTCTTGCCAAGAAGTTCGGGGCCGCGTAACGCCGCCCACACCTGAAGTGAGACCCGGAGGGCCGACACGTGCGTGTCGGCCCTCCCTGCTAGGATGCGGAGATGATGGCAGAACAGGACAGGGGATGGAGTTGTCGCTCGCGTGCCTGGCGGCCCGTTCCGGTAGACGCCGCCGCCCTCGACCGCCTGGTGGCAGAGGTCGGGGTGTCACCTGTCGTCGCGCGCATCCTTCTGGGTCGGGGTATCACCACTGCCGACGACGCGAGACGCTTCCTCGAACCGGATCTCGCGCGGGACTGGCTCTCTCCGGACGTCATCCCGGGGATGTCGGATGCCGCGAGACGGCTTGCCGATGCGATCGGTTCGGGCGAGCAGATCGTGGTGTTCGGGGACTTCGACCTCGACGGCATCTCCTCGGCGGCTCTCGCGGCGACCGGGATCCGGCTTCTCGAGGGGCGGGTGACGGCCACGGTGCCACACCGCTTCCGCGAGGGCTACGGTCTGACCCCTGCGTCGGTGGAGCGGCTGCGCGGGATGGCTCCCGATCTCGTCGTCACCGTGGACTGCGGCATTTCGGGAGGTCCCGAGGTGGCCGACCTCAAACTCGCAGGCATCGACGTCATCATCACCGACCATCACGAGCCCGGCGACGCCGTCCCGCAGGGCGTCCCCGTCGCCAATCCCAAGCTCGACCTTCGATGCCTCTCCTGCGACCTCTCGGGAGCCGGTGTGGCGCTCAAGCTCGTGCAGGCGACGGGCGCCCTCCTCGGTAGGCCGGATGTCTGGCGCGAACTCACCGACCTCGCGATGCTGGGAACCGTCGCCGATATCGTGCCACTGTTCGGCGAGAATCGTGCGCTTGTGGCCGACGGCCTTGCCCGCGTCCGCCGCGAACCCAGGGCCGGGATTGCCGCTCTCGCCGCGGTGTCCTCGACCAAGCTTCCCGTCGCCGACTCGGACTCAGTCGCATTCCAGCTCGCACCGCGTTTGAACGCCGCAGGGCGCATGGCCGACCCCGCGATCGCGCTCGAGCTGCTGATGACTGAGGACCCGGTCCGAGCCGATGCGCTCGCGCGCGAACTCGACCTCCACAACCGTATGCGGCAGTCGGTCGAGCAAGACCTCACCGTGGCTGCGCTCGCGCTGGCCGAGCGCGAGTATGCCGAGGGCGACCGCGGCCTCGTCTTGGCGGGGGAGGGCTGGCACGAAGGCGTGAAGGGCATCGTTGCCTCCCGGCTCGTGCAGCGCTTCGGGATACCCGTGATCCTGCTCACCGTCGAAGACGGGGAGGCGAGGGGTTCGGGTCGCTCGGTGGGAGCGGTGGATCTCTACCGCGCTGTTTCTTCGACCTCGGAGATGCTCGTCCGGTTCGGGGGTCACGCGGCGGCGGTCGGCCTGACCATCGCCGCCGACCGTATCGGCGAGTTCAGGAGCGCGTTCCTCGGCCATCTTGCCGGCCTTCCAGCCGAGCTCTTCACTGTCGAGCGTCTCGTCGATGCCGACATCGAACTGGGTGACGTCGGTCTGGACCTGGCGGCCGAGGTCGCGGCGCTCGAGCCGTTCGGTGCAGGTAATTCGCGGCCGCTCTTCAGCGTGGCCGGGGTCTTCATGTCCGGCCGCGAGCGAGTCGGTGCGGCCTCGAACCACCTCCGCTTCGCGGCGTACGACGGAGCCGACTCCGTCCCGGCGATCGCGTTTCGCTGCCCCGACATCGAGCGCCTCGCGCTCTGCGATGCGGCCGTCGATCTCGCGTTCGAGGTGCAGGCCGACGAGTGGAGGGGCCGCAAGCGCGTCCAGATGCTCGTACGGGAGGTCGCCGTCCACGAGCACGCGGGTTACTCGCCCGCCGAGGAGCTCGTGGAGGACCTTTTCGCACGGGCCGACGAGATTCTCGCGCGCGAGGAGTACGCGGGCATCGAGGAGGCCGACTACTTCCACACCAAGCTTGCGGGTGTGACCTTCGAGGGCCGGCAGGACGTTGTCGCGCGGCTCTCGCCCGGCACGCCGTTGCGGGTGGTGCGGCAGCCCGACAACCCTCACGACGCCAACGCGATCGCCCTGCACGAGGCGCACGGGGGACAGGTCGGCTTCTTCAACCGCCGGCTGGCCGGAGCGCTCGCCCCGGTGATCGACGCGGGCGTCGAGTACGACGTCGAGGTCGCAGACGTGACCGGGGGCGAGGGCGGACGCTCCTACGGCGTGAACGTACTCGTGACCCGCCGCGCGGATGCCACCGCGGTCGCTGAGGAGGAGTCGATCGCGGTCCGCAAGCAGGAGCTTGTCGCGCTCTCCGACCATGACCTCGACCGCGAGCTCGTGCGTGAGTTCATCGGGGAGGGCACGTTGCACGACGCGCAGCAGCGCGCGCTCGATGAGCTGGCGGCCGGCCATCGCTGCCTGACCGTCATGGCGACCGGGCGCGGCAAGTCGCTCATCTTCCACCTGCACGCTGCACGCACCGCGCTCAAGGGGGGCGGTGCCTCGGTCTTCGTCTTCCCGCTGCGGGCACTCGTCGCCGATCAGGCGTTCCACCTCGAAGAGGTGATGGCCCGGGTCGGCGTCGGCGTGTGCACGCTCACCGGCGAGTCCGCGCCCGCCGTGCGCGACGACGCGTTCGCCGGACTAGCAGACGGTCGGGTCGACATCGTGCTCACCACCCCGGAGTTCCTCGCGTTCCACGCGGGCCGGTTCGCCGAGTCGGGTCGCGTGCGCTTCGCCGTGGTCGATGAGGCACACCACGTCGGGACCGCCCGGGCGGGGCACCGGCCTGCGTACGCTCGCCTGGGCGAGACCTTCGCGGCGCTCGGTGACCCGGCTGTGCTTGCGGTGACCGCGACCGCAGGCGACGCGACGGCCGCGGCGATCGTCGAGAGCTTGGGGATCACCTCGGTGGTGACCGACCCGACGGTGCGCGAGAACCTTGTGGTCGAGGACCGGCGCGGTCTGGGCGACAAGGATGCGTACCTCGCGTCCCTCGCTTCGCGAGGCGAGAAGATCATCGTCTACGTGAACTCTCGCGACCAGTCGGTCCGCCTCGCGCGCATGCTGCGCAAGAAGTCGCCCGCTATCGCGATGCGCGTCGCGTTCTACAACGGCGGGCTGACGCGCTCGGCACGCAATGCGGTCGAGCGTGCGTTTCGGGCCGGTGAGGTCAGCGTCGTCGTTGCGACGAGCGCGTTCGGCGAGGGGGTCAACATCCCGGACATCCGCCACGTCGTCCTCTACCACCTGCCCTTCAACGACATCGAGTTCAACCAGATGTGTGGTCGTTCGGGTCGCGACGGCGCGCTGGCGCGCATCCACCTGCTGTTTGGTCCGCGGGACGGCAAGGTCAACGAGATGGTGCTGGCAAGCGTGGCGCCCTCGAGAGAGGACCTGGCGGCGCTCTACCGGGCACTGAGGGAGCTGCAGCAGACGGCGGGTCCGGGATTCGAGATCACCAATGCGGAGCTCGCCGAGCGCGTGGTGGCGCGGCGGCACTCCTCGGCGATGAACGACCGCGGTGTCTCCGCCGGCATCGGTGTGTTCAGAGAGCTGGGCCTTGTGGAGGGCGAGGGGCACGGGGCGTACCGGAGACTGACGGTCCTCGAGTCGAACGGTAAGGTCGAGCTGTCCTCCTCGGTACGCTACGCAGAGGGGCTGGAGGAGATCGCGGAGTTCGAGGAGTTCCGCGAGTGGGTGCTCAGCGCGACTCCCGCCCAGTTGCTCGCCCGGTTCAACCGCCCTATCCTGCCATCACAGGCCTAAGGGCGAGGAGAGAGCGCCGGTGCCAGCTACCATCCAACAGATCGAAGCACAGGTCAGGGAGTACAACCCTGACGCCGATCTGACCGGTCTGGACGAGGCGTACGACTTCGCTGTGGCGGCCCACGAGGGCCAGGCGCGCAAGTCGGGCGAGCCCTTCGTCAAGCATCCCATCGAGGTCTGCCTCA
Source organism: Anaerosomatales bacterium (assembly GCA_029210645.1). Lineage (GTDB taxonomy): Bacteria > Actinomycetota > Coriobacteriia > Anaerosomatales > SLCP01 > SKKZ01. The sequence continues at coordinate 87,152 of JARGFT010000007.1, read as the reverse complement.
TCCTCGCCGAGCTGCACCTCGACACCTCAACGCTCAAGGCCGCGCTCCTGCACGATGTCGTCGAGGACTCGCCGCACGAGCTGGCCGAGGTGCGAGAGCGGTTCGGGGACGAGGTTGCCGAGCTGGTCGACGGTGTCACGAAACTCGGCCGAATCGAGTTCGAGACGCTCTCCGAGGCACAGAGCCAGAACCTGCGCAAGATGCTCATCGCGATGGCTAAAGACATCCGGGTGATCCTCATCAAGCTCGCCGACCGGCTCCACAACATGCGTACGCTCTCGGCCCTACCGCCGGAGCGCCGTCGCGACAAGGCGATCGAGACCATGGAGATCTATGCGCCGCTCGCGCATCGCCTCGGCATCTCGAGCATCAAGTGGGAACTCGAAGACCTCGCCTTCTACTACCTCGAGCCGCGCAAGTTCCACCAGGTGCAGAAGATGGTGGCTGAGAGCAGAGCGGCTCGTGAAGCGTATCTGGCCCAGGTCATCGACCAGCTTCAGAGTGAGCTTCGTGAGATCGGTGTCGAGGCCGAGATCTCGGGGCGGCCGAAACACCTTTACAGCATCTACCAGAAGATGTCGCAGAAGGGTAAGGACTTCAGCGAGATCTACGACCTCATCGCGCTGCGCGTCATCGTGGACTCGGTCAAGGACGTCTACGGCGCGCTCGGCACGGTGCACAGCATCTGGAAGCCGGTGCCCGGGCGCTTCAAAGACTACGTGGCGATGCCCAAGTTCAACATGTATCAGTCGCTCCACACCACCGTCATCGGGCCGGCGGGCCGTCCCCTCGAGATCCAGATACGGACCGAGGAGATGCACCGCACCGCCGAGTACGGGATCGCAGCGCACTGGCGCTACAAAGAGGGCGGGCGCGGCGAAGAGAGCTTCGACGAGCGCCTTGCATGGCTGCGGCAGATGCTGGAGTGGCAGACCGAACTCAAGGATCCGCGCGAGTTCATGGAGGCGCTCAAGATCGACCTGTTCGAAGACGAGGTCTTCGTCTTCACGCCCAAGGGCGACGTCCGGTCGCTGCGCCGCGGCTCGACCCCGATCGACTTCGCCTACGCGATCCATACCGAGGTGGGCCACCACTGCGTCGGCGCGAAGGTGAACGGCTCCATCGTCCCGCTCGGCTACGAGCTCAACATGGGCGACCGTGTCGAGATTATGACCAACAAGAATGCCTGGCCGAGCCGGGACTGGCTCAACATCGTCAAGACCTCCTCGGCACGTAGCAAGATACGCAGCTACTTCAGCAAGGCGAGCCGGGAGGACGATCTGCAGCGCGGTCGCGACGTGCTCGTCAAGGTGATGCGCAAGCACGGCCTCGGCATGAGCTCGCCGGCGGCGAACCGCGCACTCGATGCCGTTGCCTCCGAGATGAACTTCCAGGAATCCGACGACCTGCTCGCGCACATCGGCGCCGGCAAGGTCTCCGCGAAACAGATCGCCGGCAAGCTCCTCAAGCTCATGGCTGCCGAGACACCGAAGGCCGCGCCGGAGCCCGAGCCGGAGACCCTCCCACTCACCACGCCGATGACGCCACCCCGCTCCAAGCGCCGTCGCCAGGGCGGAGGCGTGAAGGTCAAAGGCATCGACGACGTTCTCGTGCGCCTCGCGCGCTGCTGCAATCCGGTGCCCGGTGATGACATCGTCGGGTTCGTCACGCGCGGGCGCGGCGTGTCGGTGCATCGACGGGACTGTGCCAACGCCGCAGACCTGTTGCGCACGCCGGAGCGCATCATCGACGTGGAGTGGGACAAGGGCTCGGAGACCACGTACCAGGTCGAGATCGTCATCGAGGCAGTCGACCGGATGCGCCTGTTGCAGGAGGTGTCCTCGACGCTGGCCGAGGCGGGAGTGAACGTGCTGTCCGCACATGTCTCGACCGATCGCGGGGGCATCTCGACGATGCGATTCCTCTTCGAGCTCGGCAACATGGACCAGCTCAAGTCGATCATCAGCGGGGCTCGCGCCATCGACGGCGTCTTCGAAGTGGCGCGTGCGCTGCCGGGAGAGGCGAGCCAGAAGCGCAAGGAGCGTCACCGATGAGGGCGCAGCGAGTGGTGCTGGGCCCGCTCGACACGAACTGCTGGATCGCAGCTGACGGTGCGGATGGGCCGGCGGTAGTGATCGATCCGGCCGACGACGCAGGCGCGGTGCTCGATGCGCTGGCGGGCACGCGCGTGGCTGCGGTCGTTCTGACCCACTGCCACTTCGACCACCTCGCCGGTGCGGCTGCACTTCTCGAGGCGACCGGAGCACCGCTGATGGTTCACGAGGCCGATGCCCCCTTCATTACTCACCCCGAAGGTACCGGAGGAGCGCTCTTCGGTTTCGACCATGTGGCACCCGAGACGGACCGCGTGCTTGTGGCTGGTGACGTCGTGGAAGCGGGGAGCCTTGCTCTTGAGGTCCTGCACACGCCGGGCCACACCCCCGGTGGCATCTGCCTCTACACTCCCGGCCACCTCTTCAGCGGGGACACACTGTTCGCAGGCAGCGTCGGCAGGACGGACTTCCCGCGCGGCGATGGACGGGCCTTGCGCGATTCGATCGCATCATGGATCGCCCCGCTGCCCGACGACACCGCCGTGCACCCGGGTCACGGTCCCGACACGACGATCGGGCGGGAGCGCCGCATCAACCCCTTCTTCCCGCGAGCGTAGCGATGACCGAGCACACCCGCGACATACTCCTGATTGCGGCTGGTGGCGCGGCGGGAGCCGTCGCCCGGCACAGCGTAGGGCGCCTGGTTGGACCGTCAGGCGAGGGCGGTATCCCATGGCACACCCTGCTCGTCAACGTCACGGGAGCGTTCGCGCTCGGGTTGCTTCTCGTGATCGCTTCCCGACACGGCTGGCCCGGATGGTGGCGGCCGCTGTTGGGCGTCGGGCTGCTCGGCGGCTACACAACGTTCTCGGCACTCTCGCTGGAAGCGGCAAACCTGATGTTGCGTGGCAGCATCGCGACGGCGGCGCTCTATCTCGGGCTGTCCGGTCTTGCTGCGATCACGGGCGCACTCGGAGGGATCCTGTTTGGCCGGGCGGTCGCCTGAGCGTAGCGGGCTGGCCGCGTGGTCATCGTCGCGCGCTTCCTGCATAATCGTAAGCCCGCACAATCCCCGGATCCGAGGACGGTGGAGTTCGCCCCGATGAACGCGCGCGCGCCCAAAGGCACCACCGACATGCTGCCCGCCACTGCACGTGCGTGGGAGTACCTGACCCGGACCGCGCAGGAGATGTTCGCGCGCTACGGCTACGAGCCCGTATACACCCCGCTATTCGAACACACCGAGGTGTTCACGCGCGGTATCGGCGAGGCCACGGACATCGTCAGCAAGGAGATGTACACCTTCGAGGACCGCTCGGGGCGCAGTCTCACGCTGCGGCCGGAGGGTACCGCAAGTGTGGTCCGCTCGGCGCTCGAGCACACTCTCGTGCCGCAGGGATCGTCGATCAAGCTCTACTACGCCGGCCCGATGTTCCGCTACGAGCGCCCGCAGAAGGGGCGCATGCGCCAGTTCTGGCAGATCGGCATCGAGATCCTCGGTGCGGCCGAGCCGAGCGCCGACGCCGAGGTCATCGTCGCGCTCTGGCGCTTCTACGAGGCAGTCGGCATCCCCGCGAGCAACATGCGTTTGCTGGTCAACTCGATGGGCGATGAGGCGTGCAGGCCGGCGTACCGCGAGAAGGTCGCCGGCTACATCCGCTCGCGCGCCGGGGACCTGTGCGGCGAGTGCAACCGGCGAGCGGACACCAACCCGCTGCGCGCCTTCGACTGCAAGAATCCCGCGTGCGCAGGCGTGATGGCGGAAGCCCCGCTCCTGCGCGACGAGCTGTGTGAGCCGTGCGCAGCGCACTACGCCGAGGTGAAGACACGCCTGGACGAGCTCGGCATCCCCTATACCGAAGAGCCCAAGCTCGTCCGTGGGCTCGACTACTACACCCGCACCGTCTTCGAAGTACAGGCCGATGCGGGTCTTGGCTCGCAGAACGCCATCGGCGGCGGAGGACGTTACGACCGTCTCATGGAGGCCTACGGCGGCAAGCCGACTCCCGGACTCGGGTTTGCGCTGGGCTTCGAGCGCACGCTGCTTGCGATGGAAGCCGCCGGGGCAGAGGTGCCGGCACCACTGCTTGCCGAGGTGTACGTGGCGCGCGTGGATGCCACGGTGGCAGGCGAGGCGTTCGCGGTGGCAAGTGCGCTGCGCGACGCTGGAGTTGCAGCGGAGCTCGACCACGTCGGGCGCTCGCTCAAGTCGCAGTTCAAGCAGGCCGACAAGCTCGGCGCTCGCCTGGTCGTGATCGTCGGACCCGACGAGCTTGCCGCAGGCGAGGTCACGCTGCGCGACATGGGAACCAAGGAAGAAACGCGCGTCGCGCTCGCCGATGTGGCGGGTGCGGTGCGACGGTTGCTCGGCTAGGAAGGCGGCACACGCATGCTCGACGCACGACACTCCATCAGGACCCACACCTGCGGCTCGCTTGGAGCGCCCGACGCGGGAGTCGCGGTGACGCTTGCCGGCTGGGTGCATCGCCGCCGCGACCACGGAGGACTCATCTTCGTGGACCTGCGCGACCGCTCCGGCATCGTGCAGTGCACCTTCAACCCTGAGGTCGCAGAGGCGTTCGCAACGGCCGAGCGGCTGCGCCCCGAGTGGGTCTTGGAGCTTGCCGGCGAGGTCCGCACGCGTCCGGAGGGGACCGAGAACCCCGACATGCCCACGGGCGCCGTCGAGGTCGTGGTCTCCTCGGTCAATGTGCTCAATGCAGCATTGACACCTCCGTTCGAGGTCGAGGACGGGATCGAGACCGACGAGACCACCCGCATGCGCTACCGCTACATCGACATCCGCCGTCCCGAGATGCTGGGCGCGCTCCTGATGCGTGACCGCGTGACCCAGAGCTTCCGGCGCGCACTCGAGGACCGCGGCTTCATCGAGGTGGAAACGCCGATACTGACCAAGTCCACGCCCGAGGGCGCGCGGGACTTCATCGTCCCCAGCCGCATGAATCCGGGCAAGTTCTACGCGCTCCCGCAGTCGCCGCAGCTCTTCAAGCAGCTGCTCATGGTCGCCGGGGTGGACCGCTACTACCAGATCGCACGCTGCTTCCGCGACGAGGACCTGCGCGCCGATCGCCAGCCTGAGTTCACGCAGGTCGACATCGAGATGTCCTTCTGCACGCAGGAGCACGTCCTCGGCCTGATGGAGGAGGTCATGGCCGAGGTCATGGAGGGTGTGGACGCGCCTTGGCCCTCCGAGATTCCACGGATGACGTACGCCGAGGCGATGGATCGCTACGGCTCCGACCGTCCGGACACCCGCTTCAGCATGGAGCTCGCCTGCCTGAGCTCGGTCTTCTCTGCCTCGGAGTTCAAGGTCTTTGCCGGAGCTCTCGCATCGGGCGGACGCGTCAAGGGCATCAACGCACAGGGCTGCGGCGACTGGAGCCGGGGCAAGATCGATGCGCTGAACCAGATCGCCATCGACGCGGGGGCCAAGGGGCTTGCGTGGGTGGCGTTCACCAGCGACGGAGAGGTCCGCTCACCGGTAGCCAAGTTCTTCACCGAAGACGAGATGGCCGGCGTGCGCGATACGCTCGCGGTCGAGCCCGGCGACCTCGTGTTGATGGTGGCCGACGCGCACGATGTGGCCAACGAGGTACTCGGCGTGCTCAGGACCCACCTCGGCGCCGAGCTCGGTCTGCTCACCGAGGGGCTGCATCCCCTGTGGGTTGTCGACTTCCCGCTGCTCAAGTGGGACGAGGACGATAAGCGGTGGACCGCGGTACACCACCCGTTCACGCGTCCGTTCGACGACCACCTCGACCTACTCGACACCGACCCGGGCAGCGCTCTGTCGTTCTCCTACGACCTGGTCATCAACGGGCTGGAGATCGGGGGAGGCACTCTCAGAGTGCACGATCGGGCGCTGCAGGAACGGCTGCTCGGCATCATGGGTATCGGTGCGGAGGAGGCGGCAGACAAGTTTGGCTTCCTGCTCGACGCGCTTGCGCACGGCGCTCCGCCCCACGGCGGGATCGCGTTCGGCTTCGACCGTCTCGTGATGGTGCTGACCGGCGGCACGTCGATCCGTGACGTGATCGCATTTCCGAAGACCAGTTCGGGTGCGTGTCCCCTGACCGGAGCGCCCGACGCGGTTTCGGCCAGACAGCTCAAGGAAGTGCACCTTTCGGCCGACTAAAGGTGGTAGAGACGGAGGTTTGTGACCCCGTCCCCCACGCGCTACACTGACAATGTACTTCGCCTTGCTCGTGGCTTCGACACATAACGGTTGAACCAACACTTTTTGGACGGGAGCCTCATCATTCCTTCGCGGAAGGGTATCCCCGTAAGGGGAAGCTGGAAGTTGAAGGTGCGGGCACCCACCTGCCGAGGCAGGTTCACCGAGTCGGAGACACGGCAAGGCGAGGTCGCGTTCAGCGCCTGAGCGGAGGAAGAAGAGCATGCGCAGGACAGTCGCAGTACTCATCGTCGCACTTCTCGCACTCACCCTGGTAGCGTGTGGCGGAGGGGCGTCCGACGAGCCCGAAGCCGCCCCCGACACGGGCGCTGCCGCACCCCCGCCACCTCCTGTGGACGAGGCCGTCGATCTTTCCCCGCTCGAGGAGCAGGTCTACGAGCCGTTCCCGGTCGACTCCGAGCTCGGCGCACCCGATGCGATACTGAGCCGCCTGGAAGCCGGTCAGCCGATGATCATCGTCTTCTACGATGACTCGCAGAAGACCACCGACGATCAGGAAGACATCATCCGGAGCGTGACCGAGACGTACCGGGGCCTGATCGACGTCGTCTCGTTCAACCTCGGCGCCTACGTCACGCAGGATGCCCGGGGAACGATAACCGTCCAGCCGGGCTTGGCTGACGATGAGACCGCCAAGCAGGTCACGCGCATGATCGATGCCGATCACCTCGACATCCGGTTCACGCCCTTCGTGCTGATCGTCGATGACCAGGGCTACGTCACCTGGCGCCATCGCGGCATCTCCGATGACAAGACGCTCGAGCGCGAGGTGCTCAGGGTCACGGAGTAGCGTGTGGACTCGCTCTTCGACGAGCAGGCCGACCGCGCCCGGGACCAGAGTGCTCCGCTGGCGGTGAGGATGCGTCCCCGCTCGCTCGACGAGTTCGTCGGCCAGCAGGCCGCCGTCGGTCCCGGCACGTTGCTGCGCAGCGCCATCGAACGCGACGACCTCTCGCCGTTTATCCTCTACGGTCCGCCCGGCACGGGTAAGACCACGCTCGCTCGCATCATCGCCGGCGCAACCAGGGCGTACTTCGCCGAGGTCTCGGCGGTGACCTCCGGGGTGGCCGATATACGCGCCGCTATCGAGGGCGCGCGGCACCGTCTCGGCGAATCGGGCCAGCGCACGATCCTGTTCGTCGACGAGATCCACCGTTTCTCGAAGTCCCAGCAGGACGCGCTTCTTCATGCGGTCGAGGACAACCTGGTCGTTCTCGTTGGTGCGACCACGGAAAACCCGTTCTTCGAGGTGAACGCGCCGCTCATTAGCCGCTCGCGCGTCATCGAGCTCACGCCGCTCGCCGATGACGCCATCCGCGAGATCGTCCGCAGGGCGGTCCATGACGAGCGGGGACTGGGCGGGACGGTCGAGCTAGACGGGCCTGCCGAGGACGCGCTCGTGACGCTCGCCGGCGGCGATGCCCGGGTCGCGCTCGCGACCCTCGAGTTCGCAGCTGCCGGAGCGGAAGCGCCTGCGTCCGAGGGTGCTCCTCGTAAGGTCGACCTGGAAGCGGTACGTGCGGCCGTCCCGACGCGCACGCTGTCCTACGACAAGACCGGCGACGTCCACTACGATGTGATCTCGGCGTTCATCAAGTCGATGCGGGGCTCGGATCCCGACGCTGCGGTGTACTGGCTCGCACGGATGATCCACGGGGGAGAGGACCCGAAGTTCATCGCCAGGCGGATACTCATCTTCGCCTCCGAGGACGTCGGCAATGCCGACCCGCGTGCACTGCTTGTCGCGCATGCAGCCGTCAAGGCAGCCGAGTTCGTGGGGTGGCCCGAGTGCCGAATCAACCTCGTGCAGGCCGCCATCTACATGGCGCTTGCTCCCAAGTCCAATGCCTCGATCATCGCCATCGACCGGGCGCTTGCCGAGGTCCGCGAGGGCCCTGCTCGCGCGGTGCCGAACCACCTGCGCGACGGCCACTATCCCGGGGCCAAGCCGCTGGGTAGGGGAGTCGGCTACGTCTACCCGCACGACCGCCCCGCTGAGGGGCGTGCGCAACAGTACCTGCCCGATGGGATCGAGCGGGGAGCGTTCTGGCGACCGGGTCATGCGGGCGCCGAAGGGCATGCAGCCGGAGGTAACCCCGAAGATACGGAGGAGAGACCTTCGGGACGCAGGTGAGCGGCCCTGCTCTGCTACACTTGACGGGTGCCTGACGGGCGGTTGAGAGGCTAGAAGCAGACGTGTCTGAGGGACTCCTCATCGCACTCATCGTGGCCGCTCTGATCGTGTGCGGCTTCGTGGTGTTCGCCCTGGTGGAGCTGGTGCGCACGCTGAGATCCGTGCGCACCCTTGCCGATGAGTTGAAGCGCTCGGTGCCGCCGCTGATCGCCAAGGCCGACGTGACCGTCGATGCCCTCAACGTGGAACTGCTGAGAGTCGACACGATCATCGGTGAGGTCGAGGTGCTCTCCTCGAAGGTGAGCCACACCGTGAACGTGGTCCAGGACGCGGTGAACCTTCCCGCAACTGCGGTCAGCACGGCGGGCGAGCGCATCCGTACGGCCTGGCACAGGGCGAAGCGACACCGGGCTGCGCAGACCGGCCCGACCGACGACCACTAGATCCGACCGGAGGAACGATGTCAGCAGACCGGATAACCTTGTGCGTACCATCGCGTGCGGAGTACGCGAAGGCCGTGCGCATGACCGCCTCCGCGCTGGTCAGTCGCATGGGCGCGACCTACGACGACCTCGACGATGTGCGCATCGCCGCAGAGGAGCTCTTCGTCTACGCGTGCGATCATGCCGATGACGACAGCGAGGTGACCATCGAGTTCGTGCTCGACGACGAGATGGTGCACATGGCGGTGCGTCTTCCTCAGGGGCAGCGGGCAACCGACGAGGATGCCGAGCGCAGGGCGGCCTACGCGACCTTCATACTGCAGTCCGTGTGCGACCACTACGAGCTCTCCTCCGACCTTGAAGGGCAGTATCTGAAGATCACCAAGCACCTGGCGCCGGAGCCTGCCGATGCCGGTAGCTAGGAACAACACCGGCAACAAGTCCCGCAAACTCACCTGGGACAAACAGCTCACCCGCGAGCTCTTTCGCCGGTATCGTCTCGAAGGCGACGAGGCGGCACGCGACGAGCTCATCACGATGTATCTCAACCTGGTGAAGTACCTGGCCAGCCGGTTCCGCAACCGCGGAGAACCCATCGACGATCTCATCCAGGTGGGCACGATCGGGCTCATCAAGGCGATCGACCGCTTCGACACCGACCGCCAGGTCGAGTTCACCACGTACGCGACGCCGACCATCGTCGGTGAGCTCAAGCGCTACTTTCGCGACAAGGGGTGGGCGATCAAGGTTCCTCGCCGCCTCCAGGAGCTCTCCTTCCGGGTGAACCAGGCGATGGACGCACTGACCCAGAAGCTCCAGCGCTCGCCCTCGATCCCGGAGATCGCCGAGCACATCGGCGTGACCACCGAGGAGGTCCTCGAGGCGATGGAGACGAGCGAGGCCTACAACTTCGTCTCGCTCGAGAGCGACCGGGGAGGGGACGGCTCCGATACCTTCTCTATCCTCGAGTACATCGGTAAGGACGACGCACTGATGGCTGTTGTTGACGATCGGACGACGCTCGCTGCAGCGCTGAAGTTCCTGACGCCGCTGGAACAGCGCGTGCTGTACCTGAGGTTCTTCGAGGGCCTTACCCAGACCGAGATCGCCAGGCAACTGGAGATCTCTCAGATGCAGGTGTCCCGGTTGCTGCGCAAGACCCTGAAGGTGCTGCGCGAGAACATCGTGAGGGATTGAGGGGTATGTCCGAGCAGCTGACGGAGCGGCGGCTGGAGAGCTGGCGACGGCTCTCGACGATCAGCTGGGCGCTGATCGGCGTGTTCGTGCTCGTTGCTGCCGGATTGTGGGCCTTCAGCCGGATCGCGGGAGCACTCACCCCGCTTCTTCTCGCGCTCGTCGTTGTCTTCGTCCTGCGCCGCCCGGTCAAACGCCTTGAGGCGGCAGGTCTGTCGCGCTCGCTCGCGGTCGTCGCGTGCTACCTCATCGGTGCGGCCGCTCTGACTGTCTTCGGGGTCTTCGTGATACCGGCCGTAGGTGCCGAGTTCCGCTCCTTCTCGGAGGACTTCCCCCGCTACTACGACTCCGCCTTCGGGATATGGAGTCAGATCGAGGGCGAGTACCTGGCCATCGAACTCCCGGGCTGGATCACCGATGCAGGCGAGGCCGCGCGGGACAGCATCATCTCGTGGCTGACAGGCGCGTCGCGCAATCTGGCGCAGGCGGCTATCAGCATCGGGGGTCAGATCCTCGGCTTCTTCCTTAACGTCTTCCTCGCACTCGCTCTGGCGTTCTTCGTGCTCCGCGACCTACCCACGCTGAAGTCCGAGCTCTTGTCGCTTCCCGGACCCGCCCGTCAGGAGGAATCCTTCAACCTTGCGACGGAGGTGACCGACGTCGTCGAAGGGTTCATACGAGGACAGGGCATCATAGCGCTCATCGTGGGCGTACTGACCGCAGTCGGCTTGTTTGTCCTCGGCGTGCCCTATGCGCTGCTCATCGGACTCATTGCCGGGATTACCAACCTGATCCCGTATCTCGGGCCGCTTGTGGGCGGGGCGATAGCGGCGATCTCCGCGGCGTTCGTCAGCCCCCAGCTCGTGCTCTGGACCGTCGTCTACATCGTCGTCATTCAGCAGCTCGAGTCGACCTTCCTTCAGCCGCGGGTCATGTCGGACCAGGTACACCTGCATCCTGTCTTAGTGATACTCTCGTTGCTCGTCGGCGCGACCCTCTTTGGCCTGATTGGCATGTTGCTCGCGGTTCCGATCGCCGGAGTGGCGAAGGTGATGTTCGTCCACTACTACGAGAAGTGGACCGCGTCGAGCATCTCGCACGAGAAGGGTGCGCTGTTCCGCAAGCCGAAGCGGCGCGGCGTGATGCGCGACGACGAGTGCGTCCCCGTCGATGAAGACAGTGCGCCCGGAGACGAGGGACGCCCAGGCGATACGCCGTGTGACCCGGACATACCCTAAGGAGAGTTGAGTGAAGACAGCCGACATCAGGGAGAGCTTCCTTTCCTATTTCGAGAGCAAGGGAGCGCGCAGGCTGCCGAGTTCCTCGCTCGTGCCCGACGATCCCTCGCTTCTGCTCACGTCGGCAGGGATGGTCCAGTTCAAGCCGGTCTTCCTCGGCGTGAAGAACCTCGGGTTCACCCGGGCGACCACGTGTCAGAAGTGCGTGCGCACCACCGACATCGACATCATCGGTACCACCAACCGCCATCACAGCTTCTTCGAGATGCTCGGCAACTTCAGCTTCGGCGACTACTTCAAGAGCGAGGCGTGCGCGTGGGCGCAGGAGTACTCGGTCGACGTGCTCGGGCTCGATCCCGACCGCCTGTGGTACTCGATCTACGAGGACGACGACGAGGCCGAGCGCATCTGGGCCGAGGAGGTCGGTGTCCCGCGCGAGCGCATCGTGCGCATGGGCGCCAAGGACAACTTCTGGTCGGCAGGGCCCACCGGACCCTGCGGTCCGTGCTCGGAGCTCTACTACGACCAGGGTCCCGAGGTCGGCTGCGGGCTCGATTCGTGTGCTCCGGGGTGTGATTGCGACCGCTTCCTCGAGTACTGGAACCTCGTCTTCATGCAGTTCGATCGCGCCGAGGACGGCACACTGACTCCACTACCCAAGCAGAACATCGACACCGGCATGGGTCTCGAGCGGATCGCGACGATCATGCAAGGCGTGCACTCGAACTTCGAGACCGACGAGCTACGCCGCATCATGGCGCGTGCCGAGGAGCTCACCGGCGCGACCTACGGCACCTCGGAGAAGATCGATACCTCACTGCGCATCCTCACCGATCACGCGCGGGCGGTGACCTTCCTGATCGCCGACGGCGTGCTGCCCTCCAACGAGGGTCGCGGCTACGTGCTGCGCCGCTTGCTGCGCCGGGCCATCCGCCACGGGCGGCTGTTGGGGCGTACCGATCCGCTGCTTGCAGAGATGATCGATGTCGTCGTGGAGACGATGGGCGATGCGTACCCCGAGGTCGTCGAGCACCACGATCTCGTGAGGCGCATCTCCGAGTCCGAGGAGCAGCGCTTCTCGACGACGCTACGTCAGGGCCTCGGGTTTCTCGATGCCGAAATCGATCGACTGAAAGAAGCAGGCGTCGCCGAGCTTGACGGTGCGACCGCATTCACGCTGCACGACACCTATGGATTCCCGGTCGAGCTGACGGCTGAGATCGTTGCCGAGGCTGGCCTGGGCGTGGACATGGCGCTCTTCGAGGTCGAGATGGCCGCGCAGCGCGACCGTGCCCGGGCGGCCGTCAAGGACGAATCCTGGACGTCGTTTGCGAGCGCGTTCAACGACATCGCATCGCGGGTCGGTCAGACGGAGTTCGTCGGCTACGAGAGCGACGATGCCGTTGCGACGGTAGTCGGGCTTGTCGTCGACGGGGCGCCGGCCGATGAGGTCGCCGAGGGCACTGCTGCCGAGGTCGTGCTCGATCGGACACCGTTCTACGCGGAGCAGGGCGGGCAGGTCGGGGACCACGGTGTGATCGCGAGCGAGGGCGGGGCGGTCTTCGAGGTCGCCGACACCATCTTCCCGCTTGCCGGACTGGTGTCCCACCGGGGGACGCTCGCTTCCGGCTCGCTGAGGCTCGGAGACACCGTCACGGCCACCATCGACGTCATGCGTCGCGAGCGCATCCGTCGCAACCATACCGCCACCCACCTGATGCACTGGGCACTGCGCCTCGTGCTCGGCGATCATGTGCACCAGTCGGGCTCGCTCGTCGCGCCCGATCGCTTCCGCTTCGACTTCACCCACTTCGAGGCGCCCGGCGCCGATCAGCTCGAGAAGGTCGAGCGCATGGTCAACGCCAAGGTGATGGAGAACCATCCGGTGCGCAGCTACGAGACCTCGCTTCGCTCGGCCAAGGAGGCGGGCGTCACCGCGCTCTTCGGCGAGAAGTACGGGGAGTTCGTCCGCGTGCTCGAGGTCGGCAACTTCAGCAAGGAGCTGTGCGGTGGTACGCATGTCGCGCGGACTACCGAGATCGGTCTGGTCAAGGTCGTTTCCGAGGGGAGCGTTGGTGCGAACCTGCGGCGCATCGAGGCCGTGACCTCGTTCGATGCCCTCGAGTACATCCAGCGTGAGGAGTCCGAGCTCGCCGAGGCCGCAGCCGTGCTCAAGATCCAGCGCTTCGATGTCTCGGAGCGCGTCGGGACGCTGGTCAAGCGCGTGAAGGAGCTCGAGACGGCGGCCGAGCGTGTCACGACGACGCTGTCGTCAGGCAGTATCGACGAGATGCTCGGCGCAGCAGTCGACGTAGGCTACCCGCTGCTGATCGCACGCTTGCCCGAGATGCAGGCGAAGGGGCTACGTACCACCGCTGACGTCCTGCGCGGGCGCCTGGGTGGCGGCGCGGTCGTACTTGCGACCGTCTCGCCGGACGGCGGCCCGCTATTGCTGGCAGCCGGTTCGGACGCAGCAGTAGCCGCCGGGTTCGACGCGGGAGCGGTCATCAAGGCCATCTCGCCGCAGATAAGGGGTGGCGGCGGTGGCAAGCCGGGCATGGCGCAGGCGGGTGGCAAGGACGCGTCGGGCATCGATGGCGCACTCGCCGAGGCTCGTCGCATGCTCGGCGCCCCGGAGTAGTCGTGCGGGTGCTCGCTCTCGACATCGGGGAGCGGCGGGTAGGTGTCGCTCTCTCCGATCCCGGAGGCACGATCGCCTCTCCGCTCGAGGTACTCGACGCGACCGGGCGCCTGGAGGACCGCGTGGCCGCGATGGTCGAGGAGTACGGCGTCGGGCTCGTGGTGGCGGGGCTGCCGCTCACCCTCGGCGGAGACGAAGGTCCGCAAGCCAGCAACGTGCGCACCGTCGCCGAGCGCATCGCCGGCCGTCTCGAGGTCCCGCTCGTTTATCATGACGAGAGGCTGTCGAGCGCACAGGCCAACCGCGCCATGGCCGGGGGCACATCGTCGAAGAAGCGGCGCGGCACGGTCGACAAGGTGGCGGCCGCCATCTTCCTGCAGTCGTTTCTTGACGCAGGCGGGGCTGCCGAGTTTGAGCCTGAAAACGGGAGTGCTGATGGGACGTAGGTACGACACGGACGACCTTCTCGAGCCAGGCCGCAGACGCCGCCGCCAGTCGACGCGCGTCGGGGTGGCGTTCGCGCTCGTCGGGATCGTCCTCGTGCTTCTCGCCGCCGGCGCAGCGGGTGCCTGGTGGTATCTCTTCCTCCGGCCGGATGCCGCCGGGGTCGAGCCGGGTCAGGAAGTCCAGGTGGAGATCGCGCAGGGCGCGTCGACGGCGGCGATCGCCGAGCGTCTCTCGATGGCCGGCGTGGTCAGCAACGCCAACATGTTCCGATTGGAGGCACGGCGTGCGGGTGCCGACGGGCAGCTGCGCGCCGGCATCTACGACTTGACGACGGGCATGTCCTACACCGACGCGATCGCCCAGCTGCGCGCCGGTCCGCCGATCGCCTACACGACCGTCACCATTCCCGAGGGGTGGGTAGTCGGCGAGATCGCCGAGCGCGTCGAGCGCGACACGGGGATCCCGGCCGCCGAGTTCGAGGCGCTCGCGACCGGTGGGTACGATGAGTTCCCCCGCGAATACCTCAGAGAGGTCCCGGAGGGTTCGCTCGAGGGTTACCTGTTTCCGAAGACATACCGGGTGGAGGAGGGGAGCGGCGCACGCGACGTCATCGAGATGATGCTCGACCAGTTCGAGACCGAGCTTGAGGAGGTCGATGTCGCCGCGGCCGAGGCCCGCGGCTTCACGCTGCACGAACTCGTCACGATGGCCTCGATCATCGAACGGGAGACACGCGTGGCTGACGAGCGTCCGACCGTCTCCTCGGTCATCCATAACCGTCTCGAGCGCGGCATGCGGCTCGAGATCGATGCGACGATAGAGTATCTACTGCCCGGCACGCGCTTCCGTCTCACCTACGATGACCTGCAGATCGACAGCCCGTACAACACGTACCGAAACGCGGGTCTTCCGCCGGGCCCGATCTGCAGCCCGGGGCTCGCATCTCTCAAGGCAGCGGCCTCGCCGGCCGACACAGACTACGTATTCTACGTGCTCACCGACCAGGACGGGTCGCACACGTTCACCGAGACGTACGAGGAGTTCCTCCGCGCCAAGGAGCGCTCCAAAGAGGTGTTCGGGGAGTAGCCCGAACCGCTGCCGAGCCGACGACATGAGAGAGATACGGGTGGGCATGCTTGCTCCCGATCTGTACTACTCGAGCGTGACGGAGATCGATCTCGCCATGCTCACGGAGGCCGGAGTGCGCCATCTTCTGATGGATCTCGACAACACGCTCATGCCGAGGGACCGCAGCGACGTCCCGGACGAGGTCCGGGAGTGGCTCGATGCGCTTCCGGGACTCGGCATGGATGCCTGTCTGGTCTCCAACAACTGGCACGCGCACGTCCAGGGCGTCGCCGATCTGATCGGCCTGCCGATCGTCGCCAAAGCGCTCAAGCCGTTCCCGTCGGCCTTCCGGAAAGGGCTTGCCGCGCTCGGCGCAACGCCGCGTGATGCCGCGGTCATCGGCGACCAGATCTTCACCGACGTGCTCGGCGGCAACCTCCTCGGCATGACCACCGTGCTGGTAAAGCCTCAGTCGAAGTCGGACCTGCCACACACCCTGCTGCTCAGGCGCGCCGAGCGGCTTGTGTTGGCCGGCCGGGAACCGCTCGCGTAGACTCGGGCCAGGATGCCATCGATGCCCTCTGTCGGGAGCATATGAGATGAACGGCCGCATCACAGGACGGACACGTCTGGCGGGGATTATCGGCTGGCCGGTGGAGCAGAGCCTCTCGCCGGTGATGCACAACGCTGCCTACGAGTCGGCGGATTTCGACTGTGTCTATGTCCCGCTCCCCGTTGCCGACGAGACCGACCTGCTCCGCGCGGTCGGCGCGATACGGGTACTTCCGTTCGTTGGCTTCAACGTGACGATGCCCTACAAGCAGGTGATGCTCGATCTGTGCGATGAGGTCGCGATGCTCGCCCAGATGGCAGGCGCTGTGAACACCGTGCACTGCGTGGACGGCCGCCTGATCGGCTACAACACCGACGGCCGCGGGCTCGTGGACTCACTCAAAGCCGACGTGGACTTCGATCCTGCGGGGGCGACGGTCGCGCTTGTGGGGGCCGGAGGCGCCGCAGGTGCGGCGCTCGTGTCGCTGGTGCTCGGCAAGGCAAGCAGGGTGACGATCGTGAATCGGACGCCGGCGAGTGCCGAGGCGCTTGCAGAGCGCACCCGCCCGCACGCACGGGAGACAGCGGTCGACGTCGTGGTTCTGGACGAGGATGCCGGCGAGGTGATCGCAGCGGCTGACCTGGTGGTCAACGCGACTCCGCTCGGCATGAAGGAGGGCGACCCGTCGCCGGTCCCCGCTGCTTGGATGAGTGCGAACCAGATCGTGGCCGACATGATCTACCGTGCCGAGCCGACCCCGCTCGTGGTCGCGGCGCGCTCGGTCGGAGCCACCGCGGTCGACGGATTGGGGATGCTCGTCGCTCAGGGTGCGACCGCGATGGAGATCTGGTGTGGAGAATCGCACGGCACATCCTCGCGCGAGGTCATGCGCCGTGCAGCCGAAGAGGAGCTCGTACTGCGTTCCGCGGGAGGAGGTGAGCGTTCATGAGTGCAGCGGGCAGTGCACGGCTCGGGCGTCTGTTGGTCGGCGCAGGGGTCATCACACCCGAGCAGCTCACCGAGGCGATCGAAGCCGCTGGCGGGGGCAAGAGCCTGACCGCCGCACTCGACGATCTCGGTCACGCATCCGAGACTGCCGTTGCGCGCGCCATCGCGGAGCAGTTGGGCTTTGACTTCGTCGACCTGCCCGGCTACGACATCGACCCGAACGCGGCCGTCAATCTCTCCTCGGACCTCGCTCGGCGACACAGCGTCCTTCCGATCAAGATCGAGGACGACGAGTTGCTGGTTGCGATGTCGGACCCGGCGAACATGATCGCCATCGACGACCTGAGGATCGTCACGGGCTTTGAGATCCGACCGGTCGTGGTCACCGAGAGCGACCTTGTCCAGGCGATCGACAAGTTCGCAGCAGCTCACGCCAACGTCGACGGCATGGTGGGCGACCTCGAAGACTCGGTCACAGTGTCGGAGGAGACCGCCGAGGAGGATATCGAGGACGAGAGCGCTCCTGTCGCAAAGCTCATGAACCTCATCGTCACCGAAGGCATCCGCCAGGGTGCCGGTGATATCTACCTGGAGCCGCACGAGCACGAACTCAGGGTGCGGTTCCGCATCGACGGCGTGTGCCAGGAGGTCTTCCGGAGCCCCAAGAAGATGCAGCGGCAGCTGATCAGCCGGCTCAAGATCTCCGCCGGCATGGACATCGCCGAGAAGCGTATCCCGCAGGACGGGCGCTTCGGCGTGGTGCTCGACGGACATGCGGTCGACTTCCGCGTCGCGGTGCTGCCGCTCGTTCACGGCGAGATGGCGGTCATGCGCCTGCTGCGTAAGGACTCCATCATGATGTCCCTCGAGGACCTCGGCTTCCTGGAGCAGCCGCTCCAGAGGCTGCTCGATGCGCTCTCCCTCCCGTACGGAGCGATCCTCGTGACCGGGCCGACGGGCTCGGGTAAGTCGACGACGCTCTACGCCGCGATCAACCGGACCAACGACGTGCGAACGAACCTCATCACCGTCGAGGACCCGGTCGAGTACCGGCTCAACGGGCTCTCCCAGGTGCAGGTGCACGAGAAGGCGGGCCTGTCCTTCGCGGCGGCACTCCGTTCGATCCTGCGACAGGATCCCGATACCGTCATGATCGGTGAGATCCGCGACGCCGAGACCGGGACGATCGCCATCGAGGCGGCGCTCACCGGCCACCTCGTACTTTCGACGCTCCACACGAACGACGCCCCCTCGGCCGTCACGCGCCTCACCGAGATGGGGATCGAACCGTTCCTGACCGCATCGGCGATCACGTGCGTCCTTGCGCAGCGTCTGGCCAGGCGGCTCTGCCCGGACTGCAAGGAGGAGTACGTGCCCGAGGAGGAAGCACTCGCCCGTATCGGTTTTCCGTTCGAACCGGGCAATCCGCCCCGTCTCTATCGCGCCAAGGGGTGCAGGAAGTGTAACGATATCGGGTACCGCGGCCGCATGGGTATCCATGAGGTGATGACGATGTCCGAGACGATGGAGCGCATGACGGTTGAGAACGCGTCGACCGACGAGCTGATGGCCCAGGCGATCGAGGAGGGCATGAAGACGCTGAAGGTCGACGGGTTCGAGAAGGTGCGCATGGGGCTGACGTCGATCGAGGAGATCATGCGCGTCGTCGTGTGAACCAGCGTTTTCGCAGCGTAGAGGTGCTTCTCGGTTGTAGGGACCACTGCTTCGTGAGAGACTTGCGGGGAGGGGACGCGGTTCGTCACGTGCTCGGATTCGCCGTTGACGAGGCGCGGTTCACGGGAAAGGGGAGGTGGCATCGACAGTGTCCGATGAGGGGATCGACAAGTACCTGCTTGGCGACATCGACGATGAGATGCTCGATGAGGGTGGCGAAGGGGCCGCCCCGCCAGTGATAGTGCCGCCGGCTCCTGCTCCGCAGGCCGCGCCGGTGGCCGACACGCCGCCTTCGGCGCCGCAGCCATCTGCTGTGCAGCCCGAGCCCGCTCCGGCGCCACCAGCTCCCGAGGCTCCGGCGCCGACGCCACCAGCGCCTGCGCCTCAGGCCCAGGCCTCGCCGCCACCCGCGGAAGCACCTGCTGCCGCTCCCCGCAGAGTCTCGAACCGGGAGGCGCGTCTACGCACCGCCCTCGAGGAGCTCATGGAGGACGCTTCGGATATCGAGGCAGCAGCGCTGGTCAGCCTGGACGGCTTCATCATCGCCTCGGCGCTGCCCGAGGGTATGCATGAGGACCGGGTCGGTGCGATGTCGGCAGCGATCCTCGCTCTCGGCGAGCGGGCTGCCGCCGAACTCGGTCGGAGCTCTCTGACGCAGGTGTTCATCGAGGGTGCGGATGGGTACGTGTTGCTTGTCGAGGTCGGCGGTCGAGCGGTGCTTACCGTCCTCGCGCGCCGGGAGGCCAAACTCGGCCTTGTGCTCTACGACATGCGTGCTGCTGCCGATACCATCGCTGAGATACTTCGCTAGCAATCGAACGGCCGCACCAGCCGGCCGGGAAGGGCACCGACGGAACCGATGGCCCTCAGAGGCAGTCTCAAGGATTTCAGCCTACCCGACGTCTTCCAGCTGATCACGTTCAGCAGGAAGACCGGTGTGCTGCGCATCTCCGGACCCGGAGATGCGGCTGGGGCAGTGTGGTTCCGCGACGGAGAGGTGTTCTTCGCGCAGTCCAACTGGCATCACGAACTGCTGGGCGAGCGGCTCGTGGCGGCACGCAAGATCACGCCGAGCGCGCTCGGCAAGGCTCTTGAGATCCGCTCGGCAGAGCCCGAGGGCGGCCGACGGCTCGGGCAGGTGCTCGTCGACGAGGGCTACATCACCGAGAAGGTCCTCGAGGCCTTCGTGCAGGAGCAGATACAGGACACCATCTTCGATCTCATGCGCTGGGAGGATGGCGAGTTCGACTTCGAACTCCTTCCCGAGGTGGTCGACGAGGACATCGGGCTCACGGTCTCGATAGAGAACGTGATCATGGAGGGGAGCCGCCGTCTCGACGAGTGGGCGCGAATCCGCAAGAAGGTCCCCTCGATGGACGTCATCTTCAAGATGGCGACCGCCCCCGGTGAGGGCACGTTCGAGATCTCGCTCAAGCCGGTCGAGTGGAGCCTGCTCCTGCTGGTCGACGGCACTCGCTCGGTCGCCGAGCTTGCCCGGGACACCGGTCGCACCGACTTCGAAGTTGCCCGCATCCTCTACGGTCTGTTCTCGGCCGGCCTGCTGGAGTTCGCGGTCGAAGAGGACTTCATGAAGCTTCCGACAGAGGTTCCTGCCGGGGAGTACGCCGCCGAGCCGGAACCCGAGGTCGAGCCCGAACCCGAGCCCGAGCCGGAACCCGAGGTCGAGCCTGGGCCGGAGCCCAAGCCGGAACCCGAGGTCGAGCCCGGGCCGGAGCCCGAGCCGGAACCCGAACCAGAACCCGAACCAGAGCCCGAGTTCGAGTGGCAACCCGTGCCGGAGCCGGAACCCGAACCGGAGCCCGAGCCGCCGGCCGATGCCCGGCCCGCTCCCGAGGCGCCCACCTTCCTGACCGGCCCTTCGGCCACCGCGACCACCGACGATGTCACCTCGTTTGCCGAGATGCTGGACACGATAGTCACCCCGCACGTCGAGTACGTGCCGGCAGAGCCTGACCTCGAACGTGCGGAGGACGTCGACATCCCATCCGAGGAGCCCGTTGCCGAGGAGCCCGTTGCCGAGACGGCCGATGTCGTCGAGCCGCAGACAGCACAGCCCGACTTCGAGCGCGATCTCATGTCGCTCGGTATCGGTGAGCTTCCGGAGCGGTTTGTCGAGTCCGCAGAGGGGCTTGTGGAAGAAGAGCCGGCGCCGGAGCCTGAGTTCGAGTGGCAGCCCGCGCCGGAACCGGAACCCGCGCCCGAACCGGAACCCGCGCACGAACCGGAACCGGAGCCCGAGCACGCGCCCGAGCCCGAACCGGAACCCGACCAGCTGCCCGGATACGAGCTCACCATCACGCTCGAACAGGAGACGACGGGGGTCGTGGACCTCAGCGACCTGCTCGAATCGCTCGACGAGCTCGAGCCTCAGGCGGAGATCGTGCCCGCTGAGGAGACCGACGAGGACGAGTTCGAGCCGGACCTGTCGAGTGCGATGAGTGACGAGATGGGCGCGTTGACGGGCGCGCGCGGAAGCCGGCCTGCGGTCAACGTGGGTATCATTCCCGATTCCGGGAAGATCGCCGGTCTTCGCAGGGACGAGGCGGTCAGCAAGGCGCTCGTCATGAAGGTCATCGACGGTCTGAAGAAGCTGTAACAGGGGACAGGACAGCCGCATGCAGTCTGTGAAGATAGTCGTCACCGGTCCGTTCAATGCGGGGAAGACGACGTTCATCAAGTCTGTCAGCGAGATCACCGTGCTCTCCACGGAGCGAGACGTCACCGACTCGTCTGCAGGCGGCGAGACTACGGTCGCGATGGACTTCGGACGCATCACCATCTCGGATGAGGTGGTGCTCTACATCTTCGGCACGCCGGGCCAGGAGCGGTTCTCGTTCATGTGGGAGACGCTCTCCGAGGGTATGCTCGGTTTTGTGGTCCTTGTCGACGCCGCAGACGACAGCTCGATCGGGGACGCGACCGCGATCGTGAGCTTCTTCCGGAACATGTCGTCGGTACCGTTCGTGATCGCCGCGAACCGCGTGGATTCGCCGGACCGGCTCGCGGCGCTCCGCCAACGGCTCGGCATCGAGGAATCCGTCGAGGTGCTCGCCGTCGACGCCCGAGACAGGGAGTCGGTCAAGCAGGTGCTCCTCGCGCTTCTCTACCGCATCATGGAGAGCATGGAGTAGCCGGTGAACCTGGAGACCTACGCGCCGGCTGCATCGCTCGTACTGCTTGTTCTCGTGGGTCTTGTCGCGTTTGTTCGGGTACGTGCGCTCATCAAGCGGTACGGTCTCAGCGAACTGAATCCCGAGCCTGCCGAGGCGGTCAAGGCAGAGCCGTGGTGGACGGCCCACCTGGACGACTACACCGCTGCACCGCCGCCCGCGCCGGTGCAGACGCAAGACGCTGTGGCCCAGCGGTGGCCGGAGCTCAAACTCGAGGAGGAGCTGCAGAGCCTCGAAGCAAACCTGCCGGTCTCGGAGGTGCCGATTCCGGTCCCGCGGCCGCGAACCCCGGTCCCACAGCCACCGATCCCGGTTCCTGTACCCCCGCCCCGCCGTCGCAGGGAGTCTCCCGCGCCGCCCCGACCTAAGCCTGAGCCAGAGCCGGCGCCGGTAGCGCCCCCTGCAACGGTTGCTGCGACAGAGGGGCCGCGGTACGAGATGACGGCAGCCGTCGAGCTCTGGTTCGGGGACTCGTGCGTTGCGGTGCGACCGGGTTCGGATACGGATGCGCGCTTCCAGCGCTTCGCGGCGGTGCTCCTCGACGACTTGAGGTCCTCCCGGCGGAAGCGGTGAGCGTGGGCTGCCTGCGCGGAGGATGTCGTACCATGGCGCTGAGGCAGTGTTAGACGGTGCGGGCGGAGTGATGCGTATCCGCCCGGGAAGGGCATGACTGTGGCAGGGGCGGGACATCGGCTCGGTCAGTTGTTGATGCGGTCGGGGGTCATCACCGAGCGCCAACTGGCCGATGCGCTCGAAGTCCACAAAGCGACGGGCGAGCGCCTCGGACGCGTCATCGTCGATCTCGGCTACGCGACGCAGAGCGCGATCCTGTCGGTGATGGCCGCGCAGATCGGCATCGAGCACTTCGATTTCGCGGTGGTCAAACCAGATCCCAACGCCGTGGCCTCGGTGCCACGTGAACTTGCCGAACGCTACACGCTCATGCCCATCTCGATGACCGACGACACGCTCGTGGTCGCGATGGCCGACCCGCAGAACGTGCTCGCACTCGATGACCTGCGCATCATCACGGGACACGAGATCCGCGCCGGCATATCGACCAAAGATGACATCCTGGGCGCCATCGACACGTACTACAAGATCGCCGAGCGCAGCGACCCGAGCGACATCATCGGCACCGATGAGCTCGACCAGGCCGAGCTGGAGAGTCTGAGTGGTGTTTCGACGGACGCGCCCATCGTCAAGCTCGTGAACTACATCATCACCAAGGCCGTGAGCGAGCGGGCGAGCGATATCCACATCGAGCCGCAAGAGAGCGACCTGCGGGTGCGCTTCAGGGTTGACGGCGTGCTCCACGAGGTCATGCGCAGCCCCCGCAGCGTGCAGGCATCCATCGTCAGCCGCTTCAAAATCATGGCCGAGATGGACATAGCGGAGACGCGCAAGCCGCAGGACGGCCACTGCGAGGTGACCGTCTCGGGTCACAAGATCGACTTCCGCGTCTCCTCGCTGCCCACGGTGTACGGTGAGCGCATCGTACTCAGGATCCTGCGCAAGGACGCGATTCTGATGCAGCTGAGCGATCTTGGCTTCCTGCCCGAGTCGCTCGCGCGCTTCGAGTCGTCGTTCCGCAAGCCGTACGGGGCGATCCTGGTGACCGGTCCCACCGGCTCGGGCAAGTCGACCTCGCTCTACGCAGCCATCAACGTGCTGAACTCACCCGACAAGCACATCCTCACTGCGGAGGACCCGGTCGAGTACCGGGTCCCGGGCGTCAACCAGTGCCAGGTCAACGTGAGGGCCGGTCTGACCTTCGCCCGCGCGCTGCGGTCGTTCCTGCGGTGCTCGCCCGACATCATCCTCGTCGGAGAGATCCGGGACCAGGAGACGGCGCGCATCGGAATCGAGTCCGCGCTCACCGGCCACCTCGTGCTCTCGACCCTGCACACCAATGACTCGTCCGGAGCGGTGACGCGCCTGGTGGAGATGGGTGTGGAGCCCTTCCTCGTGGCATCCGCGGTCGACTGCGTGCTCGCGCAGCGACTCGCGCGCAGGCTGTGCCCCTCGTGCAAGGAAGAGTACGTGCCCAAGCCGCAAACGCTTATAGACGCCGGCTTTCCTGCCGATAACCTGCCTGAGAGGATCTTCAAGGCGGTCGGCTGCAAGAAGTGCGGCGGAACCGGCTACCTCGGACGACTGGGAGTGCACGAGGTGCTTCTCGTGTCCGAGGAGATAGGCCGGCTCGCAGTCGCAGGGGCTACCGCCGAGGAGATCAAGAGAACCGCCGTCGCCGAAGGGATGCTCACCCTCAAACAGGATGGGCTCGAGAAGGTCCGGATGGGGACCACCTCCGTCGAGGAGATCCTGCGCGTCATCGTGTAGGAGCTCTCCTCGGGAGGCCGAGGAGATGACCGCCCGAGGGCGGGACACACGATGACGAGGAGTGCGTTCGATGGCCGTCTACAACTACTCCGTGCGCGACCGTACCGGCAAGATCGTCAAGGGCTCGCTCGAGGGTGCCAGCCGGGAGGCGGTCGGCGGCAAGCTCCGTGAGATGGGCTACATCATCCTCGAGCTCGATCAGCAGTCCCAACTCGCTGCCATCGGTCAGATCAAGTTCGGGACCGGGGTCAAGGTCAAAGACGTTGCCATCTTCGCCCGGCAGTTCGCCACGATGATCAACGCGGGCCTCTCGCTCACCAAGTGCCTGACCATCCTTGCCGAGCAGACCGAGAGCAAGGGGCTGCAGGAGATCATCCAGCAGGTCGCCAACGACGTCGAGGCCGGCCAGTCACTCTCCGATTCCATGAGCAAGCACCCCAAGGTGTTCCCGCCGATCTTCGTGAACATGGTGCGCGCCGGCGAGACCGGTGGTGTGCTCGACGAGGTCCTGGTGCGCGTCGCGGACCACTTCGAAGCCGAACTCACCCTCAAGGGCAAGATCAAGTCTGCCATGACTTACCCGGTGGCGATGGGTGCGCTCGTGCTGATCATCCTCGCCGCGATGATGATCTTCGTCGTGCCGACCTTCGAGGAGATGTTCTCCTCGATGGGCGGAGAGCTGCCGTTCATGACGCAGATGCTTGTCGATGCCTCTGACTTCGTGTCCGGCATCGGTGGGCTCTTCCTGATCGTGGGCTTCGTCGCGTTCATCTTCGCGTTCCGCTGGTGGAAGGGTACGGTCAGCGGCAAGCTCATCTGGGACGGCACCAAACTCAAGATGCCGGTGTTCGGCAGCATGATCCGTAAGATCGCGCTCGCCAAGTTCACCCGGACGTTCGGGACGTTGGTGTCGGCGGGTGTGCCGATCCTCGGGGCACTCGACATCGTGGCCGACACCTCGGGTAATGAGGTGGTCGCGCAGGCCGTGAAGAAGACGCGCTCGGCTATCAAGGAAGGCGAGACGATCGCCAAGCCGCTCTCCGAGTCGAAAGTCTTCCCCTCGATGCTCGTGCAGATGATCGCGGTGGGCGAGGAGACCGGCGCCCTGGATCAGATGCTCAACAAGATCGCCGACTTCTACGACGAAGAGGTTGCCACCGCCGTTGACGGTCTGACCTCGCTCATCGAGCCGCTCATGATGGCCACCCTCGGTGCGATCGTCGGCACCATGGTGGTCGCGCTCTACCTTCCGATGTTCCAAGTCATCACGTTGGTGCAGTAGCGCGGAAGATTCTGAGAAATCCCCTCAAGTCCACCGATGCGCTGCCGATAACACCTGTGTTAGCAAGCGAGTGGCCGCCATGAGGGGGGCCACCGGATCGCCCGAAAGGGAGAAGGAGGTGCGGGACATGTTCAAGATGTTCCGGAAGAGTGATGAGGGCTTCACCCTCGTAGAGCTGATGGTCGTCGTTCTTATTATCGGTATCCTTGTTGCGATCGCCATCCCCGTCTTCAACGCAGCTCGTGCGACCGCCCAGGAGCGTTCCTGCCAGGCCAACCAGCGCACGATCGAGGGCGCTGTGCAGCAGTGGCTTGCTGCCGATACCACCCACGCGCTCGGCACCGCCATGGCGAGTGCGGGTGACCTCGTCAGCGCAAGCCTGCTCGTCGACGCCCCGACCTGCCCGTTCAATCCCGGTGCCGGTACGTACCTGATCACCGCGCCTGCTGCGGACGGCACGGGCGGCGGCCTCACGGTCTGCCCCGCCGGTGTGCACGCTCACTACTAGGATTCACGATAGGTCCAAGTCGAAGGGCCGGCAGCGCAGGCTGCCGGCCCTTCTGTCTGTTCTCTGATGGCAGGGTCCTGAGAGGTGCGCGTTCCCAGGGCGCCGCGGGACCCGTGGCCGAACGGTCAGCCGTCAAGTCAGATGCTCAACATGCCGATAGGACGCGTAGGGGTAACGCGCGTGCAGCCTGCGAGGAGGTGGTCTTGATGGAAGGTACGCCGCTGCGATACAGAAGCAATCAGCAGGGGTTCACGCTCGTCGAACTCATGGTTGTTGTTCTCATCATCGGTATCCTCGTCGCGATCGCGATCCCGGTCTTCAACGCAGCCCGCGCGCTCACGCAGGAGCGGGCCTGTCATGCGAACATGCGAATGATCGAAGGCGCCGTACAGCACTACCTCGCCGCAGACCCCAGTCACCAACTTGTGGACTGTGAGGACATCGCCTGGGCCACCGTCCTGGTGGGGACGGACAGGTACATGGCTCACGAGCCGCTGTGCCCCGTTGCCGACGCGCGGTACACCTACGATTCGGCAACTGGTTTCGTGAGTTGCACGAACCCTGCTGCCTCCGGCGGTCCACACGATCACTTCTGAGGGGCGTACTCGTGCTACGCGGGGACAAGCCGGCGCCGAGGGGCGCTGGCTTGTTGTTCTTGCGCGCAATAGTCTGAGCTCGCTCGCGACAGTACTGCGCCTCTCCGCTAGACTCGTCCCATCATATCCGGGAGGGGGCGCATGATCACCGATCTCACATTCTTCGCCGTGGCGATGTTCGTGTTCGGACTGCTCGTGGGTAGCTTCGCGAACGTCGTCATCTGGCGTTTCCCGAGAGGGGAGTCGCTGAATACACCCGGCTCCCACTGCCCGTCCTGCGGCGCTCCCGTCCGCTGGTACGACAACGTCCCCGTGATCTCCTGGATCCTCCTGCGCGCTCGCTGCCGCTCGTGCGGTGAGCCCATCGCGAGCCGCTACCCGGCCGTCGAGCTGCTCTCGGCCCTGCTGTGGCTGACGGCGGCGTTGACCTACGGGGTCGGCGTTCAGGCGGTCATCGCAGGCTTGTTCTTCTGGACGCTGCTCATCCTCACCTTCATCGATCTGGACACGATGCGTCTTCCCAATCCGATCGTGGCGGTACTGGCTGTCCTCGGCCTGATCGGGGCGACCGTCTCGCAGTTCGCATCGGTGCAGTGGGTCCCGCTGACCGGCGCGCAGGCCTCACCGCTCCTCGTGGCGCTTCTCGGCGCAGTTCTGGGCGCAGGGCTCAGCGGTGGGATCGCGGCGCTCTACGCCGGCGTGCGGGGGCGCTCCGGCTTCGGGATGGGGGACGTGAAGCTCCTCGGAGCGATGGGCCTGTTCCTCGGCCCGTACGTTCTGCTCTCGCTCTTCATCGGGAGTCTCTTCGGTGCGGTGGTCGGGATCATCACCGCGGCCCGCTCGGGAAACGGTCTTGGAACCAAGATCCCGTTCGGCCCGTTCCTCGCCCTCGGGGGTATCGTCGCGGCGCTCGTCGGACCCGATGTCGTCCGCATGTACCTTGCGCTGGTCACGGGGTGAGACAGCGTTCAAGATGCGACCCGCGGATGCCGATAGCGTAGAGAGGTAAGCGTGCATGCCGCGCTCTGCGGCATGCACATACGCGATCGGGAGTGGTGAGGGTGCACAGGGGCCAGACTCGATACCCCGCACACGACGAGGGAATGACGCTCATCGAAGTCGTCGTTGCCATCGCCATCTTCTTCTTCGTGCTCACCGCGATCTTCGGTCTTCTGGGCGCCACCACCAGCATGAGCGTGCTTTCCAACGAGCGAGCCCTGCTGGTCAACGCGATCAACTCCTACATCGAGGAAGTCCGCGCGATGTCCTACACCGACGTAGGCGTCGACGTCGTCGCTGCGCCGGTACCCGGGACGCTCTCCGTCGAGTCCACCCAGACCAGCGGGGGATACGCGATCGCCCTGCGTCCGACGGTCACCTGGGTCGACGATCCCGACATCACCCCGGGTACCCAGGACTACAAGCAGCTCACCGTCGACGGTACGATCTCGAGGCGGGGAGAGGTCGTCTACTCGCTCTCGATGTCCACCTACATCCGCCAGGAAGCTCCTCCCGGCGAGTACACGCGCCCGACAATCAGGTTCGGGCCCCAGTCGCCTGCAGAGGAAAGTCCACCCGCCCTCGTGCGCGGCCGGACCGTTCTGATCGATGCTATCGCCGAGAGCACCATGCCGGGAGCGCGGCTCGTGAGCATGTCGTTCCAGGTGAGCCCCGGTGGTATCTACCTGAGGGACCAGGCGGGCAACAGCGCGATCTGGGAGCTCGACTCCACCACCGCGACCAAGCAGTTCTACTGGGATACGATGGCGCTCAACGAGGACGGATTGCCCTTCGTTGAAGACGGCGAGTACACGATCACCGTGGAGGTCGTCGACAGCAACCAGAAGCGCGTCTACCAGACACGGCGCGTGTTCATCGACAACGATCCTCCCGACCCGCCGACGAACCTGGTTGCCAACGCACTGCTCTCCGGCACGCAGGTGCCGATGACGTGGACGACCTCGATGGACGGCCGCAGCGAGAGCGATCACTACGTGCTTCTCGTCGGCGCCCAGGCCAGGGATGGCTCGTGGACCGAGAATGAGATCGTCACCTCCGGCCCTGCCGGACTACACACGCTGGCAACCCAGCCGTTCACCAGGTATGCGACGCGGGTGGCGGCCGAGAGCCGGGGCAGTGCGAGCGATCCTGCGCGTCGTTCCTACTGGCATCCGTCCGAGGACGTCGGAGAGGATCCGGTCAGGTTCACGACGCGCCCACTCCTCTCCGGTACCTACGACGGCCAGTACGAACGTGCCGCCAAGGTCAAAGCGTGGGACGTCAACATCGACCTGGAGGTCGGCCGTCCGACCTTCACCGAGTACAACGTCACCTACATCCTCATGCAGAAGATCGGCGCCGGTGCCTGGGCCGAGCTCCAGCGCAACACCACCGGCATCTTCGACTTCGACATCACCGTTCCGGCCAACAACGCTAACGCGCTTACTGTCGATTACCGCTACAAGGCCGTCGTCTACTACACCGAGGAGCCCTACAGCGAGTACCTCATGCTGGAGACCAACACACTCGGCCCCCTGAGCGTGCCGACGACCGGCGCACGCGAGTTCGCATCGCCGGGGGTGTGGTGAGATGAGAGCCTACCGGGACGACAAGGGGTTCACGCTCTCCGAGCTGATCGTGGTCATGGGCCTCATCGGCGTGGTGATCGGTGTGGTGTACGGCTCGATGTTCGCCATGGTCCAGGCGAGCCGGGCGAGCGACCGCCAGGCGCGCTTCACCAACGAGGTCGCCTCGCCGCTACTCGTGATCGACACGATCCTGGTGCAGAACTCGTCGATCGAGGATGCCTCGCCCTACCACGTGGTGGTGCTGACCGATCGTGATCTCAACAACAAGATGGAGCGGGTCCGCATCGAGGCCACTACAGACGGCACGCTTCACTACCGGGTCGAGGAGCTCAATGCCCAGCGCACCCTGGTGGAGCGCGTCATCCAGGACTGGACCATCTCCGAGAACAACGTGAACGTGGCCGAGGCAGAACCGCTCTTCCGGTACTTCACCGAGGACCTCAACGAGGAGATCACCTCGATGGGCTCGGTCGCCTCCGACGCCAGGTCAGTGATCGTGAACGTGGTGAGCTCGCATGGTGAACGGGTGCTCTCGGACTCCCGTCGCATCCAGTTCCGACTGAGGCAGTGGTAGGGGTGGGGTACATGCAGACACTGCGGGCGATGATGCGGCGCGACGAGGGCATTGCCATGCCGCTCGTTATGGGCGTCATCTCGGTGCTCACCGTGATCTCGATCGCAAGTTTCGCGCTGGCGAGTAACGCGCTCCAGGAGACGACCCGCACCCAGGGCGAGACGATTGCGTTCCAGATCGCGAACGCCGGGGTCGATGCCGCCCTCGAGCAGGTCTACCGGACCGGTTTCTCGACAGGCAACTTCCCTGCGACCGGCACGATCTCTGACGGCACCTACGAGGTAATGGTGACGCGTCTAGAGAACTCCGAGTACGAACTCAGGTCGACCGGGACGGACAGGACCGGCTTCACCGAGACGGTCGTCGTGCGCTTCTTCTACATCAACCTGTGGGAGATGATCTTCGCAGCCGGCAACCAGGAGTCCCTGACCGCAGGTGGTGGCGGAATCAACGGCAACAGCAACGTCACCGGGCCGTTCTACGTCCGCGGTGCCGTCGAGATGTCGGGCTACTCATACGTCCACAAGGGCCCGCTCTTCGTCGACGGCGCGCTGACCCGGCAGGGCAGCGCCGAACTCGGTCAGGAGTCTATGCCGATCCAGCTCTACGTCTCGGGTGCGTATCCCGAGCCGGGCGCCAACGCGTTCTACCGCTCGGTCTCGCAGTCCGTACCCCGGATCGAGCTGCCGCGACTGCTCGATTACGAGCTGCTCGAGGCGGCCCAGAAGGCCCAGGAGGAATCGGTCGACAACTTTCTGGGCATGCGTGAGGGCGAGGTTGCCGGGAACAACTACGAGACGGATAGAACCAACCCGACTCCGCTCGATTACCGGACCGTCGATCCACCCAACACAGGTACGTTCACACGCAGCTATGCCCGAAACGCGACCCCGGACGTGCACCGCTTCGGCTACAAGTACGTCGGCGCCGGCAGCGAGCCCTCACCGGCCGGACAGGGCACGACGGGCCTCACCATCGGCCCCGCAAGCTTCGGTGCATGGTACGGCTACGGATACACCGACCCGAACATGCGGGATGACTTCGCCTACGACCACATCAACCAGGTCCTCTACCTCGACGGCACCGTCTTTGTCGACGGACCGCTCACTATCGACCGCGCCATCAAGTACGAGGGTAACGGTACGCTTATCGTCAACGGCCCGGTGACGGTGCTGGGCGACATCTACCCCAACACGACCGGTCGTAAGATGGACGCCCGGCACGCGATCGGGATCGCAACGCCGGTCGACATGTCGATCTCGGGCACGGACTCAAACAGCGGACCCGGCGACCTGCCCGAGCACTCGCTGGCGCTCTACGCCGGCGGCTCGATCCGCTTCAACAACAACGAACTGTTCGTCGGCTCGATCGTCGCCGGCCACATCAACATGGGAGTCAACAACGTGCACCTCGTGACCGACCCGGATCTGCCGGACTTCCTGCCGGACAGTCTGCCGGGACGAAACTCCCCGCTGCTGACCAAGGGTGCGTGGGCGCGCCAATGACACGGATTTGTTGCACACCGAGGGCATATGCGGTTTCATGGATGCGGGGAATCATCTGTGACGGGCGTCATCCGACGCCGTCGTGTCTCCGCGGAGCCGATGCAGCACGAATCAGCAGCCTTGACGTAGCATACAGAGCAGACAGGTAGGGAGGACTCCGTGGGCTTCATCTCCATGGGCTCGGGCGCACCGCCGGTGGGTCTCGACATCGGGACTGACCACGTTCGCGCCGCCGTGCTCAAGTCATCCTCCGGCTCCCCGACGCTTGCGTCGTACGGACGCGTTGACGTTCCGATGGGCGCTGTCGTCGATGGAGACATCGTCGATCCCTCGGCGGTCGCCTCCGCGATCCGCGAGCTGTGGCGCCAGCCCGGCATCAAGGGCCGTGACGTGGTGACCGGCATCTCCAACCAGAAGGTCGTCGTGCGCCTCATCGATCTGCCGTTCATGGAGCGCGATGAGCTGCAGGGCGCGATCCAGTACCAGGCGCAGGACTACATCCCGATACCCATCGAGGACGCCATCCTCGACTTCCACATCATCGGTGACTACATGACGCCCTCCGACGAGCACATGATGGAGGTGCTCCTCGTCGCGGCCCAGCGGGATACGGTCGAGGCGACGGTTGCCGCTGTCGAGGGCGCGGGCCTGCGGCTCGCGAGCATCGACGTTACCTCGTTCGCGCTCGTGCGCTCCACGCTCGGCTCGGGGCTCAACGTCTTCTCCGAGGACGAGGAGGGCCCCGGCGAGGCGGTCGCGGTCATCCACATCGGCTCGGGGCTCACCAACATCGCCGTGGTCGAGAAAGGTGTCCCCCGCTTCACGCGTGTCTCGTCACTCTCGGGCAACCAGTTCACCCAGGCGATCAGCAACGTGCTGAACCTGACCTTCGACGATGCCGAGCGCCTCAAGATCCGGGCCGGCCTGCCCGACATCAACGCGCACGTGCTGGCCGCTCCCGAGGACCCGGAAGCCGGGATGATCCAGACGGCCCAGGACGCGCTGGAACGCGAGGTCAACAAATTCATCGCCGAGGTCCGGCGCTCGCTCGACTACTACCTGACACAGACCACGCAGGCCCGCACCATCCGGCGCATCTACCTGACGGGGAGCAGCGCCCAGCTGGCCAATCTGGACACCTACCTCGAAAAGGGTCTGCAGGCCGAAGTGGTCCTGAGCGACCCGCTGCGCTTCATACAGGTGGGCTCGGGGGCCCGGGCGCTGGTGGAAGAGGACCGCATGGGTGCGGCCCCGGCCATCGGCCTGGCGCTGGGGGGTGTGATCTAGATGGTGCGCATCAACCTGCTCCCCCAGGAGATCCTCGAGAAGCGCCGCTTCGAGCGCGACATCAGGTACGTCATCGTCGCCGGTCTCGCGGTGCTCGCGGTGCTGTTCGTGGCCTACGGGCTCTTCGCGGTACAGGTCAGCCAGCGCAACGCCGAGCTTCAGGAGCGCAAGCAGACCGCAGCTAACCTTCAGGCTCAGGCCGAGGCATTCCGAATCTTCGAGGAGAAGGAGTCCGATCTCGAGGCACGGCTCGGTCTGGCCGAGCAGGCACTCGCGGGTCGGGTCGAGTGGGGACGCCTCGCAAACGAGCTCTCGCTGATCATGCCTTCCGATGTCTGGGTGGTGACGCTGACCACCGACGAGGAGCAGGGTGTGACGATGTTCGCCCGGGCGGTGGACAGCGAGACCGACGTGCCGGACGTGGGGCACAAGGCGGTCGCCAAGACGCTCGTGCGCCTCGCCGACCTCGACCAGCTCTCAAGCGTGTGGTTGAGCTCGTCGATAAAGACGGAGTACGAAGAGAAGCCAGTGATCGACTTTACCGTGACCACCGCTGTCGAGCGTCCAGGCGTTGACGGAGACGAAGATAGCGTGCCTGCCCCGCCGACAGGGTCCGGCCAGTAGAGAACGGGACGCATTGAGATGAAGCTCTCCTACAGGAACAAGCTCATACTCGCCGGTGCGGTCGCCGTTCTCCTGGCCGTTCTGGTCCTCCTCCTGCTTGTGGTGCCTGAGTTCCAGCGCATGCGGACGTACGAGGACCAGATCGCCCAGGCCGATCAGGAGATCTCGCAGGCACAGTCGCTGCTGGCACAGCGCCAGGCAGTCAAGGCACGCTCGGCCGAGACCGAGGCCAAGCGCATCCGGCTGGCCAACCAGATGCCCGAGACGCCCGAACTGCCCTCGCTCATCATCGAGCTGCAGGACACGGTGAACGACGCGGGGTTGGAGTTCGCCTCGCTGACGCCCACCGAGCCCTCGGTGACCGAAGCCGGCTACTCCGAGATCACGATGGCGATGCTGGTGAGAGGCACGTGGCAGGACACGGTAGACCTCATGCAGCGGCTGCCGAGACTCACGCGCCAGGTGCGGATCGTGGGCTTCAACACCGCCGTCCAGCAGAGCCGCGATGAGGACGACAGTGACACGACCAACGTCGTCGAGACCGGCATGACCATCCGCGTGTACACGATGCCGACCGAGATCGCTCCGCCGGCGACGCCGCCCGCGCCCGATACCGAGCAGCAGTAGGTCAGGGAGCCAGCCGTGATGGATCAGATGAAGCCAGACAACAACTCAGGTGTAACTCCGGCGCTCACGCCCGAGGGCGCGGACAGCGCCTCTCCCCGCAGGAAGACGGGTGTCGTGGTCGTCGCTGCCGCTCTCTTCGTGCTCGTGGCGTTTGCCGCTGCGGCTGCCGTCTACGTATTCGTGCTGGCGCCATCTGACAGTGGCGATCCCGTGCTGGCACAGGACGTGACGCAGGAGACACCGCCGCCGGCGCTTGCCGATGCCGATGCGACCGAACCCGCACCCGTCCCGCTGAAGCGCGTCTTCACCTTCAGGGACGTCTTCGCACCTCTGATCAAGCCGGCGCCGGCGCCCGCTCCGGTCACGCCAACCACCGACGGCTCGACGACGACGACCGGCACGGCCGACCCGAACGATGGCACCATCACCCTTCAGGACGTCGTCGCGGTTGACGGTGAGCCGGCTGCGGTGCTCGTGCTCGACGGCCAGACCTACACCCTCAAGGCCGGCGAGGTCATCTCGGGGACTCCGTGGAAGGTCCTGAGCATCAGCGGCCAGACCGTGAATCTGCAGTTCGGTGACGTTCCGGTACAACTGAGCGTCGGTCAGGGGATCACGCCCTCGGTCAAGTGAGCCTCGCTGGTCGCGATGGTAGAATCTCTCTACCGGACCCCGACCCGGAGGCCCATATGCGCTACGTTTCGTCCGGAGAGTCCCACGGCAGGGCACTGACCACCATCGTGACCGGCGTGCCCGCCGGCATTCCTGTTGATACCGCGTCTATCGATGCCGATCTCGCCCGACGCCAGTCGGGCTACGGTCGTGGCGGCCGTATGGCTATCGAGTCGGACCGTGCGCTGATACTCTCCGGCGTTCGCTTCGGCAGGACGATCGGCAGCCCCGTCACGCTCACGGTGGCCAACCGCGACTGGGACAACTGGACCGACGTGATGTCTCCCCAGGCCAACGCCACCACTTCGGCGCGCGTGACCGCGCCCCGCCCCGGGCACGCCGATCTGGCCGGCGTGCAGAAGACGGGTTCGGATGATTGCCGCGACATCCTCGAGCGTGCAAGTGCCCGGGAGACGGCTGCCCGCGTCGCTGCCGGCGGTATCGCCCGGGCACTCCTGCGCGAACTCGGGGTCACGGTTGCGTCGTTCGTGGTCTCCATCGGAGACGTGTCCATCGAGATGCCCGCCGACCCGTCCGGCGTCGATCCGGCAGCTGTGGGGTCAAGTGAGGTGCGCTGTCCGGACGTCGACGCTTCGGCGCGTATGATGGCGGCGATCGACGCCGCTCGCGCGAATGGTGAGAGTCTCGGCGGCACGTTCTGTGTGACCGCCTCCGGGCTCGTTCCCGGCTTGGGTACCTACGCCGAGGCGGCCGAGCGGCTCGATGCCCGTCTGGCGGCCGCACTCATCTCGATCCCGGCGATCAAGGGCGTGGACATAGGGGAGGGGTTCGCGGCCGCGGCTCTGCCGGGCTCACACGTCCACGACGAGATCGTCCACGACGAGGAGCACGGTTACCGGCGTCGCACCAACCGGGCGGGTGGCCTGGAGGGCGGGATGACCAACGGAGAGCCCGTCTGGCTCCGTGCGGCCATGAAGCCGATACCCACTCTCATGCGTCCGCTGGCAAGTGTCGACCTCGACACGCACGAACCGGTCGACGCCTCGCGGCAGCGCTCCGATGTGTGCGCGGTGCCGGCAGCGGCCGTGGTGGCCGAGGCCGAACTCGCGATGGTTCTCGCCGACGCCTATCTGCGCAAGTTCGGCTCGGACTGCCTTTCCGACATCACGTCCGCGCTGGCCGCCTACAAGACCAGGATCGCACCGTGAGCCACGTCTTCCTCATCGGCTTCATGGGAGCAGGCAAGTCAACAGTGGGGCGGCGGCTCGCGGCGCGGCTCGATCTGCCCTTCGTCGATCTCGATGCACGCATCGAGCACAACGCCGGCCGCGCCATCGTCGAGATCTTCGACTCGGAGGGCGAGCAGGGGTTCCGCGATCGTGAACGAGTGGCGCTTGCAGCGGTTGCGGGGGAACCCTCCTCGGTGGTCGCCTGCGGTGGCGGCATCGTTCTGGCCGACGAGAACCGCCGCTTGCTGAAGGAGGCAGGTCGTGTCGTCTACCTGAAGGTGAGCGCCGGAGAAGCTCTCGCACGCATCGGTGACACCACGGGCCGGCCGCTGCTCGAGTGTGGTGATGCCGGAGCGATGGCCGCGACCCTGCTTGCCGCGCGCGAGACACTCTACCGCGCCGTGGCTGACGTCGAGGTCGACACGGGTGGCCTGGATCGCGACGCAGTCGCGGACGCGGTGTTCGAGGCCCTGGCTGCAGTCGGGTCCCGGGGCGCATCCTCGTGACCGCACCGTCGCGCATCGACGTACGCGCCGCCGCAGCTTCCTACAGCGTGCTCGTCGGGGATGGACTCCTCCCGGCGGCAGGCGAGTACGTTGCCCGTGTCACGGATGCGCGCCGGTGCGCGCTCGTGACCGATGCCACCGTCGATGCACTCTACGGAGACACGGTCGCCGGCTCGTTGAGCGAGACCGGATTCGATGTCGTCCGGATCGTGGTGCCTCCCGGCGAGGCCAGCAAGTCGTGGCCGAGTGCGGGAGCGGTGCTGGAGGAGCTCGCCGGGGCCGGAGTGGGGAGAAGCGATCTGATCGTGGCGCTCGGCGGGGGAGTGGTGGGAGACCTGGCGGGTTTCTGCGCAGCCGTCTACCTGCGCGGCATCGACTACGTGCAGCTGCCGACCACGCTTCTCGCGCAGGTGGACTCTTCGGTCGGTGGTAAGACCGGAGTCGACCTGGCCGCCGGCAAGAACCTCGCGGGCTCCTTCAAGCAGCCGCTGCTGGTGCTCGCCGACACCGATGTGCTCACTTCGCTGGTGCCGCTGGAGTGGCAGAGCGGGCTGGCCGAGGTCGCCAAGACGGCGATGCTGGCCGGTCCGGGCCGTGTCGAGTGGATGACGCGCCACGCCGGTGCGCTGCTTGACAGGGAAGCCGGGGTGGTCCGAGAGGCGGTCATCGCCGCCATCGAGCACAAGGCGTCTGTCGTCTCTGCGGACGAGCTCGAGGCGGACCTGCGCGAGAGCCTGAACTACGGTCATACGCTCGGTCATGCGATCGAGCGGGTGGCAGGATACGGGACGATTGCGCACGGTGTGGCGGTGGCGGAGGGCATGCGCTTCGCAGCGCGTCTCGCCGCTAATCTGCTTGACGCACCGGCACAAACCGGCGAGATCCAGGAAGCCATGCTCACCGCGCTCGGCATCGCGCGACCGGCGTATGCTGGTGATGTCGAAGCACTCGTCGCCGCGATGCACTCGGACAAGAAGGCGCGTGGCGGCACCGTGCGTTTCGCGCTGGTTCCGGATCCGGGTCGCTACGTGGCGCTGCCCGTGGGCGACGACGTGCTCGAGCGGGAAGTACGAGAGTGGACCGATACTGTGGACGAGAGGGGCTGAGACCGGCGTGGCAAAGGTGCTCATCATCAACGGGCCTAACCTGAATCTGCTCGGGACGCGTGAGCCGGAGGTCTACGGCGCCGCTACCTTGGCGGACATCGAAGCCCTGGTACGGGAGCGGGCGCAGCTCCGCAACTCCGAGGCGTCGTTCTTCCACTCGAACCACGAGGGAGAGATAGTGGATGCGCTGCAGGGGGCTGCAGGTGTCTACGACGCGGTGGTCATCAACCCCGGGGCGCTGACTCACTACTCGTACGCGCTGCGAGATGCAGTGGCCTCGATTGCGATTCCCGTGGTCGAGGTGCACCTGAGCAACATCGCCGCACGCGAGGAGTTCAGGGCAACGAGTGTCATCGCGCCTGCGTGCGCGGGGCAGATCTCCGGCTTCGGGCCTGACTCGTACGTGCTCGGCCTCGAGGCGGCCCTCGTCGTGCTGGGCAGAACCCAGTGAATGCGGACAGGCGGCTCGCCGCGGTCCGCCGCCGTCTCGCGGATTCCGAGGCCGATGCGCTCTTCATCACAGGGATCTCCAACGTCGTCTACGTCACCGGCTTTGACGGCGTCTTCGACGAGCACGCCAACGCGGCCTGCCTCGTCACCGCCGAGCTCGCCCGCGCCTACACCGACTCGCGCTACGCAGAGGTCGCCGAGCTGGCCTCGCGGGGGACCGCATGGTCGGTCACGGTGAGTTCGGACCCGCTGGACGACCGCATGTGCGAGGACCTGGCGGGAACGGGCGTGACCACCCTCGGCTTCGAGGCGTCGCTCTCCTTCTCCCGCCACCGCACGCTCTCTGAGAAGTCCGGCGTGAACCTGTGTGCGACCGAGCAGTGGGTCGAGGAGCTGCGTGAGGTCAAGGAGGCCGCCGAAACCGAACGCATCGCGGCCGCCGCCTCACTCACCGACCGCACTTTCGACCACATTCTCGGCGTGCTGGCACCGGGGATGACCGAGGCGGAGGTCGCGGTCGAGATCGAGTCCTTCATGAGGAGAAACGGGTCGGAGGGCGTGGCGTTTCCGAGCATCGTGGCCAGCGGTCCCAACTCCTCGCGACCGCACGCGACCGTCACCGGACGCCGCATCGAACCGGGAGATCCACTCACGATGGACTTCGGGGCTCGCATCGGTGGCTACTGTGCCGACATGACGCGGACCGTCGTCGTGGGTCGGGCCAGCGAGGAATTTCGTCGGGTCTACGACGCGGTGCTTGCCGCCAACAGGGCAGGCGCGGCCGCGGTCAGGGGAGGCACACCCGGTATCGACATCGACCGGGTGGCCCGCGATTCGCTCTCCGACGCAGGCTTCGGGGAGTTCTTCGGCCACGGGCTCGGACACGGTGTGGGACTCGACGTCCATGAGCTGCCCTCTGTCGGGCCCAGGGGCACCCGTCCTGTGCCTGCCGGTGCCGTGGTCACGGTCGAGCCGGGCGTGTATATGGAGGGTCGGTTCGGTGTTAGAATAGAGGACTTAGTACGAGTCGAGGATGACGGGTGCAGCACGCTCTCGGCGTCACCACGTGACCTCATCGAGATGTGACCCGTTGCGCCGTTGATGGAAGGGTAATCACGCATGGCTGTCACCACAAACAACCTCAAGAACGGCATGTGCATCATGTACGACGGCAAGATGTGGATCATCGTCGAGTTCCAGCACGTGAAGCCGGGCAAAGGTGGCGCGTTCGTCCGGACGAAGCTCAAGGAACTCAAGTCGGGCCGGGTGGTGGACGTGACCTTTCGCGCAGGCGAGAAACTCGAGGACGTCCGCATCGAGACCAAGCGCATGCAGTACCTGTACAACGACGGATCCGCCTTCCACTTCATGGACACCGACAGCTACGAGCAGTTCGAGCTCGGCGGGGAGTTCGTAGGGGACGCCTCGCAGTGGCTGTCCGAGAACGATGAGGTGCAGATCATGTACGCGGGCGGCGAGATGATGGGCGTCGAGCCACCGATGTTCGTCGAGCTCGAGGTGGTACAGACCGAGCCCGGCTTCAAGGGCGACACCGTCCAGGGTGGCACGAAGCCCGCAACGCTCACGACAGGCGCGGTGGTCCAGGTCCCTATGTTCGTCGAGATCGGTGACCGCCTGAAGGTGGATACGCGTGACGGGCGCTACATCACCCGCGTCTAGCGTGCTCGGATATACTGTCCTGACCAAACGCCTGACCGAACGCCTGACCGAACGCCTGACCGAACGCCTGACCGACCGACCGACCGACCGACCGACCGACCGAGTAACCGCTTCCGGCCGCGGCCTTTCCGCCCGCCTCGCCGTTGAGAGGGGACGATGGTATGCGACCCGTACACATAATGGACACCACCCTGCGAGACGCGCACCAGTCGCTGTGGGCGACGCGCATGCAG
The DNA here is from genome assembly GCA_029210645.1 of Anaerosomatales bacterium. GTDB lineage: Bacteria > Actinomycetota > Coriobacteriia > Anaerosomatales > SLCP01 > SKKZ01. Next base: position 47,580 of record JARGFT010000007.1, on the reverse strand, counting down.
GTCGCCGACATGCTGCCCATCCTTCCCAAGATGGACTCGGTCGGGTATTGGTCGCTGGAGGTCTGGGGCGGTGCGACCTTCGACGCCGCACTGCGTTTCCTCGACGAGAACCCCTGGGAGCGGCTGCGCGTCATCAAGAAGTACTGCCCGCGAACGCCGCTCCAGATGCTGTTGCGTGGTCAGAACCTGGTGGGCTACCGGCATTACTCCGACGAGATCGTCACGCGATTCGTGCATGCGTCCAAGCGCAACGGGATCGACATCTTTCGCATCTTCGATGCGCTCAACGACATCCGCAACGTCGAAGTCTCGGCTGCGGCGGTCAAGGAGTGCGGCGGGCACTTCGAGGGAGCGATCAGCTACACGGTAAGCCCCGTGCACACGCTCGATTCCTACATCGAGTACGCGATGCAGCTCAAGGAGTTGGGTGCAGACACCATCGCCATCAAGGACATGGCCGGCATGCTCACCCCGTACCGCACCGAGAAGATGGTACGTGCGCTCAAGGACGAGGTGGGGCTGCCGGTCCACGTGCACTGCCATTACATCGGCGGTATGGCACCGATGAACTACCTCAAGGCCGTCGAGGCCGGTGCGGAGATCATCGACACGGCGGTCGTCGCCGTCGCCTTCGGAAGCAGCCAGCCGGCTGTCGAGATGATCGTAGCCGCCCTGAAGGAAAGCCCGTACGACACCAGTCTGGACCTGGACCTGCTCTTCGAGATCGCCGAGTACTGGGAGGACGTCCGCAAGCGCAAGAAGCTCAAGCGCGGCGTGACCTCGCTCATGCACATGGAGGTCTTCAGCCACCAGGTGCCCGGCGGCATGCTCTCGAACCTGATCAGCCAGCTCGAGCTGCAGAAGGCAGGCGATCGCCTCGATGACGTGCTGAAGGAGATCCCGAAGGTGCGCGCCGAGGTCGGTTTCCCGCCGCTCGTTACGCCGCTTTCACAGATCGTCGGTACGCAGGCGGTCATCAACGTGCTCACCGGAAAGCGCTGGGCGGTCGTCCCTCAGGAGATGAAGGACTACGTCCGGGGGTACTACGGCAAGGCGCCCGGCCCGATGGATCCAGAGATCGTCGCCAAGGTGCTCGGCAAGGACAAGCCGCTTGCGCCGGATGTGCGCCCCGGTTCGCTCGTCACCACCACCTACGACGAGGTCGCCGCCGAGATCGGTGATCTCGCCCACAGCGAAGAAGACGTGCTCATGTACGCGCTCTTCCCCAACGAGGCGCGTACCTACCTCACGATGCACCAGGAAGGCGCCGAGAAGGCGGTCTTCATGATGGGCGAGGAGATCAACACACTCAGGGAGGAAGATTCCGTGGACGTCAATCAGATCCGAGAGCTCATCAAGATCGTCGAGATGAGCGATGTGAACGAGGTCGTGGTCGAGGAGGGTGGCGCGAAGGTCGTGGTACGCAGAGGCGCCGGGGTCGCCCCCGCCGAGATGACCGCCGTGACCCCTGCTCCCACTCCCTCCGCCGCCAGCGATGCGGCGGCTCCCGCCACTGATGTCGCGGTCCACGACGATTCCGAGCGGCCGGCGACGTGGAAGAACATCATCGCACCGATGGTCGGCACCTTCTACCGCGCCCCTTCTCCCGGCGCGGACGCGTTCGTCAACGTCGGCGACTCGGTCGAAGAGGGTCAGCCGCTCTGCATCCTCGAGGCGATGAAACTGATGAACGAGATCACCGCCGAGGAGTCGGGCGTGATTCGCGAGATAGCCGTAGGCAATGCCGACGCTGTCGAGTACGGCACCGTGCTCTTCTACTACGAGCCGCTCGGGTAGGCGCATGTTCAAGAAGATACTCATCGCAAACCGCGCCGAGATCGCGCTGCGCATCATCCGCGCGTGCAAGGAGATGGGCGTCAAGACCGTGGCCGTCTACTCGGAGGCCGACCGGGACTGCCTGCACGCCCGCATGGCTGACGAAGCCGTCTGCATTGGCCCGCCCTCCAGCATGCAGAGCTACCTCAACATGCCCAACATCATATCGGCGGCGCTGACCACCGGTGCCGAGGCGGTACACCCCGGCTACGGGTTCCTGGCCGAGAACGCGGCCTTCGCACGCGCGTGCGCAGACTCGGGGCTCACGTTCATCGGCCCGTCACCGGAGGCCATCGAACGCATGGGCGACAAGGCCATGGCGCGCGCGACGATGATCGAAGCCGGCGTTCCGTGCGTCCCCGGCTCGGTCGGGGGAGTCGAGACCGCCGAGGAAGCGATGGACTTTGCCGAGCAGGCCGGCTTCCCGGTGCTGATCAAAGCATCGGCGGGCGGAGGCGGCAAGGGCATGCGGGTGGTCACCGAGGCCTCGGCACTTGCCGGACAGTTCACCGCTGCGAGAACCGAGGCGGCGGCGGCCTTCGGCAACGACACTGTCTACATCGAGCGCTATCTGCTCCGGCCGCGCCACATCGAGATCCAGGTGCTCGCGGACACCCACGGGAACGCGATCCATCTGTTCGAGCGCGACTGCTCGATCCAGCGCCGCCACCAGAAGCTCATCGAGGAAGCGCCGAGTTTCGCACTGACGCCCGAGACCCGCAAGGCCATGGGCGAAGCAGCGCTGCTGGCTGTCCGTGCCGTCAACTACGTCAATGCCGGTACGGTCGAGTTCCTCCTCGACACTGATGGCTCGTTCTACTTCATGGAGATGAACACGCGCGTGCAGGTCGAGCATCCGGTCACCGAGGAGATCACCGGGGTCGACATCGTCAAGGAGCAGATCCGGATCGCCGCCGGCGAGCCGATGAAGCACGCCAACCAGGAGACGGTGAAGCTGCGCGGCCACGCGATCGAGTTCCGCATCAACGCCGAGGACCCTGCGCACGGTTTTCGCCCGCATCCCGGCACGATCACGGTCTACAACCCTCCAGGAGGGCTCGGCGTGCGGGTGGACAGCCACCTGTACTCCGGCTACACGGTGCCCCCGTACTACGACTCGCTTCTCGGCAAGCTCATCGTGTGGGGCGAGACGCGTGCAGAGGCGGTGGCGCGAGCGCGCCGCGCGCTCGACGAGTTCATCGTGGTCGGTATCCCGACGACCGTCCCCTTCCATCAGGCCGTGGTCGAGACCGAAGCGTTTCAGACCGGAGACGTCTATACTGACTTCGTCGACACGCACATGACGGAGATATCCGGCCAGGCCGGAGGCGAGGTGTGAGATGAGTGACGAGATCACGCTCGACGGCATGAAGATCGCGCCTGCGGTCCTCGACACCATCGTCACGATGGCCGTCGAGAGCGTCGAGGGAGTCGCCTGCTCCTCATCGGGGCACGGCATCGGCGGACTGGTGAACCGGGCTGCCGGCAAAGCGGTCGAGTTCTCCCTGAACGACGAGGGCGAGGTCTCGGTGGCGGTTCACGTCACCGCGGTGTACGGCACCCCGCTCATGGAGATCGGGGAGAAGGTCAAGGCCGAGGTCGCCGACGCGATCAAGAGTCAGGTGGGAGCCGGTGTCGCCGCCGTCGATGTCTTCATCGACGGCATAGAGTTCCCCGCGTGAGCGCGGGCGAACGAAGGGTGTTCTCGGCGGACAGGATGCAGGAGCGCAGCAGAGCGCGCCTTCAGGCGCTGCAGATCCTCTACCAGAGTGACATCACCGGGGTGTCTCCCGCATCGGTCCTCGCCGACGGCTCGTACAACACCGAGGACGGTGAGCCCTCGGAGTTCGCTCGCTCGCTGATCGTTGGCACGGGCGAGCACCTTGCCGAGATCGACGAAGCGATCGGCCGCACCTCCAAACACTGGGTGGTCTCGCGTATGCCCCTGGTGGACCGCAACATCTTGAGGCTCGCGACCTATGAGATACTGCACCTCGACTCGGTCCCCGTCTCGGTCTCGATCAACGAGGCGGTCGAGATGGCAAAGGTGTACGGCGGCGAGGATTCGTCGCGATTCGTGAACGGCGTACTCGGCCGCATCGCAGAGACAGACGGAGAGCAGACCGACGAGGACGGCGTGGATGGCTGACGAACGCTACAACTTCGCACAGGCGCGCACCCGGCTCGAGGAGATCGTCAACCAGGTGCGCAAGAAGGACACCTCACTCGAGAAGAGTCTCGATCTGCTCGAAGAGGGAGTCCGTTTGGCAAACACCTGTACCGAGCTGTCGGACCATACCGAGTGGCGCACCGTCGCCGAGGAGCAGGCGGTTGCTGACGGTGAGACGGCCGGCGTGACTGTGGACGCGGGTGACGAGGCTGAGGCCGTGCCTGTTCCTGCAGAAGAGACGCGCGAAGCTGAGGCAGACGAGTCGCCTCTGCCTGATGACGAGGCCGCACCCGGGGAGTAACACCCCGGTGACGGTGCACCCGCACGCTTTGCCCGTCTCTGTGCGCCGTATTATCCTGGTGAGACGGTCCGCTTGAGCGGTCCGGCACGCACGACGTGGGAGATGACCGTTTCTTGGGCGATGAGCGCATCCTAGACTCCATCGACTCACCGGCTGCACTCCGCGATCTCAGCGATGAGTCCCTCGAGCGGCTCGCCGTCGAGATCCGCGAGGAGTTGGTCAACACCGTCGCCTCGACCGGTGGGCACCTCGCGCCCAACCTCGGCGTGGTGGAGCTGACGCTCGGCCTGCACCTCGCGCTCGAGTGTCCGACCGACAAGATCGTGTGGGACGTCGGGCATCAGTCCTACGTCCACAAGCTTCTGACCGGCCGCAGGCAGGGGTTCGCTACGCTGCGGCAGTACGGCGGCGTGTGCGGGTTCCCGAAGCGCAGCGAGAGCCCGTATGACGTCTTCGACACCGGGCACGCGTCGAACTCGCTGTCAGTGGCACTCGGTCTGGCCGAGGCGCGAGACGCGGTGGGTGGTTCCGAGACGGTGTGCGCCGTCATCGGCGACGGCTCGATGACCGGAGGGATGGCGTTCGAGGCGCTGAACCACATCGGCCATCGCGGCACGCGGATGATCATCGTGCTCAACGACAACGAGATGTCTATCGCCGAGAACGTCGGCGCTCTGGCGAGCTACCTCGCGCGCGTGCGGCTCGACCCGCGCTACAACCGACTGCGCGACGACGTCGAGAGCGCGCTCGCGCGCACCAAGCTCGGTGCGGCGATGGTTGCCGCAGGTGAAGCGGCCAAGGAGTCGGTCAAACAGCTGCTCGTTCCGGGCATGCTCTTCGAAGAGTTGGGCCACAAGTACGTTGGCCCGATCGACGGCCACGACATTCGTGCCGTCGAGTCCGCGGTGACCCGCGCGATGCAGGTCGATGGGCCTGTGATCATCCACGCGGTCACCCGCAAGGGACAGGGCTACGCGTACGCAGAGGACAAGCCGGATACCTTCCACGGCATCAGCCCGTTCGAGATCGCGACCGGGAAAGTGAATGGCTCGGGCGGTCCGATCTCCTACACTGCGGCCTTCAGCAGGGCGCTCCTGCTCGAAGCCGAGCGGGACGAACGTATAGTCGCCATCACCGCGGCGATGCCCTCCGGCACGGGGCTCGACGCGTTCGCCGCCTCCTATCCCGACCGCTTCTTCGACGTGGGTATCGCCGAGCAGCATGCAGTTGGCCTTGCGGCGGGCCTCGCCGCGGGCGGGCGGGTTCCCGTCGTGGCCATCTACTCGACCTTCCTGCAGCGTGCGTACGATCAGCTCATCATGGATGTCGCGCTGCAGAACCTGCACGTCGTGTTCTGCCTGGACCGTGCAGGCCTCGTCGGCGAGGACGGCCCGACGCACCACGGCGTGTTCGACCTGACGTATCTCAGGTCGGTGCCAAACCTGATGGTGCTCGCACCCGCTGACGAAGTCGAACTCGGCGACATGCTGCGCACCGCGCTCGAAGCCGACGGACCCGTTGCGATCCGGTATCCGAGGGGGAAGGGCGTGGGACTCGACCTGCCGGAGAGTGCGCAGGTGCTGGAGGCGGGCAAGGCGGAGGTGCGGCGCGAGGGCACCGATGTCGCTCTGGTGGCGGTCGGCCGTATGGTCGGCGCGGCGCAAGCGGCAGCGGACCTGCTCGAGAACGACGGGGTGTCGGCCAGCGTCGTGAACGTCCGCTGGGTCAAACCGCTCGACCTCGAGATGGTGTCGTGGGCAGCCGCCTCCCACCGGCTCCTGGTTACCATCGAGGAGAACACCGGCGTCGGAGGCGTGGGCGCTGCGGTGCTCGAGTCGCTCTCGGACCTGGCCGTCGAGGTGCCCGTGTTGCGCCTGTCGATCCCGGACTGCTTCGTTACCCACGGTGCGATGGACAAGCTCCTGACCGAGGTAGGGCTGACCGCCGAAGGTATCCGTGGCGCCGTACTCGGCAGGCTCGAGGGACTTCCGGATACCGCCGCTCACGCCGAGGATGCTGATGGGCCGGCAGCGAGCCGACATCACTCTCGTTGAGAGGGGGCTCTTTCCCTCGAGAGAACGAGCACGTGCCGCGATCATGGCCGGTGAGGTCCGCGTTGGCGGAGAACCGGTGCGCAAGGCCGGCGAGATGGTCGACGGGAACGCATCCTTCGAGCTTGCAGAGGTCCCGGAGTATGTGTCCCGCGGGGGTCACAAGCTGGCCGGGGCCCTCGACCGCTTCGATATCGACGTATCGGGTGCGCGCGCACTCGACGTTGGCGCGTCCACAGGCGGATTCACGGATTGCCTCCTGCAGCGTGGCGCGTCTCACGTCACAGCCGTTGATGTCGGGTACGGTCAGCTTGCGTGGCGCTTGCGACAGGACGAGCGTGTCCGGGTGCTGGAGCGCACGAACATACGCTCCGTGGACCCGGACGAGATGGGAGCTCGCTTCGACGTCATCGTGGTGGATGTCTCCTTCATCAGCCTCGAGAAGGTGTTGCCGCACATCGAACCGCTCCTTGCCGAAGAAGGAGATCTCGTGGCCCTGGTCAAACCTCAGTTCGAAGCGGGTAAGGGTCGTGTGGGAAAGAAAGGTGTCGTACGCGATGCTGCCGTACACGAGGACGTCTTGAGGTCCGTGGTGCGCGCGGTCGGCGAGCGCGGTCTGACGGTTCGCGGATTGACGTGGTCGCCGTTGAAGGGGCCTGAGGGTAACATCGAGTTCTGGTTGTGGGGTGCACGTGGCGGGGACGCCGGAGCGCCCGACCCCGCCGACGTTGTCGCCGGGGCCCATGCCGAGCTAGGGGAGTGACCGTGCGAGTCTTGCTCGTTCCGAATCCAGCCAATCCGTCGGCGATCGCCTCGACGACCGATCTCGCCGCGTGGCTCGCCGCGACCGGCTTCGAGCCGGTGCTCACCGTCGACGACGCTACAGGATGCAGGCTCGAGGAGTTCGGGATCTCTCCGAGGGAGATCGGAAGGCCCGCCCTCGTAGTGGCTCTCGGGGGTGACGGCACCATACTCAAGGCCGCGCACCTGCTCGGACCGGTCGAGGTCCCGATCCTCGGCGTGAACCTCGGGAGATTGGGGTTCATGGCGGGAACCGGCACGGACGACATCAGGGAGGCGGTCGCAGCCGCGCTTGCCGGAGAGGGACGTGTCGAGCGGCGTTCGACGCTGGCGGCAAGCGTCCAGATGGACGGGCGCGTGGTGGGCCGCTACCGTGCGCTGAACGAGATATACCTCGGTCGAACAGCTTCCATGCGCGTCATAGACGCGGAGCTGATGATCAACGGGATACTCGTCTCGCGGATGCGATGCGACGGAATCATCACCGCCACGGCGACCGGCTCGACGGCGTATGCCCTCTCGGCAGGCGGCCCGATCGTCTCGCCCGACGTCGCGTGTGCCGTGGTCGTGCCGGTCGCGCCCCATACGATCGCGGCGCGTGCGCTCGTGGTCGGCCCCTCGGACAGCGTTGAGATCCACCTACCCAACCCGCAGCGGCGTGACGCGTGTGTGGCTGTCGACGGTGAACTGCTTCCGTGCAGGCGCGACGTCGAGTCCGTCACCGTGGTGCGGGGCGAGCACGACGTGCTTCTGCTCAAGCTCGATGGGCGGGACTTCTACGAGGTCGTCCGCTCCGAGTTCCTGAGGGGCTAGCGGTGCTCGAGGAAGTCCACGTCAGAAACTTCGCGCTGATCGACGAGGCCTGGATCGAGTTCGGCTCCGGGCTCACCGTGCTCACCGGCGAAACCGGCGCGGGCAAGACCGCGCTGGTCGGTGCGCTGAAGCTGCTCCTGGGCGAGCGGGCCGACTCGGGTGTGGTGCGCTCCGGTGCGGCCGAAGCCGTCGTCGAGGGACGCTTCAGGGTGGACGGTGCCGAGGTGGTCGCGCGCCGTCGCCTGACCGCTGACGGGCGCTCCCGGTGCACCCTCGACGGTTCGATGGCAACCGTCGGCGAGCTTGCGCGCGTGCTCGGTCCGCTGGTCGACCTGCACGGTCAGCACGAACACCAGGCTCTCCTCACCCCGGGGCGCCACGTGGGCTACCTGGATCGCTACATCGGGGAGGAGGCGGCCGACGCGCTCGGGAGGTATCGGAGCGCGCGTGAAGCCCACCTCGCCGCCGAGTCCGACCTCGGGCGTCTGACCGCCGAGCTGGCGGATGCCGAGCGCCGGGCGGACTACCTTCGTTTCGTGCTGGAGGAGATCGCTGCGGTCGACCCGGCACCTGGTGAGGACGAGGAGCTCGAGAAACGGCTCCCGGCGCTCATCCACGCGGAGAAGTTGGCCGAGGCCGCGCGCGCGGCGAACGCAGCCACACGGGGAGAGGGAGGGGCGGTCGACGCGATCGCCTCGGCCCGTGCCGTGCTTCAACGAGTCGAGGGTCTCGACGATACCCTTGACGCGCTGGGACGGCGCCTGGCCAGCGCTTCCGCCGAGCTCGAAGACATCGGAGCGGAGATGCGGACGTACGCAGACGGCCTCGAGCACGATCCCCGCGCACTGGACGACGTGCAGAGCCGGCTCGCGGCGCTTTCGGGGTTGAAGAAGAAGTACGGTCCCTCGCTCGAACTGGTCTTCGCCGCGCGCGATGACGCCACCGAGCGATTGGCGGCTGTCGAGACCGGGGACGCGAAGATAGCCCGCGCGCGGGAACGCGTCGAGGAAAGGCGCTTGGAGCTCGTTGATGCGGCAGAGAAACTGGTTGCAGTGCGACACAGCGAGACCGACTCGTTCACCGACGCCCTCGCCACAGCGATCGAAGGGCTGAACATGGCCGGTGCGCGCTTCGAAGTGTCCTTCGACGAGCTCGAGTTCGACTCGTGGGGACCGGACGGGCCCGAGCGCGTCGAGTTCCTCTTCGCGCCTGCGGAGGGTGAGCCGGCGCGGCCGCTCGCCAAGATCGCGTCCGGTGGTGAGATATCCCGGGTGATGCTTGCGCTGAAGTCTGCTCTGGGCGGTGCTGACGACGTTCCCGTTCTCGTGTTCGATGAGGTCGACGCCGGGATCGGCGGAGTGACCGGTCTGGCGGTCGGCGCGCGGCTCGCGGGCCTGGCCGGGGACCGGCAGGTCCTCGTGGTGACGCATCTCCCACAGGTCGCCGCCTACGCGACTCACCACCTCGTGGTGCACAAGGACACGGTCGAGGGCAGGACGGTCACCACCGTCGAGCCGGTGGACGGAGAAGCGCGGGTCGCCGAGATCGCCCGCATGCTCTCCGGGAGCGATACCGATGCAAGCCTTGCCCATGCCGAGGAGTTGCTGGCGCAGGCGTCCGGTGCCGCCAGCGGGACATCCCGATGAGATACCTGGGAGCCGCACGTCTGGACAAGCGCACGAAGGACCTCGTCAAGCGGCTTGGCCGTGACGACATCGCCATCATCGATCACGTCGACATGGACCGCGTCAGCGCTGAAGGGCTGCTCGACACCGGAGTCGAAGTCGTGGTCAATGCGTCACGCTCGATCTCCGGTGCCTACCCCAACGTGGGACCGCTGCTGCTCGCCCGTGCCGGCGTGCAGATCCTCGATGCAGTCGGCCCCGAGGTCTTCGAACGCGTCACGGAAGGCGACGTGGTAGAGGTGGCCGGCGAGGAGCTGCTTCTCGCCGGCCGTGTCGTGGCGACCGGAGAGCGTCTGACGGTGAGTTCCGTGGAGGCGGCGATGGAGGCTGCCAAAGCAGGACTAGGCGATCAGCTCGATCGTTTCGCCCGCAACACCCTGGAGTTCCTCGAGCGGGAGAAGGCTCTGCTGACCGAGGGCGCGGGCGTCCCGCAGACGCGGACGGTGATGAGCGGGCGCCACGTGCTCGTCGTGGTACGCGGGTACGACTACCGCGAGGACCTGCGTACGCTGTCGCCCTACATCCGGGAGATGCGCCCGGTCCTGATCGGCGTTGACGGCGGAGCGGACGCGATACGTGAGGCGGGCTTTGCCCCTGACATCATCGTCGGAGACATGGACTCGGTGAGCGATGCGGCTCTCACGAGCGGCGCGGAACTCATAGCGCACGCCTACCCTGACGGCACGTGTCCGGCCATGGAGCGAATCACCGGACTCGGCCAAACAGCGATCGCGTGGTCCATCGGCGCGACGAGCGAAGACTTGGCTCTGCTGCTCGCCTACGAGTCCGGGGCCGACCTGATCGTCGCGGTGGGCACGCACGCGAACCTCGTTGAGTACCTCGACAAGGGACGCAAAGGGATGGCATCCACCTTCCTCGTGCGCCTGAAGGTCGGTCCGAAACTGGTTGACGCCAAGGGCGTGAGCAAGCTTTACCGGACGTCGGTGCGCCCCGTCGACCTGATGCTCGTTGCGGGTGCGGCTCTCGTGGCGATCTCGGTTATCATCACCATCTCACCGGCTACACGGTCCATGGTCGAGCTGGTGCTGTTGCGCATGCGCGCATGGATCGGTATCTGACGCAAACCCTGTCGAGGGAGTCCGAGTATGTACAACCTGCGGTATCACATCACCTCGCTGGTCGCGGTGTTCCTCTCGCTTTCCATCGGGCTGCTCCTGGGAACGATCGTGGTCGAGCGTGGGACGCTGGACCGTCAGAAGGAGAGCATCATCGAGAGTCTGCAGGAGGAGTTCCGGACGCTCAACACCGCGAACAACGAGTTGCGGGAGTCGCTCACCTCACGGGAAGAGCTCGTCGACGCTCTCCTCGAGGCTGCTGTGGAGGGCTCGCTGGAGGGCCGCACGGTGCTCGTCGTGGCGAGCACCGGGAGGGCTGACGGCCTGGGGAGTACCGCCGATGCCATCAGGAGCGCCGGGGGTACCCCGGTTACGCTGCTTCTCTCGGCACCGCTGCTCGGCGCGGGCGACCCATCAGTCTCCTCCGTGGTCACGGAGACGATCGGCCCTGTCGAGCCCGACGCGCTGCTCGACGAGATCGCTGACGGGCTGGCTGCCGAGTGGCTGCTGCCCGCCGAGTCCAGGCCGCTCACCATCGCGCTGGCTGAAGCGGGCGTTCTGCGCGTGGACGGCGACGGGGGAGCGGCGATCGATGCCGTGGCCGTCCTGGCCTCCTTCAACGGCGTGCCCGACGAGGGGGCACTCGCGCTCGCCCGCTCGCTTGCCGATGGCGGCGCTGCAGCGTGCGCGATCGAGGCGCAGAGTCAGACCACCGGGGTTGCGGCCGCTGCACTCGAGTCAGGTCTGTCCGGCGTCGACCACATCGGCACGCCCGAGGGAGCATACTCACTGACCTGGATTCTCGCGGGAAGGGCTGAGGGCTACTACGGCATCGGCGACGGCGCCCAGGCTCCCTGGCCCCGGTAGGTACGGTCAGCGGGTGCGCTCGACGGCGAGGCGGAGCAATGCGGCCGCCACGTGCCCGAACTGTCGCCCGCGGTGCACGAAGCCCGCGACGTCACGACCGGTAGCGGCGTGCGCCATCGTGGTCGGGACCTCAACGAGTCTCAGACCGGCTCTCAGTGCGCGTATGGTGAGGGCGACTTCCACGCCGTAGCCGGATTCGAAGGGTCGGCAGGCCGCGAGCGCGCTGCGGTTCAGTGCTCGCTGACCCGAAAGTGGAGCTCTGGCATCGAACGGCCCTCCCAGCCGGCGTATGCCCCACCGGGCGAGGCCCTTCACCAGCCCGAACCCCGCCTTGCCGGCGGGTCTCGGAAAGCAGGCGATGCTCATGTCGGCGATGCCTTCGCGAACGGGGCAGAGAAGCGCGCCCGCCTGCGCGGCAGTCTCGGCGAGGTCGGCGTCGAGCAGCAGGAGTACGTCCGGGTCCTGCGCGTGCTCCACGCCGGCTTCCAGGGCGCCACCCTTGCCGAGGTTATGCTCGAGTCGCACGACGGTCGCCCCGCAGGAGCGAGCTACCTCCGCCGTACCGTCGCTGGACGCATCGTCGACAACGATCACGTGATCGATGTTTGCAACCGAGCCGAGCGCCTCCAGCGTTGCCGCGATGCGCTCGGCTTCATTGTGGGCCGGGATCAGCGCGACTGTTCTCATGGGCGATTCTTCCGTCCGGCCATCCGTCCGAGCACCCGACGAGCCATGGCGACTCCGGCTGCGACCTCACTGACGCCCATCAGCCACGCCAGGCCGTAGCTCACGGCCAAGCCGACGATGCCGCCTGCGATCACCTGAAGCAGTGCGCCTCCCGGTGCCCCGGACGCTCCCACGAGGTGTGCCACGCTCCATGCGCTCACTCCGCCCAGAGCGGCAGCGAAGAGTACGCGGGCGACGAGCGATGCGATCCCCCGTATATCGTAGCCCCCGATCCGGGTGCGGAGTATCAACGCGAGTGCGGTCAGGTTCAGCAGGTAGAACACGCCGTCCGCGATGGGGATCCCCTTGAGCCCGACGCCCGCCCAGCCGGCGATGCCGGTCGTCAGGATCGCATACAGTGCGACCTGGATGACGGTGAGTCCGAGGTTCGTGAGCATCGGAGTGCGCGTGTCCTGCATCGAGTAGAAGGTCTTGAGCACGTACATGAAGGACGCGAAGAAGAAGAGCCCCGCGGCCCACCAGACCAAGACCTCGGCCACGGCAGGCACGTCCTCGGCGGTGAATCGGCCGGCGCGGTACAGAGTGATGAGGGGACGGCTGAGAGCGATGAGCATCGCAGCCATCGGTACGATCAGGAGCGCCGTGGCCCGGAATCCGCGAGCGAACTGGTACTTGAAGGCCGCCCAGTCCTTCTGTCCGGCGGCATCCGAGAGCTCGGTGAAGATCGCCGTCGCGAGCGCCACGGCAAAGATGCCGTAGGGCAGCTGGTAGAACATCCAGGCGTAGAGGAGTGTTGCAGGACCCTCGAGCGAGGTCTCCAGCGCGTATGCATTCCTGAAGGAGACCGCGACGATGTTCGTCACGACGTAGATCACGGTCGGCACCGCCATGCGGGCCATCGCGCGCATCCCCGGATGACGCAGGTCGATGGTCGCGGTGTAGCGTACCCCGGACTTGATGAGACTCGGCAGCTGGACGAGGAACATCGCGAAGACCCCGAGGGAGGTCCCGGCAGCGAGCACGACAAACGCCAGGTCGGGGCTGTGACCGTAGAGAGGCACGTAGAAGCCGAGCAGCGTGACGATGACCACCAGGTTGTTGAAGACCGGGCCGAGAGCAGGCCAGAGGAACCGGCGCTGGGCGTTCAGGAGCCCGCTGATGACTGCCCCGGCGCCGTACGCAACGATCTGTACTGCGAAGAAGCGGAAGAACTCGGTGGCCACGCGCGCCTCGTCCGGTGTGATCCGGAAGGTCTGCGTGCGGACCACCTCGGCGGCGAAGATAGTGGCGAGGATCGAGACGATGCCGAGCGACACGACGGTAAGGTTGAAGAGCGAGCTCGCGTAGCGCCACGCGTCCTCCTCGCCCGCTTCCTTGCGTCGCTGCATGAAGACGGGAATGAAGAGCGAGCTTATGACGCCACCCGCCACCAACTCGTAGATCATGTTGGGGATGTTGTTCGCGACGCTGTAGGAAGCCGCCATCGCCGTAACGCCGAGCGCATACGCGGTCGCCCACGTGCGCACGAACCCCGTGATACGTGAGAGCGCGGTCGAGATCGACATGATGGCAGTGGAACGGGCTATCGCCGGTGTGCTGATGGGTCCTCCTCCCGCACGGCATCCCTCGTCACGATCCCGCAGCGCTCCGGAGTATTGTAATCCTTCCGCAGCGTAGTCACGTCGTATCCGCGGTGCGGTGACCGTTCCGTTACGGACGTTCCGTTACGGACGTCATGCCCGCCGTGCGCGTTCGGCTATACTTGCATGCGGGCGCCAGACGCCCGGTCGGCCGGTCGTACCGGCCTCGACCCTGCACCAAGCCCCCGCCCGAACCACCACCGGACTCAGCGCGCCGTTCGCGTCGCAAGGGATGTCTGCATGAAGCGCATCGCCATACTTGCTCTGGTCTGCACCCTGGCGCTCGCCGGGGGATACACCGCTCCCACCCCCGCCTCCGGTACAGAGGCTTCCTCGTCACGTGTCGTGCTCGTCCTCGCTCCCTACCTCCAATGGAGTGATATCGACCCGGAGGTGGCACCCGCGATATACGCGCTTGCCGAAGAGGGTGCCGTCGGCAACATCAACCTGCGCAGCAGGAGCCGCATCGCGACCACCGATTCCCCGTTGCAGGGAGCACTTACCTTCTCTGCCGGCTCGTGGGCGGCCGCCGATCCGGTGGCACCCCAGCCTCACAGTGTCGACGAGTACTACGAGGGTGGCACGGCCCTCGACGCGTTCACGCGGATGACCGGCGTCGATGCGACCGGATACGACGTCGTCTTCCTCGGCCTGCCGAGGACGGCGCGCTTCAACGAGCGCGCTGCCACGCTTGCGGTGAGGCCCGGAACGCTCGGGCAGGCTGTTGCCGATGCCGGTGGCATCACGGCCGCCGTCGGCAACTCCGACTCCGGCTACGAGGTACGCGGATTGTGGCGCAACCGGCCTGCAGCGGTGGTCGCGATGGACGAGGACGGCCGGGTGCCGCTCGGCAACGTTTCGAGCGAGCTGCTCGTTAACGATCCCGATGTCCCATTCGGCTTCGCCACCGATCTCGAGGCCTTTGCTGCCGAGTACCAGCGGGTTGTCGAGGCCGCCGGGGAGCAGGAGGGCCCCTCCTTCATCGTGCTCGACGCCGGAGATCCGCACCGCGCGCGCGAGGTGGCGGTGGACGTGACCCCGGCCGTTGCGGAGGCACACCGGCTCGCTGCGGTGAGCACGCTCGACCGCGTCGTGAAGATGGCGGCGGATTCGCTGCCCGACGACGGTGTCCTCATGGTCGTTGCGCAGGTGCTGGCCCGTGAGGCCGGCACGGTCACGGGGCTCGGCCCGGCAGTCATCCACGGGCCCGGCTGGTCGGGGTATCTTAGCTCCTCCTCGACCCAGCGCAACGGGCTTGTCACCAACCTCGACGTCGCGGCAACGGTACTCGGCGAGCTCGGGATCGACGTGCCGGTCGAGGTGCTCGGGAACCGCATGGTCTCCGATGGTGCCCAGAGCGCGGTCGACGATCGGATCGCGACACTCGACGCAGCGAACAGGACTGCGATCGCGGTCGACACGGCTAAGCCGCCCGTCATCAACGGCTTCATTGCTGCCACCACGATCCTGCTGCTGCTCTGCACGGTCGCACTTCTGCGTGCGCGCCTCTGGAACGAGCGGACCGTGAGGCTGGTCTCTGTGTACGGTCGCAGGCTCATGATGCTTGCGCTCGCGGTGCCTCCCGCCTCGCTGCTCATGTTCCTGGTCGATCCGCGTCCGGCCACATCGGCAGCCGCGCTCGTGAACTTCTTCATCGCCCTGGCGATACTCTGGGCGATCGGCCTTGTGCTCGAATGGTTCGCGGGGCCGCGCATTCCCGTGGTCGCCCTGAGCCTGCTGGCGGTGCTCGTTATCGGTGTGGACCAGCTCCTGGGTGCACCACTCTCGTTCACGAGCTTTCTCGGCTACTCGCCGCTACTCGCTGCCCGCTACTACGGTTTGGGCAACGAGGGGGCCGCACTGATCTTCGGCGCGGCTGTCATCGGGCTGGCGATGCTGCTCGACGAGTATCGCGACGCGCACTGGGTGCGACATGCGGGGCTGTGGGGAATCCCGCTGCTCGGCCTGGCGGTGACCTGGATCGGAGCGGCGCCCAACCTCGGCGCGAACGTGGCCGTCGCGATCTGGGGCGTCGTCGGTTTCGGGGCGATGTGGGTCATCTACAACGGGGTCAAGGTCGACTGGCGCATCGTCAGCGGCTCCGTGGTGGTGATGGTGCTGCTGATAGGGGTCTTCTCCTTCATCGACGTGCGGGCGGATACCGGTTCACAATCGCATCTCGCGCGGGCGTGGGCGAGCATGGCGCGGGGCGGGGTCTCCGAGCTGTGGCTGATCGCCGTGCGGAAGATCGAGACCAACGTCAGGGTGCTCACGCGGACCAACTGGTCGTACCTGCTCATAGCCGTGCTGGCCTTCCTCGGCTTCATGCGCTGGCGTCCGCAGGGTGATTTTGCGGCGACTCTTCGGGAGAATCCCGGGTACTCGGCGGGGATGGCTGCGTGCCTGATCGGAGGCCTCGCCGCCTACGTCACGGAGGACTCGGGGATCGTGATCCCGGCGCTCATCATGATCTACGTGGGCGTGGGCATCCTGCACCTCATGCTGTGGAGGCTCCCGCGATCCGTAGCTGAGGGAGGGGAGGGCTAGTGCCGGGCGCCCCGGAACTGGGATGGCACCTCGCGGGACTGTTCGCAATCCTCCTCGCCGCAGTCCTGCTGCCGTGGGTCGGGATGCGCATGCTGGCGCCCTCGCTTGCCGCGAGTGGTCGCACCGTTCGCAACTACCGGGGACGACAGGTGCCGCTCGGCCTCGGTGTCGTGTGGGTCCTCTGGGCCGCCGGGGTCGGCATGCATCAGGTGGTGGCGTTGGCGCTCGTCCTGCCGCACGAGTACACTTCGTCGCTCTGGTTCGAGATCGTCGTTGCGGTACCGCTCGTGGCCGGAGCATTCGCGCTCGGGCTCATCGACGACGCCTTCGGCACGGCGGGGCACAAGGGCTTCCGGGGACACCTCTCGGCGTTGCGACACGGTCAGCTCACCACCGGTGCGATCAAGCTCTTCGGTATCGGGCTGCTCGCATTGCTCGGCGCGGCGCCGTCGGCACTGGTCTGGCAAGGCCTGACGATGCGCACGGCGGTGCACTATGGCGTGGCCGTGCTCGTGATCGGGCTGGCGGCCAACACGGTCAACCTTTTCGACCTGCGCCCGGGACGTGCGCTCAAGGCGTACTCGCTCCTCGCCGTTATCGCGGTCCTCATGGGTGTCTGGTCCCTGATTCGTGTCGATGACGGACTCCCGGTGGCGAGCGCTCTGTTCGATGGCCTTCTCGTACTGCTGATCGCCCTCGGACCGGTCGTGGCTGTGTGGCGCTACGATCTCGGCGAGACGGGCATGCTCGGCGATGCCGGGGCGAACGCATTCGGGATGCTCGTCGGGCTGCTGCTGGTCTCAGCGCTCCCGTTCGCGGGTGCGGTGGTCGCCGCGGTGGTGCTCTTCGGCCTGAACCTTATCTCCGAGCGCGTCTCGTTTTCGTCGGTCATCGAACGAACGGGCTGGCTCGCGGCGGCGGACAGGTGGGGAAGGACCCCCGAGGAGGAGTGACCGACGTACGGCGGGAATGAATCGCCCCGCATGTCGGTGCGCGCGGTTAGAATGGCAGAGGGACAGGGCGGCTCGAGGCGGACGGAGGCGGGATCCGACAGATGGCAAAACATATCTTCGTGACCGGTGGCGTGGTGAGTTCTCTCGGGAAGGGCATCACGGCGGCGTCTCTCGGCAGGCTGCTCAAGTCACGGGGCCTGAAGGTCACCGTCCAGAAGCTCGACCCCTATCTCAACGTCGATCCCGGCACGATGAGCCCGTTCCAGCACGGCGAGGTCTTCGTCACTGATGACGGAGGAGAGACCGATCTGGACCTCGGGCACTACGAACGTTTCATCGACGAGTCCCTCTCCCGCGACTGCAGTGTGACGGCGGGTTCGATCTACCAGACGATCATCACCAAGGAGCGCCGGGGCGACTTCCTCGGTGGAACCGTGCAGGTCATCCCGCACGTCACCAACGAGATCAAGGACCGCATCACGCGCCTGGCCGAGCAGACCCAACCCGATGTCATCATCACCGAGGTGGGTGGCACGGTCGGTGACATCGAGTCGCTGCCGTTCATCGAAGCGATTCGCCAGCTGCGCAAGGACGTCGGCTACAACAACGTCTGCTACATCCACGTCACGCTCGTTCCCTACATCGCGGCCTCTGCCGAGCTGAAGACGAAGCCGACGCAGCACTCGGTCAAGGAGCTGCGTTCGATCGGCGTGCAGCCCGACTTCATCGTGTGCCGCTCCGACCGGCCCATCGACGCAGGTATTCGCCGCAAGATCGCACTCTTCTGCGACGTCGACGCGAAGGCCGTCGTCAGTGCACAGGACGCGCGGTCGATCTACGAGGTGCCTCTGCGCCTGCGCGAGCAGGGGCTCGACGAGATGGTCATCGATCGCCTCGGGCTGGAGTGCGGAGGCCCGGACATGCACGAGTGGGAGCGCTTTGTGGCACATGCCTCATCGCTTGCCGACACCGTCGACATCGCTCTCGTGGGCAAGTATGTGCAGCTGCCCGACGCCTACCTGTCGATCACCGAGGCGCTGGATCACGCGGGCGTTCACCACGATCACAAGGTCAACGTGCACTGGGTCGATGCCGAAAGCCTCACTCCCGAGGAGGTCGATCAGGTGCTGATCGGCATGGACGGCATCCTGGTTCCGGGTGGGTTTGGCATCCGGGGCATCGAGGGCAAGGTGCGTGCAGCGCGGCACGCGCGCGAGAACGGCGTACCGTATCTTGGCATCTGCCTCGGCATGCAGGTGGCCGTGATCGAGTTTGCGCGCCACGTCGCAGGCCTGGCCGGTGCGAACTCGCCCGAATTCGAGCCCGCGACCGAGCATCCCGTTATCGATCTGATGCGCGAGCAGCACGACGTGCACGACATGGGCGGTACGATGCGGCTGGGTTCGTATCCGTGCAAGGTCTCGTCGGACACCAAGGGGTTGGCCGCGTACGGCGAGGAAGTCATCTACGAGCGCCACCGCCACCGTTTCGAGGTCAACAATGCGTACCGCCAGCAGCTGGTCGATGCAGGGCTCGTCGTCGGGGGAGTGTCACCGGATGACCGGCTCGTCGAGATGATCGAACTGCCCGACCATCCGTGGTACGTCGGCAGTCAGGGGCACCCCGAGTTCAAGAGCAGGCCCACGCGTCCTGCACCGCTCTTCCGGGACTTCGTCGGGGCCGCGGTGGAGCGGAAGCAGAACCGTAAGGGGTAGGACGATGAGCACGGACCGGCTGCTCGCTACCTTCATCGATCTCGTGCGCATCGACAGCCCCTCGGGGTTGGAGGCGGCACTCGCCGGTCGCTGTGCAGCGGAGCTCGAAGCGATGGGTTTCTCGGTGCGTTTCGATGCATCCGCGGCTCTCACCGGCTCGAACACGGGCAACCTCATCGCGGAGCTGCCGGGAACGGCACCCGGGGCACCCGTGTTGCTGCTCTCTGCTCACCTCGACTGTGTCGAGCCGTGCCGCGGCGTCGAGCCGGTCGTGACCGACGGGATCATCTCCTCGGCCGGAGAGACGGTCCTCGGGGCCGATGACAAGGCCGGCATCGCCGCGATCTTCGAGGGAGTCCGCCGGACGATAGAGGCGGGCAGCATGCGCGGGGACGTCCGCGTGATCCTGACGGTTGCTGAGGAGTGCGGACTCAGGGGGGCAAAGGCACTCGAGCCCGCGGACGCCGCAGCCGACCTCTGTCTCGTGCTTGATGCCGATGGCGAGCCCGGCGGGATCGTGGTCGGTGCGCCGACTCACTACACGTTCACTGCGGCGTTCACGGGCGCCGCTTCGCATGCAGGCGTTGCTCCCGAGCAGGGTCGCTCCGCGTTGCTGATGGCAGCCCGGGCTGTCGATGCGATGCAGCTCGGCCGTCTCGATGCGCACACCACCGCCAACGTCGGGACGATCGAGGGCGGAACCGCCACCAATGTGGTCCCGGCCCGCGTCACGCTGGCCGGTGAGTGCCGCTCGCTCGACGCGAACCGGATCGACGAGGTCCGCGGCGCGATGGACGCGGCGATGAAGGATGCGGCGGCCTCGCTCGACGGGGAGGTGGAGGTCGTCTGGACGAAGGAGTACGAAGCGTTCCACACGCCTGAAGACTCGGCCGCCATCGCTGTCATGCGTGACGCCTGTGCCGATGCCGGGGTGACACCACGCCTCTTTGCGACCGGCGGCGGCAGCGACGGAAGCATCTTCGCCGAGCGGGGCACGCCCACTGTGGTGCTCTCGTGCGGTATGCGCTCGGTACACTCCACTGACGAGACCCTGAGCGTTGCGGAGCTGGAAGCGCTGACACGCCTTGTGAGCGCTTCGATCGCGCGATTCGCGGGGTCGCAGAGATGAGGCTCGTCTGGGGGACTGTGAGCGGGCTTCTGCCGGCTACCGGCGATGCTCAGCGGCTCGAAGTCATCCTCGACGACGGTGCAGCAGGCCCTGCGGTCGCCTATCCGCGGCTGTCGGGAGCGTGTCTTGCGGGCGACCGGGTGCTGGTCAACACCACCGCCGTCGACCTCGGGCTCGGCACCGGCGGGCTGCACTTCGTCGTCGCCAGGGTGGGGGAGGGCGAGGGGGTCGCGCTCGACGAACCGTCCGGTGGTCACATCATGAAGCTGCGCTACGCGCCCCTGCAGATCGACGTCTGCTCGGTCGAGGAGCAGTCGAGTGTCCATCACGAGACCATGCGCTCCGCAGACGATCTCGGCGGTATGCCGGTGGCCTGCTGCGGGCTGCACAGCCAGGTCCCGCTCGTCGCCGCAGCGGTCAAGCAGGCCGACCCTGCGCTCACGGTCGCCTACGTCATGACCGACTTCGCCGCACTTCCGCTCGCGCTGTCCGAAGTCATCCGTGCGTCGGTAGAGGCCGGTCTTATCGATGCCACGATCACGTGCGGGCAGGCGTTCGGAGGCCAGTACGAGGCGGTCAACGCGCACTCCGGGCTTCTGGCCGCCCGACACGTCGCCAATGCTGATGTCGCCATCGTCGCGATCGGGCCGGGAGTCGTGGGGACCGCGACCCCGTTCGGGCACGGTGGTGTCGCTCAGGGCGAGGCGATCAACGCCGTCGGAGCGCTCCGGGGAACGCCCGTGGCGACGCTGCGGGTCTCGTTCTCGGACGAGCGCCCACGACACCGGGTCGTGAGCCACCATACGCTCACCGCACTCTCGCGCATCGCGCTGGCGCCCGCGCTGATCCCCGTCCCGCTGCTGCCGGCCGTTCAGGCCGCGGAGGTCGCGGACGTGCTCGATACCTCCGGAGTGCTCCGGCGCCATCGGCGCATCGAGTGCGGCTCGGGCTTCGCGCCGGCGCCCGACATGAGGGGCGTTCGGGTCTCGACCATGGGCCGGGATCCCGGGGATGACCCCGCATTCTTCGCCGCGGCGTTCGCTGCGGGGGAGGCGTGCGCGAGAGTGGCCTCGGGAGATTCGAGATTCCCGGTGGATGGCTGAATCGGGGCGGTCTTCCTGCTGTCCGGCCCGGGCGGCTGCGCTACACTGTTCGGGGTTTGTCTCCGGATGGCGCCTTGCGGCATCCGGTCGTGTCCGCGTCCAGAAGGAGAAGGAGCCGACTGTGATAATCGGGGTGCCCAAGGAGATCAAGAACAACGAGTTCCGCGTCGGGATGACGCCCGGTGGCGTCGCTGAGTTCATCGCGCACGGGCATACCGTGCTTGTGGAGAAGAGCGCGGGCGACGGCTCGTCCTTCCACGATGAGGACTACAGCGCAGCAGGTGCTCGCCTGGTGGACACGGCTGCAACGGTCTTCGCCGAGGCGGACATGATCGTCAAGGTCAAGGAGCCCCAGGCCGCTGAGATCGAGATGCTGCGCCCGGGACAGATCCTCTACACCTATCTTCACCTCGCTCCCGATCTTCCCCAGACCGAGGGGCTTATCGGTTCAGGGGCAGTGTGCATCGCCTACGAGACCGTCGAACTCCCGAACCGCACTCTGCCGCTTCTTGCGCCGATGTCCGAGGTCGCCGGTCGTATGGCCGCTCAGGTCGGTGCAGCATACCTCCAGAAGCCCAACGGGGGCCGCGGCGTGCTCATGGGAGGAGTCCCCGGCGTACTTCCCGCCAAGGTCGTTGTCCTCGGCGGCGGCGTGGTCGGCACCAGTGCTGCGTACGTCGCGATGGGCATGGGTGCCGATGTCACCATCATGGACGTGAACCTGGACAGGCTGCGTTACCTCGACGAGATCTGGGGCAACCGCATCCGCACCCTGTTCTCGAGCAAGCTCAACGTCGCCAAGATCGTGACCGAGGCCGATCTCGTCATCGGTGCGGTCCTGCTGCCGGGGGCCAAGACTCCCTATCTTGTGACACGGGACATGCTGCCCACCATGAAGAAGGGCGCGGTTCTCGTGGACGTCTCCGTCGACCAGGGCGGCTGCATCGAGACCACCAAACCCACCACCCACGCTGACCCGATCTACTTCGTCGACGACGTGCTCCACTACGGTGTGGCCAACATGCCGGGTGCGGTCCCCAACACGTCCACTCTCGCCCTCACCAACGCCACAATGCGCTACGGCCTCGCGATCGCGGACAAGGGCTGGAAGCAGGCGGTGCTCGACGACGCGTCACTTGCCAAGGGCGTGAACGTACTCGACGGCAAGATCACCTACCGCCCCGTGGCCGAGGCCCATGGCATGGAATACACGCCGCTCGAGGAGATCATCGGCTATCCCGCGGTGTCCTGACACAGAGCAGTCGCCCGGGTACTCCGACGGCCGCCGCATGGCGGCCGTCGCCGTTTCTGCGGTGTATCATCGGCCCATGGATGCCGCACCTCTACACTCCTCGGCCGAGGAGTTCATCTCTCACCTGACGGTGGAGCGAGGCGCCTCTCGCAACACGCTGGCCGCGTACCGCCGGGATCTGCGGGCGTACGAGTCGCTCCTCCGGTCGCGAGGGGTCGGCGATCCGGCGTTCGCGACCCGTGAGGACGTCGGAGCATTCGTGTTCGCACTGCAGCAGAGGGGGCTTGCGCCTGCGAGCGTCGAGCGATCGCTTGCCGCTGTGAAGAGCTTCCACAAGTTCCTCGTTCGTGAAGGTCTGGCCGAGGATCATCCTGCGGGCAGGGTGCCGCTGCCCAAGAAGCCATCGCGCCTGCCCGACGTGGTCAGCATCGAGGACATCGAGCGGCTGCTCTCCCAGCCGTTTGCCGAGGATCCTGCCGGCATGCGGGACCGTGCCATCCTTGAGACTCTCTACGGCTGTGGGCTGAGAGTGAGCGAGCTCACCGGACTCGATCTGCTCGACCTCGACCTGAACGAGGGAATGCTGCGCGTGCGGGGCAAGGGCGACAAAGACCGGGTCGTACCGGTGGCAGGAGTCGCAGAGGCGCTGCTCGACGACTACCTCAGGCACGGTCGGCCCCACCTGAAGGCCACAAGGAGCCGTGGAGGGACCGACCCCTCGGCGGTCTTCGTGAACGTGCGCGGAGGACGACTTACGCGCCAGGCGGTCTTCGGGATCGTGAAGCGGTACGGTGGTCGCGTCGGGCTGGACATCCATCCCCACACCCTGCGGCACTCGTTCGCTACCCACCTCCTCGAGGGAGGTGCGGACCTGCGCGCGCTTCAGGAGATGCTCGGCCACGCAGATATCTCGACGACCCAGGTCTACACGCACGTCGGTGTCGCGCATCTGCGGGAGGAGTATCTGTCGACCCACCCGCGCGCACGGATGCGATAGGGCACCTCGCCACGGGCCGAGGCCGGCCGCGGTTGTGAGGTGTTCGTGCCGGGTGAAGGAATTGCCGTACTACATCGCGCAAGAAGCGATAGAATGAATAGGCAGAGATAGTTTCCGTGTTGGAGGAGGGAGATGCGCGTGGACGCGAAGTTCAGAAAGGTACTTGCGCTGCTGCTTGTCTTCGCTCTCGTGGCTGTGTTCGCGGTCGGCTGCGGTGGTGGCGAGGAAGAAGAGCCTGCGGACAACGGTGACGGCGTTGAGGCTCCGACCACAGACGTCAAGGCGGCCATGGTCACAGACGTGGGTGGTCTGGGCGACAAGTCGTTCAACGACATGTCGTGGGAGGGCCTGCTTCGGGCCGAGCAGGAGCTCGGTGTCGAGATCCGTGCGCTCGAGTCCAACGAGATCGCCGACTACGAGCCCAACATCGACCAGCTCGCAAACGCCGGCTACGACGCGATCTTCACGGTCGGCTTCCTCATGACCGACACGACTACCGCCAAGGCCCCCGAGTATCCGGACGTCGTCTTCGGTGGCATCGACCAGTTCTTCGAGGAGCCTGCCGAGAACCAGGCCGGTCTGCTCTTCAAGGAGAACGAGGCGGCCTATCTTGCCGGTGTCGTGGCAGGCCTCGCGACGCTGGACAACGATCTGGATGACCGCATCAACGATCAGAGCGTGATCGGCTTCGTCGGCGGCATGGACATCCCGCCGGTCGAGAAGTTCGAAGTCGGCTTCATCGCCGGCGCACGCTCGGTCAATCCGGACGTCGAGGTCATCAGCTTGTACGCTGGCAGCTTCGACGATCAGGCCAAGGGTAAGGAGCTCGCCCTCTCGGCGATCGACCAGGGTGCCGATGTAGTCTTCGCCGCCGCCGGCCTGACCGGCCTCGGCTCCATCACCGCCTGCCAGGAGCGCGGTGCGCTCTTCATCGGCGTCGATGCGGATCAGTATGAGACCGTTCCCGGCTCAGGCGACGTCATGCTGACGTCGGCCATCAAGCGCGTCGACACCGCCGTGTTCGAGACGATCAAGGCGGTCGTCGAGGGCACGTTCGTGGGTGCCGAGAACCGTGAGTTCGGTCTCGCCGAGGACGGCGTCGGCCTCGCTCCCTACCACGACTTCGACAGCGCGGTTTCGCAGGCCATCAAGGATGCTGTGGAGGATGCTCGCCAGGCCGTTCTCGATGGCACGGTGACTGTTCCCGCCCTGCGTTCAGAGCTGGAGAAGACAAGGCTGTAACACTGACGGCCCAAGCTCCACACGGAGGGCGACCGGTGGGACCCGGTCGCCCTCTTCTCGAGGTACGGATCGCGGTACCGGCCTGAGGGAGGCAGGATGGCACCCCCGCTCATCGAGTTGCGCGAGATCACAAAGCAGTTCCCGGGAGTGCTCGCCAACGACAAGGTCTCGCTCTCGCTGAAGCCAGGCGAGATCGTTGCGTTGCTGGGCGAGAACGGCGCGGGCAAGAGCACACTGATGAACGTCGTCTACGGCCTTCTCTCGGCAGATGGAGGGGAGGTGCTCGTCGAGGGCGAGGCGGTCCACATCCGCTCGCCGCGTCATGCGATCGATCTCGGTATAGGTATGGTGCACCAACACTTCATGCTCGTTGCGCCGCTGACGGTCACCGAGAACATCGTCTTGGGAAACGAGCCCACACGCGGTGGCGTGATCGATTTCAAGCAGGCACGCGAGGAAGTCAGGGAGATCTCCCGTCGCTACGGACTCGCGGTCGATCCCGACGCCACCGTGCGCGATCTCCCGGTCGGTATGCAGCAACGCGTGGAGATCTTGAAGGCCCTCTATCGCGGCGCCCGGGTGCTGATTCTGGACGAACCGACCGCTGTGCTCACGCCGCAGGAGGTAAGAGAGCTCTTCGCGGTGGTCCGTTCGCTCGTCACGGAGGGCCTTGCCGTCGTCTTCATCACGCACAAGCTCGAAGAGGTCATGTCTGTTGCAGACCGCGTCGTCGTCATGCGTGACGGCCGCGTGGTCGGGGAGACCCGGCCGCAGGATACCGACACCGCCGGGCTCGCGAAGATGATGGTCGGCCGGGAGGTCGTTTTCAGGGTGGAGAAGCCGCCCTCCGCCTGCGGGGACACGATACTCGAGATCGAGGATCTACGGGTGCTCGACGAACGGCGGCTCGAGGCCGTCAAAGGGGTGTCGTTCACGGTCTGCGCCGGCGAGGTCGTGGCGCTCGCCGGTGTGAGCGGCAACGGCCAGACCGAGCTCATCGAGGCGATCACGGGCCTGCGCAAGGTCACCGGAGGCTCGATGCGGCTCAAGGGCGTCGACATCACGCACGCTGCGGCACGCGAAGCTATCGCGGCCGGCCTCTCTCACGTGCCCGAGGACCGCCACCGCCGGGGGCTGGTTCTCGAGTTCGATCTGATGGAGAACACGATCCTCGGCGATCATCGTCAGGCTCCCTTCGCGAAGCGGGGAGTACTGGACTTCCACGCGATCACCGAGGTCACACGTAAGCGGATCGCCGACTACGACGTGCGGACTCCGTCGGAGCGGGTCAAGGCGTCTGCGCTGTCCGGTGGCAACCAGCAGAAACTCGTGCTCGCCCGCGAACTCGGTCGCGATCCGGACCTGCTCGTCGCCGCACAGCCCACCCGCGGACTCGATGTCGGGGCGATAGAGTTCGTTCACAACCAGATCCTTGCGGAACGGGGCAACGGCAAAGCCGTCCTCCTGGTCAGCCTCGAGCTCGAGGAGGTTCAGTCGCTTGCCGACCGGATCCTCATCATCTTCGAAGGGCAGATCGTCAAGGAGTTCACCGCGGGAGAGGCCAGCGACGAGGAGTTGGGCTACTACATGACCGGCGGTGGCGGAGACAAACTCACCTCCGGCAGCGAGGAGGTGAGAGCGGATGCCTGAGCTGGTGCGTGTACAGTCCTCGAGCAGGCTGGCGACGGTCCTGAGAGAGCTGGCTGTCCCTCTGGTCTCGGTCGCCATCGCCGCAATCATCGGCTCGGTCATCATGCTCATCGCAGGATTCGATCCGCTGGCTGCGTACGCGGCGATGTTCAAGGGTGCCTTTGGCAGCGGCCGCCAGATTGGTGAGACGATGCTGCGGTCAACCCCGCTCATGTTCACCGGACTGGCCGTCGCATACGGCTTCCGGGCGGGGCTGTTCAACATCGGAGCCGAGGGCCAGCTCTTCATGGGCGGCCTCTCGGCGGCGTGGCTGGGCATCGTGCTCGCCGGGATGCCACGGCCGTTCAACATCATCCTGATGCTCGTCGCAGGTGCCGCCATCGGGGCCGCGTGGGCGTTCGTCCCCGCGCTGCTCAAGGCGAAGGTCGGGGCCCACGAGGTCATCACCACGATGATGTTCACCTACATCGGGCGCTACATCGTGTCGTGGCTGGTCACCGGTCCGCTGAAGGCCGAGGGACAGATACCCCAGACGAACCGTCTGCCCGTCGAGTCAACGCTTCCGAAGATGCACGAGATCCTGCCGTTCCTCACGCCCTCCCGCGTACACCTGGGATTCGTGGTGGCGGTGGTACTGGCGTTCTTCATCTGGTGGGTGCTGAAGTACACTTCGCTCGGCTACGAGTCGCGCGCCGTCGGCTACAACCCCTGGGCTTCTGAGACCGGCGGCATCTCGGTGTCGGCAACCACCATCAAGGCACTCTGCATCTCGGGTGCGCTTGCCGGATTGGCCGGGGTGACCGAGGTGATGGGCGTGCACATGCGCCTGTTCGACCAGTTCTCGGCGGGCTTCGGTTTTACCGGCATTGCCGTCGCTCTGCTCGCCAAGAACAATCCGATCGGAGTGATCGCCGCCGCGATCCTCTTCGGTGGGCTCTCGGCAGGCGGCGGCACCATGCAGCTTGAGGCCGATGTGCCTCAGAAAGTCATCCTCATCATCCAGGCGCTGATCATCTTCCTGGTGGCTGCCGAACAGATCGCCCGGTGGATCATAGGCCGCACCGGACGAAGGGGGGCGGCAGAGAATGCTGGCTGATATCTTCACGCCGGACCTGTTCGCCTCGGCGATCCGCATGGCGACGCCACTGGCGCTCGCCGCGATCGGCGGCACGATCTGCGAACGTTCGGGCATCGTCAACATCGCTCTCGAGGGCATGATGCTCTTCGGCGCCTTCATGGGCGTCATCGGCACGATGTACACGGGAAGTCCGTGGCTCGGCGCGCTCATAGCCATGCTCTCGGGAATGGGCCTGGCGCTCGTCCACGCATTCGCATCGATCACGCTACGTACCGACCAGGTAGTCTCCGGTACGGCGATCAACATCCTCTCGCTGGGTCTGACGGGCTTTCTGATGGAAGTGATCATCGGGCATCCCGGAACGACCGACCCGGTCGCCAGATTGATGCCGGTCTTCAGCATCAACGGCCCGACCCAAGGAGTGCTCGGGAGTGTGTGGCGGTGGGTGGACACGATCGTGTTCAGCTACACGCCCATCGTCTACCTGGCGATCATCATCGCGGTTGTCGGGCAGTGGGCTCTGTTCAACACGCGCTGGGGCCTGCGCCTGCGCGCCCTTGGCGAGCACCCCCGCGCGGCCGACACCGTCGGCATCAGCGTCATCCGGGGACGGTACTCCGCAGTCATCGTGAGCGGTGCCCTTGGCGGACTCGCCGGAGCGAATCTCACGCTCGAGCAGGTCGGGTCGTTCACGGAGAACATGACCAACGGCCGGGGATTCATCGCGCTTGCGGCGAACATCTTCGGGCGCTGGACACCCGCGGGCAGCTACCTGGCATCGCTGCTCTTCGGGTTCGCTGACGCGCTCCAGATCAAACTACAGCTCTTTAGGGACGTGATCAGAATCCCGTCGCAGTTCTTCCTGATGCTGCCTTACGTACTGACCGTCATCGTGCTGGCCGGCGTGGTCGGCCGAGCGGTGGCTCCGGCTGCCGTGGGCAAGCCGTACGAAAAGGCGTAGAGAACCCGTGGCCGCCTCGTCTGCGATCAGACCGGCTCTCCGGGCGCTCTTCTGGGCTGCTACGTGGGGAGTCGGTGCGGGGATCGGGGTCGCTCTCGGGGGTTGGCTTACCGCGGTGGGAGGAGCGGGCGCTCCGGGGGTGGAAGCCCTGGACCTGATGGAGGATGTCGTGCTGCTACCGCTCCTCGCCGGGGGAGTCGTGTTCCTCGTCCACCTCGCCGGGCAGCTCGTCGTCCACGGAATCCGCAGAGCGCGTTCTGGCTAGCCAGACGGCGAGCACGACGAGGGCGAGGAGCCCGTAAGCGATGGCGTCACCCGGCAGGTCCGGTGCGAAGTCGCCGCCACGGATGAGAGAACGCAGCACGTAGGCGGCGGCGGGCAGTGCCACCGCCGCCCACAGCGGCAGTCTGAAGCTCGGGCGGATCACGCCATGGGCTCCGGCGGGGACGAGTCATCCGGTGCAGTGGAACGCCGCCGGCGGAGGAGCGCCCGGATGACGAGCCAGACGACGATGGCGACCACGACGAGCGGGAGTGCGCTCATCGCAACGACGATCATGGCGTTGATCGTGCCGACGAACCCACGGATGCCCTGGGTGATGGCGCGCACGAAGCCCCAATCGGGCCCGACCGGACTGACGACCGGCGGGACGCCGGCGAGCTCGACCGTAACGGTGGCCATGGCCGACTGGCGTTCCAGGTAGGCGATCTGGGCGCTCAAGGATTCGATCTCGCCCCGGACGCGTCCGAGCTGCTCTTCGATCGCGAGCATCTCCTCGACTTTCTCTGCCTCGTCGAAGAAGTCACGCAACCGCTGCTCCTGGGCCTTCAGGTTCTCGAGTCGCGCGGACAGGTCGATGTGCTCCTGGGTGACGTCGCTCTCGTCCTCGGCCTGGCGCTGCACGGTGCCCAGGGCCGAGACAGACTCGACGAAGGCCTCGAGAGAGTGCGCGGGGATGCGGGCCACCACGAAGCCCCGCAGCGGCGCGCCGTCGGCGAGAGCGCCGGTCGCCTCGTAGCGATAGATCGGGATGTCCTCGTCCGTGCTCACCTGGACACCGGTGATGATCCCCTCGACCTTCGCTACCTCGTCGCGGACCTGCTCGATGGCATCGGCGACCTGGTCGACCTGGATGCGGAGTCCGACGGACCGGATGACGTATCGCTCGTCAGGAGGGACGGTCGATGCGTCCTCGCCTGAACCGGCGACCGGCGGCTCGATGGGGCTTTGTGGAGAGACGGCGAGCGAATCGCGCGAGTACTCGGCGCCGTCCCCGTAGCCGGCCCCCATCTCGTCGGCGGTCATCTGCCAGGTGTCGGTCACGGCTCCTTCCTCGGGCCCGCTGCTCGCCACGAAGCCGCACGAGGCGAGCAGTGAGACGCCGAGAACAACAGCGATGACAATCGCCCATCGGGCTCTACGTGCATCTCGGCGTGATGTGCGTTTCATCATGTGCCTCCCGTCATCGGGGTTCGCCCGAACAAGCGAACGCCCCCGTCACCGATCTCGGCGGGAGGGCGTCCGGGCCATACGCGGAGAGGAGGCGCTACTTCTGGATCTTCTCCTCCATCTTCTTCATCTGTGTTGCCGCGTACGCGCCGAGCGCAACGCCGATAGCCACTACGACAAAGAAGATCAGGACCAGAGTGTTGAACAGGGCACCTGCGATGTTCGCCGTCATCAGGGAGTGTCACCTCCGTATCGCCCGAATTACCTGCAGATGATTCTACTCGCTCACGCGCGCGGCGGGCAACCTGTGCAT
This sequence comes from Anaerosomatales bacterium, assembly GCA_029210645.1. Classification (GTDB taxonomy): domain Bacteria; phylum Actinomycetota; class Coriobacteriia; order Anaerosomatales; family SLCP01; genus SKKZ01. The sequence goes on along the minus strand of JARGFT010000007.1, from coordinate 17,264 downwards.
GTCCCTGGTCGTTGGATTCCGCTGTCAAGGCCGATTCCCTTCCCGTTCCTTTCCTATAGACGCTCCCGGCGGTGGTGCGGTTCGCGCTGGAGGAATGAAGTCAGCGCTCAACCCGGGCTCCGGATGTGACGATGTGTAGATTAGTGGGATGAATTCCCACAAAAGTATTGCGCGGTGGGATGAAGTGTCATACAGTGTGGTGCATCAGGGACGACGTCACCGGCACACACGAGCTGCACGGGGCGCCGCGGGAGGAGCAGGGGAGGGCACGCGGAGATGTTTCTGGGCGACTACCAGCACACGCTGGACGCCAAGGGACGCGTTTCACTGCCCGCGAAGTTCCGTGGAGCGATGACGGGCAAGCTCGTCATCGCCAAGGGTCTCGACGAGTGCCTCTACGTGTACCCCGCCGAGGAGTACAACGCGTTCGTGGAAGAGCTGGTCTCCCGGGAGGACTTCGATCCCCGCATCCGCAAGGTCCGCAGGTTCTTTACGACCGGTGCTGTCGAGACCGAGTTCGACTCGGCCGGCCGTGTGAGCCTGCCTGGCAATCTGCGCGAATATGCACGCTTGAACAAGGATGTCGCGGTCACCGGTAACGGCAACCGTATCGAGATCTGGGACGCCGACGCATGGACCGCGTATCAGACGGGCGAGGCCGAGGGCTCGATCGAAGACCTCGCCAGGGAGCTTGCCGATTCGGGTTTGCTCTAGGGACATTGAGAATGGAATACCGGCACACCCCAGTTTTGCCGGCCGAGGTCACGAAGTACCTATCGTTGCACCCCGGTTCGATCGTCGTCGACTGTACCTTAGGCGGGGCAGGACACGCGAAGCGGATAGCAGACTCCATAGCACCCACCGGGACACTGGTGGGGATCGATCAAGATGACGCAGCACTCATCGCAGCAGCAGACACACTCCGCCTCGGCCGGCAAATCATCCTGAAGAAGGGCAACTTCTCCGAGCTCGACCGCCTCCTGTCCGAGGCGGGCATAGCGTACGCGGATGGGTTCCTCTTCGACCTCGGGGTTTCCTCGCCCCAGCTTGACGTGGTCGAACGCGGCTTCTCCTACCATGACGAGGCGCCGCTCGATATGCGGATGGATCCGGCAGGAGGCGGCCTCACCGCTGCCGATGTCGTGAACACGTTTTCGGAAGCAGAGCTGACGCGGATCATCCGGGAGTACGGTGAGGAACGGTGGGCCTCGCGCATCGCAGCATTCATCGTAGCCGCGCGGGCCCGCCGTCCCGTACAGACCACCGCCGAGCTCGTCGGGATCATCAAAGACGCGGTCCCGGCTTCCGCACGCAGGGGCGGCCCGCACCCGGGGCGCAGGACATTCCAGGCCCTGCGCATCGAGGTCAACCACGAGATAGACGTTCTCGAGCAGGGACTGCGCTCGGCCGTCAGATGGCTCGTTCCCGGCGGGCGGATCGTCGTCATCAGTTACCACTCGCTTGAGGACCGGGTCGTCAAGCGCGTCTTCTCAGAGCTGGCCTCGGGCTGCGAATGTCCACCCGAGTTACCCGTCTGCACGTGCGGCAAGGTGCCGGTACTCCGGATCGTGACACGACGCCCGGTCGTTCCCGGGCCGCAGGAAATAGAGGAGAACCCTCGTGCGCGCAGCGCGAAGCTGCGGGCCGCAGAGAGAGTGTGAGCGCGGACGCGCGACAGAGACTAAAGGACGGAGGTGCAGAGATGGCGTTGCCGGCAGGGAAACGAGACTACCCCCGCAGCCCGGCGGTGGCGCCGCGTCTGCGCCTCGTGCGCCCAACACGGCCTGTCACCGCCCGGTCGCGACAGTGTGCCCCTTCGCGATCTCGCGCCGCCGAGGTCGCCCGCTGCAGGCGCGGGTTCCGCGTCGCATGCGCGGTGATCGTGTTCGTCTCCGCAGTCGCGATGGTGCGGGTGGAGCTCACGGTGCGCGCAACCGAGGCCTCGCTAACCGCCAATGTGCTCCGGAAGGACATCGAGAGCGAGCGCATCCGCAGTGAGCGTCTGGAGGCACAGCGCACGGCACTGGCGACCCCTGCGCGCATCGAGGGCATCGCCGAGACGTCGATGCGCATGGGCTCGGCGCACAACGTGGCCTACATCGAGATGCCCGCAGCGCCAGGTGATCAATCCGGCACGCGATATGCGTACGCCGGGTCGGACGTGTCCGTGTCATCCGGACGCATCGCCGGGCTGTTGGCGAGCATCATGAGGATGACCGCCGGTGAGGCGCAGGTACTCCTCGTCGGCGATGCGGGGCTTGCGTCGTCACGATGAACAAGCCGCGGCGCGCAAGAGGTGTGCCGGTGGTTAAGCGCAGGTCAGCACGGCGCCCCGGTCGCGAACGCCACGGTCTGGTACTCGTGCTGATCTCACTCGGTCTGCTCGCCATCGGCGCCCGCCTCGTCTATCTCCAGGTCTACGCGGCTCCGGCGTATGCCGAGAAGGCGTACGCCCAGCGCACCCGGGACATCGAGATCGCACCGAAACGGGGCACCATATACGACCGTGAGGGCGACCCGCTCGCGGTCTCTCGCGAAGCCCGGACTATCTACGCGTCCCCCCGGTTCGTCACCGACGCGACGAGCACGGCGGAGGCGCTCGCCCACGTGCTCGGGGGCGATACGGCCGAGTATGCCGAGCGGCTCCAGAAGGACAGCGGATTCGCCTACGTATCACGCAAGGTCGAGGTCGAGCAGGCAGAGGCGGTAGAGGCGCTCGGCCTGAGCGGGATCGGGATCCTGAAGGACTCGCGGCGAGCCTATCCTTCGGGCGAGCTGGCGGCCCAGGTTCTCGGTTTCGTCGGGACCGATGGCGACGGCCTCTGGGGACTCGAACAGTACTACGACGACGTCCTGTCCGGAGAGCCGGGATCGGTCCTGGCCGAGCGCGATCCCTTCGGGCGTCCTATCCCGGGCGGAGTGATGCACTACGAGGACCCGGTCGACGGCAGAGACATCGTGCTCACCATCGACAAGGACATCCAGTACACGGCTCAGGTAGCACTGCAGCAGGCCGTCGAGCAGTGGTGTGCGGCGGCGGGCTCTGTGCTGGTGATGGATCCGCGTAGCGGCGAGATCCTCGCCATGGCGTCGGTACCCGGCTTCAATCCCAACCGCTTCTGGGAGGCGGATGCGTCGTTCTACCGGAACAGGCCCGTCACGGACGTGTACGAGCCGGGTTCGACGTTCAAGTCCATCACGGCGGCCGCCGTCATCGACGCAGGACTCTTCGGACCGGAGAGCATGTTCGAACTGCCGCCGACACTCAAGATCGGCGGGAGAACCATCAAAGAGGCGCACCCGCGTCCCACGGTCAACTGGTCGCTCACCGATATCGTGACGAACTCCTCTAACGTCGGTGCGGTCAGACTCGGCATGGCACTCGGCGAGAAGCCGCTCTACGACTATCTGGAGCGCTTCGGGTTCACCGCGGCAACCGGCGTGGACTTCCCGGGTGAATCGGTGGGCTACCTGCCTGCAGTGGAGAACTGGTCGGCGACGTCGATCGCGAACATCCCCTTCGGGCAGGGGGTGTCCATGACCCCACTGCAGCTCGCTCGCGCACTCTCGGCGATCGGCAACGGTGGAGAACTCGTGACCCCGCACTTCCTGCTCGAGGCCCCCGAGGACTCCGGCGTACAGACGACCTGGCCGAAGAAGCGCGCGATCTCGCGGCACGCGGCTGCAGCCACGCGCGAAGTGATGACAGCGGTCATCACCGAGGGAACCGGCGGCGCGGCTGCGGTGGACGGCTACGAGGTCGCGGGTAAGACCGGGACGGCCCAGAAAGCGCGCACGGACGGCCGGGGATACGCCGCCGGGAAGTACATCGGATCGTTCTCCGGATTCCTGCCCGCCGACGACCCGCAAGTCCTCGTGATCGTCATCATCGATGAGCCGAAGGGTGCTATCTACGGTGGTGTTGTTGCGGCGCCGGCCTTCTCCGAGGTGGCGTCGTTCGCGGTCTCGCACCTGAAGATCCCACCGACCTCCATACGCGCCGGAGAGCGGTCGGATAGCGAAACGGCAACACCTGCGGACGCCCCGCAGTGAGCGCGAGATGCCCGTGGTAGAATCGACCGTTCAATCGTGGTGAGAGAGTGTGAGTACGATACGACTTCACGACCTGCTCAGAGGCATCGATGCTCGGATCGAAGCCGCCGCCGAAGACGTCTCTGTGGGTGGCGTCGCCTACCGTTCGGGCCGCGTCACCCCTGGTGACGTGTTCTTCTGCGTTCCGGGGTTCGCGCACGACGGTCATGACTTCGCCGCTGATGCAGTGGCTCGCGGGGCTGCGGCACTCGTGTGTCAGCGTCGCCCCGAGGGCATCGGTGACGTCCCCGTCGTTACGGTGGATGACGCAAGGGCGGCGCTCGCACGAGCGTCCGCGACGTTTCAGGGCGACCCGAGCCACGAGCTGGCCGTTGTGGGCGTTACCGGCACGAACGGCAAGACTACCACCACCTATCTCATCGACAGTATCGTCCGTGCCGCAGGCCGCAGGACCGGCCTGATAGGGACCGTGGAGACGAGGATCGGGCCCGATCGTCTGGATGCAGGAAGAACCACGCCCGAGTCGGCCGACCTCCAGGAGCTGCTGGCTCGCATGCGCGACTCCGGCGTCAGTAGTGTGGCCATGGAGGTCTCATCACACGCGATCCACTTGAAGCGCGTGGAGAGCGTCAGGTTTGCAGTTGCAGCCTTCACCAACCTCACACAGGACCACCTGGACTATCATCACACTATCGAGGAGTACTACTCCGTGAAGCGCAGACTCTTCACGGATTTCGAGGTGGGGGAGCGGGTGGTCAACATCGACGATGTCTACGGTGCGGGGATGGCCCTGGAACTCGGTGCCGTGTTGACCGTCGGCCGCGACGAGGATGCGGACGTCCGTGCAACCGACGAGGAGCTCTTGCCGGACCGGTCCCGCTTCACGCTGGTGACTCCGATCGGCGTACAGCGCGTCGAACTGCCGCTTGCCGCGGAGTACAACGTCAGCAATGCTCTCGTGGCCGCAGGGTGTGGTCTCGCGCTCGGTGTCGGGCTGGATGCTATCGTCGAAGGCCTCTCCTCGGCTCCGCAGGTACCCGGGCGACTCGAACGTGTCGATGCGGGACAGGGCTTCGGCGTCTACGTCGACTACGCGCATACACCCGATAGTCTGGGTAAGGCCGCCAGGGCCGTGCGTGCGATCACTCCGGGTCGGGTTTTCGTCGTGTTCGGATGCGGCGGGGACCGCGACCCGGAGAAACGACCTCTCATGGGTGCGGCGGCCGGCAGAGAAGCCGACTACGTGATCATCACCAGCGACAACCCCCGATCCGAAGACCCGGTCGGCATCATCCTTCAGATCGAGGACGGCGTTCGTGAGACGGGCGTCGCTTACGAGGTGGAGGTCGATCGCCGGACCGCCATCGCTGCTGCCCTCGTGCAGGCCACCCGTGGAGATGCCGTTCTCATCGCAGGAAAGGGTCACGAGGACTACCAGATCTTCGCGGACCGAACGATCCACTTCGACGATCGCGAGGTCGCGCGCGAGATCCTGGAGGAGCAATGCTGACGCTCTCTGTCGAGATGCTGGTCTCGGTGACGGGTGGCACCCTCCTTCAGGGTTCCGCCGACACGATGGTCAATGGTGTCTTCACCGACTCCCGATCCATCGAGCCGGGGGGCCTGTTCGTCGCGTTTGAGGGCGAGAAGGTCGACGGACACGACTACCTCGGTCCGGCCATCGGCTCGGGAGCGCGTGCTCTGCTCGTTACCCGTTCCGCCGATGAGATGGGCGATGTCGTAGAGAGCGCTACCCGGAGGAACGTTGCGATCGTGCGGGTATCCGACGTGCTCGCTGCCGTGCAGGCCCTCGCCCGACATCACCGCGAGCGGTTGTTTTGCCCGGTCATCGGCGTTACCGGCTCGACCGGGAAGACGACCACCAAGGAGTTCCTCGCGGCCGTGCTCGGCACGCGGATGAAGGTCGTCTCCACGCAGGGAAATCGCAACAACGAGCTCGGCGTGCCGCTGACGGTGATGGACGCCGGTGCAGACACCGACGTCTTGATCGTCGAGATGGCGATGCGCGGAAGAGGGCAGATCGCCGAGTTGTGCAGGATCGCACGTCCGACGATGGGGCTCGTGACGAACGTGGGCATGAGCCACCTCGAGCTGCTCGGCACACAGGAGTCTATCGCTGCCGCCAAGGCCGAGCTCGTCGAAGCGATCCAGGAGGAGGGCGTCGTCTTCCTCAACGGCGATGATGCCTTCAGCGCAACACTCGCTCTGTCGTCGCGGGCGCCCATCGTCACGTACGGACTCGGTGACTCGTGCGACGTCCGCGCGGTCGATATCACCGTTGACGACCACAGCCTCGCGTCCTTCGACATCATCGCCGGTGAGGTGACGACTCCCGTGTCCCTCGCCATCCCGGGCAGGCACAACGTGTACAACGCCCTGGCGGCTGCAGCGGTCGCGATGCGCCTCGGTCTGGAGCCGGACCAGATCAGCGAGGGTCTTGCCGGTGCGAGTGCGGGCGAGATGCGGATGCAGAGATTCACGAGTGCCGGTGGCGTCCACGTGATCAACGACGCGTACAATGCGAACCCGACCTCGATGCGCGCGGCCATCGATACCCTTGCCGGCATGACGAGTGCGCAGCGTCGCATCGCAGTGCTCGGCGACATGGCGGAGCTCGGGTCGCTGGCCGAACTCGCTCACTTCCGGATAGGGGAGGAGCTTGCGGATAAGCCGGTCGACGTCCTGGTCACGGTCGGTGAGCGTGCCGCCCGCATCGCGGACGGGGCGCGGGCCGAGGGGATGGAGCCTGACCGCGTGCGTCCGTGTGCTACTCCCGAGGAGGCCTCAGAGGTTCTTGACGACCTGCTCGAGCCCGGGGACATGGTGCTCGTCAAGGCGTCGAGGGTGATGGGACTGGAACGCGTCGTCGAAGGGATCGTCGAGCCCCGTGTTTAGGCTGGCGCAGTACCCGTCATATCAGGTATTCGTCGCGATCGTCATCGCGATCGTCGCGGCGATCGTGCTCCTTCCATTCTGGATCCGGCTCCTGCGATTCCGCAGCATCGGACAGCAGGTCAGGGCGGATGGTCCACAGGGACACCTCGTCAAGCAGGGAACCCCGACGATGGGGGGAGTACTCATCCTGCTCGTCGTGGCAGGCACCTACGTGTTCCTCGGTAGTTTCGGGCGGACAAGCCTGCTGGTGCTCGCCTTGACGGGTGCCTGCGGCCTTCTCGGATTCATCGACGACTGGGCGAAGGTCGTCCACGAGCGCTCGCTGGGGCTGACGCCGCGCGCGAAGATAGCCGGCCAGGCGCTGGTCGCGCTTGCGTTCGGCGTGCTGGCTGTCAACTGGGCGGGGCTGTCGACCGATGTCGAGGTGCCGCTTACCGGGCTGATGCTCGACATGGGAGCCATCACGACAGTCTTTCGGGTCGGAGGCGTGGCGATCGTCGTGCCCTGGCTCTACCTCGGACTCGTATTCTTCATCATCCTGAGCTTCTCGAACGCCGTGAACCTGACTGACGGTCTGGACGGCCTGGCGGCGGGAACCGTGATGATCGTCATGCTCGCCTACGCGGGTATCGGATTCCGTCAGGACAACCTCGACGTCGCGCTGCTTGCCGCGGCCATCGCAGGGGCCTGCATCGGGTTCCTCTGGTACAACGCGTATCCCGCCGATATCTTCATGGGCGACACCGGTTCGCTCGGTCTGGGTGCTGCTATCGCCGGACTGGCGGTCATCACCAAGACGGAGCTGCTGGCCGCACTCATCGGCGGCATCTACGTTGTTGAGGCCCTGTCGGTGGTACTCCAGGTCGCGTCGTTCAAGCTCACCGGGAAGCGCATCTTCCGGATGGCGCCGATCCACCACCACTTCGAGATGAAGGGCTGGTCCGAGACGAAGGTCATGGTGCGCTTCTGGGTCGTGACCGGAACCCTTGCCGGCGCCGGCTTCGCACTGTACTTCGTCGAGTCCGTGAGGGGATGACGTGGAACAGCTCCACGGTGACATCCTCGTCGTCGGACTGGGGGCCTCCGGAGAGGCTGCGGCGACATACTGCCTGCAGCGTGCGGCGAACGGCGATCCGGTGACGGTGACCGTGATCGACTCCGGCGACTCGGACACGCTATGGGCCCGTGCGCAGCGCCTGGGCGAACTGGGCGCGAGTGTCCACCTCGGCGCAGCGCACGTGGCGGGATCGTATGACCTGGCCATCGCAAGTCCCGGCATACCCCCGCATGCAGCGTTGATGGGCGAGGTGCGCGAGGCGGCCGTCGAGGTGATCTCCGAGCTCGAATTCGCCTACCGGCGCTCGGATGCCTCGTGGCTTGCGGTCACGGGTACCAACGGCAAGACGACGGTGACCAGTCTCCTCGGGCATCTGCTGCAAGCGGCCGGCGTGTCGGCAACGGTCGTCGGGAACATCGGGACTCCCGCGATCAGCATGGTCGACGAGGCGGGTCCGGCAGGTGCTCTCGTGGCCGAGGTCTCCTCGTTCCAGCTCGCCCTGACCCGGGATTTCCACCCGCGAGTCTCCGTGCTGCTCAACATCACGCCCGATCATCTCGACTGGCACGGCGACCTCGAGACGTATGCACGGGACAAGGCACGCGTATTCGCGCGGCAGAACGGCGAGGACACGGCGATCATCGATCGTGACGATTCCGGTGCAGCGCTCATGATCGAGGAAGTCCGCTCGCAGGGTGTGCGGGTCGTCGAGGTCAGCATCGGGAGCATTCCTGCAGGAGGAGCCGGCCTGGCACCTGATGGGACACTCACTCTCGATACGGTCGCAGGCGGCCTGGGGCTTGTTCACAGAGATGACCTGCTCATCAAGGGAGACCATAACGTGAGCAATGCGCTCGCCGCGTCTGCCGCCGCTCATGCGTTCGGTGCCCCGACGGACGCGATCGCGGCGGGCCTGCGCACGTTCGAGCCCATCGAGCACCGGCTCGAGCCGGTCGGTGTCCTTCGCGGTGTGGAGTACTTCAACGATTCGAAAGCGACCAACCCGGATGCCGCTCTCAAGGCGCTCGGGGCGCTGGTCGAGCGCGACGTGGTTATGCTGCTCGGGGGCAGGAACAAGGGCGCTCACTTCGGCGAGCTCGGACGGGCGATGGCGCGAGCCGGTGCCCGTGCGATCGTGTTCGGGGAAGCCGCCGAACAGATCGCGGGCGACCTTCAGGCGAGCGGCGTGGCTTTCGAGCGGGCCGGTCGCCTGCCGGATGCGGTGCGCATGGCCGCCGCGCTTGCGAGGCCGGGCGGTGCGGTCGTGCTCTCGCCCGCCTGTGCGTCCTTCGACGAGTTCAGCGGGTATGCCGAGCGGGGTAGCGTCTTCCGCCGCCTCGTGTGCGAGATGGCCGAGGGGGAAGTGTGAGGTGAAGGAGCACACCAGATACGCCGGCGGCCCCCTGCCGCGCTACCTCATGCTCGGGAGCATGCTCTTCCTGCTCTTCGGCGGCATGGTCATGGTCTACTCGGCCTCTTCGGTCGCGGACTTCGTCAACCTGCAGGACAGCGCGTACCACCTCAGGCGGCAGGCGATCGGAGCCCTGGCCGGCGGAGTCGCACTGGTCGTCGCGATGTCGCTCGACTACCGCAAGGCGCGCTGGGCAGGTCCGGCGTTGTGGGGTGTTTCGGTACTCGGACTGCTGCTTGTCGTTGCGCTCGGAGTCGGGAAATGGGGGGCGACCCGTTGGCTCGATCTCGGCCCCTTCACCGTGCAGCCCTCGGAGTTCGCCAAGCTCGGATGCGTCATGGTCGCGGCACTGCTCCTGCAGCAGTACCGCTCGGGCAGGATCGACAGGGGAACGTTCTGGCGCAGGGTAGGTCTCGTAGTTGGCGTGGTGGTGGTGCTCGTCATGCTCCAACCCGACCTCGGCACCACGATCGCCATCGTGCTCTCCGTCTATCTGGCGCTCCTGATCGGCGGAGTCAGCCTGGGGCTTCTCGGCGGAGTCGCGCTGGGCGGTCTGGCCGGGATCGCCGGGCTTGTCATGATTGCGCCCTACCGTATGCGCCGGATCACGTCCTTCCTCGACCCCTTCGCCGATCCCCAGGGAAGCGGCTACCAGTCCATCCAGGCGCTCTACGCGTTCGGATCGGGTGGACTGGACGGGGTCGGACTCGGGATGTCCCGGCAGAAGTTCTTCTACCTGCCGGCAGCGCACACCGACTTCATCTTCGCTATCATCGGGGAGGAGCTCGGCCTGATCGGGGCGCTGTCCGTCGTGGCGGCGTTCGCCGTGATCGCATACGCGGGTGTGCGGATCGCTCTCGGTGCGCGCGACGGTTACGGCCGGGTGCTTGCAGGCGGGCTTACCGCGATGCTGGTCACGCAGGCTGTCATCAACATGGGAGCCGTTACCGGCCTTCTGCCGGTAACGGGAATTCCGATGCCGCTGGTGAGCTCCGGTGGATCGTCGATGATTTTCACGATGCTGTGCATCGGCATCATACTGTCCGTTTCGACCTACGGAGGGCGCGCGGTGAGGCGCGAACGCTCCGGGAGCAGGGAGACCGCCGGTGCGCGTAGTGCTGAGCGGCGGGGGGACCGCCGGTCACATCTATCCAGCGTTGACGGTGGCAGATCGGTTGCGCGCCGACGGGCATGAGGTGAGCTTCGTCGGCACTCCGAACGGTCCGGAGGCCCGTCTCGCTCGTGAGGCGGGCCTGGTCTTCCACGCGATACCGGCTCGGGGCTTCGACCGCTCCCGACCGCTCTCGCTGCTCACCGCGGTGCTACAGCTTGCGTCCTCCGCGTTGCGGTCGTGGATCCTGCTCGGGAGGCTGCGGCCGGAGGTGGTGGTGGGTTTCGGCGGCTACGTGTCGCTTCCGGTGGGAGCCGCGGCCGTTCTCAGAGGCATACCGCTCGTGCTTCATGAACAGAACTCGGTGCCGGGAATGGCCAACAAGGCGCTCTCCCGGCGCGCGTGCGCAGTGGGTGTGACGTACGAGGGCTCGGTGAGCCACCTGAAGCCGGGAACCCGGGTCGAGGTGACGGGCAATCCCGTGCGTGAGGCGATCCTTCGTGCGGACAGGAGCTCGGGTCGTGGATCTCTCGGTCTTCCGGACGATGCGGTGGTCGTGCTCGTCTTCGGTGGGAGCAGGGGAGCGCGTCACATCAACGAGGCGGTCGTTGCCCTGAGCGGCCGGCTCCTTGCCGACGTGCGGGTCCACGTCGTCCACGTTGCGGGCCGGGACGAGGCAGCATCTGTGCGGGAAGCCCTCCCGCGCACGGGGGTTGAGCAGGGCGGGCGGTATCGGGTTGTGGACTACATCGAGGACATGGGTTCGGCGATCGCTGCGGCCGACGTCGTCGTGTCGCGCGCCGGGGCGACATCGATCGCCGAGATCACCGCGATCGGAAGAGCCGCGATCCTGGTGCCCTACCCGTACGCTACCGACGACCATCAGACCCTCAACGCCCGGGACGTGACAGAGGGCTGCGGCGCGATGCTCGTCCCCGACAGCGAACTCGACTCTGACGCCCTTGCGGAGGCGCTCGACGCCCTCATCCATGACGAGGCGCAACGGGACAGCATGGCGTCCGCGTCTCGTCGGCTCGGGGCTCCCGATGCTGCGCGGCGTCTGGAACGACTCATACTGGAGTGTGCAGGGCACACGGATGACGGAGACAACCGGTGAGCAGTACGGTTTACGCACACTTCATAGGCATCGGTGGCGCGGGGATGAGCGGCATCGCGAGGGTCTTGCACGACCGTGGCGTCGTTGTGACCGGTTCGGACCTGAGGGAGTCGCGCTACTCTCATGCACTGCGGGAAGCGGGCATCCCCGTGGCGATCGGTCACGCGGCGACCAACCTCGGCAAGCCCGAGGTCGTCGTGGTCTCCTCGGCAATCCCTGACTCGAATCCCGAACTCGTCGAGGCCCGAAAGCGCGAGCTTCCCATCTGGCCACGAGCGAAGATGCTCGCACATCTTGCAGGGGACCGCCGGACCATCGCGGTCGCCGGCACCCATGGCAAGACCACGACGAGTTCGATGGTTGCGACGATGCTGGCCGGTTTGGAGCTCGACCCCACCTATCTCATCGGAGGCGAGGTATGCGGATTCGGCACCAACGCGGCCTGCGGAGCGGGTGACTACTACGTGGTCGAGGCCGATGAGTCCGACGGCTCCTTCTTGTACCTGGATCCGACCGTCTCGGTCATCACCAATGTCGAGGCCGATCACCTCGATCACTACGGCACGCTGGCAGCGGTGGAGGAGATCTTCGAGGAGTTCGCGGCTCGTACCGCCCCGGATGGCTCAGTTGTCGTGTGTGCGGACGATGACCGCGCGATGGCGGTGGCCCAGAGTAGCGGAGCCCGGATGGTCACGTACGGATGCTCGGCTGCGGCCGATGTTCGCTGCGACGATCTCAGGCCGACCGGGACGGGTCACTCGTTTACCGTGACGCTGCCTGGCGGAGTGTCGTGCGCGGCCTCGATCATGGTCCCGGGTACCCATAACGTCCTCAACGCGACGGCGTGCCTCGCCGTCGCCTACGCCCTCGGCCTGGATGTCGCCGGCGCAGCAGGCGCCCTCGCGGGTTTCGCAGGAGTGAAGCGACGCTTCGATGAGGTGGGCGTGGCCGGCGGAGTCAGGGTCATCGACGACTACGCTCACCATCCCACTGAGGTTCGGGCGACCCTGGCAGCCGCGCGCGCTGTGGGTGCCGCGCGCGTTTCCGTCGTCTTCCAGCCGCACCGCTACTCCCGGACCGCGGCGCTGGCGACCGAGTTCGGCGCGGCCTTCGGCGACGCCGACCGCGTCATCCTGATGGAGGTCTACAGTGCAGGCGAGACGCCGATACCGGGCGTGACAGGCAAGACGCTCGTCGAGGAGCTCTTGCTTCGTGACCCCCGTGCCCGCGTCACCTACCTGCCGCACCGCTCGGACATCCCCGCCTATCTTGCCCTCTCATCGCGCGAGGGCGACCTCGTCATCACGATGGGAGCCGGTGACGTGACGGCTCTCGGCCCCGAGATCCTCCGTGCGCTGACGGACGAGATGGAGGTCACCAGGTGACCCTGGCGCGGATCCACGAGCGCCTTGCTCGCCGGCTGAGCGGACCGGTTCGGCGTGACGAGCCGATGGCGAGGCACACCACGTATCGCATCGGCGGTCTGGCGGCCCTCCTCATCGTGTGCGATACGATCGCGGATCTTTCCACTACCATCACCCTGCTGGACGACGAGGGGATGGCGTGGACGGTGCTCGGCAAGGGGAGCAACGTTCTCGTTTCCGATGACGGCTACGATGGCGCGATCATCATCCTCGGCAAGGAATTCAAACGGCACCGGACCGAGGGCGAGCAGGTCCGCTCCGGTGCGGGCGTGATACTCGCCGCGCTCGTTCAAGACGCGTATTCGCGCGGCCTTTCCGGAATCGAGTTCGCGGTCGGGATCCCCGGGACCGTCGGTGGGGCGCTCGCCATGAATGCGGGATCGCGGGACCAGTGGATCGGCGAAAGGGTCGAATCGGTCACCCTGTACGTTCCGGGTGATGGTCTCGCGGTGCTGCGCGGACCGGAGGTCGAGTGGGGGTACCGGTCGAGCGGACTGCCCGACAAGGGAGTGATCGTCGAGTGCTCGCTCCTTCTCGAGCAGGGCGACCGTGAGCGCATCCGGCGCACGATGGACGCGCGTTTCCGCTCCCGGAAGTCGACACAGCCTGTGGGAACACCCAACGCGGGAAGTGTGTTCGTCAACCCCGAGGGTGACTCTGCGGGCCGACTGATCGAGGCATGTGGCCTCAAGGGCTACTCTGTGGGCGCCGCCCGGGTCTCCGAGGTGCATGCGAACTTCGTAG
>JARGFT010000007.1:0-3333 GCA_029210645.1 Anaerosomatales bacterium | reverse complement strand
CGACTGATCGAGGCATGTGGCCTCAAGGGCTACTCTGTGGGCGCCGCCCGGGTCTCCGAGGTGCATGCGAACTTCGTGGTCAACACCGGTGGAGCGACCGCCGCTGACGTTCTCGCCCTCATCGAGCACGTGCGAGAGGCGGTGAACGAACGGTATGGCATCCAGCTCGAAACGGAGCTCCGGTTCCTCGGGACGCAAGTCTGAGCGAAAACGAGTGACGATCACCCCGCAACGATCTCGCGATGGCGCCGATCCCACCCGCCGCGCGAACGACGTCAACAGTCAACATAAGGTAGAGACTCGCGGTGGACGCACCACTCGCGCAGGGGTACGTGGCAGAGCCGCCGGGCCATCGCGTTCGCACGACCCCAAGAGAGCGGCACGCGAGCAGCGCCTGGCCCGCCAGCGTCTCGCATACCGCGTCCGCATAGGAGTCGCAATCCTGGCGATCGTGGCCGTTCTCGTCGGGGGCATAGCGCTCTACCGATCGAATCTCTTCAGCGTCACCGAGATCGAGGTCGAGGGTGTGACCGAACTCACCGCCGAGGAGGTCGTATCGACCGCCGCACTGCCCGAGGGCGCGACGCTGCTGCGCCTTCCGCGCTCCGAGATGGAGGTGCGCCTCGCTTCGCATCCGTGGATTGCCGCCGCGCATATCAGCCGCCGGTTTCCCGACGGGCTGGTGATCCACGTGGACGAGCGGGTGGCGGCGGCGCTCGTCGACACCGGAGAGGCCGCCTTCTGGCTGGTCGATTCAGATTCCCGCGCACTCGCTCAGAGGACTCCCGATACTACGGAGACCGTTCCCGTGATCAGGGATCTCGTTGACTTCGAGCCGGTGGCAGGGGAGCGCTCCGAATCGGAGGCTCTGGCAAATGCCTTGCGGGTGCTCGAGGGGCTGAGTGACGAGATGCTCGTGCGCCTGCGGGCCATCTCTGCGCCGTCGGTCGATCTCACCACGCTGATGACGTTCGACGACATCGAGGTCCTCGTGGGTTCTGCCGAGGACATCGAGAAGAAGGACGCTGTCGCACTGCGCATCATGGAAGAGCAGCTAGACGTCGTGGTGCACATCAACGTGCGTACGGTCGACCGCCCCACCTGGAGAGGGCTCGACACCGGCCAGTAGCGGTGCGGTGAGTCCGAACCTCGCCCTCACGCTCATCACTCCTTCCCCCGAGTACGGCTCTTTCTTGTCGGGGGGTTGCACATGGTATAAGGTTTATGCGAAGATTGACTGTTGCGTTCATACTATCAGTGTAAAGTAGAGGTTGAGGCCGGACATGAAGCAGCCGCTCAACCAGGCAGGACCGGGAGGGAAACCATGCTCGACACGGGCGCGAACTACCTCGCTGTGATCAAGGTACTCGGGATCGGTGGCGGCGGAACTAATGCGGTGAACCGTATGGTCGAGGCGGGTGTCAAGGGCGTCGAGTTCATCGCGGTGAACACCGATGCCCAGGCACTGCTGATGTCGGATGCAGATTACAAGGTTCATGTGGGTGTGAACCTGACGAAGGGACTCGGGGCCGGTGCAGACCCGGACGTCGGTCTCCAGGCGGCTGAGGAGAACCGAGGAGAGATCAAGGAAGCACTTCAGGGTGCAGACATGGTCTTCATCACCGCGGGCGAGGGCGGCGGTACCGGTACCGGTGCAGCTCCCATCATCGCTGAGATCGCCAAGGAGGAGATCGGCGCCCTGACGGTTGGCGTGGTGACCCGTCCGTTCGCCTTCGAGGGCCGCAAGCGCGCCCTTCAGGCGGAGGAGGGCATCAACCGTTTGAGGGACAAGGTCGACACGCTGATCGTCATCCCGAACGACCGGCTCCTCCAGGTCGCGGAGAAGAAGACGTCGATCCTTGATGCCTTCCGGATCGCCGACGACATACTGCGGCAGGGCACGCAGGGTATCACTGACCTTATCACCGTTCCCGGGCTCATCAATCTGGACTTCGCGGACGTGCGCACGATCATGGCGGATGCCGGTTCGGCTCTCATGGGCATCGGTATCGCGGCCGGGGACAACCGTGCCCACGACGCCGCCAAGGCGGCCATATCCAGCCCGCTGCTGGAGTCGAGCATCGAGGGTGCCCAGGGCGTGCTCCTCTCTATCTCTGGCGGGTCTGATCTCGGATTGTTCGAGGTCAACGAGGCAGCCGAGGTCGTCGCTGCCGCGGCCCACCCGGACGCGAACATCATCTTCGGTGCCGTGATCGACGACTCCCTGATGGACCAGATCCGGGTCACGGTCATCGCCACCGGGTTCGAAGGCCGCCGCCGCAAGCAGGAGACGATGGAGTTCGCCGCAGCCGAGGACGAGGGCCCGGCGATCCCCACGTACGAGCCGATCGCCGAGGAGGAGCTCGATATCCCCGCGTTCCTCAAGAAGCGGTCCTTCTAGGGCAACGACTCTTGGATCCCGGAGCCACGGCGGTGAGGCCCCGTGGTTCCGGGATCCTAACGTAGCAGGTAGAGAAAGACCCCCGTCACCTACCGTGACGGGGGTCTTTCCACTCACAGCCAACCGCTCGGTTACCCGCGCTCGGGCTCATCCTCACCTTCAGGCGTGTCGACGGTAGTGTCAGCCTCGACGTCTACCGTATCCGGAGCCATCTCAGGAGGCGGCGGCGCCGGCGCTGCGGATGCTTCGGGGGGCTCCGGCGCCAACGGTGCCATGGGCGCCGGCGGTGCCGGTGGAGCAGGGGGCACGGGCGGAATCGCGACTGCGCCCGGAGGTGAGTAGCTTTCGGGTGCGCCGAGCGGACCGGGGAGCCCGTATGCGCGCGCGGCATACTGGCCGAACAGGTGAGCCGCCATAAGTGACCCGACGAACCCGATCGCGCCTCCGATGAACACACCGGCGATCCAGCCTAGCACCGGGATGAAGAGCAGGATCGTCGTCACCGTACTCGAGACCGTGCCCGCAACGATGGCTATGACGATGCTCATGACCAGCGCGGTTGCGTAGCCGGCGCCGGGTGTGGAGAGCCGACGCTTGATGTCCCCGAACGCGAACGCAGTGCCGAACTCCTCGTGCATCGCGTAGTGAGCGAGGGCGGCTGCGGTGAAGATCCACACGGCGACCATGTAGACCATCGCCAGCATCACCACAAGACACATGCCTCCGGCGAAGAGAGCTTCCAGTCCGCCTCCCCAGTCCCCGGAGCCGGAACCCGTCACCACCCTCATGGGAACGACGAACGAGAGCGCTCCGACGGTGACGATCGCGATCGCCGGGAGCATGTAAAGCAGGATCGCGATGCTCGCAAGGAGCCCTCGCACCCAGAACCGCCCGAACAGACTCCAATCCGGAAGCGGGGTCTCCTTACCGTG
>JARGFT010000006.1 GCA_029210645.1 Anaerosomatales bacterium | reverse complement strand
GAGCGACTCGATCGCCCGGGCGATCTACCGGGCCATCGGCGAACGCTTCGCCGGTGAGTGACCGACCGATGGGCGCGTTGCGTGCACCCTGTCTGTGTGCGATAGTCACGTCACAATCGAACCGTATCGGGAGCTGCTGAAGAGCGGCTGAGAGGCGATCGTGAGATCGCGACCGAGAGGACGGTCCCGGTAATGCGGGGCCAGCATGACGGTCATGGCGCGCGGCGCCCTAACGTCGTTCCCGTACGGTGAGCAGACACCGAGCGGAGGCATGTAATGAACAGACGACGGACGCGGCTCCTTCTCGAGATCGCACTGACCATCGCGCTTGCAGCGGTACTCGGCATGATCACTCTCTGGCGGATGCCCCAGGGAGGAAGTATCTCCCTCGGGATGCTCCCGCTGTTCGTCTTGGCATTTCGCAGGGGCCTGGGTCCCGGGCTGGTGGCGGGTGGACTCTATGGCCTGGTCGACCTGTTGGTGGACCCGTACCCCCCGGTACACTGGATACAGCCCCTTCTTGACTACCCTGTCGCCTATCTCCTCGTGGGCGTTTCGGGTGTGGTCGCTGCCGCTCTTACACCCGCCTTGCAGGCGCGCATGTCCCGACGCGTGGCACTCCTGCTGGCTGCGGGCATCACGTTGGGAGCGTCCGGCCGGTATCTCGCGCACTTCATCTCCGGAATGGTCTTCTTCGGGGAGTTCGCCCCTGCAGGACAGCCTGTCTGGCTCTACTCGGCTCTCTACAACCTCTATGTGCCGATATCTGCAGCTGCCTGCTTTGCGGTCGCGATCGTTGTGGTGCCTGCCATCGCCGGCGTTCTGCCCGTGTCCGAGGAGGGGTCTTCCTGATGGATTCGGCGCTCGTCGTATGTGCCGCACCTAGCCCGGCTTGTGAGGCCTTCTACCGGGACCTCATCAGCGGTCACGCGGGGCCGATCATCGCTGCAGACGGTGGTGCAACGTTGTGCCTCGCGGTCGGGCGCGTTCCCGACGTGCTCGTTGGAGACTTCGATTCGGTCGCACCTGACGTACTCGCCCGGGTGCGCGCTGCCGGCGTTCCGGTGATCGCGTCCTCGGCCGACAAGGACGTCAGCGACCTCGATCTCGCACTCCAGGCTGTCAAAGATCTCGGCACCCGGCGCGCCGCGGTGACGGCGGCATGGTCGGCCAGGTTGGACCATACGCTCGCAGCGATCGGCAGCGTCTTCGTGCAACGGTCGCTGGCTATCGACCTGACAGATCCGGGGATGGCGGGCTGTCTGCTTGACTCGGGCGAACGCGCCTCGGTCACCCTCACCGGAGCAGGGGCGACCTTCTCCGTGTTCACGCTCGATCCGGGAGCCGTTCTCTCCTGCCGAGGCGCCCGATACGAACTCGACCACGCCTCACTCGACCCGCTCTCCGCTCGTGGACTGAGCAACCGGCTCCTCGCGAAGCCTGCCGTCGTAACCGCCGAGCGGGGCAGGGCACTGGTGATCTCTTACTCCCTCGGGAACGTGCGTCACGCCACCTTCCGCTTCGTACCTGCGTGATTCCCCGGCCGGCACGCTATAATCAGTTCACGCTCAAGAGAAGGTGGGCTGATCGTGTTGATAGCAATCGCATTCGCTCTCACCGTCGCGGCCGTAGCACTCGGCTATGCGGCAGTCGCCTACTGGTCGTGGGCGCTCGTCTTTGCAGCCATCGCATTCGCTCTGGCAGCAGCAGCGGTGTTCATGTTCGACCGGTCACGGCGCGAGACGCCGATGAAGGTCTCGCCGCCCCCGCTGCCCGTACGGGAGTCGCGTCCCGCTCCGGTGCCGATACCCGGGCGGTCGACAGCGATGTCAGCGGCATCGGCCGAAGAAACGTCGACGCCTGCCGTGCGGCCCGGGGTCGTCATGCCCGAGGACATCGATGTCGCCAGCGTTTCCCGGGCCTACCTTGCATCGGCGTCCGCTGCAGGCCGGGCGGTTCGCGCCGTGATCTGGAGGGCGGACGGGGCGGGCGACGAGGCTGCGGTGCCTGTGATCGAATCCGGGGTCGATGTGGGGCCACTCATGGCGGGCCGTCGCCTGGCGACCTCGGTCATGGACTCCGGTACCGCCGCGCTCGAGTCCGTTACCGCTGGTTTGGATGCTGACGGAGGCGCGACTCTCTGGCACTACGTGGTGCCCGTATCCCTCGCGAACGTCCAGGGGGCGGCGGCGCTCGACTTCACCGGCGATCGCCCCGATCTCGAGGCCCTCAACGCGGTAGCCGCGGCTTTCCGGCTTCCGCTCGCCGCTGCGCTTGCGATCGAGGTGGCGTCGCAGGAGTCCGACGCCGCTCGCACACTGCTCGAAACGGCTCGTGAGCTTGCCCGCCTTCTCGATCCTGATGCGGTAGTTAGAACCGCGTTGGCCAGCGCCCTGGACATCACGGGTGCCACGACGGGGAGCATCATGCTCTACGACGAGACCGGAGCCAACCTGCAGATCGCCGCAGCGGTCGGGCTTCCCGATGAGGTGGTCGAGACGACGAGCGTTCGTCCCGGGAACGGTATCGCCGGCTGGGTCGCACTGTCCGGCCAGCCACTGGTGGTCGAGGACCTGCCCGGACGGGAGACGCCTGCACGCTCTCGCGGTGTCCGATCAGCGGCCTCTATTCCCGTTGCAGACCCTGACGGAGTGGTCGGTGTGCTCAACGTCGGAAGCCCCGAGCATCCTTCCCGTTTCACCACCTCGGACCTCGAGACACTCGGCGTCCTTGCCCACCAGACCGCGGTGGCCGTCAGGAACGCAAGGGCTGTCGCCTCGGCGAGCGACCTGTACTTCGACACGCTCAAGGCGCTTGCGCTTGCTATCGAGATGAAGGACCCCTACGCCCACGGCGGCACTGACCGCGTCATGGAGTACACCGCCAGGTTGGCAGAGGAGATGGGCCTCCCGTCCGACGAGAGACGGGCTCTGGAGATCGCGGCGATGCTCCATGACATCGGAATGCCGTCGGCAGGTGAGTCGGCCCTGTCCTCCGAGCGCCCGCTCTCGACCGTGGAACGGGGGCTCATCACCATGCATCCCGTGATCGCGGCCGAGATCCTCGACCAGGCACCGGCGCTCAGACAGGTCGCCCCGATCGTCTATCACCATCACGAACGCTACGACGGGTCAGGGTACGTCGGCGGACTGGCGGGGGATGCCATCCCTCTCGGCGCACGGGTCCTCGCCGTCGCCGATGCGTTCGTGGCGATGACGTCCCCGCGTCCGTACCGGGAGGCTCTGACGGAGTCCGAGGCGTTCGAAGAACTCAGAAATGAATCGGGGACCCAGTTCGATCCTTCGGTAGTGGACGCGTTCTTCGCGATCCATTCCTCGAGATCGGAGCAGGTCCCCGGTCGCACAAGCTGAACGCGCCCGGACTGGCGTCCGGGCATCAGAGCCTAGCCGCGCGTGATCTTGCCGGCCTTCATGCACTTGGTGCATACGTTGATACGCTTCACCGAGCCGTCTACCACGGCGTTCACCTTCTGGATGTTCGGGTGGAACATGCGGTTCGTCACCCGGTGAGAGTGGCTCACGTTGCGGCCGGCGGACGGGTGCTTGCCGCAGACACTGCAGACCTTGGACATCTGGAAACTCCGTTCTGGTAGCGTACGTCGCATCTGCCACCGGGGCGATGCGTGAGCGGTCGAAAAGCGGAGTGATGGTATCACAGGCGCACGACGCTCACAAGCGAACTACAGGTGCTTCGTGGCTGGCAGGAACACCGACAGCAATCGGATATACTGTGCGGTAACCTGTCACCTGCCGTGGACCACGGAGGAGAGCATGCCCCGTTACTCGCCCGACATGCTCATCCAGGACGTCCTGATGAGCCACCCCGGGGTGAGCGAGATATTCGAGCGCCACGGGCTGGCGTGCGGATCGTGTTTCGCCGCAGACATGGAGACGCTCCAGGCAGTCGCACACATGCATGAAGTTTCCGTCGAGACCTTGCTCGCCGAGCTGAATTCGCTACCCGACCTGTCCGAAGAGGAGGGACGCTAGATGCCCGAGAGTATCCGGGGAGACATCGAGATCCACGACGATGTGCTTGCCGAGGTCGCAGGTTTCGCAGCGCTGGAGTGCTACGGCATCGTCGGGATGGCGAGCCCCTCGCTGCGTGACGGTGTCGCGCAGCTTCTTTCAAGAGAGAAGCTGCGCAAGGGAGTGGCGATCCATAGTCACGGCGACAGCGTGAAGGTCGACCTGTTCGTCGTCATCGAGCACGGCACGAACCTCGGTCAGGTTTCACAGAATCTCGCGGACCGGGTGCGCTACGTCCTGCAGACCGTCGGCGGCGTGGTGGTCGATGACATCGATGTCCACGTCCAGGGCATCAAGGTTCGCAAGTGACCGATTCGAAAGAGGTTCGATGACCCCGTCTCCTTCCTTCACAGCTCTGGTCGGCGCCGCGGCGAACGCACTGCGCGAGCGTGCCGAAGAGGTCAACCGGCTCAACGTCTTTCCGGTACCCGACGGCGACACCGGTACGAACATGTCGCTGACCATGGACGCTGTCGTGGCCGAGCTCGGGCAGATGCCTCCGACCGCGTCGGTTTCCGACATCTGTCAGGCCGTCACGCACGGGTCGCTGATGGGCGCCCGGGGCAACTCGGGAGTTATCTTGAGTCAGATACTCCGCGGTCTGTGCGAGGTCATCGCCGCCGGGTCGGCCGACGGGCCGGAACTCCTGGCGGGGGCGCTCGAGAGAGCCACCGCGGTCGCCTTCCAGGCGGTCCGCAAGCCCGTGGAGGGCACGATGCTGACCGTCCTGCGCGACAGCGCGGCTGCTGCGCGCAGTGCGGCTGACGCAGGTACCGACCTCGAGTCCGCGCTCGACGCCATCCTGGCCGCCTCGGTGGAGTCGGTTCGCCGCACGCCCGAGTTGCTCCCCGTCCTCAAGGAGAATGGCGTCGTCGACGCGGGGGGATTCGGCCTGTCCATCCTCGCCGAGGGGCTTCTTGCCGCCTGGCGCGGCACGGAGTTCGACACCTCCGTGATGGAGCCGGCAACGGTTCCCGTGTTCGATATCCAGCCGGTGGACGACTGGGACGACGAGGAGTACGTCTACTGCACGGAGTTCCTGCTCTTGGGTGAGGCACTCGACAGACACTCGGTCGAGGAGTACGTGGCGTCGCAGGGCGGCTCGGAGCTGGTTGTCGGGGAAGGCGGCTTGCTCAAGATCCACGTACATACCGACGATCCGGGGGCTGTGCTCTCCTACATGACAGCCCTGGGCGAGGTCGCCGAGGTGCACATCAACAACATGCGCCAGCAGACCGAGGCCCGCACCGAGGGTCTGCGCTCTGAACCCGGCGCAGCTCCCGACACGCCCCGAAAGGCGATCGGTTTCGTCGCCGTGGGTGCGGGAGACGGCATCCGGGAGATCCTTGCCAGCCTCGGGGTCGACATGGTGGTCAACGGCGGACAGACGATGAACCCGTCCACAGCGGAGCTTCTCGCCGCCGCCGAGGAGGTGCATGCGGAGTCAGTCATCATCCTGCCCAACAACAAGAACATCCAGATGGCTGCTCAGCAGGTCATACCTGTCGCCCCGATGCCTGTTGCGGTGGTGCCCACCACGTCTGTGCCCGAGGCCTTTGCAGCCATGCTTGCAGCCGATGCCCACGCGGATCTCGACTCGGTGGCCCGTGCGATGACGCAGGCCGCGGCCGAAGTCAGGACGGGCGAGGTCACCACAGCAGTCAAGGACTCGAAGGGCAAGGTGGGTCCGATCTCCAAGGGCCAGGTCATCGGCATCGCCGACCACGAGATAGAGGTGGTCGGTGAGGGCGTGGCCGACGTTGCACTCAAGCTCGCCGACATCATTATCGGAGACGGTGAGACGTTGACGTTGCTCGGCGGGTCAGAAGTCAGCGATACCGATCTCGAACAGCTTGCCGCCGACATCTCCGCTGCGCATCCGGAGATCGAGGTCGAACATCACAGGGGTGGCCAGCCGCTCTATCCCGTGATCATGTCGGTGGAGTGATAGCGAACACGAAGGAGCGACTCTTATGACCCGCGTAGGTATCGTGTGCGACAGCACCTGCGATCTCGGACCTCAGTGGCTCGGCAACCATGGGGTCCGGATGGTGCCCCTGAAGGTACTGTTCGGCACGGACTCCTATCTCGACTGGACCGATATGTCTCCGGATGAGTTCTACGTCAAACTCGCCGCATACCCGGTGCTCCCGAAGACATCGCAGCCCTCGCCTGCGGACTTCGCAACAGCATACGCCCAGCTTGCCGAGGAAGGCTGCACGGAGATCGTTTCCATCCACCTTACATCCGCACTCTCCGGCACCTTCGAGTCCGCCACGCTTGCTGCTGTCGATGCTCCCGTACCCATCCGCATCGTCGATACCAAGACCGTGTCGATGGCCACTGCACTGGCCATCAAGGCTGCCATCGAAGCGCGCGATGGTGGAGGTTCGGCGTCCGAGGTGGAGGAGGCAGCGCGAACGGCAGCTGAGACATCACGCCTCTACTTCATCCTCGACACCCTCGAGTATCTGGTGAAAGGCGGGCGTGCGGGTAAGGCTGCGGGTCTTGCCGCGTCGGTGCTCAACATCAAGCCGGTCCTGACCTTCACTCCTGAAGGCACCATCGAGCCCTTCAAGAAGGTCAAGGGGCTCAAGAAAGCCCTTGCCGAGCTCGCCGCGCAGGTCGCCGCCGACTCTGCCGGCAGCACGGTGCGCCTCTCGGTACTGCACGGCTCCGCTCCCGAACTCGCGAACCAGATGGTGTCCGCTCTGGATGCTGCCGGAGTGGATTACGAGCTCGACATGATCGGCTCGGTTGGAGCGGTCATCGGGACGTATGCCGGCCCGGGCGCGGTCGGTCTTGCCTACTACCCCATCTCCTGATCGGCGGTGATCGTACGTGTCCTTCGGGTCCGTGCCTGAGCGCATCGGGCGGCTGACGCGATGGCAACGCCCGGTAGGGGAGGCACGATTTGTCGACCGCGCCCGTGCTGACGCGCTCGAGCGCCTCGGCGTGCACACGATCGGCGATCTCGTCAGGCACTTCCCCTTCCGCTACCTCGACCTCAGTGACGTCAGGCCGCTCGTCAAGGCACTGCCCGGCAACGAGATCACCGTCACCGGGCGGGTTCACAAGGTAACCGTCAAACGCCCACGCCCGCGTCTGACCATCGTCGAGGTAGCCATCACCGACTCTACCGGCATACTCCTGGGCGTGTGGTTCAACCAGCCCTACATGGCAGAGCGCTTCCAGGAGGGGGAGCACGTGGCGTTCGCAGGGCGCGTCGAGCAGGAGTTCGGCTTCCTTCAGATGAAGAACCCCTTCGTCGAGCGATTGGGGAGCGCCGAGGCCCCTTCGCATCTGGGCAGGGTGCTGCCGATCCATCGCGCAACGGAGGGCCTGACCACGAACTGGCTGCGGCGCCTGATAGCGGCTGCAGTCGATGACGTCGCAGACGTACCCGATTTCCTGCCCGTGCGACTACGCATACGGCACGGGCTTCTCTCAGAACGGCTTGCGGTGCGGGCGATGCACTTTCCACGGGATTTCGCGGAAGCTTCCGCCGCACGTCAGCGACTCGCCTACGATGAGCTCCTCTGCCTCCAGCTCGGCCTCGCGGCACGCCGTCACACGATCACTGTAGAGCGCTCTGGCATCGCGCACGTTACTGACGGACCGTCGCTGCAGCAACTCCGTTCGGCGATGCCCTTCGCTCTGACGGCGGATCAGACCGCGGCTGTTGCAGAGATCCTCGATGATATGGCCTCATCACGCCCGGCAAACCGCATGCTTCTGGGTGATGTGGGGACCGGGAAGACCGCCGTTGCCGCACACGCACTTGCCGCTGTCGACGACACGGGTACCCAGGCAGCCATGATGGCCCCCACCGAAGTTCTGGCGGTTCAGTACGCCGAAAGGGTCGGGCCCCTTCTCGATGAGGCTGGCGTGTCATGGGCGCTGCTCACAGGGTCGACGGGTGCCAAGGCACGCACGGAGATCCTTGCCGGCCTGGAATCCGGGGATATCCGCGTGCTCTTCGGAACGCACGCACTCATCGAGACGGCGGTGCACTTCCGACGCCTCAGCCTTGCGATCGTCGACGAACAGCACCGCTTCGGCGTCGTGCAGCGCCTCGCCCTGCGCCAGAAGGGTGCCGCTGCCGACATGCTGGTAATGACAGCTACGCCGATCCCCCGAAGCCTGGCTCTGACGCGCTTCGGAGACCTCGATACCTCCTACCTGAGGCAACGCCCTCACGGCGACGGGGAGCCGCGCGTCACGACACGTCTCGTGACCAAAGCGCACCGCGAGGAAGCATACGAGGAGGTCAGATCGGCAGTCAGGCAGGGACGACAGGCGTACGTCGTGTGCGCCCTTGTCGACGAGTCGGACGTCCTTCAGGCCCGCTCGGCGAACGCCGAGGCCAAGCGGCTAGCGCGCGAGGTCTTCCGGGACTTGAGGGTCGGGGTGCTCACCGGCAGAATGACCTCGGCAGAACGGCTCGACACGATGCAGCGCTTCCGCGCCGCCGAGCTGGATGTCCTGGTCGCGACGACCGTCATCGAGGTGGGGGTGGACGTTCCCAACGCGACGGTGATGCTGATCGAGGACGCGGAGCGCTTCGGTCTGGCCCAACTCCATCAGCTGCGGGGCAGGGTCGGCCGCGGACGCTATCCCGGTTCGGTACTGCTCTTCGCCGACCCGAAGACAGCGGAGAGCCGCTCAAGGATGAAGGCGGTCGTCTCGACGACGGACGGGTTCGTTCTCGCCGAGGAGGACCTGCGTCTGCGCGGCGCCGGGCAGCTGATGGGTGAGGCACAACACGGACTTCCCGAACTCTCGGTGGCATCGCTCGTCGACGATGTCGACCTGCTCGACAGCGCCCGGGCCGACGCACGGGAGATCATCGCCGCAGACCCGCATCTCAGTGCGCCGGAACACGCCGCGCTCGGCGCGGAGGCCAAGCGTCGTTTCGCCGAGGGTTGGACGTGGGTGAGTAGCGGATGAGGATCGTCGCAGGCACATACCGCGGGCGACGCATCCACGCACCTTCAGGAACGGTCACGCGGCCGACCTCTGACCGGGTTCGGGAGGCGCTCTTCTCGCGCATCGAAGCCACGGCGGGCCCTTTCGACGGGGAGTGGAGCGCTCTGGACCTCTTCGCCGGAAGCGGTGCGCTCGGTATCGAAGCGCTCTCCAGAGGAGCTGGACACGTGACGTTCGTCGAGCGCGATCGCAGTGCGCTTCGGGTGCTTCGGTCCAACCTGGAGTCGCTCCACCTCACCGGGCGCTCCACCGTGCTGTCGGGTGACTCCTTCCGACTCGTGTCGCACGCTGGCCTTTCCGGCGCTCCGTTCTCGTTGCTCTTTCTCGACCCTCCTTATAGAATCGACGAGTCCGAGGTCAGGAAAGCTATCGATCGACTTGTGTCGCTCGAGACTCTTCTGCTGGACGCCCTCGTGGTCTGGGAGCACAGCTCTTCGGCACACGCACTGTGGCCCGAGGGCTTCGACGACCTCGGGTCGCGACGCTACGGCGACACAGCGGTCACTCTGGGGAGAGCCGGAAGGGGGAAGTCCTGTTGAAACGCGGAATGTGTCCCGGCACGTTCGACCCCGTCACCTCCGGTCACCTCGACATCATCGAGCGCGCAGCCGCGCTCTTCGATGATCTCGTCGTCGCAGTCGCTCTCAGCCCCGACAAGGGGGGCGGGCCGCTCTTCAGTGTCGAGGAACGATGCGCCTTCATAGAGTCCGCCACAGCACACCTTCCTAACGTAAGCGTACGTGCATTTGATACTCTCTTGGTGGAGTTCGCCTCTCAGGTCGGTGCGTCGGTCATCATCAAAGGCCTGAGAGCGGTGACCGACTTCGAACGGGAATTCCAGATGGCACAGCTGAACTACCGGCTCTCGACGGATATCGAGACGATGTTCATCATGGCCATACCCGAGTACATGTACCTGAGTTCATCGGCAGTGAAAGAGATAGCCCGGCATGCCGGACCGACCAGGGGACTTGTTCCTGACGAAGTCCATGATGCGCTGGTCGAGCGGTTGACAGGGTCCCGTTAGGGAGGAAATCAATGGATATTATGGCCTTGATCGACAGGATCGAAGAGCTGGTGGACAACGGACGTTCCGTGCCGTTGACCGGCTCGAAGATGGTCGATCCGGAAAAGGTCTACGAGATCATCGACGAGATACGCGCCCAGTTCCCCGATGAGCTCAAGCAGGCTCGCTGGATCGTCAAGGAGCGTCAGGAGATGCTCGAGGAGGCGGAGAAGGAGGCCAACCGGATCCTCGAGGAATCCCGCGACCGTGCCCAGTCGATCGCCAGCGAGCAGGAGATCGTCAAGCTTGCCGAGCAGCAAGCCGCTGCCATCATGGACGATGCGCGCACGAAGGAACGTGAGATCAGACTCGGAGCCGAGGACTACGCCGACGAGATGCTCGCGAACCTCGAGGTGAACCTCGGCAAGCTCCTCACCGCGGTACAGCGTGGCCGCGATCGTCTTCAGGGCAAGGTCAGCAGTCCCGGCGGTCAGCGACAGTAGCCATGGGAGACCGGTTGACTGTCGACGTCTCGCCCATACTCGGTGAGGCCGGAGCCACGCTGGAGCTGGACAGTGATGTCCCGCTCGAATCGATCGCCGTCGGCGACACGCTCGCCGTCTTCGAGGTGCCGCCCCGTATCCGCGTGACCCTCGCACACGCCGGTGAGGTCCTTGTTCTTACGGGCACCGTCGAGGCGGCGGCACGGCTCGAGTGCTCCCGCTGCCTGGAGCCCTTCGCTCTGGTCCTGAACGGCGTTATCGATGCGGTCGTCTCGCAGATCGACGACACCGAGCAGCGCGGCGACGATCAGGAGTGGTACCCGCTCGACGGGGAGATCCTCGACCTGCTTCCGGCTGCGGAGAGCGCACTGCGCGTCGAGGTGCCGTTCGCCCCTGTCCACGATGAGGAGTGCCGGGGCATCTGTCCGATGTGCGGGTGTGACCTCAACCGGGACTCTTGCACCTGCGAACCGGTGGCGGAGAACCGACCCGAGAACCCCTTCTCATCGCTCAAAGACCTGCTCCCGCCAGAAGATGAGTAGACCTTGACGAGGTGTATTGCCCCGTTGCGGCCTGTGGTATAGTGAACGGCCGTGCGGCCCCAGGCCGCCGAAGTGACGACCTCACCACGCAGTGTGCGTGCATGGACAAGGAGACACGATGCCCGTACCCAAGAGGAAGACATCCCGCGCCGTTCGTGACGCCCGCAGGGCGACTCACTCGCTCGATGCTCCTCCCAGCTCGACATGCCCCCAGTGCCATCAGCCCAAGCTTCCCCATCGCGTTTGCCCGGAGTGTGGGTACTACAAGGGTAAGGAAGTCATCGATACCGAGTAGCCGCCCCGGTACCTTTTCCGGGTGAGGACCGCTCGGGGGAAGCGGGACCGTTCGTGGCACTTGCGCATCTGTTGCGACCCCGCGCGGTAGCGGTCATCGGTGCTGCCCGGGAACCGGGCAAAGTCGGTCACGTCGTCCTGGCAAACCTCCTCAGCGGGCGGTTCTCCGGACGCATCTACCCGGTGAATCCGCGTGCCGACAAGGTTCTCGGCCTTGCGTGCTACGACTCCGTGCGCGATGCGCCGCCCCCGGTGGACCTGGCCGTCGTCGCGGTTCCCGCTCAGTTGGTCCCCGGCGTCATCGCCGAATGCGGGCAGGCCGGGGTAGGTGCGGCGATCGTCATCACCGCCGGCTTCACGGAGAGCGGTCCACAGGGCGCTGCGCTTCAACGCGATGTCGTAGAGCGGGCACGCCAAGGTGGGGTCCGGTTGCTCGGACCGAACTGCCTCGGCCTTGTCTCGACCCACGTCGGTCTCAACGCCTCGTTCGCCGGGTCGATGCCCCCCGCTGGCGGGATCGCCTTTGTCTCCCAGTCCGGCGCGCTGGGCACGGCTATCCTGGACCGGGCCGCCGACGACGGTCTGGGGGTCTCTCACTTCATCTCCGTGGGCAACCGCGCGGACATCTCCGAGCCCGATCTTCTCGGCGCGCTTGAGAACGACCCGGAGGCCACCGTCATCGCGCTCTACCTGGAATCCGTCGCCGACGGGCCACGCTTTCTCGAGGCGGCACGGTCTGCCGTGCGGCGCAAGCCCGTGATCGCACTGAAGGCAGGCGCCTCAGACTCCGGAGCGCGTGCAGTCTCCTCTCACACGGGAAGTCTCGCCGGCTCCGACGTCGCCTACGATGCCGCGTTCCGACACGCGGGTGTCATCCGCGCCCGGAGCGTCCAGGATCTCTTCGATTTCTCGGCTGGCTTCTCGCTCCAGCCGGTGGTGAAGGGCTCGGGGATCGCCATCGTCACCAACGCAGGCGGGCCTGCGGTCATGGCGACGGATGCGGCCGACGAAGAGGGCATCGCACTGGCGACGTTCGCCCCTGAGACCCTTGACCTCCTGCGAGCGTCACTGCCGGATGCCGCCGCACTCTACAACCCGGTTGACGTCTTAGGAGATGCCGGGGCTGACAGGTACCACGAGACCCTCGAAGCGCTGTACCCCGATCCGAGCGTGCACGCGATGGTCGTGATCCTGACGCCGCAAGCGATGACGGATCCGGCAGCGGTAGCGCGAACAGTGGTCGCCGCAGCCAAGAAGCGCCCCGATGTCACCACGCTGGCATGCTTCATGGGCGGACCGCTGATCCACGAAGCCCAGCGTATCCTTGCGGCCGGGGCGATCCCGACCTACCCGACCCCGGAGAGGGCGATTCACACCCTTGGAGCTATGGGTGCGTATGCCGCGGTGGCCTCGGCCGACCCACCCGTGCGTCGGGATACTGTTGCCGCTCGTGTGGCGGTCCGAACCGCGGTCGCGCGGGCGGTTGGCGAGGGCCGGACCTTCCTGACCGAGCAGTCCGCTGCTGACATCGTCTCTACGTACGGGATACGGGTGCCTGACGGTGCCCTTGCCGCCGACAGGAAGACCGCGCTCGAGGTCGCCGAGCGGATCGGCTATCCCGTCGCGCTGAAGATCGTGAGCCCGGAGATCCTGCACAAGTCCGACGTCGGTGGGTTGCGGGTAGGGATCGATTCTGCCGCGGAGTTGGAGGCGGCCTACGATGAGGTCCTCGACAGGGCACGCGCTTACGCGCCCGATGCGGCACTGGAGGGCGTACATATCCAGCGCATGGTGCCTCCGGGTCGCGAGGTGATCATCGGGGTCGACCGCGATCCTGTGTTCGGCCCGCTTCTCATGTTCGGCCTCGGCGGGATCTACGTCGAGGTCTTCAAGGACGTCGTCTTCCGGCTCTGCCCCGTCGACCTCGCCGAGGCGGAGCGCATGATCTCGGAGATCCGCTCGTTCGGTCTTCTGAGGGGCGCGCGCGGCGAGGCTAAAGCCGATCTCACGGAGGTCGCAGCGGCGATCGAGGGCGTGTCCTCGCTCGTCCTCGACTTCCCGAAGATCGTGGAGCTCGACATCAACCCCCTCATCGTCGGCGATGAGGGTCAGGGTGTGTGGGCGGCGGACGTACGCATCGGCATTGGAGGAACGTGATGCATGCCTTCATCGTGGCCTCGACTCGGCCATACATCGGAAAGAGCGGCATCGTGCTCGCTCTGCTCGCGATCGCCCGTGATCGGGGATTGAACACGGCCTATTTCAAACCCTACGGGACGATGCCGGCCACCGTCGGGGGAGTGCATACCGACCTGGACGCCGTCTACATCTCGGAACATGCGAGTTCTGAAGCACCGCTCGATCTCGTCTGCCCCGTCGTGGAAACGTCAACGTTCCTCGAAGACGTGGTCGCGGGCCGCCGGTCAGACGTTCGTCCCCGCGTCCGTGAGGCATTCGACGTCGTCTCGGCCGGTGCCGATCTGGTGGTCATCGAGGGTCCCTCAGACGCTTTCCAGGGCCGCTCCGTCGATCTCTCCCTTTCCCAGGTGGCCGAACTGCTCGATTCGAGGGTTCTGCTGGTGGTCGCCGGAGAGCGGGCGGCGCTCCCCGACGCCGTGCTCGCCGCCGCTGACACCCTCGGAGAGCGCCTGGCGGGGGTCATCTTCAACGACGTTGCTCCGGTGGTCAGCGGATTCGTGAAAGCGCAGGCGGCACCCTTCCTCGAGGGTCACGGGATCACTGTCTTCGGTGCCGTCCCGCACGACGCCACGCTCTCCTCGGTCACCATCGACGAGATTGTCGAGGCACTGGAGGGAACCGTGCTGAGCGCCGAGGAGAGGACCGGCATGGCTGCTGAGTCCTTCATGGTCGGGGCAATGGGGCAGGACAAGGCCATGCGCTTCTTCCGCAGGCGCCCCCGAAAGGTCGTCATCACCGGCGGGGACCGCTCGGACGTCCAGCTCGCGGCGCTGGAGACCGACACCCGCGCTCTCGTTCTGACCGGGGACCTCCCGCCCTCCGGCCATGTCCTGTCCCGGGCGGAGGAGCTCGGCGTTCCCATGGTGCTGGTCGGCCTCGACACCCTGGCGACGGTCGAACGCCTCGAACGTCTCTTCGGCCGCGTGCGCCTCCACGACCCGGTGAAGGCTGCTAGAATACGCGAGATGTTGGAGGAATCGGTCGACGTCCACCTGATGTTGAAGTCTCTGACCGGCACCGATCTGCCATGATCCGTCTCGCAAGGAGGGCT
This sequence comes from Anaerosomatales bacterium, assembly GCA_029210645.1. Lineage (GTDB taxonomy): Bacteria > Actinomycetota > Coriobacteriia > Anaerosomatales > SLCP01 > SKKZ01. Next base: position 115,111 of record JARGFT010000006.1, on the reverse strand, counting down.
TGATGACCGAGGCGCGCCCGGTTCGCGTGTGCGTGGATACCATGGGTGGCGACTTCGCCCCGGCGGAGGTTCTCGAGGGGGTCACACGGGCACTTGCGGCCGATCCGGCGCTGGAGGTCATCCTCACCGGCCCGGCCGATATCGTCGTCCCGTACGCCGAAACACGGCCGAGGGCGACGCCGCATCCGACGACACAGGTCATCGCCATGGAGGACCACCCGGCGAGCGCCGTCCGCTCGAAGGGCGACTCGTCGATCGTCGTCGGCTGCCGCCTCGTCAGGGACGGCGAAGCCGAGGCCTTCTTCTCTGCAGGTTCGACCGGTGCGTGCATGGCTGCCGCCACCCTGGTGATGGGACGCCTCAAGGGAGTCGCACGTCCGGCAATCGCGACCATCATCCCGACGCCGACCACCCCTGTGGTGCTCCTCGACGTCGGCGCGAATGCGGACTGCAAACCCGAGCACCTCGTCGCCTTCGCTCACATGGGCATCGCGTACGCACAGGCAGTGCTCGGGGTCACCGAGCCGGCCGTCGGGCTGCTCAACATCGGTGAGGAGGCGACAAAGGGCTCCGCACTCGCCATCGAGGCGCACGCGCTCATGCTCTCCGCTGTTCCGGGATTTGCGGGGAATGTCGAGGGTCGAGAGGTTCTTTCCAGCGCCGTCGATGTCATCGTGACAGACGGCTTTACCGGCAACGTCGTCCTCAAGCTGCTGGAAGGAACCTCCAGAACGCTCCTTCTTCAGGTAAGAGAGGCCATGACCTCGTCGCCCATCCGACGGATGGCGGCCGCGGTGCTGGCCCCATCAGTCAGACGGATGAAGGCACGGTTGGATCCCGACACCTACGGCGGGGCACCGCTGCTCGGCGTGAGAGGCGTGTGCATCATCGGACACGGGAGTTCGTCGTCCAGGGCGGTGTGCGCCGGTATCGGCGTCGCGGCGCGGGCTGTCCGCGGCGGGATGCCCGAGCGCATCTCCACGGCGGTGGCACCGGAGGCATCGTAGCCGCCCGTGCAGTCGTAGGCGGCGGCGCTATGCTGCATCCGCATCGATGTGTACACTACTCGGACACTCCGCACGGGGTGTAGTGACGCCATGAGGAGTGCCGTACGCACATGACCACTCACGCATCGATCATCGGGATAGGCTCCTACCTGCCCGAACGCATACTCACCAACGCGGAACTCGAGACCCTCGTCGACACATCGGACGAGTGGATACGTTCGCGCACGGGTATCGTCGAACGGCGGATCGTAGCCGATGACCAGGCCACCTCCGACCTTGCCGCTGCCGCCCTTACCGCAGCTCTTATGAAGGCCGGCATCGCACCGAACGGTATCGACCTTCTGATCGTCGGGACCTCCAGCCCGGACATGCTGTTCCCCTCGACCGCCTGCCTCGTGCAGAACCGTCTCGGCATGGTGTGCCCCGCATTCGACATCAATGCTGCGTGTTCGGGTTTCGTCTACGCCCTGCAGGCGGGAGTCAGCGCCATCGAGTCCGGTCGCGCCGGCCGCGTTGCCGTCGTGGGCGCCGACGCTCTCACCCGCATCATCGATTTCACCGACCGGTCCACCTGCGTTCTCTTCGGCGACGGCGCTGGTGCGGTCATACTCGAGGCCACCGACGAACCGGGGGTGCTCGGTATCGCTCTCGGGGCGGACGGTTCCGGAGCCGATTTGCTGAAGGTTCCAGCTGGCGGCTCCGCCCGACCCATCACCCGCGATGCGCTCGACGCGCGCGAGAACTTCCTGACGATGAACGGCAGCGAGGTATTCCGGTTCGCGGTGAAGATAATCCCGCGTGCGACCAACGAGGCGCTCGCAGCGAGCGGCTTGACCGTAACGGATCTCGACTGGCTCGTGCCGCACCAGGCGAACCAGCGCATCATCCAGACGGTCGGGCAGCGCTTGGGGATCCCGTCCGATCGGGTGTTCAGCCGCGTCGATCGTGTGGGCAACACCTCTGCGGCATCGATCCCATTGGCTCTGGACGATTTGTATACTAGCGGGCAACTCGCACCCGGAGACCTCATAGCACTCGTCGGGTTCGGCGCAGGGCTGACCTGGGGTGCCGGTGTCGTTCGCTGGACCATGGCCCGACCTACCAAGGAGGCGTGAGATGGCCCTTCGAACCCGGCTCACCGAGCTGCTCGGGATCGAGCATCCGATCATCCAGGGCGGTATGGCCTGGACCGCCACCGCCGAGCTTGCCGCAGCCGTGAGCAACGCAGGGGGTCTCGGCATCATCGGCGCGGGCCACATGCCTACCGAGCTCCTTCGGGATCAGGTGCGCCGTGCAAAGGAACTGACCGGCCGACCCTTCGGCGTGAACCTGATGCTGCTCACGCCCCACATCGACGAACTCGTTGACATGGTCCTGGAGGAGGGCGTCAGCGCGGTGACGACCGGTGCCGGCAATCCCGGCAAGTACATGAGTTCCTTCAAGGACCGGGGCATCAAGGTGCTCCCGATCGCACCGAGCGTGGCCTTGGCCCGTCGCCTTGAGGCCATCGGTGCCGACGCCATCATCGGTGAGGGCATGGAGGCCGGGGGTCACATCGGAGAACTCACCACGATGGTCCTCACACCCCAGCTCGCCGACGCGGTGAGTGTCCCGGTGGTTGCAGCCGGCGGCATCGCCGACGGCCGCGGGATCGCGGCGGCGTTCGCGCTGGGCGCCGAGGGCGTCCAGGTCGGCACGCGCTTCATGTGCGCGACCGAGTGCACGATCCACCCCGACGTCAAGGAGCGGATCATCAAGGCTCGCGACCGCGACACAGTGGTCACTGGCTACTCCACCGGTCACCCTGTTCGCGTTATCAAGAACAAACTCGCGAAGAGTATCGCCGAGCTCGATCGTCAGAACCGTCCCGAGGAAATCGAGGTCCTCGGCTCTGGCAAGCTGGCACTTTGCATGCGCGAGGGCAACCTTGAGATGGGCTCCATCATGGCGGGTCAGTCGGCCGCAATGGTCGATCGCGTGCAGCCTGCAGCAGAGATCATCGAGGAGATGATCGCCGAGGCGATCGACGTCATGGGACGTATCGCCGCGACTCCGACCCGGTCGGCCGAGTGACCATCATGAACTCCGTCCTCGTCTTTCCGGGCCAGGGTTCCCAGCGCACCGGCATGCTCGACGACGTTCCGGAGGTCGAGACGCTCGACCGGTTGCTCGATGCAGCTGAAGGGCTGACGAAGCGGGACCTGCGTCGGCTCCAGCGCGAAGGCACCCCGGCCGAGCTCGCCGACACCCAGGTCGCCCAGCCGTTGCTCTACCTGTCGGACTGGGCGTGGGGGAGCGTGCTCCTCGACGTGGGGGTCCGTCCGGTCGCGGTAGCCGGACACAGCCTCGGTGAGCTGGCAGCTCTTGCGGTAGCCGGTGTCTTCTCGGTCGAGGCCGGTCTGGAACTGGTGTGCGAGCGTGCCCGGCTGATGGCAGAAGCTGTCGCAGAGTGTCCCGGCGCCATGTCCGCCGTCCTTGGTCTCGACGGTCAGGTCGTCGCCGACGTCGTACACTGCATCGATGACGTGTGGCTGGCCAACGACAACGCTCCCGGGCAGGTCGTGATCTCCGGCCTGCGCGATGCGGTTGCCCAGGCGGGGGATGCCCTACTCTCAGCGGGCGCGCGAAGAGTGGTTCCGCTGGACGTCGCCGGGGCGTTTCACTCACCGATGATGCAGCAGGCGGCGGATGCATTCTCTGTCGTCCTCGCTTCCGCGGAGTTCTGCGATGCGGCGATCCCGGTCCTCCAGAACACGCGCCCCGATCCTGCCACGGAGGCCGGTGAGATCAGGGGTGCGCTCGCTCGCCAGATACCCTCACCCGTTCGGTGGACCGAGACCATGCGGGCGTGTACGCGCTACGCGCCGGTGACGCTGATCGAGGTGGGGCCCGGCTCGGTGTTGCGCGGACTCGCTAAGCGGGTTGATGGCATCGCCGTGGTGAGTATTGAGGATACCGGCGTACAGGCAGTTGTGGAGGAGATACTGCAATGAAGCCACTCGAGGGAAGGACGGCGCTGGTCACCGGGGCATCACGTGGTATCGGTGCGGCGATCGCGCTAGAACTGGCCCGCAGAGGCGCTGCCGTAGCAGTCAACTACGCGGGTAGTGCTGACGCGGCCGCAGCGGTGGTCACCGCGATAGAGACCATGGGGTCCCGTGCCGTGGCCGTTCAAGCTGATGTCTGTGAAGCGGACTCGTGTGCGGCACTCGTCGAGGCCACTGCCGCCGAGTTCGGCTCCCTCGACATCCTCGTCAACAATGCGGGAATCACCAGGGACGGCCTACTCGTCCGTATGTCCGACGAGGATTGGGATGCGGTCATCCGGACGAACCTGACCGGCGCGTTCGCCATGACACGTGCCGCAGCCAAACTGATGATGAAGGCCCGCAGTGGCTCGATCGTGAACATCTCTTCCGTGATCGGACTTGTGGGTAACGCCGGTCAGGCCAACTACGCTGCCGCCAAAGCGGGGCTCATCGGGCTCACCAAGTCCACCGCACGGGAGCTTGCCGCGCGCTCGGTCAGGGTCAACGCGGTCGCACCCGGCTTCATCGAGACCGACATGACCGCCGCGCTGCCAGAGGCCATACGCGAGACGGCGCTCGGTCAGATCGCGCTCAAGTCCTTCGGCCAACCGCGTGACGTGGCCACGGCGGTCGCGTTTCTCGCCTCGGACGATGCTCAGTACATCACCGGACAGGTACTCGCTGTCGACGGAGGCATGACGTTCGTCTAAAGTGTCCGCGGGTGGTACCACACGGAACCCCCGGAGGGAGGTGTTGTTGTACCTATGGAGCGTGAAGAGATCCTTGAGAAGGTGTCCGAGGTGATCGTCGACCAGCTCAACGTTGAGCGTGACGATGTGACCGAGGAAGCGGCCTTCATCGACGACCTCGGTGCCGACTCGCTCGACCTCGTCGAGCTGGTCATGGCGCTTGAGGCCGAGTTCAACGTCTCGATCCCCGATGAGGACGTCGAGTCGATCAAGACCGTCGCTGATGCGGTCGCCTACATCGAGGCCAACGCCTGATCAACTGTGAGTGCCTCACTCCGACCCCGACACCCCGACCCCGACCTGCACCCCGGGTCGGGGTCGGGGTATGCTCTACTCCTGCAAGCCCGTATCCCGAACCGGGAGTCATGCCGTGCCCGAGATGCCTGCACTGACCATCGGTGACAAGACCGCGCGCCTTCCGATCATCCAGGGAGGGATGGCGGTCCGCATATCGATGGCACCGCTTGCCGGTGCAGTTGCCCGTGCCGGGGGTATCGGGCTGATCGCGGGATCCGGGCTCGAACCCGACGAGATGCGCACCGAGGTCCGCGCTGCCCGCGCTATCGCCGACGGCGGCGTCGTGGGTGTCAACATCATGGTAGCAATCCGCAAGTTCAAGGAGACGGTACACGCCGCCCTGGAAGGCGGCACGAACCTCCTCGTCTGTGGCGCAGGATTCTCGAGGGATGTCTTCCAGTGGGCAGCGGACGCCGGTGTGCCTGTGGTCCCCATCGTCGGCTCAGCTCGCGTTGCGACACTGTCACAACGCTTCGGAGCTGCGGCAGTCATCGTCGAAGGCGTTGAAGCCGGTGGCCACCTCGGAACGGACCGCACCATGCTCGACCTGTTACCCGAGATCGTCGAAGCAGTCGACATCCCGGTCATCGGGGCGGGGGGCGTCGTCACGGGCTCGGACATCCGGCGTACCCTCGATGCGGGTGCTGCCGGAGTCCAGATGGGCTCTCGTTTCGCGGCAACAACGGAGTCTTCTGCGCCTGAGGCGTTCAAGCAAATGTACGTCGATGCGACGGACGACGACATCGTCATCGTGAGAAGCCCGGTCGGCCTACCCGGCAGGGCGATCCGCAACCCGTTCTCGCGGAAGATGGCGGACGGGGAGTTGCCTCCCATCGGACGCTGTATCTCCTGTCTGAAGAAGTGTGGCAAGGAGTACTGCATCATGGAGCGCCTCAAGATGGCACAAGCCGGCGACGTCGAAGACGGTCTCGTCTTCGCGGGTTCCTCGGCAGCACGCGTGCACGATGTTCCGACTGTCGACGAGCTTATGGACCGGCTGGTTGAGGAGTTCGCAGCGAGCGGGGAGGGGAGTGAGCATGCGTAGCGTTGTCATCACCGGAGTCGGAGTCGTCTCGCCGGTCGGTGTCGGCAAGGAGCCGTTCGTCGACGCATTGGAGCAGGGACGCTCGGGGGTGCGACCCATCACGCACTTCGACGCGAGCGAGTTCACCACACGGTTCGCCGCCTACATCGATGAGTTCGATCCGTCTGCAACGCTGAATCCGAAGGAGGCGCGCCGGATGGCGCGCTTTCAGCAGTTCGCCGTGGTCGCTGCCGATGAGGCGGTGGCTGATGCCGGACTCGAGTTCGACGAGACCGAGGCCGATCGCATCGGCGTCATCGTCGGCTCGGGCATCGGAGGCCTGCACGTGATGGAGGAGCAGAAGCAGCGCCTCATGGAGGGCGGGCCGCGCAAGGTCAGCCCGTTCCTGGTCCCGATGATGATCGTGGATCTCGCTGCCGGCTTGATATCGATCAGGCTCGGCGCGAAGGGGATCAACTACGCGCCGGTATCCGCCTGCGCGACCGGTTCGCACGCCATAGGCGAGGGCACGGAGGCGATCCGCCGGGGACAGGCCGATGTGGTGGTCGCCGGAGGAGTCGACGCGGCCATCACGCCTCTGGGGGTCGCCGGCTTTGCAGCCGCGCGCGCGCTTTCCACCCGCAACGATGAGCCTGCGCGCGCTTCACGTCCGTTCGATGCCGGTCGGGACGGTTTCGTGATGGGGGAAGGCTGTGGGGTCGTCGTTCTGGAAGAGCGCGAGCGCGCCGTGGCGCGCGGAGCGCGCATCTACGGCGAAGTGGTCGGATACGGCGCCACCGGCGACGCCTATCACATCACGGCGCCCGAACCCTCGGGGGACGGTGCGGTCCGTGCGATGCTCCACGCCCTCGAGCAGTCGGGTCTGGCACCCGCCGACATCGGATACATCAACGCCCACGGCACATCGACGCCACAGGGTGACGTGATCGAGACACGCGCGGTCAAGACCGTGTTCGGCACCGACGCGCCACCAGTCTCCTCCACGAAGTCGATGACCGGACACCTGCTCGGCGGTGCGGGAGCGGTCGAAGCGGTCGTCTGTGCGTTGGTCCTCGAACGGGACTTCCTCCCTCCGACGATCAACCTCGATGAGCCCGACCCAGAGTGCGATCTCGACTACGTCGCGAACGCCGCACGCCGCCAGCAAGTTGATGCCGTCATGACCAACTCCTTCGGGTTCGGCGGCCACAACGCGACCCTTATCATCGCGCGGGGCTGAGAGCGGTGGCCCCGCGGAGCTCGCATGATGCGGCGACCCTGGTCAGGGCCGAGAAGCTGGTGGAACACAGCTTCTCCGACCGCTCGCTGCTTTCCCGGGCGCTGACACACCCGAGCATGACAACCGAGGCCGCCTCGGAGCTCGACTACGAGCGACTCGAATTCCTGGGTGACGCGGTTCTCGGTCTTGTGGTTGTCGACGAGATCTACCGGCGTTTCCCCGAGCTTCCCGAGGGCGTGATGACCAAGCTCAAGGCGTCACTGGTTTCGGGAGGTTCGCTAGCCAACGCCGCCGATGAACTGGGACTCGCGTCACTGATCGCCCTCGGCCAGTCCGAACTGGGCACGGGACGGCGGGGGCTCCGCTCGGCACTCGAGAATGTGTTCGAAGCACTCGTGGGTGCCCTCTATCTGGACGGAGGGATCGATGCCGCCCGGCGCTTCGTCGTCTCGACCCTCGGCCCCCGCATCTCCCTCGACTCATTTGACGCGCTCGAGCTCGACCATCCCAAGTCGCGCCTGCAGGAGATAGTTCAAGCTCAGGGAGGAGAGGTCGCATACGAGATCGTCGCCGAGGAGGGGCCTGCTCACGCTATGAGCTTCACCGCCGAGGTCTCTGTCGACGGCCGCGTGCAGGGCAGGGGAGTCGGCACCACCAAGAAGGAGGCCGAGATGGGTGCTGCCCGCGAGGCTCTGACCTGTATTTCTTCAGCTCGAACGAAGCGCTCCAAGACACGCCGCTGACCCCGCTCTATGGTAGAATCACCTGCGTTCGCCCCCCGTGCGCTCCCGATTCGCACCCCCCTCAGTCGAGAGGTCACCGTTGTACCTGAGGTCACTCATACTCAAAGGCTTCAAGTCCTTCGCTGACCGCACAGTTCTCTCGCTTGAACCCGGTGTCACCGTTGTCGTCGGGCCAAACGGTTCGGGTAAGTCGAACATCGCCGATGCCGTCCTGTGGGTCCTCGGCGAACAGTCCGCAAAGAGTCTGCGCGGACAGGCGATGGAGGACGTTATCTTCGCCGGCTCCTCCGCGCGTCAGCCGGTCGGAGTCGCCGAGGTCGATCTGGTGCTGGACAACTCCGACGGAACGCTTCCCATCGAGTTTGGCGAAGTCACCATCACGCGCCGCATGTTCAGAAGCGGCGAGAGCGAGTACCTCATCAATCAGTCGCCGTGCCGGCTGATGGACGTACACGAGCTCCTCCACGACTCGGGGCTGGGCCGCGACACTCACTCCATCATCAGCCAGGGGCGACTCGACGAGGTCCTCAACTCGCGTCCCGAGGAGCGCCGGGCACTGATCGAGGAAGCCGCAGGCGTCCTGAAGCACAAGAAGCGGCGCGAGCGCGCGCTGCGCAAGCTCTCGGCCATGGACGCCCACCTTGAACGCGCTCGCGACATCAGTGCCGAGATCGACCGTCAGCTCCGCCCCCTGCAACGTCAGGCCTCTCGCGCTTCTCAGCACGCCGAGATACGCGAGGAACTGGTCTCGGTCGAGACGGCCCTCGCCGTCGATGACCTGCGCCAGCTGCAGAAGACGTGGGAGGTTCTCGGCAAGCGCGAGAAGGAGCAGGACGCTGAGATCGAACTGACGCGCTACCGCCTTGCCGAGAAGGAGCGGGAGCTCTCGACGTTCCAGGCGCTTCTCGAGGAGAAGGGGCTCTTCGTCGGCGACCTGTCCGAGCAACGCCGCCGGCTGCAGTCGATCCTCGAACGGATCAACTCCGGCCTGCTCCTCCTCGAGGAGAAGGGCAAGAACCTCATCGAGCGGCTGAGCGACCTGCGGGCCAAGCTCTACCAGGCGCAGACTCGCTCGGAGTCCCGCTCGATCGAGCTCGAGCGCCTCACCGGGGAGCGCGTCGAGACCGATGCGCGGCTCGGTGCCCTCTACTCCCAGCTCGGCGAGCTCAGGCGGGAGACTGAGGCCACCAAGAAGGAGCGCATGGCGGCAGACGAGGCCCTCGCACAGATCACCGGAGAGATCCTCCGCAAGCGCAAGGCCGCCGACGACCTGCGCATGGAGGTCGCCGTTCTCGAACAGTCGGTCTCCGCATACCGTCTCGAGGTCGACCTGCTCGCCGAGCGTCTTCTCACCCTCGGCGAGCAGCGGCAGACCGTGGCATCCACGCTCTCCAGCCGCAGGACGCGCCTCGAGCAGCTCGAGGCAGATCTCGCCAGGACCCGCAAACTCCGCACGCTTGCCGACAGTGATGTCGATAAGCGGGTGCGCGTACTCGCCTCCCGTCGCAAGGAGCTGGCCGAGGTCCGCGAGCGGCTGACCTCTGCCCAGGCCGAGGTCCGCGCCCTCGGCGAGGTCGACCGGGCTTTCGAGTCCGCCTCGCCCGCACTCGCGTGGGCGCTCTCGCGCCAGCGGGACCTTGCCGGGTTCGTCGGACCGCTCGCCGAGCGGATACGCGTCCCCGCCGACTACGAGCGTCTCCTGGAGCACCTGCTCGGCACCGACCTGTTCGCGGTACTCGTGGACGACGTCGACGCGGCGGCCGCCATCGCGCAGAAGGCCGCCACCGAGAGCGAGGGTGAACTCGCGTTGATCCCGGTCACCGGCACCGCGACGCCCACACGCACCCCGCCTGCCATCGGTACCCCCCTGATCGACCTCGTGGAGTGCGACGACACGTTCAAACCTGCGCTTGCAGCACTGCTCGGAGATGTCTCCGTCGTCGGCTCGCTCCCGGAAGCCGTTGAAGCGCTGCGCTCCGACTCGACCGGTGCACGCTTCGCCACACCTGCCGGCGCTATCGCGTGGCCCGGAGGGAAGGTCACCGTCGGACGCGTGGTAGCGACTGACGGGGCGGGCGTGCTGACCCGCAAGCGGCGCATCACCGAACTCGAGGACGAGGTCACCGCTCTCGACATCGCCGTCGGTGATGCGGAAGCAAGCGCGTCCTCAGCCGAGGAGGCGGTCGTAGCCGCTCAGCAGGATGCATTGGAGCTGGGGCAGAAGATCGCACAGCTTTCCGGCGAGCACGACTCGCTGCGTGAGGATATCGGCCGCCTCGAACAGGCACTCACCTCGCACGATGCTGAGGCGGTCACCATCGCCAGCAGGCGCGAGGAGATAGAGACACGCGTCGCGAAGGACGCGCCCGGTATCGACTCTATGAAGCAGCAGATCGAGGCGGCTGTGATCGAGCTGGAGCAGCTCGACGAACAGGCCACCGCCTCCCGGGAGCAGCGTGACTCCAGGTTCAGGAGCGAGGCGGCGATCAACGAGCGCCTCTCCGCGTGTCAGGTCGACGTCGCCACCGTGTCCGAACGCGAGGTACACCTGAAGCGGCAGATCGGCTCGATCACCTCCGAGCTGACCGAGCTGGCCAGTACCGTCGCGCAGAGCGGCCAGACCGAAGCCGCCCTCGAACTGCTCCGCGAGAGGATCGAGCCGGTCCACGACCTGTACACCGCGCTTCTCGAGCGCGCGGAGTACTGGGCGGTCCGCCTGAAGGACCGGGCCCACTTCGAGCAGGCTGACTCGGAATCGCTGCGTAACACGATCCACGAGGCGCAGGACGGTGTTCGCGAGATGCAAGCGGTGATCGACGAGCAATCGTCGGTGATGAGCGACATCCGCGTCGAGAAGGGCCAGCTCGAGGTGCAGGTCAACGCTGCGGTGGCGCGCATCGTCGAAGAGTATGGCGTGCCCCTGGAACGCGCGCTGGAGCACGAGCCGCTCGACGACCGCCGCTCGGCAGAGGACCGTGCACATGGGTTGCGCAAGCGTATCGAGAACATGGGACCCGTCAACCCCGTCGCCATGCAGGAGTTCGAGGCTCTCAAGTCGCGCCGTGACTTCATGAACGATCAGATCCAGGACCTCGTCGCCAGCCGCCAGGCGCTGCAGAAGATCGTCGCGGCGATCGATCGCAAGATCCGCGACCGGTTCCTCGAGACATTCGAACAGGTGAACAACCACTACCAGGAAGTGTTCGCCGTCCTCTTCCCGGGCGGGCACTCGTCGTTGGAGCTCACTGAGCCCGACGACCCCGAGGCGACGGGCGTTGAGGTCATCGCCCAACCCCGGGGTAAGAAGCTCTCCAAGATGTCGCTGATGAGCGGCGGGGAGAAGTCATTGACGGCACTCGCGCTCCTGTTCGCCGTCTATCGCACTCGCCCGTGCCCCTTCTACATCCTCGATGAGGTCGAAGCCGCGCTGGACGACACCAACCTCAGACGCTTCATCGCGTTCACCGATACCATGCGCACCCACACCCAGTTCATCATCGTCACTCACCAGCGACGCACCATGGAGATGGCTGATGTGCTCTACGGCGTCTCGATGCAGGCCGATGGCGTGAGCAAGGTAGTGAGCCAGAAACTCGACCGCGACGTCGCCGAGGAGGCCGCAGATGGCCACGCCCTGGTATAGACGCGTTTCGGAGGGACTGACCAAGAGCCGCGAGCGGCTGGAGGGCCAGCTCAACGTCCTTCTGCGCAAGGGCCCGGACCTCGACGACGAGTTCTGGGAGGACCTCGAGGACACGCTGGTCGCAGCCGACATCGGGGCTACTGCGGTGACCGATATCGTCGATCGCCTTCGTGACAGCGCAGCCCGTCAGGCGCTTCCCGACGCCGAGGCGGTTCTCGATCACGTTGCCGGGGAGCTGGCCCGGGAGTTCGATTCCGGCACTCTCGACCTCCTCGCCGAGGGCCCGGTCGTGGTCCTGGTCGTCGGGGTCAATGGAACGGGGAAGACCACCACCGTCGGCAAGATCGCGACCGAGGCCGTTCGCGCAGGGAGGAGCGTGCTCCTCGGCTCCGGCGACACATACAGGGCCGCCGGAGCCGAACAGCTCGACATCTGGGCGGAGAGAGCAGGCGTGCCCGTCGTGCGCCGAGAGCGCGGAGCGGATCCTGCGGCCGTGACCTTCGACACGGTCAAGCGTGCCAACGAGACCCGCCCGGACCTGACACTGATCGACACGGCCGGTCGCCTCCACACTTCGGCAGACCTCATGCGCGAGCTCCAGAAGGTCCAGCGCATCGCGAAGCGTGAAAGCGACGCGCCCATCAGGAGCCTGCTCGTGATGGATGCCACCACGGGTCAGAATGGCCTTTCGCAGGCTCGCGAGTTCCACGCGGCGCTCGACCTCGATGGACTCGTACTCACGAAGCTCGACGGGACCGCCAAGGGCGGAATCGCCGTGGCGGTCGTGCGGGAACTCGGCGTGCCGATCGTGCGGATCGGTGTCGGCGAGTCAGCAGACGACCTCAAGCCGTTCGTTCCCGGGGAGTTCGCACGTGCCCTCGTCGGACGGGGCTAGCGTGACGGTGTTCGGTCCGCCGGGTCGCGGAGACCGCATCGCACGCAGACTGGTGGCCCCTCTCGTCATCGTGCTCGCGCTGCTGGTGGCGGTCTTCTGGATCGTGTACGCGCCCCTGCGCGTCGACGGCGACTCGATGCTGCCCGGGCTTCAACACTGGGACCGCGTACTCGTGACCCGCGGCTACGGTGAACCCTTACACGGTGATGTCGTCCACATCGAGGACTTCGGCCCGCGCGACCGGCTCGGCCGTCAGCTGATCAAACGGGTAGTGGCGGTTCCGGGCGACACGGTCCGTATCGAATCCGGACGCGTGATCCTGAACGGGATCGAGCATGAACTCGACGCGGATGTGCTCGTCTCCGACAGCGACCGCTCCGACGCCGAGATCGTCGTCCCGGAAGGACACGTCTACGTTCTGGGGGACAACCGCCCGGTCTCGCTCGATAGCCGCTTCTTCGGTCCGGTGCCGCTGTCAGCCATCTCCGGAAGACTCGTGTTCCGCTACACACCCGTCACGCGCATCGGTATGGTTGACTGACGCCGTCTTCCCACACTAGCCTCGACGGACTCGAGAGGAGCCCGTACATGTTCGAGAACCTGTCGCAACGACTGCAGTCGGTCTTCGCCGGCCTGACCGGCAAGGGACGACTGTCCGAAGCCGACGTTGACGCCGCGATGCGGGAGATCCGGCTTGCGCTGCTCGAGGCCGACGTCAACTTCCGGGTCGTCAAGGAGTTCGTCGCCCGGGTCCGCGAACGCGCCGTCGGCGCTGACGTGGCCAAGAGTCTCACCCCCGGTCAGATGGTGATACGCATCGTTATGGAGGAGTTGACCGAGCTTCTCGGGGGGACCGATGCACGCCTCGTGTTCACCGGGCGGATCCCCGGTACGGTCATGCTCGTCGGCTTGCAGGGCTCGGGGAAGACCACCGCGAGCGCGAAGCTCGCTAACATCCTGCGCAAGCAGGGCAAGCGCCCGCTTCTGGTCGCCGGCGACGTCTACCGGCCTGCCGCGATCGATCAGCTCGAAGCTCTCGGCCGGGAACTCGATATCCCGGTCTACCGGGGCGAGTCCTCGGACCCCGTCGAGATCGCCCGGGCAGGCGTCAAGGAAGCCGTCGCCCAGATGCGTGACGTCGTCATCATCGACACCGCAGGCCGCCTGCACGTCGACGAGGAGATGATGACCGAGGCCGCCCGGATCAAAGATGCGGTCCGGCCCGATCAGATCCTGATGGTCGTCGATGCGATGACCGGTCAGGATGCCGTGACGGCGGCACAGGCCTTCTCGGAGCGCGTCGACTTCGATGCGGTGATCGTCACCAAGCTCGACGGCGATGCCCGGGGTGGCGCGGCACTGTCGGTCAAGCATGTCACCGGCAAGCCGATCATGTTCGCCGGCGTGGGGGAGAAACTCGACGCGCTTGAGCCGTTCCATCCCGACCGGATGGCCAAGCGCATCCTCGGCATGGGGGATGTCGTCTCCCTCATCGAGAAGGCGGCCGAGACTGCCGACACGGAGATGGCCGAGGAGATGGAGGAGCGCCTCAGGCGCGCCGAGTTCACCTTCGATGATTTCCTGAACCAGCTTCGCCAGGTCAAGAAGATGGGCGGCATCGGCAGCGTGCTCAAGATGCTCCCGGGTGCCGGCCAGCTCACCAGGGAACTCGACGGGGCCGAGGTGGACGAGCGCCAGATGGACCGGGTCGCCGCGATCATACAGTCGATGACGGCGAAGGAGCGGGCGAACCCGAAGCTGCTGAACGGGTCCCGGCGCGAGCGCATCGCCCGTGGTGCGGGAGTGACCGTTTACGACGTCAACCAGCTGGTCAAGCAGTTCCAGGCCGCCAAGAAACTCATGAAGCAGTTCCAGGCGAGGGGCGGAGGCAAGGGGAGGCGTGGCACGTTCAGGCTACCGGGCGGCATGCAGCCCCCGTTCTGAGCGCACCGGGCGCGGATTCGGCCCCGGGAACAGTGTTTTGACCCCTACGGGGGGTATGGCGTATCATGGGCAATCGTTTTGCGTGCGCGTGGCCGCATCAGGCCACCTTACCCGGAGGTGAACTCTTGGCAGTCAAGATCCGTCTTGCTCGCGCCGGCGCGAAGAAGACTCCCTTCTACCGCATCGTCGCTGCTGATTCGCGTTCCCCGCGTGACGGCCGCTTCATCGAGATCCTCGGTCGCTACAACCCGCGCGTTGAGCCGAGCTACATCGAGCTCGACATCGCGCGTGCGGACGAGTGGCTTGGAAAGGGCGCTCAGATGAGCGAAACCGTCGCCAAGCTCTACGAGATCGCTAAGAACCCCGAGACGGCTGCGCCAGCCAAAGGTCCGAAGCTCTCCAAGAAGGCGCAGGCCAAGGCCGAGGCAGCCGCTGAGGCAGCTGCTGCCCCCGCCGAGGAGCCCGCAGCCGAGGAAGCTCCCGCTGAGGAGGCCGAGGCGGCTTCCACCGAGGAGTCGGCCGAGGCTGCCGAGTAGCGCGAGATGACACCGTCTGCCGATACGGAAACCCTCGTTCGCTTCCTCATCACCTCGCTTGTCGAGAACCCGGACTCGGTCGACATCGCCAAGCGAGTGTCTGGCGATTCGATCGCCTACGAGGTCTCGCTCCATCCGGATGATGTCGGCAAGGTGATTGGCCGACAGGGCAGGATCATCAAGGCGATCCGCACGCTCGCGCGCGCATCTGCGGGCACCACAGGCGAGCACGTAGACGTGGAGGTGCTCGGGTAGGCGCCATGAATGATGCGCCCTTCGTCCCGGTGGGGCGTATCGTGAAGGTCCACGGTTTGAACGGGGAGGTCTCGGTGGCGGTCGCCGCCGATCCTCCCTTCTCCATTCCCGTGAACCTCCCGGTCTGGGTCGTCCCGCCTCCCGCCGGACCCCTCCAGTCTGTGGTCGAGTCGGTGAGGCCCGGACCCAAGGGTCCGCTAGTCAAGCTAAGCGGCTTCTCGAACCGCGCCGACGCGGAGCTGCTTCGGGGCCGGACGCTCGTTGCACGCCCCGAAGATCTGCCCGAGGGTTGGAGCGAGGTCCCGGAGGACGACATCGGCCTTAAGGTCACCGACACGGAGCGCGGTTCTGTCGGGACCGTCGTCGACGTCATACGTACCGGCGCGAACGACGTGTGGGTACTCGCCGAGGGCCCCTACGGGGAGGTGCTCGTACCGGTGATCGACGATGTGGTGCTCGGGATCGACAACGAAAAGAGGACTGCGACGGTGCGACTCCTCCCGGGGCTCATCGAAGAGGACGGTGACCGCGGGTGATCGTCGACGTCATCACGATCTTCCCGGAGATGTTCGAGGGCCCCATGTCGGCCTCGATGGTCGGGTTGGCACGCGAGCGCGGCATCCTTGAGCTGCGCGTTCACGATCTGAGGGAGTTCACCGAGGACCGCCATCGAACCACCGACGACTACCCTTATGGTGGTGGACCGGGGATGGTCATGCGGCCCGAGCCTCTCTTCAGGGCCGTCCGAGCCGTCCAGGACCTCGGGCCGGGGACGGCGATCGTCACGTTCCTGACGCCGGGCGGTGACCGGTTCACGCAACAAGCTGCCCACGACCTGTCGGCCGCCGAGCGGATAATCTTCGTCTGCGGGCGCTACGAGGGCTTCGACGAACGTGTTTTCGAACTGGCCGACCTTCTGCTCTCGATCGGTGACTACGTTCTGACGGGAGGGGAGCTGCCGGCGATGGTCGTCATCGATGCGGTGACGCGGCTCCTGCCCGGCGTGCTCGGTCACGAAGAATCCACAGCGGATGAGTCGTTTTCCGAGGGACTTCTCGAGTATCCTCAGTACACCCGTCCTGCAACCTTCGAGAACATGAGCGTTCCGGAGGTGCTCTTGAGCGGGAACCACGCACGGATTGCCGAGTATCGTCGCCGGCAGGCGCTGGTACGCACGGCCCTGACACGACCTGATCTGCTCGACCATGCCGATCTGTCCGACGAAGAACGGGCACTCGTAGATGACGTGCTCGAAGGGAGTCATGACCGTGACTGAGCCGAACATGCCAGTACCGACGAGCGAATCCACGCAGGAAGACTCCGGGACCCACTTCGGCCGTTGGCTTCTCGAGACGGCGATCATGATCGCGCTCGCGTTCCTGCTTGCCCAGGGCATCAAGACCTTCGTCATCCAGCCGTTCGTCATCCCGACCGGCTCGATGGAGCCGACCATCATGACCAACGACCGAGTCCTTGCCGAGAAGGTCTCGTTCCGCTTCCGGGAGGCACGCGTCGGCGAGATCGTGGTCTTCGACGACCCGACCGGTCGCCACCCGCAGCTCATCAAGCGCGTTATCGCGACGGGAGGACAGACCGTCGACATACGTGACGGCGCCGTTGTCGTCGATGGCGAACCGTTGAGCGAGCCCTACGTTCACGGCAAGGTCAGTGACCCGGGAACCGTCCCGCTTCCGCTCACGCTCGCCGACGACGAAGTATGGCTCATGGGCGACAACCGTCCCAACTCGGGCGACAGTCGCTTCATGGGACCCATCAACGAATCACTCGTCAGGGGCAGGGCATTCTCTATCTACTGGCCGATCGCACGCATCTCCGCTCTACGTTAGAGACTCTCTCCCGTTCGGGTTTGCATCGCGCCGCGTGGGTGGTCTATACTTTCGCCTTGCGCCTGAACGGCGCCTGACCGTTGTAGGACGACCAAGGACACTCATGGACACCATTCGAGCCATCGAACAGCAGCAGATCCGCGACGATCTTCCGGCCTTCGAGGTCGGCGACAACATCAAGGTTCACTACCGTGTCGTCGAGGGAAGCCGAGAGCGCGTCCAGGTATTCGAGGGGCGTGTCATCCGCCGCCACGGAGCCAGCAATCGCGAGACCTTCACCGTACGCAAGATCTCGTTCGCGGTAGGTGTGGAGCGCACCTTTCCGGTGCACTCGCCCAAGATCGTGAAGATCGAGGTCACCGGCCGGGGCAAGGTACGCCGCTCCAAGCTCTACTACCTGCGTGACAAGGTCGGCAAATCCGCTCGCCTCAAGGAGAAGTCCTACTAGGACTACTTAGGTGCTGCACACAACGACCCCGGCTCTGCCGGGGTCGTTGTCGTATGCAGGTATACTCGTGCCGAGCCAGCGAAAGGATGCCAGTGGCCCGGGCCCCATCGAGTGTCGGCGAGATACGGGCCGCGCTAGCGCACGCGTCCGACGTTGAGCTGCCTGCCCTCATCGACCGGCACGAGCCCGACACCCGCTCGGGCGTCAGACAGGCGGTTGAGGCCGCCCGCCGCCGGCTCGATCGGCACAACGCCGAGTCCGAGCGCCTGGACCGCCTCCACTCACTCGAGGAGCGCCTCCGTGAGGACGGGTGGTCGTACATCGCCGGACTGGACGAGGTCGGCCGCGGTGCACTTGCGGGACCTGTGACCGCTGCGGCCGTGGTGCTTCCACCGGGCGCTCGGATCGCAGGCCTGAACGACTCGAAGCAGCTCGCCCCTCACCGCCGCGAAGAACTCGCCGTCGTGATCGGCGCCGTCGCGGTCACCTGCGCGGTGGCCCACGTGCCCGCGCACGTCACCGACGCGCTCGGCATGACGCGTACCGTCCACCGGGCGATGGAGCTCGCTCTTTGCCGTCTGGCTCCGTCCGCCGATCACGCGATCACCGACGGGCTGCGAGTCGGACTCGCCATCCCGGAGACCCCGGTGGTCAAGGGCGACTCATCCGTAGCGGCTGTCGCCGCGGCATCGGTTCTCGCGAAGGTCGCGCGTGACCATCTCATGCGGGAGATCGCGCCCCACTACCCCGACTACGCCTTCGAGGTGAACAAGGGCTATGGCACCCCCGAGCACCTGGAGGCTATCGCTGTGCACGGCGTGTGCCCGCTTCACCGGCGCTCCTTCGGTCCGTGCGGCGGCACTCCCACGCTGTTCTGAACGGATAGAGCGCGGTAAGGTCCTGTTTCTACCCTCGTGCCATGCTCGCCCCGAGAGGGGGAGACATGACACGAGAAGAGACAGCGAAGCGCGGGGAGGATGCGGCGGCGGCGTATCTGGAACGGATCGGATGCACCGTTGTCGAACGCAACTGGCGGTGTCCATCAGGCGAGGTCGACATCGTCGCCCTCGATGGGCCGACACTCCTGATCGTCGAGGTCAAGACGCGGAAGACTCCGTCTGCGGGCACGCCGGAGGAAGCCGTGTCGCCCACCAAGCAGCGCCGGCTGGTCAGGATCGCCCGTCACTACCTTGCACACGCGGGGCTCGATGACGCTGATGTTCGCTTCGACGTCATCGCCATCCGACCCATCGCTGACGACCGCGCGTTGCTCCGACACCATCGCGCCGCCTTCACGGCGTGACACAGGTGTACGGACAGGCCGCCGTGGGCACGACCACCCTGGTCGGCACGGAGCCCGCACCTGTCGAGGTCCAGGTGGACGTCTCGTCCGGTCTACCTGGCTTCTCGATCGTGGGTCTCGGGGACACAGCCGTGCTCGAAGCTCGCGAGCGCGTGCGCTCCGCGCTGCGGTCGACGGGATTCCGTTTCCCGAATGCCCGGGTCGTCGTGAACCTCGCGCCGGGACCCTTGCGCAAGCATGGAACCGGGTTCGACCTGCCGATCGCGCTTGCCCTGCTGGCGGCGACAGCGCAGATACCTGCCCGGCTCTGGGTGGGGAGACGGGCGGTCGGTGAGCTGTCGCTCGATGGGACGGTGCGTCCGGTACCGGGTATGCTCGCGCACGCTCTCGGCGCGCGTAGGGACCGGGTCGTGCTGCTCGGACCCCTCGAGTCTTCACATCTTGCAGCCGGGCTGCCGGGCCTGGAGTACCGGGGCGTCTCGTCGCTCGGCCGTTTGAGGGTCGAGGAGCCTTCGTGCGGGGTGGGGTCCTCACGCCCGCATACCGGTCCGGATCCCGACCTCGCGGAGGTGACCGGTCTTGATACCGCGCGAAGAGCACTTGAGATCGCAGCGGCAGGTGGACTCAACCTGTTGCTGATCGGTCCGCCGGGATCCGGAAAGACCATGCTCGCACGTCGTCTCGGACCGATCCTCCCACCCCTGGAGGGAGAGGAACGCATTGAGACGGCCCTTGTCCACTCCGTCGCCGGTCTCGACGAGGCACCTGCTCTGTCCGGCAGGAGACCATTCCGGGCACCGCATCACAGCGCATCGCTTGCAGGGCTTGTCGGTGGAGGCTCTCCGCCCCGTCCCGGCGAGGTGAGCCTCGCACACAACGGCGTGCTCTTCCTCGACGAGTTCCCCGAGTTCGCACCCTCGGTACTGCAATCCCTTCGGCAGCCGATGGAGGACGGCTGGGTCACGCTCGTGCGTGCCGAGGGACGGCTGCGGTTTCCCGCACGGTTCACGCTGATTGCTGCTGCCAATCCCTGTCCGTGCGGCTACCTTGGAGACCCGGTGAAGGTGTGCCGCTGCCCTGAAGCGGCCGTGCAACGGTATCAGGGCCGCATCGGCGGCCCGCTGATGGATCGCATCGATATGGCGGTCAGCGTGGAGCGCATCGACCCCGCAGCACTCGTGCACTACTCGCCGGCCGAACCCTCTGCGCGCGTTCGGGAGAGAGTGTGTGCCGCGCGGCAACATGCCCGCGGTGCCGGTCGTCCGCTCGCTGCGCGGATGGGCGGTGCCGAGCTTCTGGCCGGCTGTCGCTTGGATGCACGCACGCGTCAGACTCTGGGCGATCTCGGCAGACAGAGCCACCTGTCCGGGCGTGCGGTGACCAGACTCATGCGTGTCGCCCGCACCATCGCTGATCTCGAAGGGTCTGCCGTGGTGACGGTTGACCACGTGATTGAGGCGTCGGCATTCAGACGGGAGGACCTTCGATGAACGCTCCTGCGAGGTGGTGCCTGCAGAGAGGGGAGGACGGGTACCCGTTCGAGTTCGAGGACCTCCCGGACCCTCCTGAACTCCTCTACGGTTACGGCGACCCGGACCTGCTCGGCGGTGGCCTTGCGGTCATCGGCTCACGCAGAGCCACCCCGTACGGTCTGGCCTGCTCGCGGCGGTTCTCCGGGTGGGCGGCCTCGAACGGGATCCCGGTTGTCTCTGGAGCGGCGATCGGGTGCGATCTCGAGTCACACCGGGCTGCGCTTGCGGTCGATGGGCCCACCGTTGCCGTCCTGCCGTGCGGCGCCGACGTCGACTACCCGCGGCGTGCATCGGCAACGCTGTCCGAGATGCGCCGGCGAGGAGTCGTTATCTCGGAGGCACCGTGGGGTACCGACCCGAAGCGCTGGTCGTTTGTCCGACGCAACCGGCTGATTGCGGCGCTCTCACGTGCGGTGCTCGTCGTCGAAGCCGGACTTCCGAGCGGGACGTTCACCACGGCGGACCATGCACTCGATATCGGTCGCCAGGTCTTTGCCGTGCCCGGGTCTATCCTCGCGCCCGAATGCCGGGGCTCGAACCGCCTCATCCGTCAGGGGGCTCCGCCCATCACGGATGTCGCGGAGCTCGCGCAGGAACTCGGGTACGAGGCACAGGCCGACGTACCGGCCCACTCGACCGACCGGTTGCTCACCGCGCTCACCGCAACGCCCATGCGTCCGGACGACATAGCGCGTGCGTTCGACCTGGATATCGTGCAGACGATCCGAACGCTCGGCACACTCGAATCCCTGGGTCACCTCGCTCGCTACCCCGACGGTCGATACGGGGCGCTTCCGCGCTGAAGCGCGGTACAATGCTCCCATCCGACCGTACGGAAGAGACCCCCGAGGTAGCAACGTGCCCGTGTCCGAATCCGTCACCGTCATAGGGGGAGGGCTCGCCGGCACCGAAGCCGCATGGCAACTCGGGCGGCATGGTGTCCGCGTGCGGTTGATCGAGATGCGCCCCGCGACGAGCTCGCCTGCACACTCGACGGGAGGGCTCGCAGAACTCGTCTGCTCCAACTCCTTCAAAGGAACCGATCCCTCTTCGGCTACCGGGACGCTCAAGCAGGAGCTCGAACGCCTCGGCTCGGTCGTCCTCGCGATCGCTCGCCGGACGGCCGTGCCCGCCGGCGCCGCCCTTGCGGTCGACCGGGCGGCGTTCACGGCCACGCTGACCGACATGCTCGAGTCACATCCCTTGATCGAGGTGCTCCGCGAGGAGGCAACGCTCGTTCCGGCGGGACGCTCGATCCTCGCAACGGGTCCGCTCACCAGTCCCGCCATGGAGACGGCCCTATCCGAACTGGTCGGCTCCGACCGGCTTGCGTTCTACGATGCGGCCGCGCCCATCGTCGACGCGGCGACGATCGACCGCTCTGTCGTCTTCGCAGCCTCCCGCTACGGCAAGGGAGGTGGGGCCGACTACCTGAACTGCCCGCTCGATCGCGAACGGTATGAGGCGTTCATCACCGAGCTGCGCGCCGCGCGCCGCGTACTGAGCCACGAGTTCGAGAGGACCGATCTCTTTCAGGCATGTCAGCCTATCGAGGAGGTCGCCCGGAGCGGCCCGGATGCCGCACGCTTCGGTGCCCTCAAGCCGGTGGGGCTGACCGACCCGAACACCGGCGAGCGCCCGTGGGCCGTGGTCCAGCTCCGCCCCGAGAATGCCGCGGGTACCGCATACAACCTTGTCGGGTTTCAGACGAACCTGGCCTTCGGGGAGCAACGGCGGGTGTTCGGCATGATACCCGGTCTCACAGCTGCCGAGTTCCTCCGGTACGGCGTCATGCACCGCAACACTTTCATCGACGCGCCTTCACTCCTCGATTCCACGCTCGCACTGCGGAGCGCCCCGCACCTGCGTGTAGCCGGGCAGCTCACCGGAACGGAGGGCTATCTTGAAGCCGCCGGCTCGGGACTTCTCGCGGCACTGAATACCGTGGCGGACCTCACCGGGACACCACCGGTCGTCCTGCCCCCGACGACAGCACTCGGCGCCCTCATCGCCTACGCGACCAACCCGGCCACCGTCGGGTACCAGCCGATGCACGTCAACTGGGGCCTCGTGCCGCCGCTGGATCCTCCCGTGCGAGGGAAACGAAGCCGCTACGCAGCCTACGCCGCCCGCGCTGCCGACGACATATCCGTCTGGGCGAGCGAGCACCCTCTCTGTGGCCACCGCCAAGGGAGCGTCGAACGATGACCGAGGGCTACCCGTATCTCGATTCCTTCCTGCGGCACATAGCCGCCGAGTGCGGTCTGTCCGATCACACTCTTCGCGCGTACTCCTCGGACCTCTCGCGCTACTTCGAGTGGGCAGGGCGTGCCGGCGTAGACCCGCTGCGCCCGACCCACAGGGCGCTCCGCCGCTACCTGGCCGACCTCGACCGCTCCGGGTACGCCCGCCGCACCATCTCACGTCGACTGTCGGCGCTGCGAACCTTCATGGGATACCTGTCGCAGGAGGGTGTCATCGACTCCGACCCGTCCCGGGTCGTCTCCGCACCGAAGACTCCCCGCCGGCTGCCGGGTCTCGTGCCGCAAGACGTGCTCAGGCAGCTGCTTGACGCTCCGGACCCGGAGACGCCGGTGGGGATCCGCGACCGCGCGGTGCTCGAGGTCCTCTATGCGTCGGGGATGCGCGTCTCCGAGCTCACGGGGCTGACGCCCGACCGGCTCGATCTGCGCTCCGGCCTGGCCACGGTGATGGGCAAGGGCTCGAAGGAACGGATCATCCCCATCCACCCATTCGCGATCCGCCGCGTACGCGATTACCTCGAACGCGCCAGACCGACGATGGTACGCGGGTCCGACCCGGGCGCCCTCTTCCTCTCGACCCGCGGCAACCCGCTCTCGACAGACGCGGTCAGGCGACTCCTGAAGACGCACCTCGCGACCGCGGGGGCGGCGGCCGGCCTCTCGCCGCATTCGCTGCGTCACACGTTTGCGACGCATCTGTTGGAGGGCGGCGCCGACCTGCGTACGGTGCAGGAACTCCTCGGTCACGTTGCGCTGTCCACTACCCAGATTTATACTCACGTGAGCATGAAGCGGCTTCAAGACGTACATCGTCGAGCGCATCCGAGAGCGTGATGCGTCGGGGGCAATCGCCGCGGGCGAGAGGCACACACTGATGAGGAACGACTCGCGGACCGATGTGTCCGCTCTGTGGTCGACATTCAAAGAGACGGGCGATCTCGATGCCCGCGAGCGGCTGATACTCAACTTCTCTCCACTGGTCAAATACGTTGCGGGACGCGTCTCGTCCACGCTTCCCCAGACCGTGGATACCGCCGACCTGATCAGCTACGGACTGTTCGGGCTCATCGATGCGATCGAGAAGTACGAGCCCGAACGCGGGATAAAGTTCGAAACATACGCGATCGCTCGCATCAAGGGAGCGATCATCGACGAACTCCGCTCCCTCGACTGGGTGCCTCGCTCCGTGCGCGCACGTGCCAGAGAGCTGGAGGCCGCCTACATCGCGCTCGAAACCCGTCTGCGCCGCGTTCCCAGCGATGCGGAGGTCGCCGAGGAGATGGGCCTGACCATCGACGAACTCCACGAGATCCTCTCCAAGCTGTCCTACACATCCGTGGTCTCCTTCGAGGAGCTCTGGTCAGGTGGAGACCGCGAGGAGCACTCCGACGGTGCGGCTTCCATTCCCGACCACGATGCCGACGATCCCGTCTCGATGTTCGAGGCCGAGGAGGTCAAGCACATCCTCGCCGATGCCATCGAGCACCTCCCCGAGCGGGAGCGGGTCGTCATCACGCTCTACTATTATGAGGGTCTGACCCTGAAGGAGATCGGCAAGGTGCTCGGCGTGACCGAGTCACGCGTCAGCCAGCTGCACACAAAAGCGGTCCTGAGGATGCGCGCCAAGCTGCACTCTGCGTGACCTTGCCCGGCGTTCGTGCGCTCCGAAAGTCGCCCGTTCTCGCGTTTCCCGCCCTGTGGTATGCTACGCAGGTTCTTATCACACACGCTTGCCTACCCGCCCGCAGGTGACCCCGGCCATAATGAGCCCGGGAATGCGGATCGGGGACGACAGCAGGCGGAGGTACAACCGATCAAGGAGGTAGCACTATGTCCGTAGTCTCGATGAAGAGTCTTCTCGAGGCCGGTGTCCACTTCGGACACCAGACCCGTCGCTGGAACCCGAAGATGAAGCCCTACATCTTCACCGAGCGCAACGGGATCTACATCCTCGACCTGCAGCGGACCCTGCGCGAACTCGACACCGCGTACAAGTTCGTTCGCGATCTGTCGGCGCGCGGGGACCACGTGCTGTTCGTCGGCACCAAGAAGCAGGCCCAGGAGCCGATCCAGACCGAGGCCGAGCGCTCAGCAAGCCCCTATGTCAACCAGCGCTGGCTCGGCGGGATGCTCACCAACTTCGTGACCATCAGGACCCGTATCGACCGCCTCGTCGCACTCGAGACGATGGAGGAGGACGGCACGATGGCGTCTCTGCCTAAGAAGGAGCAGCTCCTTCTTGGCAAGGAGAAGGAGAAGCTGGAGCGTAACCTCACCGGCATCCGCGAGATGAAGGGCCTTCCAGCCGCGATCTTCGTCATCGACACCAAGCGTGAAACCATTGCCGTTGCGGAGGCGCGCCGTCTGAAGATCCCGATCATCGGCCTGGCAGACACGAACGCCGATCCGGACGAGCTCGACTACATCATCCCGGGCAACGACGACGCCATCCGGTCGGTCTCGTTGATGTCGCGCGTGATCGCCGACGGCGTCATCGAGGGCCGTGCCGCGCTCGAGGGCCCGCGCGTCGCTGAGACAACCGAGCGTCCCACTCCTGCCGTCGTCGAGACACCTGTCGCTGCGGTTGTCGAGGAGCCCGCTCCTGACGTTGCCGAGGCGCCTGAGGCAGTGGCGCCCGAGGTTGCCGGGGCACCGGCAGCCGAGACCGCTCCCGAGGCTCCCGTCGCGAACGAGACCCCGGCGCCCGAGGCCGAGTAGCACAACGTTTGCCCGGCACCATTCCACACGATTACCGGAGGTAACCCCAGAATGGCAGATATCACCGCCACAATGGTCAAGGACCTGCGCGAGTGCACCGGCGCAGGCATGATGGACTGCAAGAAGGCGCTTGCCGAAGCCGATGGCGACATGGATGCCGCAGTCGATATCCTGCGGACCAAGGGCCTGGCCGCGCTCGCCAAGAAGGCCGGCAGGGCCACCAACGAGGGTGTCATCGGTGGCGCAGTCAGCGACGATGGCCGTACCGGCGTTCTCGTCGAGGTCAACTGCGAAACGGACTTCGTCGCCCGCAACGCGAGCTTCAAGAGCTTCGTCGTCGACGTCGCGTCGCACATCGCCGCAGCGGCCCCTGCTGACGTAGCGGGGCTGCTCGCGCAGGCGTACGAGTCTCGTCCGGAGGTCACCGTCGAGCAGTTCCTCGGAGAGACCGTGGGCAAGCTCGGAGAGAACATGGGCATCGCTCGTTTCGCCCGCTATGAACTCGCTTCGGACAACGGCGGGATCACCGTCTACATCCACGGCGTTGGCAACATCGGCGTGATGGCCGAGATTTCTGCGTCGGCCCCGGACGCTGCCGCCGCTGGTGACTTCGCCGCGTTCGCCAAGGACGTCGCCATGCAGATAGCCGCAGCAGCCCCGCTCTCGGTCCGCCGTGAGGAGGTCCCGCAGGCCACCGTCGACCACGAGATGGATATCTACAAGGCCCAGGCTGCCGAGTCGGGCAAGCCCGAGCAGATCCAGGAGAAGATCGCGACCGGTCGTCTCGAGAAGTACTACAAGGAGGTCTGTCTCCTGGAGCAGCCGTTCGTGAAGGATCCCGATGTGACCGTCAAGCAGTATCTCGAGGCCACCGCCAAGTCCCTGGGGGCCGAGCTCGACATCGTCCGGTTCGAGCGTTTCGTCCTGGGGGAGACCGCTTCGGCTGAGTAGTCTGTAGGAGCGCACGCGCGGCGGGTAACCGCAGCGTGACGAGCGCGGGCCGGTACCCACAAGTACCGGCCCGCGTGCTGTATGCTGTAGGGGATGTGCCGTCACCGACACAACCGATGAGAGGGGAGAGGCGTGGGAGACTACCGGTTCCGTCGCGTCCTGCTGAAACTGTCCGGCGAAGCGCTCATGGGCGATGCCGGCTACGGGATCGATCCTCTCGTGCTCGATTCGCTTTCGCGCCAGATCCGCACCGTGAATCAGGCTGGCGTTGAGGTGGCGATCGTCGTCGGCGGGGGCAACATCTTCCGGGGTCTGGCTGCCGCGTCAACGGGCATGGATCGTGCCCAGGCCGACTTCATGGGCATGCTTGCCACCGTGATGAACGCCCTCGCGCTGCAGGATGCTCTGGAGCGCCACTCGGTCTTCACACGCGTCATGTCCGCGATCGAGATGCAGGCGGTTGCCGAGCCCTACATCCGGCGCAGGGCGATTCGCCACATCGAGAAGGGTCGCGTCGTCATCTTCGCCGCTGGCACGGGCAACCCGTACTTCACCACCGACACCACGGCCGCACTGCGGGCACTCGAGATCGGCGCGGAGTGCATCATGAAGGCGACCAAGGTCGACGGCGTGTACGACTCCGACCCCGCCACCAACCCCGATGCAGTCAAGTTCGACGAATTGCCCTACATCGAGGTCCTCAGCCGTGGCCTGAAGGTCATGGACAACACCGCGATCTCGCTGAGTATGGACAACAACCTGCCGATTCTCGTATTCAACATGGAAACGGATGGCAACATCGAACGGGCACTTATGGGCGAACCCGTGGGCACGATCGTGAGGGGAGACAGGGGATGATCAAGGAGATACTCAAGGACGCTGACGACCACATGGACAAGTCGGTAACCGCACTGGGACACGAGTTCGCGACCGTGAGGACGGGCCGTGCCTCCGGCTCCATCCTGGAGAAGGTCCTCGTGGACTACTACGGTGTCGCGACCCCGCTTCTGCAGATCGCGACGGTGACGGCACCGGAGCCGCAACTTCTCGTCATCCAGCCCTACGACAAGACGGCCATCAAGGCCATCGAGAAGGCGATTCTCTCGTCCGACCTCGGACTGAACCCGGCCAACGACGGACAGGTCATCCGCGTGCCCTTCCCGCCGCTTACCGAGGAACGACGCAAGGAACTCGTCAAGCTCTGCAAGAACTACGCGGAGGAAGCCCGGGTCGCGGTGCGCAACATCCGACGCGACGCCAACGACAAGCTCAAGCGCTCCGAGCGCGACGGGGAGATCAGCCAGGACGAGCTTCACCGCGCCGAGGCCGAAATCCAGAAGGCCACTGATGTGCACGTTGCGCAGATCGACGAGACGCTGACCCGCAAAGAAGCCGAGATCATGGAGGTCTGAGGGTTTGTCTCCCTCTGCAGACTCCCGTGCTGATTTCTTCTCCGATGATCCGGGCCCGGAGCTTCTGGAGCACCTCGAAACCGCGCGCACTCCCCGCCACGTCGCCGTCATCATGGACGGCAACGGCAGGTGGGCGTCAGCCAGGAACCTTCCCCGGGTCGCCGGACACCGCGCCGGTGCAAAGGCCGTCCGTGAGCTGATCGCCGCTGCGATCGAGCTGGGTGTCGAGTTCCTGACGATCTACTCCTTCAGCTCCGAGAACTGGTCCCGGCCGGCCGATGAGGTCTCCGGTCTCATGCGGCTGTTCGTCGAGGTTCTCGAACGCGAACTCGGCAACCTCGAAAAGATGCACGTCCGTGTGCTCGTCAGTGGAGACCTCGCTGGCCTGCCTACCGAGACTGCCGAGGCCTTCCGCTCGACGGTCGAACGGACCGCCGCCAATCAGGCCCTGACCCTCGTGGTCGCCCTCAACTACGGAGGACGCACCGAGATCGTCCATGCAACGCAAGCGCTTGCGGCGGACGTGGCCTCTGGCGAGCTCGACGCAGGTGCGATCGATGAGGTCGCCTTCTCCCGCCACCTCTATCTACCTGAAGTGCCCGATCCGGATCTTCTCATCCGTACGAGCGGGGAGATGCGCGTCTCGAACTTCCTGCTCTGGCAGATCGCGTACAGCGAGATCTGGGTAACCGATACGCTCTGGCCGGACTTCGACCGCTACGAGTTCCTTCGCGCACTCGTCGAGTTCGAGTCGCGCGAGCGCCGTTTCGGAGGACGATGAGTATGGCCGAGCGAACCACAGGCCCGTTCTCCTCGCTTCCGGTCCGGATCGCGACCGGCGTGCTGTACGGCGCGGTGCTGGTCTGGGTGATCTACTTCGGCGGGCACCTGCCGCTCGCCATCCTCATGGCGGCACTCGGCGCTCTCGCAGTATCCGAGCTCTACCGGATGACGCGCAGGGAACGTCGCACCCTCGCCGAGTTCTGCGGGTTCGTAGCGGTCGCGGCGATGCCGGTGGTCGCATCCTTGTGGGGCTTGTCCGCGCTCTTTCTGGTGATGACTGCACTCGTCGCGGCATCGCTCGTCTGGCACGTCTACTTCGTCAACCTGCGCATCGCCGATACGACGCTGGTCGTCTTCGGAGCGGCCTACGTCGGGTTCGCGCTCGCTCACTTCGTGTTGATACGAGGCCTCGAAGACGGAGTCTTTCTCGCACTCGCCGTCCTGATCGGAGTGTGGGCGAGCGACGTGCTCGCGTACTTCGTCGGATCGCTCATCGGATCCCACAAACTTGCCCCTCGCATCTCTCCGGCCAAGTCATGGGAGGGATTCGTTACCGGGACGCTCGGGACGGTCGGGGTCTGGCTCGCACTCCCGCTGCTCGTCGAGACGACGCTGACGCTCTCGTGGCGCATAGTGATCGGCATCGCGCTCGCACTCGCCGCGCTGGTTGGCGACCTGTTCGAGTCACGCATCAAGCGTGAGGTGGGGGTCAAGGACTCGGGCAACCTTATGCCGGGTCACGGCGGCTTCCTCGACCGGATCGACAGTCTGCTGCTCGTAAGCGTCATCGCATACTACCTGCTCCTCGCGGGCGGCATCCGATGAGCGGTGCGCTGCGGGTCGCGGTTCTCGGCTCGACCGGATCGATCGGCCGGCAAGCACTCGACGTCGCGTCCCGCATGCCTGATAGAGTTCGCATCACCGCGCTGGCTGTCGGGTCCAATCACTGGCTCCTTGCCGAACAAGCCCGTGCATGCCATCCGATAGCGGTCGCGCTCGACGACCCGGAGGCTGCTCACTCAGCAGCGAAAGCGCTTCCCGGTGTCGATGTTGGCGCCGGACCGGACGCCGTGGTTGCACTTGCATCCCACCCCGAGGTCGACGTCGTCTTGAATGCGCTGGTCGGTGCGGCCGGTTTGCGCGCGACAATGGCCGCCCTCAGCTCGGGCAAGGTCCTTGCGCTCGCCAACAAGGAGTCGCTGGTCGTGGGCGGAGAACTGGTGACCGCGCTCGCGCGACCGGGGAACATCCTCCCGGTCGACTCCGAACACTCGGCGATCTTCCAGTGCCTTCTCGGCGAGGACGAGCGAGACGTGGAACGCATCTGGCTGACCGCCTCGGGAGGCCCGTTCCGCGGGAGGGACCGAACCTTCCTGGCCGGGGTGGATGCCGCCGCGGCGCTCGCCCACCCCACGTGGACGATGGGCCCGAAGATCACCGTCGACTCGGCCACGCTCATGAACAAGGGGCTCGAGGCTATCGAGGCGCACCATCTCTTCGCCGCCGACTACGATCGGATCTCCATCGTCGTCCACCCGCAGTCCTGCGTGCACTCGATGGTCGAGTTCGCAGATGGCTCCGTGAAAGCACACCTCGGTGCTACGGACATGCGCATCCCGATCCAGTACGCATTCAGTCATCCGCGCCGTTGGCCCGCACCGATCGAGCCCGTCGACTTCACGACCCTGGGTTCGCTCGACTTCGAGCCACCGGACGTCGAAACGTTTCGCTGCCTCGCTCTGGCACTGGAGGCGGGGAAGGAAGGGGGCACGCTGCCCGCCGTCCTTAATGCCGCCAACGAGATCGCGGTTGAAGCGTTCCTGGCTGGCCGTTGCCGCCTGACCGATATCGACCGCGTGGTCGAAACAGTCATGAATGCGCACGAGCCGGGGCAACTCGTCTCCGTCGAACAGGTGGAGGCGGTCGACCGTTGGGCCCGCGACGCCGCACTCAAGGCACTCTGATCCACCGTCTCTGGCGCGCTCTTTGCACCTGTGGTGCGCACGCCTGCGATACCGGACTCACCTGAAAGGGAGCACATGCCCGACGCGATATCCACAATCCTCTGGGGAGTTCTGACCTTCTCGATCCTCGTCGTGTTGCACGAAGGCGGCCACTTCCTGGCCGCTCGTGCGTTCGGCGTGAAGGTGCACGAGTTCATGGTCGGCCTCCCCGGACCCGCCATTCGATTCCGCAGCAAGCGCAGCGGCACGATGTTCGGGGTGACCGCTATCCCACTCGGTGGCTACGTGCGCATCGCAGGCATGGAGCCTGGGCCGGAAGACGAACTGCTCGGACCCGCGCTCAAGGCCGCAACACTCGCCCGAAGGACGGATGCGAACCGGCTGTCCGGCGAGATCGGAGTCGAGGTCGAGCACGCCTCCAGGCTGCTTGCGACGCTTGCGGATTGGGGCGCGCTGGCACCTGCAACCGATGATGAGATCTCCTACCTCGCGACCCTCGAAGGCGACGAGC
The DNA here is from genome assembly GCA_029210645.1 of Anaerosomatales bacterium. Classification (GTDB taxonomy): domain Bacteria; phylum Actinomycetota; class Coriobacteriia; order Anaerosomatales; family SLCP01; genus SKKZ01. The sequence goes on along the minus strand of JARGFT010000006.1, from coordinate 84,016 downwards.
ACACCGATGCCACCGCGCTGCTGGATACGGCACGCGCGGTCACCTACCGGGCGCTCTCCAGGCCCAAGCGCATCACGGTGCTCTCCATGGGCGTCCTGACGAACCTTCTGACCGCTCTCCTCGTGTTCACGTTCGTTCTCGGCGTGTGGGGCTACTATACGCAGTCACTCACGCTCTACGACGTCCAGCCCGGCTCGGGGGCCGAGCAGGCCGGACTTGCCGCCGGCGACCGGATCACCTCGATCGGGGGAACCGCCGTCGAGGACTGGATGACGCTTACGCAAGAGATATCGGCGCGGGAGCCTGGCGAGACCGTGGATGTCGGGTTCGTACGCAACGACCGGTCCGAGCGCGTCTCCGTCACCATCGGCCAGTCCGATACCGGAGCGCCGGTCCTCGGCGTGGTCTCCGACGTCGAACACGTCAACCCCTCTATCGGCGAGGCTGCTGTCGAGAGTGTGCGCCTCACCGGTATGGTGTTTGCGGCGATCGGACGGTTCTTCTCGCCGGACACCTTCCAGGAGTCGGTCGAGGGTGCCCGCAGCATCGTCGGGATCACCGTCGAGGTGGCCGAGGCAGCGCGTACAGGCCCCCTCAACTACGCATGGATCGTCGCACTGCTCTCGCTCTCGCTCGGCGTGATGAACATCCTGCCCATACCGCCCCTGGACGGCGGCAAGGTTGCACTTGAGCTCGTCGAGGCGGCCGCGGGTCGCCCGCTCGGCCGCAGATTCTCCCTCGGGCTCAGCCTGTCCGGGGCGATTCTGCTCTTCTCGCTCATCGGATACCTCATGTACGCAGACGTTGTGCGCTACTTCATCCAGGGCTGATCCGAGGAGGCCGAAAGATGCCAGAGAGGCGCGAGACCCGACCGGTCATGGTGGGCACGGTGCCGGTCGGCGGCCGTGCACCCGTCACCGTCCAGTCGATGACCACCACCGACACACGTGACCCCGCCGCAACGCTCGAACAGATCACAGCGCTCGCCGACGCCGGCTGCGAGATCGTGCGCGTCGCCATCCCTCGCTCCGAGGCACTCGACGGCTTCGCCGCCATCTGTGCCTCCTCGCCGATCCCCGTCGTCGCCGACGTTCACTTCGATCACACGCTCGCGATCGAAGCCGCACGCACCGGTGCGGCGAAGCTGCGGATCAATCCGGGCAACATCGGGTCTGCGGAGCGCGTGGACGCGGTCATCGATGCGGCCGGTGAGGCGGGTATTCCCATCCGCATCGGGGTCAATGCCGGCTCGCTTGCCGAGGAGTACCGCGATCGCGACTGGCCGCTCGCCGACAAGCTTGTCGCCAGTGCCGTGGCGTTCTGCGATCACTTCCGTGGACGCGGTTTCGAAGAGATCGTCGTGTCCGCCAAGGCATCGAGCGTCGCTTCCACCGTCGATGCATACCGCGCGCTCGCCGACCAGCTGCCCTACCCGCTCCACCTCGGTGTGACCGAGGCGGGGACGTCGAGGACGGGCACCGTGAAGTCCGCCGTTGGCCTCGGCATCCTGCTGGCAGAGGGCATCGGAGATACGCTGCGTGTCTCGCTCACCGCCGATCCGGTCGATGAAGTCCTTGTCGGCTGGGAGATCCTGGCCGCACTTGACCTGAGGCGGCGCACACCCGAGCTGGTGAGCTGCCCGACGTGCGGGCGCTGCGAGGTCGATCTCATCCCGATCGCGACCGAGGTCGAGCGCAGGCTTCGGGGCCGCAGTGCCGGTCTGAAGGTCGCCGTCATGGGTTGCGTGGTCAACGGCCCGGGTGAGGCGCGCGAGGCGGACATCGGGGTGGCGGCGGGAAAGGGTGTCGGCATGGTCTTCGCCAAGGGACGCCCCCTTCGCAAGGTGCCCGAAGACCAGATCGTCGACGCCCTCATGCAGGAGATCGACACCCTGGAACGCGGGTAGACGCGCCCTCTCGCTCGCGCACTGGCCTTCATGCGCTATCCTGTCTGCCGATACCCGAGGTCGCTCTGACGACCGCTGCCACACCGGAAGTGAGAGACGCATGACCGTCGCACTGCGCATGAGCCACCTGCACGTTCCGACCCTCAAGGAGGATCCCGCCGAGGCCGAGATCGCCTCACACCGCCTCCTGCTGCGTGCCGGCCTGATCCGCAAAGCAGCTGCGGGCATCTACACGTTTCTTCCGCTCGGCTGGCGAAGCGTGCGCAAGATCGAGCAGATCGTGCGCGAGGAGATGGATGCGATCGGGTCCCAGGAGGTCCTGCTTCCCTTCGTGCAACCCGCGGAGCTCTGGCAGGACTCGGGACGATGGGACGCCTACGGACCCGAACTCGCACGGCTTCACGACAGGCAGGGCCGGGAGTTCTGCCTCGCGCCCACGCACGAGGAGATCATCACCGCACTCGTTCGGGGCGAGGTCCGCTCCTATCGCGATCTGCCGCTCTCGCTCTACCAGATCAACCTCAAGTTCCGCGATGAGATGCGCCCCCGCTTCGGGCTGCTCCGCGGCCGTGAGTTCATTATGAAGGACGCCTACTCCTTCCACGACTCCCAGGCCTCGCTGCAGGAACACTACGACGATCAGGCTCGTGCGTACGGACGCATCTGCGAACGTCTCGGCCTGGTCTACCGGCCGGTCGAGGCCGACTCCGGGCAGATCGGCGGCTCGGTGACCACCGAGTTCATGGCGCTTGCGGAGACGGGTGAGGCGGCGCTCGTCTACTGCGAGTGCGGATGGGCCGCCAACGTCGAAGCGGCGGGCACCGTGGTTCCGCGCACGCCGGGCACCGTCGAGCCCAGACCCATGGAGCGAGTCCACACCCCGGACATCAGAACGATCGCCGAGCTCGCCGAGTTCCTGGGCACCTCGGCACACGACACCGTCAAGACGATGGCAGGCAAGACCCCCGACGGCACGCTCGTCTTCTTCTGCATCCCTGGAGACCGCGAGCTCAACGATGTGAAGGCCGGCCGCGCCGTCCCCGGCGTGGAGCTGTTGGCCGAGGAGGACTTCGCAGCCTACGGCATCCCCAAGGGCTCGCTCGGTCCGGTCTCGCCGCCTGAGGGCACCGTGGTCGTCGCCGACGTCTCGCTGCGCGACGAAGTCGCCTGGGGGATCGGCGCCAACGAGAACGACTACCATCTCGTCGGGGCCATGCCAGGCCGTGACTTCACAGTGGGCATCTGGGCGGACCTCGTCGTGGCGGAGCCGGGGGACGGCTGTCCGGTCTGCGGCGGAACGCTGCTGGGCGCCCGGGGCATCGAGGTCAGCCAGGTCTTCCAGCTCGGCACCAAGTACTCGGAATCTCTCGGCGCCACCTTCACAGCCGAGGACGGTACCGAGCGGCCTTTCCTCATGGGCTGCTACGGTGTCGGCATCACGCGCTCTCTCGCCGCTGTGATCGAGCAGCACCACGATGATGCCGGTATCGTCTGGCCGATCTCGGTGGCACCGCTGGAAGTCGCGGTCGTCCCGCTTGCGGTCGATGACGAGACGGTCTGGCCGGTCGCGGAGAGTCTCTGGCGTGAGCTCGCCCGCGCCGGTGTCGAAGTGATCATCGACGATCGTGACGAGCGCGCGGGCGTCAAGTTCGCCGACGCCGATCTCATCGGCTACCCGTACCAGGTCGTCGTCGGCAAGCGAGGTGTTGCAGCCGGAGTCGTCGAACTCAAGGACCGCGCGACCGGTGAGCGTAGCGAGGTCCCCGTCGAGGAGCTCGCCGGGGCGCTCGCCACGCGCGTCCGTGAGGAGCGCCCCCGGTACCGCTAACGGGCTACATACGCCGCATCCTTCGTCTCCATAGGCCCTGCTACGCCACCGGCTCGGGTCGGTTCTCGTGCGTACAGGGGTGTGTTAGAATCAGCGAGGTCTACAGCGTGTCCTGCGAGAAGTGGGTAACCCCCGCTTCTTTTCGTCTGGAAGGAGGTCGGTAACGTGTCAACGGAACTCGAAGCGCACTTGGAAGAGGCGCTCGCGCCCGCTGCGCTCAGCCACGGGTTCGAACTCGTCGCGGTGGAGCTCGCCGGTGGCCACGGACACCCGATCCTCCGTGTCTTCCTCGACAAAGAGGGGGGCATCGGACTCGACGATATCTGCGAAGCCAACAGCTGGGTCGCCGCCCTTCTGGACGAACGCGAGCCGTTCGAGCGGGCCTACACGCTCGAGGTGTCGTCACCGGGCATCGATCGCCCACTGAGGAAGCTCGGTGACTTCGAGCGTTTCCAGGGTTCGACGGCCATGCTCAAGACGCGTCCGCTCGACGGGCGCACCAGATTCACCGGCACGATCCGCGGCGTCGCAGATGACGTGATCGCGCTGGATGTCGACGGCAAAACCGTCCGCATCCCCTTCAGCGATGTGCGCAATGCACGGCTGAAGGGGGAGGTGGACTTCGGACAGGGGAAGGACGGTTGCGAGCAATGAGCTCTGAACTGATGGAGGCGCTGCGCCAGCTGGCGCGCGAGAAGAACATCGACGAGTACGACATCCTCGACCGGTTGGAGCAGCAGCTGGCCGCGACCTACCGTCGCATACTGGATCTCGAGAACGACACGCGAGTCACGATCGACCGGGAGACCGGCCGAATCTACGTGTACGAGCTCATCCCGGTCGGCGGCACCGAGGAGGAGCCCGAGTTCGAAGAGAGCGACATCACGCCTGCAGACGTCTCGCGCATCGCGGCCCAGGCGGCGAAGAACGTCATCATGTCCTCGATCCGCGAGGCGGAGCGCGAGAAGATCTACGAGGAGTACTCCGACCGGGTCGGGGAGAGCGTGACCGGGACAGTGCAGCAGTCCGACAGCCGCTACACGCTCATCAAGCTGCGCGAGGGCGTCGAGGCACTCCTGCCCCCGGCCGAGCAGCCCCCCAACGAGCGCTACGATCACAACCAGCGCCTCAAGGCCTACATCATCGAGGTGCGCAAGACCTCGACCGAGCCCTCGATCGTCGTCTCGAGGACCCACCCCGGGCTTATCCGCCGGCTCTTCGAGCTGGAGGTGCCCGAGATCTACGACGGCATCGTCGAGATCAAGAGTGTCGCGCGCGAACCGGGCATGCGCTCGAAGGTCGCCGTCTCCAGCCGCGAGTCCGGCCTCGATCCGGTCGGCGCGTGCGTCGGTCCCAAGGGCAGCCGCGTGCGCATGATCGTGAGCGAACTGCGCGGCGAACGCATCGACGTGATTCCGTGGGCCGAGGAGCCCGCCTCGTACGTTGCAAACGCCATCTCGCCCGCGAAGGTCACCACGGTGCTGATCGACGAGGCGAACCATATCGCCACCGTCATCGTTCCCGAGGACCAACTCTCGCTTGCCATCGGCAAGGAGGGGCAGAACGCGCGGCTGGCAGCCAAGCTCACCGGCTGGCGCATCGACATCAAGAGCCAGGCCCAGGCCTCCCAGGCCGGCCTCGCTGCCCAGGTCGCCGCCGCAGAGGGTACGGCGCCCGAGGAGGAGAGCGACGGACGCTGCGTCGCCGTGACGAGCTCCGGTCTGCGCTGCCGCAACAAGGCGCGGCCCGGAAGCGTGTACTGCGGCATCCATGAGAAGGAGGGTGCCGACTCGTGACACGCACCCGCAAGACACCGACGCGTACCTGCGTCGGGTGCGGCCGCACCGACGAGAAATGCGGCCTCGTGCGTATCGTTCGCACGACCGACGCCCACATCGAGCTCGACCCCACGGGGAAGACCAACGGCCGCGGCGCGTACGTCTGCCCGAGCGTCGAGTGTTTCGACGCCGCGGCGGGCCGGCGGAGGTTCGACTCCGCCCTGCGTGTCCACCTGCACGACGACGACCTCGACCGATTGAGACGAGACCTCGAGACGCTGCTCACCAGCGCGGCGCCCTCGCAGCAAGGACGGTGACTGTATGCCCAGCATGAGAGTCCACGAACTCGCAAAGGAGTTCGGCATGACCTCCAAGGAGCTGCTCGAACAGCTCCAGGCCATGAAGATACCTGCGAAGAACCACGCGTCGACCCTCGTCGAAGCGTACGTCGACAAGATCCGGAAGGATCTCGGTCCGCTCATCGCCGAGCGCCAGGCCGCGCTCGAGGAGGAGCGCCTTAAGGTTGAAGCGGCCGAGGCCGCCAAGCGCGAGGCCGAGGAAGCCGCACGCAAAGCCGAGGACGACGCCCGCCGTGCCGTCGAGGCCGCCGAGCGCGCCCGTCGCGAAGAGGCTGCCCGCATCACCGAGGAGGCCCGGCGCGCGGCTGAGGCCAAGGAAGCTGCCGAACGCGAGGCCGAGGAAGCCGCACGCAAAGCCGAGGAGGAGCGTCACGCTGCCGAGGCGGCTGAGGCCGCGGAGCGTGCTCGTCGTGAGGCCGAGGAGTCCCCCACGCTCGAGAAGAGCGAGGAGGACCGTTACCGCCAGATGGCCAAGCAGGCCGAGGTCGTCTCGCGCTCCACCATCATCGAAGAAGCCAAGCAGGCCGTGGCCGCCGCAGGCGCGGAGCAGGGCAAGCGCAAGAAGCGCAAGGAAAAACGTCAGAAGCACGCCGAGGAGGTGGCAGCCGAGACCGCTCAGACCGCACCGGCAGCCGTCGCTTCCGGTGACACAGAGCTCGTCTCCGTGACCGAGGGCGTGACGGTGGGCGAGTTCGCCGAAGCGCTCGGCGTGCCCTCAACCGAGATCATCAAGCGGCTGATGCTGCTCGGCACACCGCTCACCGTCAACCAGCCGATGATGAGCGACATCGTTGAGTTGATCGCAGACGACATGGGCCGCGAGGTCGTCGTGGTGAGTCCCGAAGAGGAGACCGGCTTCGTCTTCGACGACGCCCCGGAAGACCTCAAGCCCCGACCCCCGGTCGTCACCGTCATGGGTCACGTCGACCACGGAAAGACATCGCTGCTCGACGCGATCCGTGAGACGGGTGTGGCCGAAACAGAGGCCGGTGGCATCACGCAGCACATCGGTGCGAGCGTGGTCCTCCATGATGACAAGCAGATCACGTTCATCGACACCCCGGGCCACGAAGCCTTCACCGCCATGCGTGCCCGTGGTGCCAAGGTCACCGACGTCGCGGTGCTCGTGGTGGCAGCCGACGATGGCGTCATGCCGCAGACCGTCGAGGCCATCCACCACGCGAAGGCCGCCGGCGTACCGATCATCGTCGCCGTCAACAAGATCGACAAGGACGGCGCCAACCCCGACCGCGTCCGCCAGGAGCTTACCGAGCACGAGATCGTGCCCGAAGCGTGGGGCGGCACCGACATCTTCGTCGACGTCTCCGCGAAGCAGCGCCTCAACATCCACGAACTCCTCGAGATGATCCTGTTGCAGGCCGACGTCCTCGAGCTCAAGGCCAACCCCGACGCGACGGCATCGGGCATCGTCATCGAGGCGAAGCTCGACAAGGGGCGCGGCCCGGTTGCCACCGTCCTCGTCCAGCGCGGCACGCTGCACGTGGGCGACTCGATCGTTGCCGGCACGACCCACGGTCGCGTGCGAGCGCTCGTCAACCCCCTCGGGGAGCCAGTGACGTCCGCGGGTCCCGCCGATCCAGTCGAGATCCTCGGACTCGGAAGCGTGCCCTCGGCCGGGGACGAGTTCCGCATCTTTGCCGACGAGCGAGATGCCCGAAACCTCGCCGAAGAGCGGGCACTCAAGCAGCGTTTGCTTGCCCAGGAGAAGAAGGTCCACGTCTCCCTGGACGACCTTTTCGCCAGGATCCAGGAGGGCGAGCTGAAAGACCTCAACCTCGTCGTGAAAGCGGACGTACAGGGGTCGATCGGAGCTCTCAAGGACGCGCTGGACAAGATGGACCAGACCGAGGTTCGCATCAACGTCATCCACTCGGCGGTAGGCGCCATCACCGAGACTGATGTCATGCTTGCCGACGCATCGGATGCGATCATCATCGGCTTCAATGTGAGGCCTGAGCCGAAGGCCCGGTCGCTGGCGGAGAAGGAGAGTGTGGATATCCGCCTGTACCGCGTCATCTACCAGGCGATCGAAGACATCAACGCCGCACGCGTCGGGATGCTCGCGCCCGAGTTCCACGAGGAGGACACGGCACGGGTCGAGATCCGCGAGTTGTTCCGCGTCCCGAAGATGGGTGTCATCGCAGGCTGCTACGTGCAGGAAGGTGAGATATCCCGGGACGACAAGGTCCGTCTCGTCCGCCAGGGCACTGTGATCTACGAGGGCAAGCTCGGGTCCCTCAGACGCTTCAAGGACGACGTCAAGTCGGTGCGCCAGGGATACGAGTGCGGTCTGAGCATCGACGGCTTCCAGGACATCAAGGAGGGTGACGTCGTCGAGGGCTTCAAGACCGTCGAGGTCGCCCGTGAGTCGTAGGGAGCGCACGTGAAGCAGACACCCCGAACCCGCAAGGTCAACGAGATGGTCCGCGAGGCCGTCGCGATCATCCTTACAGAGGAGATCTCGGACCCTCGCATCGACCTGGTGACCGTCACCTCGGCGGAGGTGAGCCCCGACATGATGGTCGCCAACATCCACGTGATCACCCACGGCGGCCCCGAGCGCTACGCCGAGCTTCTCGAGGGACTCGAGTCCGCCAAGGGACGCATACGCTCGCTGCTCGGCCAGCGAATCACGTTGCGCTTCACACCTGAGCTACGCTTTCTCATCGACCGCTCGGTCGATGAAGGGATGCGTATCTCCGAGGCCCTCAAGGAGGTACCGCCCACGCTGCTCCGGGACCGAGAAGGGGAGGCGGACTCCGATCCCGAGGAGTGACGTGTTGATGCTCGCCTACCACCGGATAGCCGTCGAACTACGGAAGGCCTCCTCCGTCGCGGTGTGTGCTCACGTCAAACCAGACGGGGACGCTATCGGGTCTGTTCTCGGACTCACCCTCGCACTTCGAGACGCCGGCATCGCCGCTGTCCCCACGCTCGCGGATGCCGAGAAGCCTCCCGGTTCCTACGAGTTCATGCCCGGGTACGGCCTGTTCGTTCCCGCCGCCGAGCTCGAGCCTCCGCAGGTCTTCGTGGCGCTTGATACCCCCGGGACCGATCGCCTCGGTGTCGCTGCCGCACTCGCTGAGAGCGCAGAGACGCTTATCTCGATCGACCATCACCCCGATAACAGCGGATTCGGGACCGTGAACCTGACCGACCCGGCGGCAGCAGCGACCGGGTTGATGGTGTGGAGACTCCTCAGGGCGCTCGATCAGCCACCCTCGCCGGAGGTCGCCCTGTGCTGCTGGGTCGCTCTCGTAACGGACACGGGACGTTTCGCCTACAGCAACACATCGCCCGATGCTCTCAGAGACGCCGCGGACATGCTCGAGGCAGGCGTGGACGCTGCCGAGGCTCACCACCGGTTGTATGAGAGCCGCACAGCGGCGGCCATGGCGCTTGAGACGAGGGTCCTCTCACGCCTCACGCTCGCAAATGACGGTCGCGTTGCCTACGCCTGGGTCCACGACTCCGACTACCCCGAGACTGGTGCCCATCCGTGGGAGACCGAGCATCTCGTAGATGCCGTGAGGGCCCTGGAGGGGATCGACGTCGCGCTGCTTCTCAGAGTGCATCCTGAAGGCGTCAGGGTGAACCTGAGGGCCAAGACCGGCCACGACGTCAGCGCTGTCGCCCGCCGGTGGGGTGGAGGCGGACACGTCGCAGCCGCGGGATTCAATCACCGGGGTGGCCTCGAGGCGGTGCTGGCCGAACTCCTTCCGAACCTGCCCGGCGGTGATACGGCGTGAGTAGACCCCGTCGGGGCGCAACCGCGCTTTCGGGCATTCTCGTCATCGACAAGCCCGCCGGAATCACGAGCCACGACGTCGTTGCCCTACTTCGACGCTCCACAGGTGAGCGACGGATCGGACACGCGGGTACGCTCGATCCTGCAGCAACCGGAGTCCTCGTCGTCCTCGTCGGCTCCGCCACCCGGCTAACCCCCGCTCTCACCGACGCCGCGAAGTCCTACGTCGCTCGCATCACGTTCGGCGCTCGCACCGACACCGACGATGCCGAGGGGGAGATCGTCGAGGTTCTTCCGGTACCGTCCGCACTGCGTGACAAGGAGTACGCCGGTGGAGTCATCGCCGGGCTACTCGGCTCTCACGACCAGGTGCCGCCGGCCTACTCGGCGATCAAGCAAGCAGGCGTCAGCGCTCATCGTGCTGCCCGGGCGGGCAACCCGTTGGCGCTTGCATCGCGGCACATCGAGATACTCGATGCCGGCCTCCTCGGAATCGTCAGCGACCCCGACGTGTCGTGGGACGTCTCGTTCACAGTCTCGAAGGGAACCTACATCCGCGCCATCGCGCGCGATCTCGGGACTGCTCTCGGCACGGCGGCCCACTTGTCCGCCCTCAGACGCATCAGCAGCGGCCGCCTCTCACTCGCCAACGCTCACCCACTCGATAAGGTCACCGACGCCGGACGCGGGTGCGCCAGGTTCTTTGCCGACCCGGTAGAAGCACTTGGTCTTCCCTTCAGGGCCCTCACGCCTCATGAGGCCGAACGGGTCAGGGTGGGCGCTCCGCTCGCCAGCAACGAGGTGCTCGAAAGCGGCTGTGAGGTCCTCCTTGCGATGGCTGATGATGACCGTCTGTACGCGCTGTACGCGCTGGGACCTGACGGGCGAACCCTGCGGGCCCACACGGTGCTCGCTGGAGGCGTGAAACGATGACGAAGGTGTTCACCTGGGAGAAGGGGGCAGGGTTCTTCGAGAACCCCGTTGTCGCCGCCATCGGCGTGTTCGACGGCGTTCACATCGGACACCAGACTCTCCTGCGAGATTGTGCCCGCGATGCGCGGGCTCGGGGACGTGCGGCTGTGGCGGTCACCTTCGACCGCGATCCTGATCAGGTCGTGAACCCTGAGGCTGCCGGACCGCAGCTTCTCGCCCTCGAGGACAAGTGCACCTTCCTCCTGAACGCAGGCGCGAACCACGTCCTTGTCGTCCCATTCGACGCGAGTGTGGCTTCGCTCTCGCCCGAAGCGTTCCTGAGCGACATCCTCCTGGAGGCGCTCACACTCAGCTCCGTCCACGTCGGTAAGGACTTCCGCTTCGGACGCTATGCGGAGGGGACCGTCTCCACCCTGGAGTCGGCAGGAGCGGTGCACGGATTCGATGTTCAGGCACACGAACTCGTCACCGCGGGGGAGTCGACGGTCACCTCTACGCGCATCCGTGCCCTCGTGGCAGCCGGCGATGTCACCGCAGCGGCTGCGCTCCTCGGCAGGGACCACCGCGTGACGGGTCTGGTTGTGAGGGGCAGAGGGATCGGCCGGCGCGAACTCGGAATCCCCACAGCGAACCTGCTTCCCCGCGAGCACGCTGCCCTGCCGCGCGAGGGTGTGTATGCCGGATGGGCGCTCGTCGGCGACGCCCGGCACCTGGCGGCTCTATCGGTAGGGACCCCTCCTACCTTCCCTGACGCACACGATCAGCTCGAGGCGCACATCCTCGACCTGGATGCCGACGTGTACGGAGCCACCATCACCGTCGGGTTCCGGAGACACCTTCGCGACCAGCGGGAGTTCGGCTCGAGGCGCGAACTGGCCGATGCGATCAGACACGACATCGACGCCGTGCGCCGGGCAACCCGACATGCAGGCTGAACGGTACACCTCAAGCTATCGGGTAGATGCCGTTGTGGTATAGTGTGAGGGTTGTATTGCGGACCCTCGCCTGAGACTCGCGAATCACCGACGCGGGCCCCGGACGGGGGCGGACACGAACAGAAAGGTGAACGAAGTATGCCATTGTCGAAGGAAACCAAGAACGAGATCGTCGCGAAGTACGCCCGCACCGAGGGCGACACCGGTTCTCCGGAGGTACAGATCGCGCTCCTCACGCAGCGCATCCGTGACCTCACCGAGCATCTCAAGATCCACAAGAAGGACCATCACACGCGCCGCGGCCTGCTTATGCTCGTTGGCCAGCGCCGTCGGCTCCTCGGGTATCTGAAGAAGACCGACATCGAGCGCTACCGCGCGATCATCGCGGATCTCGGTATCCGCGGGTAAGAACCCATCAAGGCACTCCGAAGGCGGGAGAAAGCTCCCGCCTTCTTACTACCGGTCGCCGGATGCGGCGGTAGTAGAGGTCTTCACGCACGGGGCGTGGAGAGAAGAGGCAGAGGAAGAGGAAAGAGATGTCAAAGATCGTCGAGCGTTTCGAACTGTACGGCAAGGAGTATGTCCTGGAGACCGGCGAGCTGGCCAAGCAGGCCGGCGGTGCCGTGGTGGTGCGACAGGGCGATACGATGGTACTCGTCACCGCCACCGCATCCCGCAATCCCAAGGATCTTGATTTCTTCCCGCTCACCGTCGATTTCGAAGAGCGGATGTACGCTGCGGGCAAGCTCCCGGGTGGATTCATCAAGCGTGAGGCCCGCCCGAGCGAGAAGGCCATCCTGACCGCGCGGATGATCGACCGGCCGCTGCGTTCGGCGTTTGCCGACGGCTTCCGCAACGAGGTCCAGATCATCGTGACCGTGCTCTCCGCGGATCAGGTCTCGCAGCCCGACGTCATCAGCATCATGGGTGCGTCCGCAGCGCTGATGGTGGCCGGAATCCCGTTCGAGGGCCCGCTCGCCGCTGTCCGTGTGGCGCGAGTGGATGGCGAGTTCTGTGTGAACCCGACCTTCGACGAGCTCGAGGTCTCCGATATCGACCTCGTGGTCGCCGGATCGCGCGACGCCGTCTACATGATCGAGGCAGGCGCGTACGAGGTCTCCGAGGACGACATGCTCGCTGCGCTCACCTTCGCCCAGGAGGCTATCGCCGAGTTCTGCGCTATCCAGGAGCGCTTCGTCGCGCAGACCGAGCCGACTCCCATGGAAGTCCCGATCCACACCATCGACGAGTCCCTGCGCGAGCGTGTCTTCGCAGCGGGCTCCGAGAAGATGCGCGTCGCGCTGCACAATCCCGACAAGTTCTCCCGCCAGGACGGCGTGTACGCCGTGAAGGAAGAGGTGCTCGCTACCTTCACGGAGGATGAGCGCGCTGCCGACGGCAAAGACATCAAGGCGCTGCTCAAGGAGCTCGAGAAGAAGACCATGCGCAACATGGTGCTTGACGAGGGCGAGCGTGCCGACGGCCGCACGACGGACGAGATCCGGCCGGTCACCAGCATCGCGGGCTATCTGCCCCGCGCTCACGGCTCCGGGCTCTTCACCCGCGGCCAGACCCAGGTGCTCTCCGTGCTCACGCTCGGCATGCTCTCCGAGTGGCAGCGCATCGACACCATCGACGTGTCCGAGGGCAAGCGCTACATGCACCACTACAACTTCCCGCCGTTCTGCACCGGCGAGACGGGCTTCATGCGCGGCCCGAAGCGCCGCGAGATCGGCCATGGCGCTCTCGCCGAGCGCGCGCTTGTGCCGGTGCTCCCTGCCGAGGACGAGTTCCCCTACACCATCCGCATCGTCTCTGAGGTCCTCGAGTCCAACGGCTCGAGCTCCATGGGATCGGTCTGCGGCTCCTCGCTCGCGCTCATGGACGCCGGTGTGCCGATCAAGGCGCCCGTCTCCGGTATCGCGATGGGACTGATCAAGGAGGGCGACCGCGTCGCGGTACTCTCCGACATCCAGGGCCTCGAGGACTTCCTCGGCGACATGGACTTCAAGGTGGCCGGCACCGAGCAGGGCATCACAGCTCTGCAGATGGACAACAAGGCCAAGGGTCTGTCCTACGAGATCCTCGAGACGGCGCTGCGCCAGGCCAAGGCCGGCCGTGCGCACATCATGTCCAAGATGCTCGAGGCGATAGACGTGCCGCGCGACGAGCTCTCACAGTTCGCGCCCCGCATCCTCACCGTGAAGATCCCTGTCGACAAGATCCGTGACGTCATCGGTTCGGGCGGCAAGATCATCCGCGGTATCCAGGAGGAGACCGGCGCCCAGATCGACATCCAGGAGGACGGCACGATCTTCGTCGCCTCGCGCGACCAGGGCGGCGAGGAAGCGGTCCGCCGCATCCAGCTCATCGTCAAGGTCCCCGAGATCGGCGAGCGCTACAAGGGCCGCGTCGTCTCCATCCAGGCATTCGGCGCCTTCATCGAGCTCACGCCCGGCAAGGACGGCCTGCTCCACATCTCGCGCGTGGCCAAGGGCCGCGTCGAGAAGGTCGAAGACGTGCTGGCCGTCGGCGACGAGGTCGAGGTGGAAGTCCTCGACATCGACGATCGCGGAAAGATCAGCCTGGACCGCATCGACAAGCCCGAAGCACCCCCGTCGACCGGTGGTGGCGGCGACCGCAAGCCACACGGCAGCGGCGATCGTCCGGACCGCGACCGTGGCGGTGACCGCGGAGGCGACCGCAAGCCCCGTCGTCGCCACTAGGCGGCGGGACACACCGATGTTCTATCGCGAAACCGTGCTCGACAACGGTGTCACGGTCCTCACGGAGTCACTCGACTCTGTGAGGTCCGTGGCGCTCGGTGTGTGGTTCTCTGTCGGCAGCCGTGACGAGAGCCCGGCTGAGGCCGGCATGTCCCACTTCATGGAACACATGATGTTCAAGGGGACCCCGACCCGCTCGGCTGCAGACATCTCGGAGACCTTCGACCGCCTCGGTGCCGAGCTCAACGCCTTTACCAGCAAGGAGTACACCTGCTACTACGCGCGCGTGATCGACGAGCACGTGCCCACGGCGATCGAGCTGCTCTCCGACATGGTGTGCAACGCCTCTCTTTCCGATGAGTCGTGCTCCAAGGAACGGGAGGTGGTCATCGAGGAGATCGCGCGCATGGAGGACACTCCCGACGACCGCATCCACGAGCTCTTCTCGCGCGCCCTGTGGCCCGATCACCCCATCGGTCTGCCGATTCTCGGTAGCCGTGACACGGTAGGGGGGTTCGATCACGAACAGTCGGTGGCCTTCCGCATGCGACACTACCTGACCCGCAACTGCGTGGTGGCTGCTGCGGGCAGCGTGGACCACGACGCCCTCGTCGAGTTGATTCGGACGCACTTGGTTCTTCCCGAGGGACCCCGCAGCGACCGGCCGGCTGCCGAACCGCCGTCGACCGGACGCCTGGCCGTGATCGAGAAGGACACCGAACAGACGCATATCTGTTACGGCGTGAGCTGTCTCAACGCTCGCCATCCCGATCGGTTCGCGCTCTCGGTGGTGGACACGGTCCTCGGCGGGGGCATGTCATCGCGGCTCTTTCAGGAGATTCGCGAGAAGAAGGGGTTGGCCTACGCCGTTTTCAGCTTCCACGCCCTGTATCAGGACACCGGCCAGTTCACGGTGTATGCAGGGACACGCCCTTCGAACGCCGAGGAGGTCGTGCACCTCGTCCAGACCGAGATTCAACGGGTGCTTGCCTCCGGACTGACCGAAGACGAACTCACCCGTGCCAAGGAGTCCATCAAGGGGCATCTCGTGCTCGGCCTTGAAAGCACCCGCAACCGGATGACCCGACTCGGGAAGAACGCCGTCACCGGCGGCGAGCTCCTCTCCGTCGACGAGGTAGTCGAGCGGATCGACGCGGTCGACCTTGAGACCACACACCGCGTCGCGACAGACGTGCTCGACCGCGAGCGCGTGCTCGCTATGATCGGACCGTACTCCGCAGAAGACGTCGCCCACCTCGTGGGGTAGACGCCGGAAGGGGAGGCCCACCTATGATCGATGTACTTGTCAGTGGCGCCGCGGGGCGCATGGGTCGAGAGGTCGTCCGGGCGCTTACGGCAGCCGAGGGCATCCGTATCGTCGCCGCAGTCGATCCCGGACACGACGGCCGCGCCGTAGACGATGGAGCCGGGGGAGAGGTGCCCTGCACCGGAGATCTCGCCTCGGCCATCGCGACGTTCCAACCGACGGTCATGGTGGACTTCACGCATCCCGATGCGGTCGAGAAGAACCTCCGTACCGCGCTCGTTGCCGGTGTTCACTGCGTGGTAGGAACCACCGGCATCGGGGAGGAGACTCTGCTGGAGCTCTCGCAGACCGCGCCGCAGACCTGCCTCTTTGTCGCACCGAACTTCGCCATCGGTGCTGTGCTGATGATGCAGTTCGCGCAGGAAGCGGCACGTTTCATGCCGCACGCCGAGATCGTCGAGCTGCACCATGACCGGAAGGCCGACTCGCCGTCTGGTACCGCTCTGCGGACCGCGTCCCTGATTGCGGCGGCACGCCACGCGGTGGCCGCTGCGCCGGGTCGCGAGACGGAGATCGTTGAGGGTGCCCGCGGAGCGCTCGTCGAGGATGTCAGCGTCCACAGCGTGCGACTCCCGGGCCTCGTAGCGCATCAGGAGGTCATCTTCGGGGGCCAGGGCCAGACGCTCACCATCCGTCATGATTCGATCGACCGTGCGTCGTTCATGCCCGGTGTGGTTCTTGCGGTGCGCGAGGTCGTGTCTCGTACCGGTCTCATCATCGGGCTCGAGAACCTGATGGAGGCGTAGCGTGACCGCCCCGGACGTTCGGATCGTCGTCATGAAGTTCGGTGGCACCTCCGTGGCCACCACGGGGGCTCGTGCCGCCATCGCACGTGCCGTCCTGGCCGGCGTCGAGGCGGGCATATCGCCCGTGCTCGTTGTCTCCGCGATGGGGAGGTCCGGGCAGCCGTATGCAACCGACACTCTCATCTCGCTGGTCGAGGGGCTGCCTGGCGATCCCCGCGAGACCGATCTCCTGATGTCCAGCGGTGAGATCATATCCGCGGTGGTCCTCGCACACGATCTGAGGGCAGCCGGTATCGACGCGCGAGCCTTCTCGGGAGCGGATGCGGGCATCGGCACCGACGGGGTGTTCGGCTCCGCGGCGATAACCGACGTACACACCGGACCGCTCCTCGATGCGATCTCCGGGGGAACGGTCCCCGTCGTCACCGGATTCCAGGGCATCGCCGCTGACGGCTCGGTCACCACTCTCGGGCGCGGCGGTTCCGACACGACCGCGTGCGCGCTGGGAGTGGCCCTGCAGGCGGAGGCGGTCGAGATCTACACCGACGTCGACGGTGTGATGAGCGCCGATCCGCGTACGTGTGACGGACCGCAGGTACTCGAGGTGATCCGGGCAGACGAACTCCACCAGATGGCGCGCCACGGCGCACGCGTCGTCCACACTCCCGCCGCCGAGCTGGCGCTGGCAAGCGGCCTTGCCCTCAGGGTGCGCAACACCTACAGCGACCATCCCGGGACACGCGTCGCCGACATCTCCGCATACCGCCCCGAACGGGTCGCCACCGCGGTCTCGCACGTCGACGATGTCGCGCGCGTGCGGGTCGCACTTCCGGCACCGGAGAACACCCGTGCGCACATGGCGGCGCAGGCTCGCGTCTACCGTGCGATGGCCGACGCATGCGTCTCGCTCGACATGTTCACGCCGGTGGGAGAGACGCTGGTCTTCTCCATAGCCGGATCCGCGCTCGACGGCGCGTGCGAGGTCCTGTCCGCACTCGGCATGACCTATCAGGTGCAGGCCTCACTGTCCAAGGTCACGCTCGTAGGGGCGGGGATGCACGGCGTGCCCGGGGTCATGGCGCGCATGGCGGAGTGCCTCGACCGCGCGGGGGTCACGGTGCTACAGACGGCCGACAGCCACACCACCATCTCCGTTCTCGTCCCGTCGGAGGAGAGCCGGGCGGCAGTCCAGGCTCTCCACGATGGTTTCGAGCTTGCGGCGCCCTGAAAGAATGCCAACGCTCATGCCGATGACACCGCGGTAGCACCACCACGGGTGGCGTTCATCGGGTTTCCGGGTGTGGCACAATGAAGTGATGTCGAGCACCTACGAGACGCGGGCACTGCGACCGCAGCACGATACAAGGGGAGCACTCATGGCTGAACCGCGCTTCGGACGCATGCTGACCGCTATGGTCACGCCGTTCGATTCCGACCTGAATCTCGATCTGCCTCGCGCGCAGGCCCTGGCCGATCGCCTCCTTTCCAGCGGCACGGACGGGTTGATCGTGTGCGGCACCACCGGCGAGTCGCCGACCGTCTTCTACCCGCAGAAGATGGAGCTCTTCAGGGCGGTCATCGATGCCGTCGGCGATCGCGCCCCGGTCATCGCGAATGCCGGTGACAACTGCACGGCGGACAGCGTGGAGTTCGCACGCAAGGTCGCCGCGGTCGGCGTGCACGGAATCATGGCCGTGGTGCCCTACTACAACAAGCCTCCGCAAGAGGGCCTCTACCGCCACTTCCGGGCAATCGCCGAAGCGGTCGATCTGCCCGTCATCCTCTACAACATCCCGGGACGCTCGGTAGTCAACATGAGCGCGGAGACCACGCTGCGCCTGGCACACGACTGCGAGAATATCGTCGCGGTCAAGGAAGCGAGCGGGAATCTCACCCAGATCGCGCAGATCATCGACGGCGCACCCGAGGGATTCGAAGTGCTCTCGGGTGACGACGAGATGACCCTGCCGATGCTCGGGCTCGGTGGCACGGGAGTCATCAGCGTGGTATCTCACGTCGCCGGACACCGCTTCAAGGAGATGATTGTGGCACACGGAGCGGGCGATCATACGCGAGCGCTCAGGATCCACCTTGAGCTGCTGCCGCTGATGAAGGCCCTGTTCATGACCGCAAACCCGATCATGGTAAAGGAAGCGCTTCGATTGCAGGGCTTCGACGTGGGTACCGTGCGGCTCCCACTCGTGCCACCTACAGAGGAGCAGACTGCCGAGCTCGAGCGGATCATGAGGCACGTCGGCCTTCTGCCCGTCTGAACCGAACGAGACGCGTGCGGCTCGCCTGCACGCGTATGAACCCACACCCGCCGCTTGCGAGCGGCACGACCTAAGGAGCGTCACAGCACCCCTATGACACAGAAGAAGACCCGCCTGCGAGTCATCCCTCTCGGAGGGCTCGACGAGATAGGCAAGAACATGACCGTGCTCGAGTACGGCAACGACATGGTCGTCATCGACGCGGGCATCATGTTCCCGGACGAAGACCACCCCGGGGTAGACCTGATCCTTCCCGACTACAGCTACATCGTTCATCGCAAGGAGAAGCTTCGCGCGATCGTGATCACCCACGGTCACGAGGACCACACCGGGGCCTTGCCCTACCTCCTGAAGGAGGTAGGGACGACCGTGCCGATCCTCGGCACCAAGCTCACGCTCGGGCTCATCGCGGGCAAGCTCGAGGAACACCGCATCAAGAAGCCCAAGCTGCGAGAGATCCGCGCCGGCGGACACGTCAACATCGGCCCCTTCGGTTTCGACTTCATACCCGTGAACCACTCCATCCCCGACGGGGTCGCGCTGTTCATCCGCACCCCGGTCGGCAACATCCTTCACACGGGTGACTTCAAGCTCGACCAGACCCCGATAGACGGCAGGCTGACCGACTACGGTGCGATCGCATCTGCCGGCAAGAAGGGTGTCCGGCTGCTGATGAGCGACTCGACCAACGCGGAGTCCGTCGGCATCACCAAATCGGAGGCCACCGTAGGAGCCGCCCTGCGTGACATCTTCGACAGTGCCGAGCAGCGCATCATCGTGGCGTCGTTCGCAAGCCACATCCACCGGATCCAGCAGGTCTGCGATGCGGCGGTCGCTGCCGGCCGTAAGGTCGTCGTCACCGGACGCTCCATGGTCAACAACACCAAGATCGCCCGCCAGCTCGGATACCTGAAGATCGCAGAGGATGATCTTCTCGACGCATACTCGATGGGTGACCTGCCGCCCGAGAAGGTCGTGGTGCTCTCCACCGGCAGCCAGGGCGAGCCGCTCTCGGCCCTCGCGCGGATGGCGAACCACGACCACCGCACCGTGACCATCGAGGCCGGCGACACGGTCGTCATCTCCGCCACGCCGATACCCGGCAACGAGAAGGCCGTGAGCCGCGTGATCAACCGGCTGTCCAGGGCCGGCGCCACGATCGTTCACAAGGGAACGGCGCCGGTGCACGTCTCGGGTCACGCGGCCGCCGAGGAGCTCAAGCTCATGTTGAACCTCGTCAAGCCCGAGTGCTTCGTCCCCATTCACGGCGAGAGCCGCCACCTGACAGCGCACGCGGAGCTCGCGAAGCTGACGGGAGTGGCCGACGAGAACATCTTCGTCCTGGCGACCGGTGACTGCCTCGAGATCAGCGAGGACTCCGTGCGCATCGCCGAGCGAGTCGAGTCCGGGGTGGTCTACGTGGACGGGCTTTCCGTCGGCGACATCGGCCACCTCGTGATCCGCGACCGCCAGCTGCTGGCCCGCGACGGTGTGGCCACAGTGATCGTCGCGATCGATCGCAGGACCGGGCAGCCCACGGGCACCCCCGAGCTCGTGACGCGCGGCCTGTCGCTCGGTGCGGACGACTCCACCCTGATGGACGAGGCCCGTGCGCGCATCGCCAAGACGCTTACCAAGACCGCGCGCGAAGGCGCGACCGACTCCGTCGTCATCCAGAACGCGGTGCGCGAGTCCCTTTCCCAGTTCATGTGGGAAAAGACCCGCAGCAGGCCGATGATCGTTCCCGTCGTCATGGAGGTCTGACGGGATGCAGGTCCTCCAGGCGATCCTCCTCGGCATCGTCCAGGGCGCGACCGAGTTCCTGCCCGTCTCCTCCTCGGGTCACCTGCGGGTGATCCAGGAGTTCTTCGGCATTGCCGACAAGTTCGGCCTGGCGTTCGACACGATGGTGCACCTGGCGACCCTGCTTGCGGTGGTCGTCTACTTCCGTGACGACCTGGCCCACATGGTACGCGCGTTCTTCGCGCGAGACGCTTCGCTGGCCCGGGATCGCCGCCTCGCGTGGCTGCTGATCATCGGCACCGTGCCGACGGGAATCATCGGACTTGCCGGGGGAGACTTCTTCGAGTCCGCCGACATCCTCTACGTGGGCATCGCGTTCCTCATCACCTCGGCCGCGCTCACCGCTGCGGATGCCCTCTCGCGCAAGTCACTCCACGCCGCCGAGGGGCTTGGATGGGGAAGGGCTGTTCTCGTCGGCATCGCGCAGGGCATCGCCATCATGCCCGGCATCTCGCGTGCGGGCGCGACGATGGCGATGGGGCTGGGAGTGGGGCTTGATCGCGAGCAGGCCGCGCGCTTCTCCTTCCTGCTCTCCGGCCCCATCATCCTCCTCGCGGGCGCGAAGCAAGCACTCGAGATCGCCGGTGGCGACGCCTCTCTGCCCGGTCTTGCGGTATCTGCCGCCGGATTCGCTGCTGCAGCCCTCACGGGCTACGCGGCCATCGCGGGGCTCATGGCCTTCGTCAAACGCCACTCCTTTGCGGTGTTCGCCGCGTACACAGCGGTGATAGGCGTATCCGTGCTAGTCTGGCGACTGACGGGCTGAGGGACAGGAACCCCGTTCATGGCACCTACCAAGAAGAACACGCGATCGACAAAGCGCCCCGCATCGACCGGTGGCACGCGCAAGCGCTCCGAGCCGCCCGCGAAGCGTCAGGTACTCGACCCCGATTCCCGCAACGACATCTACGGGATCCTTCTCGTCGCTGGCTCGGTCGCACTGACGATCGCCCTTCTGACCAGGGGTACCGGTATGCTCGGCGGTGCCATCGCGACCCTCTTCCGGCTCGTCTTCGGCATCGGCGCGTTCGCGATCCCGGTGCTGATGCTCCTCTGGGGCGTCACGTTCTTCGTGCGGGCATTCGCGATCAGCGAGATGCGCGTCGGCCTCGGGCTCGCATCGGTGCTGACGTCACTAATCGGCATGTTCGCGTTACGGGCCCCCGAGACGGCCCAGTGGGAGAGGGCGGTACTGGAGGCTAACGGTGGCTATCTCGGCGGCGCCCTCGCCTGGGTGCTGCGCTCCTTGCTCGGCGTGACCATCAGCTGCGTGGTGCTGGCTGCGCTGATGCTGGTCGGCCTCGTGATCACGGGGCTCTCGATCTCGGGACTACTCGAGTGGGCCTCGGAGCACATGCGCCACGACACGGCCTTCGAGCCGGAGCCGCGGTCACGACCCCGCGAGCGCACACCGCGCACGGTCCCGCTGTCTGACTTCGACGCCGAGCCCCCCAAACCGGCTCGCAGGAACGGCAAGGCGGCTGCTCCGACCCCGGCTGAAGACCCCGAGATGCGCCGGAAGACCGAGCCGGCACCGCGGGCGACGGCCCCCAAGGCCATGGAGGGCTTCGAGCTGCCGAAGATGTCGCTGCTTACGCGCAGCCCGGAGAGCACCTCGCGGCACCGGGCTACCGAGCGCGAGCTGACCTCGACCGCGCGGCTGATCGAGGAGACGCTGGCGACGTTCGACGTCCCCGCCACCGTCGTCAACTGGATTCCCGGCCCCACGGTGACGATGTACGAGATCGAGCTGCCCCGTGGGATCAAGGTGAGCAGCATCACGCGGCTCTCTGACGACCTTGCGCTCGCACTGGCCGCACAAACGGTGCGCATCCTCGCTCCGATCCCCGGCAAGGCTCTCGTAGGCATCGAAGTGCCCAACGAGCGCCGCACCACCGTCACCCTCGGTGACGTGCTCGGAGTGCCGGCGGCCCAGGCAGGCGGACCGCTGATGCTCGCGATCGGAAAGGACGTCTCCGGCGACAGCGTGCTGGCGGACCTGGCGAGCATGCCGCACCTGCTCATCGCGGGTTCCACCGGTACCGGTAAGTCGGTCTGCATCAATGCGCTACTGACGACGGTGCTGATGCGCGCGACTCCAGCAGAAGTGCGCCTGATCCTGATCGATCCCAAGCGCATCGAGCTCTCGCTCTACAACGAGGTGCCGCACCTCTACGTTCCGGTGGTGACCGAACCGAAGGAGGCCGCCAGCGCGCTTGCGTGGGCGGTATCCGAGATGGAGTCGCGTCTGAAGCGCTTGCAGAAGGCCGGCGCGCGCAACATCGGCATGTACAACGCGCTCGTCCAGGAGGGCAAGGCGCCCGAGGGTGCCGAGGAGATGCCCTACCTGATGATCGTCATCGACGAGCTCGCCGACCTTATGATGGTTGCGGCCAAAGAGGTCGAGGACTCGATCTGCCGGATAGCCCAGCTCGCGCGTGCGGCAGGCATACACCTCGTCGTTGCCACGCAGCGGCCGTCGACCGACATCATCACCGGTCTCATCAAGACCAACATCACCAACCGGATCGCGTTCGCCGTCTCGTCGAGCATCGACTCGCGGGTCATTCTCGATCAGCCGGGAGCGGAGAAACTCATCGGCGAGGGCGACATGCTGTTCTCGACACCCGCCCTGCACAAACCCAAGCGCATCCAGGGGGCGTTCGTGTCCGAACCCGAGATCGGGTTGGTCGTGGAGCATCTCAAGGCCCAGGCCGAGCCCGACTATCACGAGGAGATCCTCCACCTCAAGGTCGCCTCGGTGGGTGGGGGAGTGGACGCGGGCGATGAGGACGATCCCCTGCTGTGGGAAGCGGCCGACATCGTGGTCACCTCGGGTCTCGGCTCGACCTCGATGCTCCAACGGCGCCTGAAGGTCGGATACGCCCGGGCCGGCCGCATCATGGACATGCTGGAGGCGAAGGGCATCGTCGGGCCGCCGGACGGCTCCAAACCCCGCGAGGTCAGCGTGGATGTGGGCGAACTCGAGGCGCTTAAGGCATTCGAGCGCACCGATCAGATGTCGGGAGAGGAGTGAGCTCCGTGAGCGAGACACTCGGCCAGATTCTCGAGAAGGCACGCCGCTCGGCGGGCAGATCACTCTCCGAGGCCGAGGCCGACACCCGCATCCGCGCACGCCTCCTCCAGGCGCTGGAGAAGGGCGAGTACGAGACCCTTCCGAGCCCGGCGTACGTCAAGGGCTACATCATCTCCTACGCCAAGTTCCTCGGACTCGATCCGGAACCCCTCTTGGCTCTCTACGAGTCCGAGACGGGCCGGGCCGTGCGCGAAGAGCCCGTCCGGCTACCGGAACAGGTCGTGGCTCCCCGCGGCACCACACAGCACCTGCCCCTGCGCACCGGCCTGATCGTCATCGGGGTCCTCCTCCTGATCGTCGCGGTTGTCTGGGGTGTCTCGCGTGCCCTGCAGGGTCCGGAGCCTCCGCCTCCCATCCCCTCGATACCCGAGGAGACCGGCACCGTGGAGTCTTCGACTCCGGGCACGACGGCCCCCGGACTGGACAACGGGGCTGCTGACAAGGATGAGAGCGGGGAGCAACAGCCCGGACAGGATGCCCCGTTCACGCTGCGCGTGGTAATCGCGACCGACAGTGCCTCGTGGCTCCGGATCACCGTGGACGGCCTGGTGGCATACGAGGGGACCATGGCCGGAGGGCAGTCAGCCGAGTGGGAGGTCGCCGACGAGGCCTCGCTGCGCATCGGCAGGCCGCCGGCAGTCACCGTCTACCGGGACGGAGAACCGGTCGAGATCCCGCCGGGCGATCCCCCGACTCTCGAACTGTCCGCTGCACAGTAGCCGGTACCGACAGACCCCCGACCGTCACAGGAGGTAGCTCGCATGGCGAAGGAACAGAGCTTCGATGTGGTCTCCAACGTCGACATGCAGGAGATCGACAACGCGGTGCAGCAGGCATCCAAGGAGCTGGTGCAGCGCTACGACCTCAAGGACAGCGGTGCGACGATCGCGCTGGACAAGGCCGCTGCGACCATCACCGTCGCCGCGCCGGCCGATTTCGTGGCAAAGCAGGTCGTAGACGTGCTCGGTACCAAGCTCGTCCGGCGCGGCATCGACCTGAAGGCACTGGATTGGGGCGCGCCCGAGGCCGCCTCCGGCGGTTCTGTCAGGGTCACGGCCGCGATTGTCAACGGCATCGAAGCGGAACTCGCGCGCCGCATCAACAAGGACATCCGTGACCAGAAGCTCAAGGTCAAGGTCCAGATAGAAGGCGATAAGTTGCGTGTCTTCAGCCCGAAACGCGACGAGCTACAGGAGGTCATCGCCTTCCTCAAGGACCAGGACTACGGCATCCCCCTCCAGTTCACGAACTACCGGTAGCACATGGGCACCGCCCCCGCGATAGCGTTCGTCACCCTCGGCTGCCCCAAGAACGAAGTCGATTCCGACCGGATGAGGGCCTCGGTCCTCGCATCCGAGTACCGGGTCGCCGCAGATCTGGACGATGCTGATGTCGTCGTCCTCAACACCTGCGGCTTCATCACCGATGCGGTCGAGGAGTCGGTAGGCATCGCGCTGGAGCTCGCCGAGTGGCGCGACCAGCGCCCGGGCCGCACGCTCGTGGTGGCCGGATGCATGGTCTCCCGCTACGGAGACGATCTCGCCGCTGCGATGCCCGAGGCCGACGCCTTCGTTCCTGTCGCCGACGAGCCGGCGCTCCTCCGCGTCCTCCAGCGCCTGACCGGCGTGTCGCCCGGCGCAGTCACGCCTCCGGGCACGCGAACCGGAGGCGGCGTCTCCGAGTACCTGCAGGTCTCGGACGGGTGCTTCCGGTCGTGCGCCTACTGCACGATACCGGCTATTCGCGGTCCCTACCGGAGCCGCTCGCTCGAAGAGCTGACGAGCGAGGCAGCAGGTCTGCTGTCCGTCGGTGCACGCGAGCTCGTCCTGATCGGGCAGGACACCTCCTCGTGGGGCCGTGACCTTGCCGGCTCGCGCGACATCACCGACGTGCTCCGTGCGCTGGCCCCACTCGACGGGCTTGCCTGGCTGCGTCTTATGTACGTGCAGCCCGACACGATCACGCCACAAGTTGTCGAGACCATGGCCACACTCGAGCCTGTTCGGCACTACCTGGACATGCCGCTCCAACACGCATCCGCTCGCGTGTTGCGCGACATGCACCGGAGCGGCTCGGGGGATTCGTTCCTCGATCTCATCGCACGCCTGCGCGTCGTTATGCCCGACATCGTCCTACGCTCGACCTTCATCGCCGGATATCCGGGGGAGACTGAGGCCGAGTTCGAGGAGCTGCTCGAGTTCATCGGCCAGGCAGGTCTGGACTACGTGGGGATCTTCCCGTACTCGCCGGAGGAGGGCACCGACGCCGCGGGCCTGCCCGGCCAGATCCCGGAGGCGGAACGGTTCGAGCGCGCCAACCGCGTACGCGAGGTCGCTGACGAGGTCAGCGTCGCACGTGCGGCGCGGCTCGTCGGCACGACGCTCGATGTGCTGTCGGAAGGCGAGGACCCGGACGGGGTCTCGATAGGCCGATGGGGCGGGCAGGCGCCGGAGGTCGACGGCTATGTCATGCTCGACCGGCCGGTCGATCCCGGGCGTATCGTCGCGGTACGCATCGATACCTCGTACGGGTATGACCTCGAAGGCGAGGTGGTCGCGTGAAGCTCCAGATGAACTGGGCCAACCGGGTGACGGTCGCGCGAATGGTGTTCATCCCCGTCTTCGTCGCCACACTTCTCGGCAACATGCCCGACTGGGGCCCTGTGTGGGCGGCGGGCATCTTCACCCTGCTGGCCGTCACCGACGGTGTCGACGGCTATCTCGCGCGCACGCGCAACGAGGTCACCACGTTCGGGAAGTTCCTCGATCCTCTCGCAGACAAGTTGCTCGTCACCGCGGCACTGGTGGCGCTGGTCGAACTCGGCACGCTACCGTCCTGGATCGCTCTCGTCATCATCAGCCGTGAGTTCATCGTGTCCGGTCTGCGCATGGTTGCCATTGCCGAGGGGAAGGTCATCGCCGCATCCACCTACGGCAAGGTCAAGACGGTGTTTCAGGTACTTGCCATCGTCGCGTTCATCATCAAGGACTCGGACCCGGTTGCCCGCATCCTCGGAGAGCAGGGCGCGTCGTTCGTGTCCTCGGCATCCTGGCTGCTCATGACTATCGCAGTGGCTCTGACCGTGCTCTCCATGATCGACTACTTCTACCATGCCCGCGATGTGATCACCGGGCCGTGGGAGAGGGCGGGAGGCGAGTAGTCCCGTGACACCTGCTCCCGCCGGAGCGTACCCGAGAGCCGCCGTCATCGTGGTCGGTACCGAGCTGGTCGCCGGAGTCCGCGTGGACACCAACGGCGCCGAAGTGGCAGGGGCGCTCGCCGCAGCGGGCTACATCGCGACCCGGCGCGAGATCCTCCCGGATGAGGTCGAGATACTCGCAGAGCGGATCGCGGCACTCGTCGACTCCCATGAGCTCGTTGTCGTCACCGGCGGCCTGGGCCCGACCCACGACGACGTCACCCGCCAAGCAGCCGCGGCCGCACTCGGACTCCCTCTCGGCACCGACAGCGTCATCGAGGCGCGGCTTCAGCCCGTCCTCGCCCGGCACCGGATCCCCGATGCCGCGGCACAGGTCCTCCGCCAGGCACACGTGCTCGAGGGTGCGCGTATCCTGATGCCCGAGAGGGGCACCGCTCCGGGACAGCTGGTGCCGACCGCGCACGGACACCTCGTGCTCCTGCCGGGTCCGCCTCACGAACTGCGCCCGATGCTGGCAGAAGCACTCCGCTCGCTCGGACGCGGAGCCCGGGCAGAACCCCGGGTCATCGGGTGTGTGGGAATCGCAGAGTCCGACGCCCAGCTCACGGCCCAGAAGGTCCTCGCGCCGCACCCGGGGATCGGCCTGACGGTCCTTGCCCGCCCCGCGCTGGTCGACATCGTCCTGATCGATGAGGGTGTCACCTCTGACGAACTCGATCTCGCAGCGCGCGAGATCGCCGAAGCAATCGGCGACGCGTGCTACTCGACCTCAGGCGCCATGCTCGCGCAGGCCGTCATCGAACGTGCCTCGTCTCGGAGAGTGACGCTCTCGCTGGCCGAGTCGTGCACCGGCGGTCTGATCGCCGCCGCGCTGACATCCGTGCCGGGAGCATCGTCGGTGTTCCTCGGTTCGGTCGTGACCTACGCCGACGATATGAAGCGCGAGCTCCTCGGGGTGCAGGAGGAGACGCTACGCGACCGCGGCGCCGTGAGCGGCGAGACCGCGCGGGAGATGGCCTCCGGTGTGCGCGAGCTGACCGGTGCGGACGTGGCACTGGCCGTGACCGGCATCGCGGGCCCGGCGGGGGGCAGTACCGCCAAACCCGTCGGGACCGTGTGGTTCGCCGTCGCATCCGGTACCGACGTCACCTCCGAGCGCTGCCACTTCTCCGGAGACCGCGAGATCGTGCGGGCGAGGGCGACGGCGACCGCACTCGACCTGCTCCGCCGCGCGCTACCGCCACCGGAGACCGGGCCGGCGTGACATGCGGGTCTTCATCGGCATCGACCTCGACGACGACGTACGCGCCGACCTTGCGTCCCTGTGCGAGGCGATTCGTACCGGGGTACCCGCGTGGCATCCGGAGAAGTGGGTTCCAGCAGAGAATCTGCACCTGACCCTCAAGTTCCTCGGAAAGGTCGACCCGGCTTCGGTCGATGACATCAGCAGCGCGCTACGCGAGGGCCTCGCAGCTCAGGACCCCTTCGAGCTCCGTGTCGCCGAGCCGGTCGAGGCCGTCCCGGTTCCCGGTCGGGCCCGGATGCTCTGGACGCGTTGCGATGATACTGATGGCAGGTGCGCGGTGCTCGCACGACGCATCGACGACACGCTCGTGAGGTTCGGGATCGAGCCGGAATCCCGACCATTCGTTCCGCACATAACCCTCGTCAGAACCCGGAGACCCAAAGCCTTTCCGGGCCACGGAGCGTTCACGACCGGCAGAATCAGTTCGTTGTCAGTGCGCGAGGTTACCCTGTACTCGAGTGTGCTCGCGCGGTCCGGACCCATCTACGAGCGGATCGCGCACATCACGCTCGCAGATCGTTGACATCGAACAGGTGTTCGTGTACGTTCAGGGCGGCCCCGAGGGAGTCGCTGCTGAGAAGAGGGAGTGCGACACGATGGATTCCGAGAAGAACAAGGTGTTGGACGTCACCAAGGAGCAGATCGAGCGCAAGTTCGGCAAGGGCTCCCTGATGAAGCTCGGCGAACACGCGGCCGTCACTCAGGTCGCTGCCATCCCGACGGGTTCTCTGGCCCTCGATGCCGCACTGGGCATCGGCGGCGTTCCGCGCGGCAGGGTCGTTGAGATCTTCGGGCCCGAGTCCAGCGGCAAGACGACTCTGGCACTCCAGATAATCGCGGAAGCACAAGCCGAGGGTGGCATCGCGGCCTTCATCGACGCAGAGCACGCGCTCGACCCGAGCTACGCGTCCCGTCTGGGCGTCGACATCGACGAGATCCTCATCTCCCAGCCCGACACCGGGGAGCAGGCCCTCGAGATCGCCGACATGCTCGTGCGCAGCGGCGCCATCGACGTCATCGTCATCGACTCGGTCGCTGCACTCGTACCCCGCGCCGAGATCGAGGGCGAGATGGGTGACGCGTCAGTCGGCCTGCAGGCCCGCCTGATGAGCCAGGCGCTCCGCAAACTCGCCGGTTCGCTCCACAAGTCCGACACGACGTGCATCTTCATCAACCAGCTGCGCGAGAAGATCGGCGTCATGTTCGGTAGCCCGGAGACCACCACCGGCGGCCGCGCCCTCAAGTTCTTCTCGACGGTTCGAATCGACATCCGCCGTATCGACTCGATCAAGCAGGGGACCGACATCGTCGGAAACAGGGTCCGCGCCAAGGTGGTCAAGAACAAGGTCGCGGCACCCTTCCGCCTGGCCGAGTTCGACATCATGTACGGCACGGGGATATCCAAGGAGGGCAACCTCCTCGATCTCGGCGTTGAAGAGGCCGTCGTCGCGAAGTCGGGCGCGTGGTACACCTACGGGGATGAACGCCTCGGTCAGGGTCGCGAAGCCGCCAAGGAGTTCCTGCGCGAGCACATCGATCTTCGTAAGGAGATCGAGTACAAGGTCCGCGAACGCCTCGGCCTCCCTGTCAACGGTAGCGCACCCACCGCCGAGGTCATCGTCGACGAAGGCTGACACACCGGTGGCCGAGGAAGCACCGGGTCGGCTCACGATCACGAGTCCCCGCGGTACCCGCCGGGTCCGTTCGCTGTCGATCGACGGCCTTGAGATCCGCCGCACCAGTATCGATGCGCTGCGCATCGCGTCGATTCAGGACGGCGACACCCTCGAAGAGAGAGAGGTCGCGAACCTTCTCGAGGACGCCGAGCCGCAGGCTGCGATGAACCGCGCCCTGCGGATCCTCGGCCACCGCGAGCGCTCCACAGCAGAACTGACCGACCGGCTGTCCGAGGACGGCTATACCCGTCCCGTCATCGAATCCGTGCTGGCCAAGCTGGCAGAGTACGGGTACCTAGACGATGCGCGCTTTGCCGAGGATTACGCACGAGCCAAGCGCGCATCGGGGTGGGGCCGCAGGCGCATCGCTGCCGGCCTCGCAGAGAAGGGGATTCTCCCCGACATGTCCGGTCCGGTGCTCGACGCCCACCTGCCTCAGTCGAATGAGATCGAGAGAGCGTGCGAGTCGGTGAAGACTCTCGACCTCACCGACCGAAAGGGCCGGGCCAGAGCGCTGAGGCGCCTGGTTTCCCGCGGCTTCTCCTACGAAGTCGCCCGAGCCGCGCTGGATCGTCTCAAAGGGGACGCGCAGGACATAAGGTGACCTCGGCCGATGTTGACGCTTTCGGCTGCTGGGACATACTATAAGCGTGGCACATGTGATTCTCCGCCGCGATACGCGTGTAGCTATGCCGGCGGTTTTGCACCATGCGATACTCACCAGACCACCGACTCCGGACTCACCGTCCGGGTTCGCGCATACTCGGCATATCGCATCGTGAGCAGCGTGACATCACATCTGCCGGACGCCGTGTCGTCCGGTTTTGTGTTTGTGGGCAACCCTGAGGGCAGCTGTCCCAATAGCGCCGTCGGGGAAACCCGGGAACCCGGACCGACCCGGCTTGGTTGCTTATGACATGACGTGACCAGCAACGGGAAGGGAGGGCGCACGGTGGAGCTCCTCTACGCGATCATCGCCGCCATCGTCGGCATCGCCCTCGGCTATGCACTCAACAGGTTCCTCGTCCAGAACCGGACGGCAAGCTCACGCGAGGCAGCGGAGCGAATCGTCCAGGACGCCGAGAAGCAGGCCGAGACGCTCAGAAAAGAAGCCGTCATCGAGGCCAAGGACCAGGCCTTCCGCCTCAAGCAGGAGGCCGAGACCGAGGCCAAGGAGCGCCGCAAGGAGCTCAGTGCACTTGAGACCAGACTCGCCCAGCGCGAGGAGTCTATCGATCGCCGCGCGGAGGGGCTCGACAAGCGCGAGCACCAGCTCTCCAGCGTTCAGGGTCAGATTGCGAAGCGAGAGAAGGACCTCGAAGACCTCATCGCCGAGGAGAGTGCACGACTCGAGAGACTCGCCGGTCTGACCACCGAGGAAGCCAAGAACCTGCTCCTCGACCGCGTCAAGGACGACGTCAAGCGTGACGCTGCAGCCTACATCCGCGAGGCTGAGACCTACGCTCGCGAGGAAGCGGACAAGAAGGCCCGCAATATCGTCGGGATCGCCATCCAGCGCGTTGCCGCAGATCACACCGCGGAATCGACCGTATCGGTGGTCCACATCCCGTCCGACGACATGAAGGGGCGGATCATCGGCCGCGAGGGCCGCAACATCCGCGCGTTCGAGCAGCTCACGGGTATCAACCTCATCATCGACGACACACCCGAAGCGGTCATCCTCTCGAGTTTCGACCCGGTCCGCCGCGAGATCGGACGCATCGCACTTGAGTCGCTCATCCAGGACGGGCGCATCCACCCGGCCCGCATCGAGGAGATGTTCAACAAGGCCGAGACCTTGGTCACCCAGCAGATCCACGAAGCCGGCGAGCAGGCCGCTTTCGACGCCGAGGTGCACGGCCTGCACGCTGAGCTCGTTCGAACGCTCGGGCGTCTGCGCTACCGCACGTCGTACGGGCAGAACGTGCTCAAGCACTCGCTCGAAGTGTCGCACCTCGCGGGCGTCATGGCCGCCGAGCTCGGCGTCGACGTCAAACTCGCGAAGCGGGCAGGGTTACTGCACGACCTGGGTAAGGCCATCGACCACGAGATCGAGGGGCCGCACGCGGTCATCGGCGCGGACCTCGCTCGCCGCATGAACGAGCCTAAGACCGTCCTTCACTGCATCGAGGCGCACCACGGCGACGTCGAGCCCGCGACCGTAGAGGCCGTACTGGTGCAGGCGGCGGACGCCATCTCCGCGGGTCGTCCCGGCGCACGCCGCGAGACACTCGAGAGCTACGTCAAGCGTCTCGAGAAGCTCGAGGCCGTCGCCCAGTCGCACACCGGTGTCGAGAAGTGCTACGCGATGCAGGCGGGACGCGAGATCAGGGTGATGGTCCAGCCGGACCGGATCAGCGATACCGACTCGGTTGTTCTTGCCCGCGATATCGCAAAGCAGATCGAGGAAGAGCTCGAGTATCCGGGGCAGATCAAGGTCATGG
Source organism: Anaerosomatales bacterium (assembly GCA_029210645.1). GTDB lineage: Bacteria > Actinomycetota > Coriobacteriia > Anaerosomatales > SLCP01 > SKKZ01. The sequence continues at coordinate 51,950 of JARGFT010000006.1, read as the reverse complement.
TGATCAGAGAGAGCCGCGCGGTCGACTACGCCAAGTAGCGCCGCGTCTGATAGGATTCGACGTGGCTACCAGCCATGTGCAAGAAGGCCGCCCTGTGCGGCCTTCTTCGCGCAGAGACCTATCCCTCGACGGTATAGACTGTGGGCATGAGCGACAACGACAACCTGTTGGACTTCGTAGGAGCGGTCTCAGGCGAGACGTACCTGAAGGTCGAGGAGAGTCTCGGCGAGGGATACGTCCGCTTGCGCACGTCCGAGGCCGAGAGGCGACAGGCCAAGCACGACATCCGCTCGGTCGAAGACATCGTCGTCGAGCTCTTGCGCAACGCGCGTGACGCCCACGCTCAGCGTATCTTCATCGCGACGACCCGTGAGGGCGAACGCCGTCTCCTGACCATGATCGACGACGGCATCGGGATTCCCGCCACCCACCACGAGACGGTCTTCGAGCCACGCGTGACCTCCAAGCTCGACACGATGGTGATGGACCGCTGGGGCGTTCACGGGCGGGGCATGGCGCTCTACTCGGTCCGGGCCAATACCTCCACCTGCCGCGTTGCCGCCTCAGACACGCACCGCGGAACGTCGATCACGCTCTTCGCAGAGGGCGAGCTGCTGCCCGAGCGTGCCGACCAGTCGACCTGGCCGGTCGTGGAGAGCGACGAGAACGGCGTGCTGCGGGTCACCCGCGGACCTCACAACATCATCAGACGCGTACTCGAGTTTGCATGCGAGCACCCCGAGCTCGACGTGTACCTCGGCTCACCCGCTGAGGTGGCCGCGACGCTGTGCACCGTTGCGCGCGAAACCCTCGATACGTCCGACCTACTCTTCTGCGACGAGCCCGGTCGCTTCCCCGTGTGGCAGCGTCCCGCCTCCGCGTGCGACGCCTCCGAGTTCGTCGAGATCGCGACCACCCTCGGACTCCCGCTCTCCGAGCGCACCGCTCATCGGATCCTCGGCAACGAGCTCAGTTCACTGGACACCGTCCTCTCACAGGCTCAGGTGGAGGAGGAGGCTGTGCCCGCGCCCGCGCCGGACATCTACCGGGACCGCAGGAGCCTGAAGATCCATCACACCGACCTCGCGCGGTTCAAGCAGGACATGGCCCGGGCCTTCGACGATCTCGCCGAGCGGTACTACCTTCACCTCAAGGGTGAGCCCAAGATCAGCGTCACGAGGGACGGCATCCGCGTCCGGTTCGACGTCGACAAGGAGGAGTAGGGTTTCTGCCAGCGGTTCTGCGCTATAATGGCCGGCAGTTCACATGCGCACTCCAGTACTCATGCCCGCAGTCCGATACTCTATTGAGCAGCACACGTCGCAGCAGGTATGCCAGCAGAGGAGCACCAGTGGAAGTGCTTAAGGTCTCCAGCAAGTCAAATCCGAACTCCGTCGCAGGAGCGCTTGCCGGGATCATCCGAGAGCAGGGTCCGGTAGAGGTTCAGACCGTCGGGGCCGGAGCGCTCAATCAGGCCATCAAAGCTATCGCGATCGCGAGAGGCTTCATCGCTCCCTCGGGCATGGAACTCACCTGCGTGCCTGCGTTCGCCGACATCCTCATCGATGGCGAGGAACGCACGGCCATCCGGCTCCTCGTCGAACCGAGGGACATGCACCGCTAGCCCGCCCGGGGGTGGATTGTGCGTTTCGACCTGCACGTGCATACCACCGCCTCAGACGGCACCCTCACGCCCACCGAAATCGTGCGCCAGGCCGCCGAGGCGGGGCTCGTGGCCGTCGCGATCACCGACCACGACTCAATAGAGGGAGTACAGGAGGCACTCGACGCTGCCGCGGCGTGCCACGAGTGCATCACGGTCATTCCCGGGGTGGAGCTCTCGGCAGTCCACGGAGGACTCGATGTGCACATCCTCGGCTACTTCGCCAATCCCGCCGATGTCGAACTGCGCACCCACCTTTCCGATCTGCGTGTGGCGCGCCTGAACCGTGCTCGCGCTATCGTCGCCGCGCTTGACGCAGCCGGATACCACCTGCCGCTCGACGAGGTGATGGATCTCTCGGAGGGCGCCGCTGTGGGCCGCTCGCACGTCGCACGCGCACTCGTCCACAGGGGGCACGCGCAGGACGTCTCTGACGCCTTCAAGCGCCTTCTCGGACGCGGAAAGCCCTTCTACGTGCCCAAGGACGTCAGAACGCCTGCGGAGGTCCTACAGGTCATCCTCGACGCCGGTGGCGTTCCCGTGCTGGCGCATCCGGGAGTCACCGGCGCGGACGACCTCATCCCCGAACTGGTCGCCAGCGGCCTTGCCGGCCTCGAGGCCTATCACGCTGAGCACGGTCCCGGTCAACGGCAGCACTATGCGCGTCTCGCCGCCGGGCACGGCCTGCTGCTCACCGGCGGCACCGACTACCACGGCCCCTTCGCTCCCAACCCGGCGCTCGGTTCGGTGGAGATGCCCGATTCCGTGCTTCCGGCTCTCTTCGCTGCGGCGGGTAGATCGCTGCCGGACCTTCCTCCCTCGCGCTGCTGAGACCTTCGCGTGAGCGCCGCGAGGACGCGCTCAGCCGCGTGCTACACTCGTCCGGCTATGGGAGAGACCTACCTGATCCGCACCTTCGGGTGCCAGATGAACAAGCACGACTCCGAGCGCGTCGCCGGGCTGCTTCGAACCGCCGGGATGACCCCCGTTGATGAAGCAGCAGATGCCGACGTGGTCGTCTTCATGACGTGCTGCGTCCGGGACAGAGCCGACGAGCGGCTTCGCGGTCAGGTGGCGTCGCTCAAGAGCGTGAAGGCAGCCCGGAAGGGACGCCAGACGATCGCGGTGGGTGGGTGCATCGGGCAGCGCGACGGAGAGCGCCTCCTTGGCCAGCTGCCCCACGTCGACGTCGTCTTCGGCACCCACAACGTGTCGCACCTGCCCTCACTGATCGAGGCGTCGCGCAGGGGCCGCGGCTCGGTCGTCGAGGTGCTCGAGGCTTCCGAGGAGTTCACGAGCGACCTGCCCTCCGAGCGGGAGCACGAATGGCATGCGTGGGTGCCCATAACGGTCGGCTGCGACAACTTCTGCACGTACTGCATCGTGCCGTACGTCCGTGGCCGCGAACGCTCACGTCCGCTCGGGCAGATCGTCACCGAGTGCGAGCGCCTTGCAGCCGAGGGTGTGTGCGAGGTGACCCTGCTCGGCCAGAACGTCAACTCGTACGGCCGGGACCTTCACGGGACGCCCCGCTTCGCCGAAGCGCTGACGGCAGTCGCACAGACGGGTGTCGAGAGGATCCGCTTCGCCACCAGCCACCCGAAGGACCTCTCCGGCGAAACCATCGAGGCGATGGCCATCATCCCGCAGGTCGCCCACTCGCTGCACCTGCCGGTGCAGTCGGGTTCCGACCGCATCCTGACGGCGATGAACCGACACTACACCAAGCGGTCCTATCTGGAACTCGTCGACAGGCTCTACGGCGCCATGCCCGACCTCGCGCTTTCCACCGACATCATCGTCGGCTTTCCCGGTGAGACCGAGGCCGACTTCCTCGACACACTGGAAGTGCTCGAGCACGCGCGCTACGACCAGGCGTTCACCTTCATCTACTCGCCGAGGGAAGGGACGCCCGCCGCCTCACTCGGTGACCCGGTGCCCCGCGAGATCTCCCAGGAACGCTTCGACCGCCTGGTCGACGTGGTGCAGCACTCGGCACTGGCCAAGAACCGTGCGCTCGTCGACAGCGTCCAACAGGTGCTCTTCACGGGCGTGTCGAAACGTGACGCGAACGTGCTTGCCGGTCGCAGCGAGGGACATAAGGTGGTCCACGTCCCGCTCGAACCGGGCCAGCATGCCGAGGAGTTCCGGGGCCGGTTCGCACCGGTGATGATCACCGAGGCGCAGACGTGGTTCTTGAGCGGGTACATTCTGGGTGAAGCAGCGGCCGGCTCCCATAACGCGGACGCTCACTGAACTGCCGAGGAGGCCTGACGTGGACACGCCGATGCTCGGGATCATCGCGCCACACCCCCCGATCATGGTCCGTGACGTGGGCGGCTCGCGCAGCGAGGTGACCGCCGACTCGATCGGGGCCATGCGGACCGCCGCGGACGTTCTTGCACGGTTCGCGCCCGACACGCTCGTGGTCATCTCGCCACACACCCCCGCTCTGGCTGACGCCTTCACGGTGGATACCTCTCCGCGCACGCAGGGGTCACTCGCCGATTTCGGAGCACCCCGCTCGGCGATATCGTCAGTCACCGATGTCGAGTTCGCCGAGACCCTTCTCGAGAACCTGGAAGTCGCGGGGCTTCCCGCCATCTCCCGCACGGCCCATCCGGGGCTGCGCGTCGGTGTCCTCGATCACGGCGTGCTGGTGCCCCTGAGCTTCCTCGACCCGGACGGCTCGCTTCCGCTGGTCAGTCTCTCGCTTTCGGGGCTCTCCCTCGACAGCCACCGGCGACTCGGCGGCGTCGTAGCCGATGTGGCGCGCGCGCTCGGCCGCAAGATCGCGTTCCTCGCCAGCGGCGACCTGAGCCACCGCCTGACCCGGGACGCACCCGCCGGCTACTCCGCGCGCGGCGCCGAGTTCGACGCATACGTGGTCGACCAGGTGCGATGCGGTGATCTGGACGAACTCGTGGACGTCGACCGGCAGCTCGCCGATGCGGCGGGGGAGTGCGGCCTGCGTTCGCTTATCGCTCTCTCGGGAGCGATGCCCGGTGCACCGACTCGTCTCCTCGCGTACGAAGGACCGTGGGGTGTCGGCTACCTCACCGCACTGGTGGGGGAGAGTGCGCAGCTCAGGAGCACCGACACCGCCGAGATCACCGGGGGAAGCGGGCGGAAGGGGGGAGCAGCAGGCCGCGACGGGCACGAGATCGTCCGTCTGGCTCGAGACGCGATCGTCGAGCACATCGTGCATGGCACCGAGTCCCTCCCGACCGTCCTCGCCGACCCTGCCCTCCCGGCTCGCGCAGGAGCATTCGTCAGCCTCCACCTCCACGGTATGTTGAGGGGTTGTATCGGAACCATCGAGCCCACACGGCCCACTCTCGCCGAGGAAGTGGTGCGCAACGCGGTGCAGGCTGCGACCACGGATCCGCGCTTTCCTCGAGTCTCACCCGAGGAGGTGCCGCGGCTCGATATCAAGGTCGACGTCCTACACGCCCCGGAGGAGTGCTCGTTCGCCGACCTCGACCCTGAAGACTACGGCGTGATCGTTTCCTGCGGGTGGCGTCGTGGGCTGCTCCTGCCCGACCTCGAGGGCGTCGATACGCCCGCTCAACAGGTCGACATCGCACGTCGGAAAGCCGGCATCACACCCGACGAATCCTGCTCGCTGGAACGATTCCGTGTCGACCGCTACTCCTGACTCCACACGTCACCTGCGGGTGATCGCCATCGTTGGGCCGACGGCTGTAGGCAAGACAGCCCTGGCCGAACATCTCGCTGTCTCGCTCGGCGGAGAGATCGTCTCGGCTGACTCGATGCAGGTCTACCGGGGCATGGACATCGGCACAGCGAAGCCTCCCGCGGAGGCCAGACGTGTGCCGTACCACTGCCTCGACATCGTCGACCCGGGAACCCCTTTCAGCGCCGCGCTCTACCAGCACGAGGCCCGGGAAGCGATCGCACGCATCGCACGCGCCGGCGCACTGCCGTTCGTCTGCGGAGGTACCGGCCTGTACGTCCGTGCTGCGCTCGACGACTGGGAGTTTCCGCATGGAGAGGCGTCGACCCCGGAAAGGCAGGCGCTCGAACGCGAGGCCGCCGAGGTTGGTCCGGCCGGGATGCACGAACGGCTTGCCCTGGTCGACCTCGACTCGGCAAGGCTCATCCACCCGTCGAACGTGCGTCGCACCATCCGTGCGCTGGAGATGGCGGCGCTGGGGGACTCCTACGCTGCACAGGCTGCGCGCTTCTCCGTACGGGACAGCGTTTACGACGCAGTCTTCCTCGGCCTGACCATGGAACGCGAACGGCTCTACCGGCACATCGAAACCCGCGTCGAGCAGATGGTCGAGGCGGGACTGCCGGACGAGGTCCGCTCGCTTCTGGCAGCCGGGTTCCGTGACGCGCTCACCGCCGCACAGGCGATCGGTTACAAGGAGCTCGTTCCCGTTGTCGAGGCCGGTGCCGACCTTGCCGAGGCGATCGGGCAGATCAAGCAGGCTACGCGCAGGTATGCCAAACGGCAGCTCACGTGGTTCCGCAGCGACCCTCGCATCCGTTGGATCGATGCGACCGACCGCTCGACAGACGAGTGCGCCCGGGCAGCGTTCGGACTGCTAGAATCCGATGAACCGGGCACGGGCACGCCGGCTCCGGGCACCTGGCGTCTGACTGCAGACTGACACGCAGAGAGGGAAACGGATGCTCCTTGAGTTCACGAAAATGCACGGCCTCGGGAACGATTTCATCATGGTCGAGGACCTCGATGAGGCACTCGATCTGGCGCCCGAAGCCGTCGCATGGTTCTGTCACCGCAACTTCGGGATCGGTGCGGACGGAGTGATCCTCGTTCGCCCGTCGTCCCTGCCCGACGCGGACTTCTTCATGCTCTACTACAACGCCGATGGCACGCCCGCGGAGATGTGCGGCAACGGCATCCGGTGTTTGGCCAAGTTCGTCGTCGATCGCGGACTGGTCGACGCAGGCGCGAACTCCGTTCGGGTTCAGACCCTCGGCGGCATCAAGCCGATCACCTTCTCGCGCGACGCCGCGGGACTCCTCGCAACCGCCACCGTCGTCATGGGCGAGCCGGTCTTCGAGCCCGCGCGGATTCCTGTTGCCCTGCCGGGCGAGCGCGCGATCGACCACCCCATCACCACTGACGCCGGCGAATTCACCATCACCGCTGTCTCGATGGGCAATCCGCACGCCATCATCTGGGTCGACGACGTCGACTCTGCGCCGGTCCGATCCGCCGGGCCGCTGATAGAGACCGACCCGCTCTTCCCGGCGAAGACCAACGTGGAGTTCGCGCAGCCCGCGGGACGGAAACACATCCGTTTGAGAGTCTGGGAGCGCGGGGTGGGCGAGACGCTCGCCTGCGGGACCGGCGCGTGTGCCACACTCGTGGCCGGCGTGCTGGCAGGCCACACCGACCGTGAAGCGACCATCGAGCTGCCCGGTGGCGAGCTCTCTGTGCGCTGGGGCCAGGACGGGCGCGTCTACATGACGGGTCCGGCGGTAGAGGTCTTTCGCGGCAGCGTGAAGGTCCCGGACGAAGCCCCGCCAGCCGGGTGATCGTGCACTCTGCTACCATGTCTCGAACACTGCACCGACCGGGCTTAGCCACCAAGTGAAGGGGATGGACGTACCGTGAGAACCGCCCAGCGCATCGCCGAGCTCCCTCCGTATCTGTTCGCCGAGATCGACCGGAAGAAGGAGGCGAAGCAGGCGCAGGGCATCGACGTCATCTCGCTTGGCATCGGCGATCCCGATACGCCAACTCCCGACCGCATCGTCGACGCGATGGCCGAGGCCATCCGCAACCCTTCCAACCACCAGTATCCCAGCTACTACGGTGCAAAGCGCTACCGCGAGGCATGCGCACAGTGGATGGACCGCCGCTTCGGCGTGAAGGTCGACGCGAACGACGAGACCCTCGCGCTCATCGGTTCGAAGGAAGGCATCGCACACATATTCCTCGCCTTCGTCGACCCGGGGGACTACACGCTCGTACCCGGCTGCGGCTACCCCGTCTACCACACCGGCGGCATCCTTTCGGGCGGCCTGACGCACTGGATGCCCATGACCGAGGAGAACGGGTTCCTCGCAGACTTCGAATCGACCCCGGCCGACGTGCTCGCCAGGGCCAAGATGATGTTTCTGTCCTACCCGAACAACCCGACCTCGGCCATCGCCACTCCCGAGTACTTCGACCGCGCGATCGAGTTCGCCCGCGAGCACGATCTCCTCATCATCCACGATAACGCCTATTCCGAGATCGGTTTCGACGGCTACAAGCCGCCGAGCTTCCTCGAACGCCCGGGCGCCAAGGACGTTGCGATCGAACTATTCAGCTGCTCGAAGGCGTACAACATGACCGGGTGGCGTGTCGCATTCGCGGCAGGCAATGCCACCGCCATCAAGGCGCTCGGTACGGTGAAGTCCAATATCGACTCGGGCGTCTTCACCGCGGTCCAGGACGCGGCGATCGAGGCGCTGCTCGGACCGCAGGAGGTCGACGAGCTTTCCGCGCTCTATCAGCGCCGCCGCGACCTCGTGATCGATGCGCTCGCCAAGATCGGTCTGCGAGCCCAGATGCCCAAGGGCACCATCTACGTGTGGGCGCGAATCCCCGAGGGTTACACGTCGGCTGACTTCGCCACCAAGGTGCTCGAAGAGGCCAACGTCATCGTCGCACCGGGCAACTCCTACGGACCGAGCGGCGAGGGATACATCCGGATCAGCCTCGCCACCCCGGACGACCGCCTCGAAGAGGCCATCGCGAGGATCGAGGCGACCCTCTGAGGATGACACGCACATGAGCGGACGTACGCGCCCTCCCGAATGGGAGCGCGATGATTCCAGGCCCCGGGCTGTCCTGGTCGGCGTAGACCGCGGAGCGGGGGAGTGGCCGGTCGAAGAGTCACTCGCCGAGCTCGAGCGACTGGCGTACACCGCGGGCATCGATACCGCCGCGATGGCCACCCAGCGCCTCGACAAGGCCAATCCGCGCACGTTCATAGGTGCCGGCAAGGCCGAGGAGGTCGCCCAGCTCGCCCACGCACACAGCGCTGAGGTCGTCATCTTCGACGACGACCTCACGCCCCGGCAGCAAGCCAACGTCGAGACCATCCTTCCGGATGTCCGGGTGTTCGATCGCACCGCGCTCATACTGGAGATCTTCGCGATGCACGCGGTCAGCCGTGAAGGTAAACTTCAGGTTGAGCTTGCTCAGCTCGAGTATCTGCTTCCTCGCCTGCGCGGCATGTGGGGACACCTCGTGCGCGAGCGACTCGGCGGAGGGCGTGGCGCGCGATTCGGAGCAGGAGAATCGCAGCTCGAGACCGACCGCCGTCTCGCGCGCAAGCGAATCGCCGACCTCAGGCGTGAACTGCGGCGCGTCTCGGCCGCACGTGCGACGCAGCGCAAGTCGCGCGCGGGAAGCGGCGTATTCCGTGTTGCGCTTGTCGGTTACACGAACGCCGGGAAGTCGTCGCTCCTCAACGCGCTTACCGGGGCTGATGCGCTCGCCTACGACATGCTCTTCGCGACCCTTGACTCGACGACCCGCCGTCTTGCGCTGGCGGATGGTCGTGAGATCACGCTGACCGACACCGTCGGCTTCATCAACAAGCTGCCCCATGGGCTGGTCGAGGCATTCAAGTCGACGCTGGACGAGGTTCGCGAGGCAGACCTGCTGCTCCACGTCGTCGACGCCTCGCACGTCCAGGCTGAGGCCCAGATGGCGGCGGTTGATGTCGTACTGAAGGAGATCGAGGCCAGCTCAGCTCCACGCGTCCTGGTCATGAACAAGATCGATCGACTCGCTCCTGAAGAGCGGTCCCGGCTCATCGCCCGCCATCCCGAGAGTGTTCTGCTCTCCGCGGCCACGGGAGAGGGTGTCGAGGCCTTCCTCCGGCGGCTCGCCGCGGAAGCCGCCCGTGACAGCGTGACGATGACGGTGCTCGTGCCCTACACCCACGGGGAACTCGTTCGTCTTGCTCACGAGAGGACTCACCTGGTGAGCGAGCGACACACACCGGAGGGAACGCGGCTGGTCATGCAGGTGCCCTCGACAGTGGTGCCGAGCTTCGCGAAGTACGCGGTGGACGCCGAAGCGACCGAAGCGGGATCTTCCCGGTAGCCTCGGGGCGTAAGCGCCGGCAGGGTGACGACCTAGATGATGCGCCTGAAGAGCGCGACGACCTTCCCGAGGATCGTGACGTCTCGCGCGTAGATCGGCTCGAGCGCCGAGTTCTCGGGCTGGAGCCGCACACGGTCCGCCTCCTTGAAGAAGCGCTTGACCGTGGCGTCGTCTTCGAGAAGTGCAACGACGATGTCGCCGTTGGTGGCCGAACTCTGCTGACGGACGACAACGAAATCCCCGTCGAGGATCCCCGCCTCGATCATGGAGTCGCCTCGCACGCGAAGGATGAAGGTCGACTCGTCGGCCATCTCAACGGGCAGCGACATCGTCGCCTCGATGTTCTCGGCAGCCAAGAGGGGAGCGCCGGCGGCTACCTGTCCGACGAGCGGGACCGCGCGCACTCCCTCGTAATCGATCGCCCTGTCGGTGTCCCGGTAGTCGAGCACCTCGAGCGCCCGGGGCTTGGACGGGTCACGCCGGAGGAAGCCCTTCTCCTCGAGCGCCGCGAGATGCGAGTGCACGGTGGACGAGGACGACAGTCCGACCGCCTCGCCGATCTCCCGGACAGAGGGCGGGAAGCCGCGTCTGTGGATCTCGGCGCGGATGAAGTCGAGTATCTGCCTCTGACGATCGGTGAGCTCACGCTTGTAGGACATCGTGTCCCCCTCGCAACCGAAAGCATGTTCGCCGTCAGTCTAGTACACCCCCTGCGTCGGACGCAAACATGCGTTCGCCCTCTTGCAATCGAACGTGTGTTTGGTATAGTCGATACGAACATACGTTCTGCTTAGATGTCAGACCCAGGTCCTACAGTGGCCTCACACCCGGACACGCAGCAGGAGGCGACCACAGATGCACATCCAATCCACCGCGCGTGAGTTCCCTCAGCCGCAACCGATGGCTCACCGACGTTGTCCCGACACCAGACCGGGGCACCGCGCCGTGCGTTCGCGCAGGGCGTACGCCCCGGTCGAGTGGATCGCTCTGGTCCTGCTCGCAGCCGCGCTTCTCGTGACAGCTCTCGCCATCGCCCCTGAGCACCGTCCTGACGAGGTACGCACGCGACCTGTAAGGGTCGTGCAGGGGGACTCCCTCTGGACCCTCGCTCGTGCCAATCCGCTGTCGGGTCTGACTACGGATGAGACTGTGGATGTGCTGCGTCAGATCAACGGGCTCGAGAGTTCCGTCGTGCACGCCGGGCAGTTGCTCGAAGTTCCTGGCGGATCGATTCGTCAGGGCTTCGTGGCTCAGAAGTGAGATTCTGGGGCTGATCCCTCGTCCAGCCAGAAGTGCAGTGAAATCGACTCGGTTCTTTCGTTGTAGCGCAATATGTAGTGTGTTAGTCTCACCAATAGCCAAGATATAGGGGTGAGGCGATGCGCTGTCCGTTCTGTGGTCATGCTGAGACTAAGGTCGTCGACTCGCGCGTTTCCGAGTCGCAGGACGCCATCAGGCGACGCCGTGAGTGTCTCGCGTGCGAGAAGCGCTTCACCACCTACGAGCGTCGCGAGGAGATGCCCCTCATGGTTTCCAAGCGCGACGGGTCGACCGAGCCCTTTGAGCGAGGCAAGCTTCTTCGCGGGCTCATCGTAGCGACGGCGAAGCGAGATGTCTCGACCGAGCAACTCGAGGGCCTCATCGACGACATTGAGTCCGCGCTGCACAACGAGTTCCAGTACGAGATCGACTCCAAGGTCCTCGGCGACATGGTTCTCGAGCGGCTCAAGGCGCTCGACAAGGTGGCCTACGTCCGCTTCGCGTCGGTCTACAAGTCCTTCGAAGACGTCGAGGAGTTCACGTCGGAGTTGCGGGGTCTGAAGAAGCGCTGATCTGTGGGGTAGTCCCGCCCGTGCGGGACGCGAGGGGGCGGAGTGTCACATGGTCATGGAACGCATCGTCAATGTCATCAAGCCCGCGCCGCCCGGCTCCGGCGCCGATGCCACAGACATAGCCCTGCTGGTCTCGACGAACTCCCGTCAGGAGATCGACGCATGGGACCGCGATCGCATCTCCGACTCGCTTGTCAAAGAAGCCGGCATCGCGCCCCATGTGGCGGCCGAGATCGCCCTTGCGGTCGAGGACCGCATCGACCGCACGAACCTCATGACGGTCACCACCGCGATAATCCGAGAGATGGTCGACCTCGAGCTGCTCGAGCGCGGCATGACGCTGGCGCACAAGCGCCACAGCCACCTCGGCCTGCCGATGTGGGACGTCGAACAGATCATCACCAACGCCAACAAGGAGAACTCGAACACCACACACAACCCCGAGTCGGTCAACCTGACGATCGCGGAGACCATCCTCAAGGAGTTCGCGCTGCGCCGGGTATTCACCGAGGACGTCGCCGAGGCCCACTACGTGGGCGATGTACACCTGCACGATCTCGGCTTCATCATTCGTCCGTACTGCGGCGGCCACAGTCTCGAGTACATCAAGAAGTTCGGTTTGAACCTGCCCAACATCACCAGCGTCTCCAAGCCCGCGAAGCACGCGGAAGTGCTCATCGGCCACATGGTCAAGATGGCCAGTGCCCTGCAGGGGCACTATGCCGGCGCGGTTGGCTGGGAGGCGGTCAACATCTTCCTCGCGCCGTATCTCGTGGGCAAGAGCGACGAAGAGATGGACCAGCTCGCTCAGATGCTCATCTTCGAGTTCAACCAGCTCGCCGGAGCCCGGGGAAGCCAGGTGGTCTTCACCGACTTCAACCTCTACTTCAACGTACCGCGGCACTTCGCCGACACGCCCGCGATCGGGCCGGGCGGAGAGTATACGGGCAAGACGTACAGGGAGTACGAGAGCGAAGCCCAGCGCTTCGTCACCGCCATGATGAACGTCTACATGCGAGGGGATGCGACCGGGAAGACCTTCGTCTTCCCCAAGCCGCTCCTCCACATCAGCGAAGACTTCTTCGCCAGCCCCGGTCACGCAGAGTTCTTCGAACTCGCATGCGCGGTCGCAAGCCGGCAGGGCATTACGTACTTCGTCTTCGATCGGGGCGATGAGGTAACAGTCTCCCAGTGCTGCAGGCTCAAGCTCAAGTTGAGCCAAGAACAACTCGATGAGACCTCGACCCCTGAGATCATGAGATTCTCGGCGTTGCAGAACGTCACCATCAATCTGCCACGCATCGCGTACAAGGCGAGCGGAAACGACCAGGCGCTCTTCATGGAACTCAATCGCGCACTCGAGCTCGTCGCGAAAGCACATCTCCAGAAGCTCGAGTTCATCACCGGACTCGTCGAGCTTGGAGACGAGGGTCCGCTCGGACTGCTGACGCAGAACATCGACGGCCAACCGTATCTGAAGATGGACAGGCTGACCTACCTCGCCGGTCTGATCGGTCTGAACGAACTCGTCCAGTTCCACACGGGTGAAGAGCTGCACGAGTCCGATGCCGCGCTTCGTTTCGGCCTGAAGGTCATCTCGGCGATGAACCTCAAGTGCAAGGAGCTCTCCGAGCGCTACGGCATCAATATGGTGCTGGAGGAGAGCCCTGCTGAGTCTGCGGGCTATCGCCTCGCCAAACTCGACATGAAGTACTGGCCGACCCAGACCGCCTCCGTGCTCAAGGGTGATGTCGCCGGCGATACCTACTACTACACGAACTCCGTCCACCTTTCCGTCGAGGCGGACGTCGATTACATCGAGCGTGTCGAGAAACAGTCGCGTTTCCATCCGTTGATCGAGGCCGGGGCGATCGTCCATGTCTGGCTCGGCGAGAACGAGCCCGATCCCGGAGCCATCGCGTCCTTCGTCGAGCGCACGTTTCGCAACACCCAGTGCGCACAGATCGCATTCAGCCCCGAGTTCACCGTCTGTGAGTCGTGCAAGCGAACAACCCGTGGCCTCCGAACGCAGTGCACCCTCTGTGGCTCCATGGACGTCTACGGTGTCACGCGGATCGTGGGCTACTTCAGCAAGGTCCAGACGTGGAACCAGAGCAAGGTGGGCGAGTTGTACGACCGTGTGCGAACCGGGCTTCGGAACTGAAGAGCCGGGCCGCCACCGGGTGATCCGGCCGCTCGGAGCGAGAACGAGGAGGGGCGTTGAACGTCAAGCTGTTCGTGAAGGACCAGTGCCCGCGCTGTCCCGCTGCAAAGCGGGTGTGTGAGGGCCTCGACGCGGTCGAGATCTACGATGTGGCCAGTATCGATGGCCTTGCCGAGGCATCCTTCTTCGGCGTGCTGGCCACCCCCACGCTGCTCGTTCTCGACTCGCGCGGTCAGGAGATCGCCGGGTGGCGCGGCGAGCCTCCTCGCCGGGAGGCACTCCTGGAGGTGCTCGCACAGTGACGTCGGGTCCGGCTGCCGCGACGATCTCAGAGCACCGGCCCGCAGCGTGTCCGTCCGACAGGATAGCGGGATTCATCCCCACCGGCATGATCGACTGGCCGGGTAAGGTCGCCGCAACACTCTTCGTTTCGGGCTGCCAGATGCGCTGTCCGTACTGCCACAACGCCGACCTTCTGGCCACCAGCTCGGAACCTGAGTCGTGGTCTGCGCTCCTTACGCACTTCTCGGTCCGACGGGGGTGGCTGGATGGCGTGGTGCTTACCGGAGGCGAGCCGACTGCCTCGCCTGACCTCCTCGACATCCTGGAGGCCCTCGCGTCGAAGGGCATCCCGGTCAAACTCGACACCAACGGGACCGCTCCGCAGATGCTGCAGCACGTCCTGGACTCCGGACTCGTCGAGTACGTCGCGCTCGACGTGAAGACGCTCCCGCATCGCTACGACACGATCGGTCCCGCAACCTCGGGCGACTCGGTGCTCGCCAGCATCGACGTTGTCCGCCGATCGGGCGTCGCTCACGAGTTCCGGACGACCGTGTACCCACCGCTAATCGACGCATCCGAGTTGCCCGCTCTCGCGCAGCTCCTCGCGGGCGGCGATCTCTACGTCCTGCAGCAGTTCCGCCCTGGTCAGACTCTTGATCCCGGAGCGGCTGTCATCGCCCCGCTCTCCGCCAGCGTGATCACCGCAGCGATTGGCGCGTGTTCGGAGTACCTGCCGACGATCGCGAGAGGGGTGTGAGCGGACCGGTGCGCCTTCCGATCAAACGTGTCGACACCGGTCTGCCTCTGCCGGCTTACGCTCACGAGGGTGATGCGGGCCTCGACCTTTTCGCCACCGAGCCGATCACGCTGCGCCCGTTCGAGCGCGGGCTCGTGCCCACCGGCATCGCAGTGGCTATCCCAGAGGGGTATGCCGGCTTCGTCCAGCCACGAAGCGGACTCGCGCTGCGCACCGGCCTCTCCCTGGTCAATACACCCGGTCTCATCGACAGTCACTACCGCGGCGAGATCAAGGTGATCGCGATCAACCTCGACCCCGAGACGTCTATCAGCCTCGCGCGCGGCGACAAGATCGCGCAGCTCGTCATCCAGCCGGTCGCCCGTGTCCAGCTGTCCGAGGTCGAGTCCCTCGACGAGACGGTCAGAGGGGAGGGCGGCTTTGGCAGCACCGGCGTGTGACCACCCCCGTATCCGGGTTGCAGCACTGCTCGTCATCGACGGGAAAGTCCTACTCGTCAGGCACCTGAAGAATGGTCGAAGGTATCACCTGCTACCCGGGGGCGGCGTCGAGAGGGGAGAGAGCCTCGCAGAGGCTCTCAGCAGGGAGATTGCCGAGGAGACGGGATTGGTCGCTGAGATCGGTCGTCCGCTCTTCCTGAACGACACCATCGACCCGTCCGGCGACCGCCACATCGTCAACATCACCTTCGGCGCCACCGTCGCCGGGGGGTGCCTCGCCACCGAAGCACCAGGAGGCAGAATCGAGGGTCTCGACCTCGTGGAACCCTCCCGCCTCACGTCCCTCGATCTCCGTCCGCCCATCGCCTCTCAACTCCTCGAGGCGATCGATGCGGGCGGTTCCTACCGGGCCACATACCTCGGATCGCTCTTTACCGAGGAGTGATGGTTTGACATAAGACTGTCGGGGTTGAGTGACCGAGTGGAAGGGGGTCGCGCAGGGTGTGCTCTGGGGGCCCAGAAGCCCCACCTGTCCGAGACGAGCGAAAGCAAGGGAGTGAGATGGAAGGCTTCTTCAAGTTCAAAGAGCGTGGTACGGACCTCAGGACGGAGGTCATCGCCGGTATTGCGACGTTCATGACGATGGCGTACATCATCTTCGTGAACCCGGGGATCCTGTCTGCGGCGGGAGTGCCGTTCGCGGGTGCTGCCACCGCTACCGCACTGGGTGCAGCTCTCATGTGTATCTGTATGGGCTTCATCACTAACCGCCCGTTCGCGCTTGCTTCAGGCATGGGCTTGAACGCGGTCGTGACCTTCTCGGTGATCGGCTTCCAGCAGGCGAACGTTCCCTGGCAGGTCGGCATGTCGGTGATCTTCGTCGAGGGCCTGATCATCCTCGTGCTCGTTCTGACCGGCCTGCGTGAGGCCGTGATGAACGCCATCCCCCTGGACCTCAAGCGAGCGATCGGTGTCGGTATCGGCCTGTTCATCACCACCATCGGACTGAACCAGGGTGGGGTGATCCGGCCGGCCCCGATCACGCTGGTCTCGCTCGGCGACTTCACCCAGCCCTACGTTTGGGTGACGCTGATCGGACTTGCCGCGATCCTGGTCTTCATGGCACTGCGCATCAAGGGCGACATCCTCTGGGGAATCCTCGTCGCCACCGCCGCAGCTCTGGCATTCGGCGTCACGCAGCTTCCCAGCGCAGTCGTCGCACCGCTCGACTTCTCGACCTTCTTCGCACCATTCCAGCAGGTGGACGGCGGGATGGCTCTCGCACAGATCTTCACCCCGGCGCTCCTCGTCGCCATCTTCGCCATCATGCTCACCGACTTCTTCGACACCATGGGTACGGTCGTTGCAGTCGGCGAGCAGGCAGGCTTCGTCGGCCCTGACGGGAGCGTTCCGGGCATCCGCGAGATCCTCGTTGTCGACTCTGCTGCTGCCAGCGTGGGTGGTCTGTTCGGAGCAAGCTCCATCACGACCTATATCGAGTCGGCGGCAGGGGTCGCCGAGGGTGGTCGCACCGGTCTCACGCCGGTGATCACCGGTCTCTTCTTCGCCGCAGCGGCCTTCTTCGCCCCGGTGGTGGCCATGGTAGGTGGGGGATCGATCATCCCGAACGAGTTGCAGTACACCCTCTACGGCGGCTCCGGTTTTCAGGCGCCTCCCGGTGACTTCTTCGTCTATCCGATCACCGCGGGCGCTCTCATCATCGTCGGCTTCCTGATGATGCAGACCGTACGAGAGATTCCCTGGACCGACCTCGAGGAGGCCTTCCCGGCGTTTCTCACCATCGTCGGTATCCCGCTCACCTACAACATCAGCTACGGCATCGGCTTCGGCTTCATCAGCTGGGTGCTCATCAAGGTCTTCCACGGTAAGGCCCGGGAGGTCCATTGGCTCATGTGGGGCGTGAGCATCGCATTCGTCCTGGCCTTCCTCGAGCCCGCACTCATGGCGCTCATCGGCTAGGAGGTTGATACGACCAGTGGCAACGACACGACTCATCCAAACCGACGAGAAGCTCCCTGTCATCCAGGCGGTGCCTCTCGCGCTGCAGCACCTCATGGCGATGTTCGGCGCCACGGTGCTGGTACCGCTCCTGACCGGTCTCGACCCCTCGGTCGCGATCATGACGTCGGGCGCAGGCACGATCCTGTATCTGATCCTGACGAAGGGGAAGATCCCGAGCTTCCTCGGCTCGTCGTTCGCGTTCATCGCGCCGATCGCGGCGGTGGCGGGCGTCACGGCCGGGGTCGCTGACCCAGGGAAGGTACCGTACGCGCTCGGTGGCCTGGTGGTCGCCGGCCTCGTGTACGTGGTGGTCGCAGCCATCATCAAAGCGTTCGGCACGAAGTGGCTCTACCGGTTGCTGCCCCCGGCGCTCGTGGGTGCCGTGGTCATCATCATCGGCCTCGGGCTTGCGGGCATCGCGATCAAGATGTCGCTGTTCCCGTTCGCCGACCCGAGCCTCGGGCTCGACTGGGACCTGGTAGCCGTGGCGTCGATCACTCTCGCGGCTTCGATCGGGTTCTCCAGCTACTTCAAGGGCTTCGTTGCGACGATCCCGATCCTGCTCGGCATCATCGTGGGCTACCTTGCGGCGATTCCTTTCGGACTTGTGAACTTCCAGCCGGTCCTCGACGCGGCCTGGATCGGCCTGCCGACGCTCACGATCGCCAAGTTTGAATTCTCGGCGATCATGCTCATCGCTCCGGTCGCTCTGGTGGTCATCATCGAGCATATCGGACACCTGCTCGTGATCAACGAGATCACCGGCAAGGACTTCAACCCGCTGCTCCCTCAGTCGCTCGCCGGTGACGGTCTCGCGACGTCGCTCTCGGCCATGGTGGGAGGCACACCGTCCACGACGTACGCTGAGAACATCGGCGTGATGGCCGTGACCCGGATCTACGCAGTGCAGCTTTTCTGGTACGCAGGTGCGTTCGCCTTCGTGATCGGTGGTTTCGTTCCGAAGCTCGGAGCGCTCATCGGTAGCATCCCGACGCCGGTCATGGGTGGCGTATCGATCCTGCTCTTCGGCCTGATCGCCGCCTCGGGCCTCAGAATGCTCGTGGACAGCGGCATCGACTACAGCCACAGCCGGAACCTCATCCTCTCAAGCATCGTGCTGGTGCTCGGGATCGGCATGGAGGTCGCCGAGATCAAGATTCCCGTGGGCGAGTACACGGTCCCGGGTATGGCGCTCGCGACCGTCGTCGGCGTCGTCCTGAACCTGATCCTGCCGCCCGAGAGCAAGGGCCTTGCGGTCGATTCGCCTGACTTCAACGCCGACCTGCAGGAGGAGGCAGCTCACAACGGCACCGTCAGCTGACGCTGACACCACCTGAAGACATCGCTCACGGCGGAGCGTGTCTCGCATAGGACGGGCCCCGGGAAGCGACGGCTGCGTGACCCGGGGCCCGTCGCGGCTCACGTATCGGCCTCAGGAGGCCCTCTCCGGCCCTCTCGTTCTCGATACCTGTACGTCTGATAATGTATCTTATGGTAAGTGGCGACGAGAAGTTCCCTCGAGCACGACTTCCCTGCCTTCATCGGGCCGGTCCTGAGGAGAATCGGTCGTCGAGCGGATCGGCTCACGCTTGTGTGAGATACCGCTCCTCGAAGCCGGACTTGGTGAGTTCCTGGAGGTCCTCTTCGGCACTCTCCATCAGTTCATGCGCACCGTCAGCGGTGTCGAAACGACCCAACTCGGTCACGCTCTCGTTCTCGTCAAGCGTGACCGCTTCGACAGCCCACTCAACGCGCTCCTCGACAGACTCCGTTGGCTGAGAGCGGTACAAGATGTCGTCACGCCACTCGAAGTCCGGCTCGTCGGTCGCGTCGTAGCGCGTGAGCCTGAGGCGGTAGAACTCCGATGCCGCCCCGATGATCCTACCCACGGTCGATCACAGGGGCCATGTCACGGTCGCAGTTCATCGCTGCACTTCGGTGTACTGCTCGCTGGCCGAGACGTATCCCTCGACACCGTTATCGTCACGTACGTGATGCCAGCCGTCGTCGGTATCGAGATACTCCAGGCGCGTTCCACGGCTCAGTCCACGGATGAGTTCGCCCTCCCGCGACGGCTCTCGCCGGAAGTTCAATCCCTCAATCAGCACGACGACGATGGCCTCGCTGACCGCCGGCTCCTCGTCTGCGGCATCATCCACCGGCTCCTCGGGTGTTCCCGCGTCTCCTTCGGGCGTTGTCGTCGTCTCGCCGACCACCGCCGGTGGCTCGCCGCGCCGGTAATCGCCCCACCAGGTGTTCACAAGGAATACGAGGGCGAGCAGAACCACGACGCCGAGCGCGGCGCGCGCGATGCGACCCACATCCATCATATGTACAACCCTCCACCGTAGACAGCGGCCTCATCGAGCTCGAACTGCTCGGATGCCTCCTTGACCTGAGCGTCAGCCGCGTCGAAGACCGCGGCGGCCCGGGTGACGTCCACGCCGGCAAGAAGCGTGACGGCGTCGGTCTCCTCGGCCGCCTCCCCTACCCTGGCGGCTTCCTGTCCAATGACGTATGCCGCGTCGGCAAGCGCCATTGCGGCAGGCCACAGCGAACGCGGGAGCGGCATCGTGTCGAGCTCCTCTGTGGCGATCTCCATCCGCTGCGCGACCTCGTCGAGCGCCTTACGGTCCTCGTCCTCGGGGTTCGAGGCGAACCGCTCGCGCTTCTCCTCGTCCTCGTCGGCCAGGTGCCTGACGACCGCCTCGAGGGTGCGACGCGACGCGAGGACCCCTTCACGACGCCCGATGACCTGGACCAGGTACCGGCGCGACAGGCGCCGGTACGCCAGACGCCCGCCGAAGTATGCACTGGCGGCGAGAAGCAGGGCCGCGACCGCCCCGGCGATCCACCATACCCATGACGGGACCGACGACAGGTCCACGGTGCACACCTCCTCTCGCTGCGGTGAGTCTTCCCACTAGCAGCCTTGGTCACGCAGGTCCAGCACGTGCCGTGCCTTGCCGGCGGTGCGCTCGATGGTCCCGGGTTCGACAAGCGTCACCTTCACGTTGAGACCCAGCACCGAGTGCAGACGCTCGGACACGTTCTTCGTGAACGCGACCATGTCAGCCATGATATCGGAAAACACCTCTTCGGCGACTTCGAGACGCAGCTCGATGTCGTCCAGTCCGTGCTTGCGGTCCACGACGATCAGGTAGTGCGGCCGGACGTCCTCGATCTTGAACAGCACGTCCTCGATCTGGCTCGGAAAAACGTTGACGCCGCGGATGATGAGCATGTCGTCGGTCCGCTGGCGCACCTTGTTCATGCGGACGAGCGTGCGCCCGCACTCGCAGGGCGTACGGTCGAGGACCGTGAGGTCGTGCGTGCGGTAGCGCAGCACCGGGAACGCCTCTTTGGTGAGCGGCGTGATGACGAGCTCGCCCTCCTCGCCCTCGCCTCGCGGCTCTCCCGTGACCGGGTCGACGATCTCCACGAAGAAGTGGTCCTCGTTGATGTGCAGACCGCAGTCACACTCGCACTCCCCCGAGACTCCCGGCCCCATCACCTCGGACAGTCCGTAGTTGTCCGTCGCCCTGATGAAGAGGTTCGCCTCGATCTCGCGGCGGGCGGCATCGCTGCACGGCTCGGCGCCGAAGAGACCGAGTCGAAGTGGCATTGTCTGGAAGTCAATGCCGAGCTTCTGCCCCACCTCGGCGAGGTAGAGCGCGTAGGAGGGTGTGGAGATGAGCACGGTCGTGCCGAAGTCCTGCATCATCATGAGGTGGCGCTCGGTGTTGCCCGCGCTTGCGGGGATGACCGTCGCGCCGATGCGCTCCAGGCCGTAGTGCATGCCGAACCCGCCGGTGAACATCCCGTAGCCGAAGGCCATCTGCGCGAGATCGGTGCTGCGCACGCCCGCGGCCGAGGCCACACGCGCAGTCAGCTCGGTCCAGGTGGCGATGTCGCCCTTCGTGTACCCGACCACGATCGGCTTGCCCGTCGTACCGGAAGACGAGTGGATGCGTACCACCTGGTCGAGCGGCACGGCGAAGAGCCCGAAGGGGTAGGTGTCCCTCAGCGCCGTCTTGTCGGTGAAGGGCAGCTGCGCGACGTCGGCGAGCGACCGTATGTCACGGGGCTTCACCCCGCGCTCGTCCAGTGCGGTCCGGTAGTACGGCACCCGCTCGTACACCCACGCGACAGTGGTCTGCAACCGCCTGAGCTGGAGCTCTTCCAGATCCGCGCGTGCCATGGTCTCGTACTCGGGATTCCAGATCACGAGCTCTCCCCTTCCCCGCGCCAGGCACCCAGGTAGATGAGCCTGACGTCGTCGTCTTCGAGCAGGTCGGCCGCATCGCCCGCGAGAGCGATAGAGCCGGTCCGCATCACGTATCCGCGGTCAGAGTGTTTGAGGGCCAGCCGTGCATCCTGCTCGACGAGCAGGATGGTGAGCCCTTCGTCCTTCAACTTCCGGAGCGCGCCGAAGATCTCCTTGATGACCTTGGGCGCGAGTCCCAGCGACGGTTCGTCGAGCAGGAGAAGGCGCGGCCGTGCCATCAGCGCCCGCGCCACGGCGAGCATCTGCTGCTCCCCTCCGGAAAGCGTGGCTGCGGTCTGCGAGCGCCGCTCCGCGAGGACCGGGAACAGGTCGAACACCCTCTCGAGCGACCCGACGGTCTGCGTGCGATCGGTGACCTGCGCGCCGAGTTCGAGGTTCTCCTCGACGCTCATCGGCCCGAAGAGCATCCGCCCCTCGGGCACCAGCGCGAGCCCCGCCCGCACCGCGCGCTCCGGCCGCATGCGCGTGATGTCCTCTCCCAGGAAGCGGACGGTACCCGCGCTCGGCGGGACCAACCCCACGAGCGCCTTGAGCAGCGTCGACTTGCCCGCGCCGTTCGCGCCGATGAGCGTCACGAGCTCGCCCTCGGCGACCCGCATGTCGATGCCGCGCACCACCGCGACGTGTCCGTAGCCCGCGTGCAGACCCTCGACGGAGAGCACGGTCCTCGGCTCAGAGCTCATCGAGGTCCTCCTCTCCGAGGTAGGCCGCGATCACGGCGGGATCCTTCTGGATGAGCCGGGGCGGGCCCTCGGCGATCTTGGCGCCCCGGTCGAGCACCACGATCTCATCGGAGACCTCCATGACGAGCCCCATGTCGTGCTCGACGATGAGGATCGTCGTCCCCCGGTCGCGGATCCGGTAGAGGGCGTCGGCAAGCGAGGCCGTTTCAGCGGTGTTGAGCCCTGCGGCGGGCTCGTCGAGCAGGAGGAGCCGGGGTCTGGTGGCGAGCGCCCGGGCGATCTCGAGGAGCCGCCGCAACCCGTGCGGTAGGTCGGCTGCGGGCGTGTCGGCCCACTCCTCGAGACCGACCAGTCGCAGGAGGCGCCTCGCTTCCTCGGCCACCTCACGCTCCTCGCGCACCGTCCACGGCAGCCGCAGCGCGGCGCCGAAAAACCCCGCCCGGGTCACCGCGTGCGCGCCCGCCATGACGTTCTCGTGCGTGCTCATCTCCTCGAAGAGCTGCGTGTTCTGGAACGTGCGAGCGATACCCGCGCGAACGATGCGCTGCGGCGGCTGCCCGACGATGTCGGTCCCGTCGAAGCTCACCCTGCCCTCATCGGGCCGATCGAACGCGGTGAGGATGTTGAAGAGCGTGGTCTTCCCGGCACCGTTCGGGCCGATGACCGCCTTGATCGCTCCCTCGAACACGTCGAAGGACACGTCGTCGACAGCGGTCAGCCCGCCGAACTGTTTGCTCACCGAACGCACCTCGAGCAGGCTCATCCCCACCGCCTTCCCACACGGGAGAGGCGGCGAAGCGCACCGGCCACTCCGCCGGGCACGAAGAGGAGCACGGCGATGATCGTCAGCCCGTAGATGTCCTCCTGCCACTCCTGGATCGTCTCGAGCGCGGAGCGCGAGAGACCCGGGATGACGGCATCGGCGAAGGGGATGAGCGTGAGTAGCGCGGCGGCGAGCACCGGGCCCGCGAGCGACCGTGTCCCCCCGAGCACCGCCATCGCCACGAGCACCACGGACGCGTGCAGAGAGAACGTCGACGGCGAGATGAAGCCGACCACGTGCGCGTAGAGCGCGCCGGCGAGCCCGGCGAGCGCCGCCGAAATCACGAACACGCGGACCTTCAGGCCGGTCAGATCGATACCGCAGGCGAGCGCGCCGAGCTCGGAGCCGTGCAGGGCACGCATCGCGCGGCCCGCGCGCGAGCGGACGAGATTGGCCGCAAGCGCGAGCATCGCCGCCGCGACACCCCAGATAAGCCAGTAGTTGGCGCCAGCGGAGTCGATGGCAAGCCCGCCCACCGACGCGAACGGGATGCCCGAGAATCCGTCAGGGCCTCCCGTGATACCGCGCGCCTCGACGAATACCACCCGCATGATCTCGCCGAATCCGAGCGTGGCCATCGCCAGGTAGTGCCCCTTAAGCCGCAGGCTCGGCAGCGCGAGCAGCAGTCCGCCCACCGAGGTCACCGCCACAGCCAGGGCCACGCCCCCAAGCCAGGGCCACCCGAGGGAGGTCACGACATAGGCAGAGGTGTAGGCTCCGATGCCGTAGAATGCGGCGTGGCCGAGCGAGACCTGCCCCGCATACCCGAAGAGCAGTGCCATCCCTGTGATGATGATGACGTTGATCCCGACGAAGGTCAGGACCTTGAGCAGGTACCGGTCGGCGGTCAGCAGCGGGACCGCGAACACGAGGGCCCCCACGAGTGCCAGGACAGCGACGGTCCGGATGTCGATCGTGCGCTCCCCCATCGGCCTAGACCTTCTCCCGGCTCGACCGGCCCAGGATGCCCTGGGGGCGCATGAAGAGGACCGCCAGCAGCACGATAAGCGCGATCGCGTCTTTGTAGGTCGACGAGATGAATGCGATGGAGACGCTCTCGAGCATGCCGAGCACGAGACCGCCGACCACCGCTGCGATCGGGTTCCCGAGTCCGCCGAGGATGGCTGCCGCGAACCCCTTGATGCCCACCGTGGGCCCGACATCGAACGCGGTCTGGGTGAGTGGGGTGACGGCCAGGCCGGCGAGCGCGCCGAGCGCCGCCGCCAGCAGAAAGCTCACCGTCACCATGAGACGGGTGTCTATTCCGACGATCCTCGCCGCGTCGCGGTTGACCGCGCACGCCCTCATCGCCCGACCGAGACCGGTGCGGTTGTACAGGTACCACAACCCTACGACCGCCAGTGCGGTCAGGCCCAGGATCCAGATCGTCTGCACCTCGAGCACCGCGCCGAACACCGAGACACTGCCGCCCCCCGAGAAGAGCGGGAGCGGGCGCTCGTTCGGACCGAAGAGGTGGCGGGCCATCGATGAGAGCACCATCGATCCGCCGACCGTGATGACGATGAGCGCGAGCGGATCGCCGTCCTTGCGCTGCCGTATGGCGCCGAGTTCGAACACGCCTCCGACCGCCGCAGTGGCCGCGACCCCGACGAGTCCGGCAAGCGGCAGGGGTAGGCCGAGGTCCGCGTATGCCCACACCGAGAGCATCCCGCCCAGCATGTAGAACTCGCCCTGGGCGAAGTTGATGACACCGGTTGCCGCGTAGATGAGCGTGAAACCGAGTGCGACGAGCGCGTATATCGAGCCGTTCTTCAGGCCCGCCAGAACGAACTGCAGGAGTTCGGTACCTCCCACGTGCCTACCGGGCCTGTCCGACGAGTACCCACTCGCCATTCTCGATGCGGTACATCGTCAGGTCGTCCTCCGAGAGGCCGTTGTGGTCCGTCGGGCCGAAGGTGAACGTCCCGCCGGCGCCGATGAACCCGTCCGTCCTCTCGATCTCATCGCGCAGATCCTCGGGTGTGAACCCTTCGGGTAGCCGCTTCATCGCATCGACGATCAGGTAAATCCCGTCGTATGCATGACCGGCGAAGATGTCCGGACCGACACCGAACCGCTCGGTGAACCTGTCGATGAAGCTCGTGGTCACCTCGTACTCGTCACTGCCCACGCCATAGGCTTCAGGCACGAGGATCTTACCTGCCGAGAAGGTGAAGCCCTCCGCTGCGTCCCCTGCTCCCTGGATGAGTTCGATGCGCCCGTTGCCCGGTCCGCCGTACACCGACAGCGGCGAGTCTCCGCCGAGCGCAGCGTTGTTCTTCAGCACCGTCGCGGCCTCCGCACCCGCGGCCCACATGAGCAGCGCGTCGGGACCGGCGGCCCTGATCTTGGTGATCTGCGGCGTCATGTCCGTGTCGCCGCGGTTGAACTGCTCGTCGGCAACGATCTCGATGCCGAAGCGGTCGACCTCAGCCATGATCACGTCGTAGCCGTCCTTACCGTACGCGCCGGAGTCGATGAGCAGGCCGAGCCGCGTCACGCCACTGTCGCGCAGATAGCCCAGCGTGAACGGCACGACGATCCGGTTGGGCCACGGGGTCTGGAAGACCCACTCGCTGAACTGCGCGGTCACCACCGAACCGCCGGCAAGCGACATCTGCGGTATCCCGGCGCGCTCCACCTCCTGGCGCACGGCCATGGTCTGGCCGGTGCCCGACGCGGCGATCAGCGCGATCACGCCCTCTTGCTCGATCAGGCGGCTTGCCGCCGTCACGGCCTTCGCCTCGTCGGTTGCATCGTCCTCGAACAGCACCTCGACAGGGCGCCCGTGGACGCCACCCTTCTCGTTGATGCGCTCGACTTCCATCTCGATGGCACGGCGCTCGGGCTCTCCGAGCCCCGCCTGGGGCCCGGAGAGAGAGAGCACCGCGCCGATGCGGTAGGTATCGCCGGCCGCCTCGCCGCCTTCATCAGGTTCGCCAGCGCATCCTCCGAGCGACATGGCGAACAGGGCTCCTGTCAGAAGTACGCCGAGCATGACCCGTCTCATGCCTCACACCCCCCGCATCAGTGCAGCGTGTCTTTGTCTACTTCTCAAGCGTCCAGACTCCACCGGACACCCGGTACATCACCAGGTCGTCGTCGCTCAGACCGTTGTGGTCGGTCGGCGAGAAGGTGAACACCCCGCCGATGCCGACGAACCCATTCGTGCTCTCGATCTCATCTCGCAGTTCCTCTGCGGTGAACTCCTCGGGCAGACGCTTCATCGCCTCGACGACGAGGTACAACCCATCGTAGGCATGGCCGGCGAAGGTGTCCGGCGCCACGCCGTAGCGCTCCGTGTAGCGCTCGATGAAGTCGGTGGCGACGACCTGCTCGTCCGAACCGGGCGCATAGGCCTCCGGCACGAGAACTTTGCCCGCCGCAAAGACGAAGTCCTCCGCGGCGTCCCCCGCACCGTCGATGAACTCGACGCGCGCGTTACCGTGGCTTCCGATGAGAGGGATCCCGATGTCGAGGGCGGCCATGTTCTTGGCCACCGTGGCAGCCTCGCGCCCGGCGTTCCACATGAGGACCGCCTCCGCACCCGACGACTTGATCTTGGTGAGCTGGCCCGTCATGTCCGCATCACCGGGGTTGAATGCCTCCTCGGCGACCAGCTCAAGCGAGGTGGTGCCGATGACATCCTTGATGACGGCTGCACCGTCTGCACCGAAGCCGCCCGAATCGGCGATGATCGCGACCTTGCTCACGCCCTTGCCCTCGAGATACCGAAGCGTGAAGGGCACGACGAGGCTGTTGGACCAGGCGGTCTGGAACACGAGCGGGTGGAAGTCCGCCGTGATCACGGTGCCCCCGGCGATCGAGACCTGCGGGATACCCGCCCGGTCGACCTCCTGACGCATCGCCATCGTCGCTCCGGTCCCGGTGGCACCGATCAGCGCGATGACCTCGTCCTGCTCGATCAGGCGGGTCGTGACCGCCACCGCGGTCTCGGCGTCGGTCGCGTCGTCCACGATGATGACCTCGATGGGTCTGCCGTTCACCCCGCCCGCTTCGTTGATCCGCTCGACCTCCATCTCGATGGTGTTCTTCTCCGGCTCACCCAATCCCGCATACGTGCCGCTGAGCGACAGTACCGCCCCGATGCGGTAGGGTTCCGCTGGTGCTGCACCGTCGTCTCCCGGGCCGTCCTCGGCACCACATGCCGAGAGCGACACGACGGCCATCGCCGCAACCAGCGTCACGACCGACGCGAAGTGCCATCTCGTCGTTGTCATGACTCCCTACCTCCTATTTCCTCCGTGCATCGGATGCTCGCAATCTCCTTCTGAGACACGAGCTGCACGGGTTGGCCCTCGAGCAGGCGGAGCGCACGGTCAGCATCGCCTACGTTGATTACGACGTACGTCGCTATGAGCGAGTACACGTACTCGATGTTCACCCCCGCATCCGCAACGATCTTCAGCACCGATGCAAGCCCGCCAGGCTTGTCCGGCAGGTTGATGCAGATGACATCGCTCTCCTTGACCGTGAACCCGCCGTGTTTGAGCGTGTCCTTCGCAACGTCGGGCTTGTCGACGATCAGCCGGAGGATCCCGTACTCGGCGGTGTCGGAGACCGCGAATCCCCGGATGTTCACGTCTGCCGAGCCGAGCAGTTCGGTGACCTCGCTCACCCTGCCGGCTTCGTTGGCGATGAAGACCGAAAGCTGGCGCACCTTCATACGAGACACGCTCCTCCCTCTCCGCAGGCACGCCTGCCAAGCTCGAAGGCGCGCAGGTTGAACTCCACCGTAGCCGGTGGCACACGACCGCCGATGACCTCCATCCAGAGATCGAGCGGGAATTCGAGACCGGTCGAGAGGGCCCCCAGAAGCACGATGTTCGCGGACTTCGGACTACCCGCCTCGCACGCGAGCTCCTCGGCGTCGATGAAGATCGCACCTTCGGCCACGAGCGCCTCTTCGACGCCGGTCGGAGGTGCAAGGTCGCCGATGAGCACCGGCAGCGGGTCGATGGTCCGGGAGTTGACGAGCAGGCGGCCGCCCGGCTTCACGAAGGGCAGCTGACGGGCCGCCTCGATCATCTCGAACGCGACCAGATGATCGGCGCAGCCATGATCGGTGATCGGCGATGCCACGGAGTGGCCGAAGCGTACCACCGTATCGACCGAGCCCCCCCGCTGGGCCATCCCGTGCACCTCGGAAAGCTTCACGTCCAGGCCCGCCGCCACGGCAGTCTTGGCCAGCACATCAGCCGCAAGGATCGTACCCTGACCGCCGACGCCCGCAAGCATCACGGTGACCGTCGGAAGGGTCATCACACGCCTCCGATGTCGCACGCAGGGCCGGTGAGCTCGATCGCCGAGAACCTGCAGACCTGCACGCAATCGCCGCATCCGACGCAGATCATGGCGTCGATCCGCGCCTTGCCGTCCTCGCCCGTGCTGATCGCCGGGCAGCCGAGCCGGATGCACAGCCCGCACGCGGTACACGACTCCTCGTCAACGGCGTAGGGTTGCTCTTTCTCCTTGATGAGCAGGGCGCACGGTGCCCGGAAGATGATCACGCTGAGCTCGTCCGCGGCCACCTCCTCGCGAACCGCCTGCTCGGCGGCGGCCAGGTCGTGCGGATCGACCGTTCTGACTCGCCTCACGCCGACGGACCTGCAGAGCGCCTCCAGGTCGATCTCGGTCGTCGGACGCCCCTGCAGTGTCATCCCGCTCACCGGGTTCTGCTGGTGCCCGGTCATGGCGGTTATGCGGTTATCGAGTATGCACACCAGTGCATCGCTACCGTTGTAGGCCAGATCGATAAGCCCGGTCACTCCTGAGTGCGCGAAGGTGGAGTCTCCGATGACCGCCGCCACCGGCCGATCACTCCCCTGCCCTGCCAGCCGCATTCCGTGCGCCATGCCGACGCTCGCACCCATGCAGACGCACGAGTCCATCGAGGCAAGCGGCGCCAGCGCTCCGAGGGTGTAACAGCCGATGTCACCGGTGACGATCGCCTTGACCTTGCGAAGCGCGTTGTAGGCACCGCGATGGGGACAGCCCGGGCACATCAGCGGGGGACGAGGCGGGAGGCCGGAAACGCTGTCTCGCGTGGCGGGCGCCTCGGCCCCGAGAGCGCGCGCGATGATGCCCGGCGAGAGCTCCCCGGCCGCGGGCAGCCCCACGGGCTGCAGCCCCACGGGCTCCGGATCCAGGCCGAGCGACCGCAGATGC
Source organism: Anaerosomatales bacterium (assembly GCA_029210645.1). GTDB lineage: Bacteria > Actinomycetota > Coriobacteriia > Anaerosomatales > SLCP01 > SKKZ01. Next base: position 22,700 of record JARGFT010000006.1, on the reverse strand, counting down.
GAGGCCAGGTAGGCATCTGCTTCCTCCACGACCACGAGCCGGTCGACTTGTGCGGCGAAGGCGGCCAGTGCCTCCTCGGGCAGTGGGAAGGAGATGCCCAGTTTGAACACGGATGCATCCGGAAGCGCCTCACGCACGTACTGGTAGCACACGCCCGACGTCACGATCCCGAGGGTCGAGTCACGCATCTCAATACGGTTGAGCTGGGAATCCTCGACGAACTCGCTCATCTGCCGGAGCCGCTCATCGAGCGATCGCCTGCGAGCGCGGGCCATCGCAGGCATCATCACCCACTTACCGATGTCTTTGAGATACTCGCGCGGCTCCGTCGAGATCCGGTCGCGCGTGACTTCGACGACACCCTTCGAGTGCGAAAGCCGGGTTGTCGACCGGACTATAACGGGGATGTCGAAGTGTTCAGACATCTCGAACGCCGCCCGGGTGAACTCACGCGCCTCGGAGCTGTCTGCCGGCTCGAGGACGGGCACCCGTGCAAACGGACCCCAGTTGCGGGAGTCCTGTTCGTTCTGCGAGGAGTGCATCCCGGGATCGTCGGCGACGAAGACGACGAGGCCGGCTCCCACCCCCGTGTACGCAAGGGTGAAGAGCGGGTCGGCTGCCACGTTCATGCCGACGTGCTTCATCGTGACGAAGGCACGCGCACCGCCCATCGATGCACCCGCGGCGACTTCCAGCGCCACCTTCTCATTCGGCGCCCACTCCGCATACACGCCTTCCATGCGGGCGAAGACCTCGAGTGCCTGGGTCGACGGCGTGCCCGGGTAGCCGATACCGACGGAGGCACCCGCTTCCCATGCGCCACGCGCAACCGCTTCGTTGCCTGAGAGAAGCGTCGAAGACACGAGACTCCTTCCGGGAGACAAGGGGTGCGCCGGGCGTTCGGAGATGCGTCGGATAATACCACAGAGCAGCGGATTAACGGCCGAACGCTCTTGCCGTCGCGGAGCGCTACGGCCTGGTGGCACCGACGAAGTCGCCACGCCGATCGATGCGTGAAGTGAGCGACTCGACCTGTACCGGGCGGCCGGTGCTCGGCGCGTGCAGGTAGTCCCCACCGCCGACGTATATTCCAACGTGATGAATGCGGTCCGGATTGCCGTCATACCCGAAGAACACCAGGTCGCCCGGTAGGAGCAGGTCGAACCTGTCGGGCGGAATGTATCCGCCGACGGTGAACTGTGTGCGGCTGTTCCGGGGGATCGAGATCCCTAACTCTCGGTACACGTACCAGGTCAGTCCGGAACAATCGAAGCCCTGCGGTGTCGACCCGCCCCACACGTAGGGCACGCCGAGATAGTTCATGCCCGCAACCACTGCATCCGGACGGCCGGGTCCCAGTCTCGCCGGATCGAAGGCCCTCGCATTGGGTTGGGCAACGATACCTGGTGCAGGCGGTACGCCTGGAGATGGGTTCGAGCGTGCCTGCGCCTCACGTGCGGCCTGCTCAGCAGCCGCTCTTCGTGCCGCCTCCTCGGCCGCCTTGCGCGCCCGCTTCTCGGCTTCCTTCCGAAGGCGCTCTTCCTCGGCCGCCACGAGGTTGGCGATCTCGCGATCGAGGGTGGAAACGTAGCGCTCCTGTCGGGCAACCGCCTCGTCCACCTCACGAGACTTGACCTCCGCCTGGCGTTTGAGGGTGCCTAGCTCGGTTTCCCGACGCTCGAGCCTTCGCTCGGCCGAGTGCACGGCCGCAACCGCGTCCTTGACGCTGAGCACGAGCACCGCGTCGTTGCGGTTGACCCGCCTCAGCCACTCCATGCGAGTAAGGAAGTCGCCGAACGACGTCGTTCCCATCAGGACCTCGAGCATCTGAACGCTACCCGAGCGGTAGATGCCCGCAGCTCGTTCGGCGAGCGCGTTCTCCGCTGCACGCTGCTCGGCGCGCGCGGCCGCGAGCTGATCGCGCGTATCGGCGATGTCAGCACGCACGCTCTCGAGTGCCTCGGTGGCTGCCAGGAGTTCCTCGCGCCTGAGTTCGGCCTCGTCGGCAAGGTCTTCGAGTTGGCTGCGCGCGGCGTCGACCTCCTGGCGCTTTGCCTCGATCTCAGGCGTTGAGGGGGTTGCGAACACCGGCTGCACTGCGCCCGCAAGCAGCGCGAACGCAAGAACGCCGGTAAGAATGGCTCCGATGGCCCTTGTGGAGGACGCTCTGAGCACGGGACCTCCTGCTGCGTCTGTTCTGCGACCGAGGTCACGCCGCGACTTCAGAAGTCCGCGGCACGAGCCGACATCTCCTACATGATACCATGTTTCACCAGCGTACCGGCGTCCGCCGACGCTGCCGCACGGGAGGACCGGTCATGACGCGGACGAGAGCATTCGCAGCGCTTCTCGGCGCGTGTCTGCTCGGGATGTGCGCAGCCTCGCCCCTCGCGATCGCGACGCCGCCGGCGGAATCATCGATCACGCCCGGACCTGAACTCCAACGGGCCACCGACCGCGTCCTCGAGCTCGAGCAGACGATCGAGGACCAGCGCGCCGAGCGAATCGCCATCGAGGAGCGCATCGCGGTCACGAATCTGCGCATCATCGCCCAGCAAGAGGAGGTCAACGAGGCTCGGCGTGCACTCCTCGCTGCCCAGGAGGCGTACCGCACGCGCATGGTCAGCATGTACAAGTCGCGGGTTGCCGACCCCGTCAGTGTCCTGCTGAGCTCGCAGAACATGGCGGACTTCTACTCTCGCATCTTCATGCTGGCCCGCATCGCCCAGCGCGACCGACGCGCGTACCTCGACGCGAACGTCGCTGCCGCCGAAGCCCAGTTCCAGGCTGCCTACCTCGACGACCTGAAGGCCCAGGACGTGGCGTTACGCCAGCTCCAGCGTATCACCCTGGACGGGCTCGACGCGGCGCTTGCAGAGCAGCGCACCCTCGTCGAGCGCCTGACCGAGGAGGCGCTTCGCAAGCTCGAAGCGAGGCGAGCGGCGATCGCGCGGACGCGCAAGGAGTGGCGCGAGAGTTCGGTTCCGCTCGACGACGTCGTTCGGTTCGTGCCTGCGGTGGTCGGACCCTACGAGGGGGTCACGTACCTCGCCTCCGAGCACCATCCCCGCCGCTACCGCACGCTCGGGCGAAGCACCTCAGCATACTGTTCCTGGTACGGCAACGAATTCCATGGACGCCTGAGCGCGTGCGGGCAGGTCTACAACCAGAACGACTTCACATGCGCGTCGCGGACCCTTCCCTTCGGCACGCGCCTCGCACTCACGCGCGGCGACCGACGGATCATCGTCGTCGTGACGGACCGCGGCCCGTTCATCGCTGGCCGCGATCTGGATCTCTCGCGAGCGGCGGCACGGGCCCTCGGGTTCTCGGGGCTCGCGACCGTCGAGGTGGAGTTCGTCGAGGCGATCGCCGAGTAGGTTCAGGCAGTGCCGGCGCTACGTGACGTGGATCAGCGAGACGATCTTCGCTCCGCCCAGTTTCTGTCGACCGCCGAGGAAGTCGAGTTCGATGAGGAAGGCGAGTCCCGCCACCGTCGCACCGGTGCTCGCCGCGAGCTGGGCCTTGGCGGCCGCCGTGCCGCCGGTCGCCAGCACATCGTCGACGATGAGGACGACATCGTCGTCGCCGATCGCATCCAGGTGCATCTCCAGTATGTCCGTGCCATACTCCAGCGCGTACTCGGCCTTGGTGGTCTCCCACGGTAGCTTGCCGGGTTTGCGTGCGGGGATGAAGCCAGCACCCAACCGGTACGCGAGCGCACCGCCGAAGATGAATCCCCTCGCCTCGGCACCGAGCACCTTGGTAACGCCATCCTCCGCAAACGCTTCAGCGATGGTGTCGATCGCCTGCCTGAAACCATTGGGACTCGCGAGCAGCGGGGTGATGTCCTTGAAGACGATCCCCTCTTTGGGGAAGTCCGGGATGTCGCGGATGTAGCTTTCCAGGTTCATCGTGCCTCCATGCTTGGGGGTGTCCGTGGACAGGATACGACTACGCGTCCGGCACGACCAGCGGACCGGCAGGTAACGCCGCATCCTCGTGAACGGTGGCGACGTAGGGCAGGTTCCTCAGACGTGCATCGAGATCGAGCCCGTATCCGACGAGGAAGCGATCGGGCACCGAGAATCCGCGGTAGGCGATCGGGAGATCGACGATCCGCCGCACATCCTTGTCGAGCAGGGTGCACACCTCGAGTGATGCAGGCCGCCGCTGTCTCAGGACGGACAGGATGTAGTTCAGGGTCAATCCTGTGTCGATGATGTCCTCGACCACGATGACCCGCTCACCCTCGATCGGATCGTCGAGGTCCTTGGTGATCCGGACAGCACCCCCGCTGCCACCGGCAAACGACGAGATCGCCATGAAGTCGAGGGTGAGCGGCAGATCGATCTGGCGGCACAGGTCGCACAGGAAGAAGAGTCCTCCCCTGAGCACCGTGATGAGACGAAGCGCATGTCCTTCGTGTTCACGAGTGATCGACCCGCCGATCTCGGCAACACGTTCGTCGATGGCCTGCTCGGGGATGATGATGTGGTCGACGATCTCCTCGCCAGCGTAGTGCCGCGTCACCGCTCGTCCTCAGGCGAGGTGGCGCCCGGCGCGAGCCCGCCGCCGCGGGACAGCGGCTGCTCCGACACGCCAACTCCGTACTTGGCGAGCAGCATCCGGAAGTCCTTCTGGTAGAAGATCTTCACGTTCACCTCGGGATAGAGCTCCTTCAGCCGCCTGACCTTGCGGTTCTTCTTCGTCACCAACTTCTGGCTCATGGTGGTGAGCTCGATGTAGAGGTCGAAGTCAGGCAGGAAAAAGTCTGGCGTGAACGACGCGATGACCCTCCCCTCCCCGTCCCACTCGATGGGAAACGTGGTCGGTTCGTACTCCCAGCGGATGCGGTAGAAGTCGAGAATCTCCGCGGCCACCCGCTCGCTGGGGTGCGCGAACTCGATGGTCTCGCGATCCGGGCCCGAAGGTCCGGCGGCGCGGTCGTGTGTGCTGTGCTCTGCCATACTCCCTACACGACGTCCTCGAACACCCGCCCGAGTGCCCGCCTCAGAAGGTGGCTCTTCAGGTCGCCGGTCAGACCGGTCAGCTCGCCGAGGGTCTCCACAAGCTTCTGTCGGGTCTCAGGGGTGCGGTGGCGGAAGGCCGGCATCAGCGCCTGGCCGAAGAAGGCGGCCTCACGCTCGGCGAACGTCTCGTACATGCGCAGATGACGCGGCTCGATCCCGAAGCGCCTCAGGTCCCAGGCGGCGTGGGCGATACGCACGTCGGCCGGGCTGATCTCCTCGCCGTGCTCGCCGATGGCGATCTCGACGAGCGCGAACTCCGCGAGTTCCCGCACGAACGACGCGGGCAGGCCGAGTGCGGCGGGGACGTCTTCGAGGGTGACTGGCTCAGCCTCCTCGAACGGCAGCGCGACCGGTTCGGTCCCGGTCGGCCCCGGGCCAGTGAGCTCGGGCGGGACCTTGCCCTTGTCGAAATCCGCGAGTTTCTCCCGGATGACCGCGAGCGGGAGAAAGTGTTCCTTCTGCAGGCGCAGGATCATGTCGACGCGGTTGAGGTCGTGCTGCGAGAACTTCCGGTATCCGCCCGAGGTGCGTTCGGGCGAGATCAGGCCCTCCTCCTCGAGGAAACGGATCTTCGATATGGAGAGGTCCGGGTATGCCGGCTGAAGCGTCTCGACGACCTCGCCGATCGTCATGTAGTCACGTGTCGCCATCGGGCTCACGCTCCTCCGCGGTTCATGAAGACCATCTGGAACTTGCCGATCTGCAGGATGTCGCCGTCTGAGAGTTGCGCCTTGTCGACCCGCACACCGTTGACGTAGGTGCCATTGAGGGAGCCCGCGTCACTCACGGAGACCTCATCACCAGCTATCGCGAGAACCGCGTGGCTTCTGGAGACCGTGAAGTCGTTAAGGAAGATATCACACTCCGGGCCGCGGCCGATCGCGAGGGTCGGGCGATCGATGAAGAAACGTTCGCCGACCTCAGGGCCCTTGCGGACCACAAGGACGGGCCCGGTCGACGCGTCGGTGACCGGCGGTTCTTTGACGCGATCCACCTCGGATCCTACCGGTGAGAACGCCTCGGTAGGGCCTTCGAGACGCGCGCCGCACGTGGGGCACTCGGCAGGACGAGGATCTTCGAGGTGCTCTCCGCACACCGGGCATGTCGTCATAGCACGCTCCCTGTCGCCGCTCCGGTTGCGCCGCATGTCACTCCGAGAAGCCGAACTCCTGTTTCTTGAAGGACGCCGTGATCTGGGCCTCGAGCGCGCTGACGACCTCCGGGGCCTCGAGCACCTTCGCGAGCTTCTCCTCGCTCAGGCGATTCTTGACGTAGGGGTCCTTCAGCGCCTCACTCAACTTGCGACCGTTCTGGACTTCCCGGATAACGTACTCGACCACGCGCTCTTCGACCGCGTCAGTCGCGAGTTCGTCCATGAATCGTTGCAGCTTCTCTGCGAGCGTAGGCACAGGTCCTCCTTCAGCCCGACCGTGTTTGGCCGGGTCCTAAGCTTCCTCGTCCTCGTCGCCGAGCGACTCGGCCACGTCGATATTCGAGACGCCACGCAGGTCGCTGGCGAGGATCTCGATAAGCCGCTCGACGTCCCCGCCGGAGATCACGTCGCCACCGCCCTCACGCTGACCTTTCAGTCGGCTCACAAGCTCGGCTCTCAAGATGTCGATCTTGCCGTGAAGGACCCTGCGCCGGTAGGAGATCTTCTGCTCCTCCTCGTAGAGCTCGTTGAGGACGGCGCGTAGCTCGTCGTTGCTCTTGCCTTCGAGATCGATCAGCACATCATCGTACCTGCTGTCGCCCACGATCCGGGCCCCCTTCGGTCGGCACCGCACGGGCGCGCCATACAACGCTCCGATTGTATCAGACGTACGACGGGTCCGTGCCTCAACCTTCACTGCAACCCGAGGTACTTCGTACACGTTCCAAACCCTCGATACCCCGCTCGAGCACTGCGGTCTCGAGATTGCGCGCGCACTCCGTTTCCTCCGCGGTCAGCTCTCCCTGGACAAGCGTGATACCGAGGCCCCTCTCGAAGCCCTCGACGATCGCAGCACTCACCGTCTGACGCTCCGGCGCGTTGCCGAGCTGGTCGGCGAGGGTCGAGGTGGTGTCAGCCATCGAATGCCGCGCCTGGTCATCCAGTCGGAAGATGGCCGATTCGGCGGCAAGGTCGCGGGTGATCGTGAACGATCCGTGTTGCAGGACCGTCGTGCCCTCCCAGACCTGCGCGCTGCCGGACAGCTTACGTGCTCCGACCGAGAGATCCGCCGGGGTCGCGTGCAGGTAGCACGCCGCCGACGCTCCGTCTCCGCGCGTGCGCCTGGTCAACTCGGCCGGAACGCCGAGCAGGCGGTACGCCTCGGCAAGTCCGGCACACAGGTGCCGGTAGGATGCCGCGACTCCTCGCGGCACCCCGTCGTCGACCGAAGCCACCAGCGAGTACGTGACCTCATCGTCGTGTAGCACTCCCCTGCCTCCGGTCGCGCGCCTGACGACGTCCACTCCGTGCCCGGCACAGAAGTCCAGGTCGACACCGGCGGCGTCTTGGAACCTGCCGAGCGAGACAGTCGGACGGATCCACGAGTAGATGCGCACCGTGGGCGAGACCGACCCGTCAGCACGGGCGAGCTGCAGCGCGCGGTCGACCGCCATATTCCACGAACCCGTGCGCGGGGACTCTTCGACGATAAGACGCCAGGCACCACCCACCGGGCTCACTCCTCCGGGCGATAGCGGAGGTCGGGCTTGCGGGCGGCACCCGCCTCATCGAGCCTGCGAACGGGCGTAGTGTAGGGCGCGCTTTTCACGAGATCGGGGTCTGCCGCGGCTTCCTTCGCTATGGCAAGCATCGCGTCGGCGAACCGGTCGAGTTCCTCGAGGGACTCCGTCTCCGTGGGCTCGATCATGAGCGCCTCTTCCACGATGAGCGGGAAGTAGACCGTCGGCGGGTGGAAACCGTGGTCAAGCAGGCGCTTGGCGATATCGAGCGTGCGCACGCCGCTCTCGCGCTTCTGCCGCGAGCCGGAGAGCACGAACTCGTGCATGCACGTGCGGTCGTAGGGAAGGTCGTAGGCCTCCCGTAGGCGCTCCTTGAGGTAGTTCGCGGACAGCACCGCCTGCTCGCTCACCTCGCGCAGCCCGGAACCGCCGAGCGCGCGCAGGTAGGCGTACGCACGAACCAGGATCCCGAAGTTGCCGTAGAACGAGCGGACGCGGCCGATGGAGCGCGCCGGCTCACCAAGGTCGTACGTGCCGTCATCCCGGCGGTAGGGCACCGGTCCCGGGAGATAGGGGGCGAGCACTTCGGTCACGCAGACCGGTCCAGCTCCCGGCCCACCGCCACCATGGGGTGTGGAGAAGGTCTTGTGCAAGTTGATATGCAGCGCGTCGAAGCCCATGTCGCCCGGACGCGAGATGCCCATGATGGCGTTCAGGTTCGCGCCATCGCAGTATGCAAGCGCACCAACCGCATGCACCGCATCGGTGATCGCAAGGATGTTGGGATCGAATAGTCCGAGCGTATTGGGGTTGGTCAGCATGAGCGCTGCGACGTCCGCGTCGAGCGCGGCGCGCAGGACCTCCATGTCCACGCCGCCGTGCTCGTCGCTCGGTACCGTGACCACCTCGTAGCCGCACATCGCAACCGTGGCCGGGTTGGTGCCGTGGGCAGAATCCGGGATGATCACCTTGCTGCGCGCGTCTCCCCTGTCGACATGGTAGGCGCGGAAGCACATCAGTGCCGTGAGCTCGCCGTGCGCACCGGCTGCCGGCTGGAGCGTCACACCGGGCAGGCCCGCTACTTCGCCCAGGTCGGCGGCCAGCTCGACCATCAGTTCGAGCGCGCCCTGAACGGAGTCAAAGGGCTGGTGGGGGTGCAATCCGGCGAACCCCTCGTAGCGGGCGGCGTCCTCGTTCACCCGCGGGTTGTACTTCATCGTGCAGCTGCCGAGCGGGTAGCTGCCGGAGTCCACACCGAAGTTCATGGAGGCAAGATGGGAGTAGTGCCGCGCAATCTCCACCTCGGTGACGTGAGGCAGGAGCGGCGGCTCGGCGCGAAGCGCTCCGCCGAGAGCCTCTTCGAGATCGATTTCGGGGACGTCTGGTGAGGGAGGCATCACACAGCGCGACTCCGGGGCACCGGTCTCGAAGATGAGGCTCCGGGGGCCACGCGACGGCGCATGTGGAGGAGTGTGTGCGATCTTCTCGGTCACAGCGCGACCACCTCCTCGGCAAACGCGTCCATCTCGGCTCGCGTTCGCTTCTCGGTGACCGCGAACAACACGAGGTCGTCCGCGTTCCCGGACGAATCGCCCACCATAGGGTCGAGACGGGACAGCGGCACCCCCGCCACGAACCCGCGATCGAACAGCGCGGCGTGCATGGCGGCGACGTCGCCTTCGTAGCGGAGCGCGAACTCGTGCGCGAACGGCGTGTCCCACGGCGCAGCAAATCGTCCCGTCTCGAGCAGGCGGTCCCGCAGGTAGTGTGCCTTTTCGATACACGCCCTGGCGGTGGCCGCCAGACCTTCGCGACCGACGGCACTCAGGTAGACCGCCGCTGCAAGCGCACACAGCGCCTGGTTGCTGCAGATGTTGCTCGTCGCCTTCTCGCGACGTATGTGCTGCTCACGAGTGGAGAGCGTCAAGACGAACGCCCGGTTCCCGTCAACATCGACTGTCTTGCCGACGAGCCGGCCCGGCATATGGCGCATATGCTGCTCGCGACAGGCGAAGAACCCGAAGGCCGGGCCTCCGAAGCTCATCGCGTTTCCGAGCGGCTGTCCCTCGCCGACCACGATGTCGGCGCCCTGGATGCCCGGCGCTTCGAGCACGCCGAGGAGCAGCGGGTTGGCCCCGACGACGAGCAACGCACCCACATCGTGAGCGACACTTGCCGCAGCGGAGACATCCTCGAGGTTCCCGTAGACATTCGGGCTGCTCAACAGGAGTGCTGCGACGTCTCCTCCCTCGAGTGCCGAACTCACCTCCGCCTCCCATCCGGTGATCGCCACTCCGCCCTCAGCGGTGGAAGGCAGGAAGGTCACGTCGAAGTTGCCGGCGGCGGCGTACGTTGCAAGCGTGTGTCGCCACTCGGGATGCAACGTGCCTGCGCACACGACGCGCTGCCGGCGGGTCACCCGGCACGCCATCATCGCAGCCTCGGTGAGCGCCGTCGCGCCGTCGTACATCGACGCGTTCGCCACCTCCATGCCCGTCAAGGCGCAGATCATCGATTGGTACTCGTAGATCGCCTGCAGTGTGCCCTGGCTCACCTCGGGCTGGTAGGGCGTGTAAGCGGTGAAGAACTCGGGTCTGCGCAGAACGTGATCAACGATGGAGGGGACATAGTGATCGTAGCACCCGGCACCTGCGAAGCTCACCAGTCCCGAGGCAGGCTCATTGGCATCGGCCAGCCCGCGGAGATGAGCGACGAGCTCCATCTCCCCCAGCCCGCCCTCGATCGCAAGCGGCCGGTTCAGGCGAACTTCGTCGGGCACGTCACTGAACAGCTCGGACATCTCCGAGCACCCCACCGCGCGAAGCATGGCCTCGCGCTGTTCGCACGTGACGGGTATGTGCCGCATCCGGGCTTTACGCTTCCTCGGAGACGAACGCCTCGTACTCCTCCGCTGAGAGGAGGCCATCAAGCTGGGCGGGGTCGGCGAGCTTGATCTGGATCATCCATCCCTCGCCGTACGGATCCTCGTTGACGGTCTCGGGAGCGTCGGACAGGGCCGAGTTCACCTTGATGATCTCTCCGTCAGCCGGTGAATACAGCTCGGAGACGGACTTGACCGACTCGATCTCACCGAACGCCTCGCCTGCGTTGACCGAGTCACCTTCCGAGGGAAGGTCGACGTAGACGACCTCTCCGAGCTGGTGCTGCGCGAAGTGCGAGATGCCGATGGTCGCGACATCGCCCTCCATGCGGACCCACTCGTGCTCCTTGTCGTACTTCAGATCGCTCGGATACATCGTCTGTGCGCTCCTTTCGGCAGTGCTAGGACAAAGAGGTGCTCTTCACGAACGGTGGGCGCTCGACCCGCGCACGCGACGTCTTGCGCCGGATGACTACCTCGAGTTCGGTCCCGGGCTCGGCGAGCGAAACGGGTAGGTACGCGGTTGCGATACCGATGCCCAGTGAGGGCGAGAACGTACCGCTTGCCACCTTACCCACCTCCTCGCCGTCGCGCAACACGGGAAAGTCTGGGCGCGGTATACCGTCCTCGACGACGATCCCGACCAGGCGCACTGCCGGTCCGGCTGCACGGATCCTCGCGATCGCCTCGGAACCGATGAACGGTGTTCCCTTCTGCGGGACGACCCAGCCGAGGCCGGCCGAGATCGGGTCGACCCCGCGGTCCATGTCGCTGCCGTACAGGTGGTAGCCCATCTCCAAACGAAGCGTGTCACGGGCACCCAGCCCGCACGGGGTCACCTCGGCGAAACTCAGGAGCGCCCGCCAGATGCCGGCGGCGTGAGACGCGTGGCAGAGAATCTCGACGCCATCCTCGCCCGTGTATCCCGTGGCTGCGAGCAGGACCGGCGTCCCGTCGAGACGGGCCTCGGCGATGTGGAACCGGCGTGGAGGCTCGAAACCCTCACCCGCCAGATCGGTGATCACCCCGAGGGCACGAGGGCCCTGCACGGCGATAAGTCCGGTACGATCGGACTCGTCGACCAGCTCGACGATGCCGGAGTCCGCGCGTTGTTCCGGCTCGGTGCTACCACTCACCGTGACGCCTTCGGGACAGTGGGCGCGCATCCACTCCAGGTCCGTTTCCCTGTTGGCGGCGTTCGCGATGATGAGGTACTCGAGGTCGCCGGTATGATAGACGATCAGGTCGTCGATGATGCCGCCGTCCTCATCACACATCAGGGTGTACTGGGCCGAGCCGACCTCGGCGATCCGCGACAGGTCGTTGGTGAGCAGAGCCTGCAGGTAGTCGAACGCCCCGAACCCGAAGACACGGAACTCGCTCATGTGACACACGTCGAAGACGCCTGCCGAGGAACGCACTGCTTCGTGCTCGGCCTTGATGCCCTCGTACTGCACGGGCATCTCGTATCCTGCGAACGGCACCATGCGACCCCCGAGGGCTACGTGCTCCTCGTAGAGTGGAGTACGCGCCAGCACCTCGCTCATATCCAGCTCTCCTCTCGCCGAACTCCGTCACCACCGATACAGACTGCTACGAGACAGGCACTGCCTCGGGCGATCCACCAAAGAGCGACCGCCACGCGCGAACGAGCGCGATCCACACACGCTCCGGCCAACTCGGCCTCCTGACATCCTCAACCGCGATCAGCGGCACCTGCGCGATGAGCCGCCCGCCCTGCGCAAGGGAGAGTGTCCCCAACCGGTCACCGCGCGCCACCGGTGCGTCCACGCTCTCGGGCAAGGTCACACGCCTCGTGACCTCGCCTGCCAGATCGAACACCGGCAACGCCGCCGGAATCCCGACAACCGCCTCGATCTCCCGGTCCAGGTAGTCGGCGACCGGTAGCGTCCCGAGCACCTCGCCGGTCTCGGCAAGCCTCTCCTCGCCGAAGTGCACGAAACCCCACTCGAGCAGCAGGCCAGCCTGCTGAAAGCGCTCCATCTCATCCCGGGTGCCGAGAACCACTGCAAACAGCTCGATACCCCCGCGCTCGGCCGAGGCGACCAGGCAGTATCCCGCACGGCTCGTCCAGCCGGTCTTGACCCCGGAGGCTCCCTCGAGCGTGCCGATCAGGACGTTGCTGTTCTCGAGCTCCTGCGGGCCGCCGGTGCCGTCGACGACGACCTTCTCCAGGGCGACCATACGCCGGAACTCACCGTTCGCCATCGCATAGCGGGCGAGCGTGCCGAGGTCTGCGGCGCTCGTGTAGTGACCCGGTGCGTCGAGCCCGTGCGGGTTGACGAAGGAGGTGTGCTCAAGCCCCAGCTGTCTGGCCTTGTCATTCATGATCTCGGCGAATCCCTCGACACTGCCGCCGATGTGCTCGGCAACCGCGACGGACGCATCATTGCCCGACTTCACCAGCATCGCTTCGAGCAGCGTGCGCAGCGGATAGGTCGCGCCCGTCCTCAACCGAGCGACCGCCTCCCCTATCGTCGCCGCACGTCGGGAGATGACGATGGAGTCGTCGAGGTCAGCGTTCTCGAGCGCGACGATAGCCGTCATGATCTTGGTCGTGCTCGCCATGGCACGCTCCTCATCGGCCTGCCGCGACCAGAGGATCCGACCATCCGAGGTCATCAGGACACCCGCTGCCGCACCGATGTCAGGTGCTTTGGCCGCGGACTCACCCGGCAAGTCGGCAACGGTGACATCGCCGATGCTATCGGTAGGTCGGACAACCCCGAACGCCGGCGTGACGACACCGGACAGGAGGACTACGGCGAGGAGGAGCCGGGCCCATCCGGGACCCGACAGAGATGACTTCGGACTACGCACTCGTGACCGGCTCACCCATCATCATCTGGCACGTAGAGGTCCTCGGGGCGCAACACGCGGTAACCGGCAGACTCGAGAACCTCACTCGCGCGACCATCGTCGACCTTCAGCACATCGACCGCTCCGGTCATGCCCGGCTCGATGAAACAGTATGCGTACTCGACGTTGACGTCATCCTCGCCGAGAGCCTCGAGTACGTCGGCGAGCCCGCCTGGCTTGTCGGGCACCTCCACGCCGACGACCTCTGCCACCGAGACTCCGAAACCGGCGGACTCGAGGGCTGCCTTGCCGGCCTGAGGCCGGTCGCAGATGATCCTCACGACCCCGAACTCCTGCGTGTCGGCGACCATGAGGGCCCGCATGTTCACACCGGCATCGCCCAACGTCCGGCACAGGTGAGCAAGCCGACCGGGGTGGTTCTCGAGAAAGACCGAGAGCTGTTCGAGCATGCGCCTCACGCCCCTTCCGTATCGCGCAGGTCGACCACGCGGCGCGCCTTGCCCTCGCTGCGCTCGATCGACCTGGGCTCGACGAGTTTCACATCGATGGAGACGGCGAGCGCCGAAGCGATCTCTCCGCGCACCGTGCGTTGCAGCGCTTCGAGCTCGCGAACCTCATCGAACGCCAGGTCAGGCGCGACCTCGACGTGTACCTCGACGGTGTCCATCGAGCCTCGTTTACCGAGAACGACCTGGTAATGAGGCGCGACTCCAGCGATGCCGGTGAGCACCTGCTCGATCTGGCTCGGGAAGACGTTGACCCCCCGAACGATGATCATGTCGTCGGTACGTCCGGTTATCCGCTCGATACGGCGCAGCGTGCGGCCGCATGCGCACTGTCCGGGGATGATGCGCGAGATGTCGCGCGTGCGGTACCGGATGACGGGGATGCCCTCCTTGGTCAGCGTGGTGAAGACAACCTCACCGGGCTGACCGTCGGGTACCGGACGCAGCGTCTGCGGATCGAGGATCTCGATCAGGAAGTGATCCTCGTTGACGTGCAGGCCGCACTGCTCCACGCACTCGCTCGCGACCCCGGGACCGAGGACCTCCGACAGGCCGTAGATGTCGATGGCACGGATGCCGAGGCGCTCCTCGATCTGCACCCGCATGTTCTCGCTCCAGGGCTCTGCGCCAAAGACCCCGATCCTGAGCGGCAACGAGCGGGGATCGATCCCCATCTCCTCGGCGGTCTCGGCCACAAGCAGCGAGTACGACGGCGTGCACGCCAGCACGGTCACGTCGAAGTCGGACAGCACCTGGACCTGTCTGCGGGTGTTGCCGCCGGAGATCGGGATGGTCAGACATCCGAGCCGCTCCGAGCCGTAGTGAACGCCGAGACCACCGGTGAACAGTCCGTAGCCGTACGCGACCTGCACGATATCGTCCGCGTTCGCACCTGCGCACGCCAGCGTTCGAGCCATCAGATCGGCCCAGTTGTGGATGTCGCGCTCGGTGTAGCCGACGACGGTAATCTGACCGGTCGTGCCGGAGGAGGCGTGCACGCGCACGATGTCCCGTCTGTCCGCGGCAAACATCCCGTACGGGTAGTTCGCCCGCATGTCATCCTTGACCGTGAACGGCACATCGGCGAGATCGGCGAGGGTCTCGACGTGAGGTCGTACTCCAGCATCGTCGAACTTCTCGCGGTAGAGCGGAACGCGGTCGTAGACCCGGGCGAGCAACGCATTCAGGCGATCGAGCTGTACCTGCTCGAGCTGCTCACGCGGCATCGCCTCGGACTCGGGCTGGAACATCCCCTACCCCCATCTGTCTGCCAACAGAAGTGACGAGAACACGACTACGGCACCGCGGCGGTCGCAGTGCTCTCGCTCGATGCGCCCGCCTTCGTGCCGATGCGCACCACCTGCTCCTTCGGAGCGTAGGCTGAGGTGAAGGTGTCCTCTCGGACCACGGTACCACCCTTGAGCACCGTGCGCTTCACCGCGATGCGACGACCGTTCACGCCCGCGTCTTCGACCACCCGCGTGCCTGTCGCCACGGTATCGTCCTTGATCTCGCGCGTCGGGAAGGGCCGGACGTCGGTGAACTCACCCGTCACCCCGCGCACGGTGTAGCCCGGATCGGTGCCGTAGAGGCTGATCGTGACCGAGCTGTTCGTGTACGCGGTCGCGATGTAGATCCAGTGGTCGGTGTCGTTCTTGAACTTGAAGTCGACGCCACCCCACGAGACGGTGGCATCCCGGCCCTTCGGGTAGCTCGAGATGTAGAAGGAGTGGTTGCGCCGTTCGACGACCGGCAGCCCCGACTCGAAGACGGTGTTGAAGATCGTGGTCGCGACCTGGCAGATACCGCCGCCGAGAGAGGGAACGAGGCGACCGCCGATGATCGCAGGCGCCTCCTGGTAGCCCTTCGCAGCGGTCCTCGGTCCGATGGTGTCGTTGAACGAGAAGGTCGCTCCGGGCGCAACGAGAGTCCCTTCGAGCGCATCGGTAAGGGTGTGGATGTTGGACACGCGCGGCTTGTTCGTCGACAGATACGTCGTCGTGTAGGTGGCGATCCGCTCCTTGATCCCCATCTTCTCGGCCTTCTCCGTGGTCAGCTCCGGCTCGATACGACGGGTGCGCAGCTGGACGGTGCGTGTCTCCTCGGTGGTCAGCACGCGGGTCATCTCGGTCGCGAGCGCCTCGACGTCGATACCCACTCCGTCCCTGGAGGGCACGATCGTCACGCTTCCGCCGCCGACCTGGAACCGGGCGTCGACCGCCGGAGTACCCGCCACGCCGACCGTGGCGAGCACGGCGGCCGAGGCCTCCTCTGCCGAGATGTAGGCCTGAAGCACGGAGCGCTCGTTTTCGACGCTTGCAGGCTGCGTCGCCACTACCGAGGACGCCGGAACGGTCCGAAACGCGATCCACGGGGCGATATCGACGGGAGCGAACTCCCAGGACTTCGATTCGTCGGTGATGCTAACCGGTCCGGCCAGCATCCGTTGTGCATCTTCCAGGGCCTGCTGCGCATCGGTATCGGTGACACCGACCGGCGTGAAGTCGACCTCGCACTCGACGTCGCGATCGGTCGAGACGAACGCCTCGAGCAACTTGTCGCGCACGTCGTCCTCACGGACAGCGATCCCGAGCACCGCGGCCTCCAGTCGGGCCTCGGTCCCCTCGACCACCACAGTCGCATCTCGTGGTTCCCGCTCCACGACATCGGCGACCTCGGCAAGGAATGCGGACACCGCGTCGCGGTCGGCCTCGACCGTCACGGGCACCACGACGGGCGTGAACCACAGTCCCACGCGAGCAGCAATCCGGTCTCCGAGCGAGCCAGTGCGTCCGAACTCCATGGCTTCCGCGACGAGGACCTCCCCGTCGAACCTTGCATCGATGCCGGCTGCGTCGATCTGCCAGACCTCGTCTTCGAACGTGAGCGCCACCGGATCGGCAAGACGGGGCTCGAAGGTCTCCTCGAGCTTCGCGGCCGCCTTCGTCGCGGTCATCGCCCCGATCCGCACCTCCCCGACGCGAACCCCGGGGTGGACACGCCCCCACGACACGGCGACCTCTATCAGCACGAGCGCCACGGCGGTCGTGGCGACGACGACGGCCCCGATGGCGGCGCCGCGCATCCAAGCAGGCCGGTCCGCGAAGATACTGTTCACGCGCGCGCCAAGCGTGCGGCTCTCCGCACGCTCCTGCCGCGCACGGCGTCCCTCTTCGAGCAGGGTCCGACCGTCCACCTCGGCAGCTGCTTCGTTGTCCACACGTCCCGTCACTACTCGTCCTCCACCGGGCTACCGATCGAGTAGCCGACTGCGCTCCCCGCAGGCACGCTGAGCTCGTCTGCGGCAGCAACCTGCACAGTCACCCCGGGAAACGTCACCAGAGTGGTCTTAAGTCCGCCGGGAAGTTCCAGCGCCTGGGCGAGGTTGTTCTGGTTGCCGAGAGCGATCACTTCGTAATCCCGCGCAAGCGTCGTGCCATCAAGCTCGATTCGTCCTCCCCCGCCCGAGAAACCACTTGTCGCGGTGACACGGATGGCGTTGATGGCTATCGCCTCGGCACCGCCACCGCGCAGTTCGTGAACGACCCTGACGAAGTCTTGCGGTAACAGAACACGCTCCGGATCGGTGATGGTGACAACGATTCCCGGACCCGCCGCCGCCTCGAGCCCCGCCATCATGCTGACGGAGTTGAGTTCGCGCGCGGCCTCGCTCAGAAGCTGCGTCCTGTCCTCGGTGGCCTGGCCTGCCTCGAGCAGCCGCATCTGAAGCCGGGCTACCTCGGTGCGCAGGACGTTGTTCTCGGCGGTGAGCTGCTGGATGATGATGGCGAGGTTCTGGTCGGACTGCCGCTCCAGCGACCCGGAGAACGTCGCCTGCCCGCGCATCTGCGCTACGAGCAGGAACCCGACGAGCAACAGCCCCACTGCTAGGCTCGTGACGAGCCGCGCCTGGTTGAATGATTGCTCAACCAGGCGCTCCGAGGCGCTCAGACGTTTCGCGGACTCCTCCCGCAAATGGATCAGCGCGTCCTTGGGTGTCGGGCGGGAATGACCCATCACTCCCACCCCCACCGGCTGAAGAGCAGGCGGCGCACGGTGCCGAGGTTCTCGAACACGCGCAGGCCGAACGCGACAACCGCGGCCAGGTAGAGCTCGCGCACGCCGATCCGGTCACCGACGAACACGATGAACGCGGCCATCAGGGTGTTGGTCAGAAACCCCGAGATGAAGATCTTGTCGTCGAAGGTCTCCTCGAGACTCGCCTTCACGCCACCAAGGCATGCGTCGATGGCGGCGAGCACCGCGACACCCAGGTAGGTCAGTGCGGCGACGGGCACGCTCACGTTGGTGAGCAGACCCAGCGTCACACCGAGCGCAAGCGCGAGTGCCAGCACGAGCACCCTATGCACCCCCGTTCGCAGGGACGGAGTATTGCGGACGCAGGGAGCCGCGGTAGCCGGTGACTTCTATCTCGGACGACTTACTCATGGAGACCTGTAAGCCGTACTGGCTCGAGTACACATCGAACAGCAGCGATGCGGCCTCGTCATCCATGACGGCACGCTCGAGTTCGGCAGGATCGCCGATCGCCTTGATGATGTAGGGGCTGCCCAGACGCGCCGAGTTGACGAGTACCGTGGTCCCGGCGCAGCGGATCGGGGTCGTGGCCACGAGCCGCTCCCCGTTCACCTCGACCGCCTCGGCACCGCCGACGAACAGCGCGTTGACCACGGCTGCGATGTCAGTGTCGTGGATCAGATAATCGTTGGGATCGGCCCCGGGAGCGACCTCGCTACCGTCGCCGAGAACGACCTCGACGCCCGGCCCGGCAACCGCCGAAAGGCCTGCCGCCTGTCGCACGCGATCGAGTTCGCGCGAGAACGACTTGCTGACACCCGAGTCGTCCGCGGCCTCTCGTTCGAGACGTGCGAGATCCGAGCGAAGCTCGGCCAGCCGGTTCTGGAGCTCCTCGCGCTGGACCTCCATGCTCTGCACGACGTCGACCAGGTCGCTCACACGACCCGGTCGCGCCTCTGCGAGGCGGCTGGTCGTGTTGAATGCGACTGCTATGAGAAGCCCGAGCACGACGAATACGAAGATGAGTCCCGGGCGAAACTGATTCCGGTGCATGAAGAGGCCACACCACTTGTCGGTCGGGGGCTATCGAACGTTTGATTATACCCGGTGAATGGCGCTCTTGTCAGCACTCCCCCGAGCGTCAGCTCGCCGCCCTGTCCGGCCCTACTCCGGGCCGATGGCGTCTTTGACGACCCCCGTCCAGCGATCGATGATGCGCGCCAGGGAGGCCTCGTCCTGTCCTTCCGCCCAGAGGGTGACCTCGGGTTCGCTCGAGTGCGGGAGGACGAGCACCCAACCGCCGGGCTCGGTGATCCTGACGCCCTCCGTGAGGTCGACGTCGGCACCCGAGGATGCCTCGGATATCGCCCTCATGACCGCTCCCTTGCGGTGCGCGGGACAGAAGACCGACTCCTGGCCCTTGTAGAAGGCCGGCAGCCCGTCGACGATCTCATCGAGCCCGACGCCGCCGCAGGCAAGCATGCTCGACACCATGGCGACACAGATCACTCCGTCGTAGGCCGCGAGGAAACGCGGGAAGATGTAGCCGCCGCGGGTCGAGCCGGCGAAGCCGACCACACCCTCCCGGGCAAGCACCGCGAGCGAACGCCGTGTCCGACCGGGCCTGAGCACCTCGTGGCCGGTCTGAGCGGCGATGCCCTCCACCACCTGCGAGGCGGTCAACGGAACAGCCAGAGGCTTGCCGGTAGTGTCCGACCGGCACCACAGGTCGACCAACGCGTGAAGCGCGGTGTCGCCGTCGAGGACTCTGCCGGATGCGGTCATCAAGGCGAGCCGCTCGGCCATCGGGTCGAACCGCACCCCGAAGTCGGCGCCGTACAATCCGATCATGCCGCGCATCACGTCCCAGCTCGAATCCTCCTCGGCGGATGACCTCATCCGCTCGGCATCGATGAAGGGATTCAGGGCGACCATGTTCACCCGCCACGCAGAAGCGACGCGCGGAAGAACCAGTGACGACACGCCGAAGCCGAGGTCAGCGACGACCTTGATCCACGCTCCCTCGGTGGGTAGCGAGCCCTCCAGCGCTTTCTGTAGTCCTGCTGCGTAGTACTCCAGCGCCCTGGGCGGGTACATGATCTCGCCGACGTCCTCGAGGAAGGCGCGTCTGAACTCGCCCTTGAAGTAGAGGCGTTCGACCTTCTTCTCGCTCCACGGCGCGATGTCGAGTCCGTCCTCGTCGTAGAAGCCCATCCGGAGCGACTGGGGGTCCTCGACAGAGGCCGCCACGTGGATGCCGCCCGCACATCTCGTGTCGCGCACAGTGAACCGCGTGAGCGCCGGGGAGGCGACCCTCAAGTCACGGACGTGACAGCCGGCAGCGTTCAACCCTGCGACCATGGCGCGCTTCACCATGCGGGCTCCGCGGCTCGCATCGCGACTGACCACAACGTGGGAACCCTTGGGAAGCATCGTCCCGAACGCCTGCGCTGCACGCATCGAGCCCTCGGGCGTGATGTCCACGCCCACCAGTCCGGAGATCCCTTCCTCACCGAAGAGGCTTTTCGAGCCGGTCGCCTCCCATATGATCGAGGACGTCACGACGGCTGCCGGCTCGATCCGTTTGTAGGGGAATACCTGCACGTTCGCTCCGATTCGGGCACCGTGACCCACCATCGTCTCGTCGCCGATGACCGAGTTCATGTCGACCGCCGCACCCGCCCGGATGTCCACGTGGCGGCACAGGACCGATCCTTCAACGGTCGAATGGCGGCCGAGGAACGTGTCGCTCCACAAGACTGAATGGCTGACGTTTGCCCCCGTGCCGATGACACAGTTGTCCCCGAGCACGGTGTAGTCACCGACGTGCGCTCCGGTCCGCAGTGTGACGTTGGGACCGATGACGACCTTGTCGCCGATCACAACTCCCTCATCGATGCGGGCACCTTCATCGATCCATACGCGTTCGCGCGTCTGCACGCCCGGGATGTAGACCTTCGCCTCGCCGTCGAGCACGTCGCGATGGGCCTGCATGTACGAGTCGAACGAGCCGACATCGCACCAGTACCCGTCGACCACGCAGCCGTAAAGCGGGTACCCCTTCTCCATCAGCAGGGGGAAGAGTTCGGAGGAGAAGTCGAAGGGCGTGCCCTCGGGTATGTGCGCGAGGACCTCGGGCTCGACGACGTAGATGCCGGTGTTGATGGTGTCCGAGAACACCTGGCCCCATGAGGGCTTCTCGAGGAATCGCTCGATGCGGCCGTTGCCGTCGGTGATCACGACGCCGAACTCCAGCGGATCGGGCATGCTCTTCAGCGCGATGGTGACGGCGGCACCCTTGCTCCGGTGGAACTCGATCACGTGCGTCAGATCGATATCGGTGAGCGCATCGCCCGAGATGACGATGAAGGGGTCTCCCGCGAGCAGCGCTTCGGCGTTCTTGACAGAGCCCGCCGTGCCGAGCGGAGTCTCCTCCAAAGCGTAGGACATTCGAGTGCCCCACTCCTCTCCGTCGCCGAAGTAGTCCTGGATGACCTGTGGCATGAAGGCGAGGGTTGCGACGATATCGGTGATCCCGTGATGCTTGACCAGACCGATAATGTGCTCCATGACCGGCTGGTTGACGATAGGGACCATCGGTTTGGGCTGCAGGCTCGTGAGCGGACGCAGGCGCGAGCCCTCTCCTCCCGCCATGATCACGGCTCTCATGCCGTACCCCCTTTGCTCGTTGTACCGGTCCGATCCCGAGACGCCTTCGCGACGAGTCGCCGTGCAAGAACCGTGTAGTGCAGGGCACTCGAGAGTGAGAGCGCCACGCCGACGTATACGACCGGTTCGCCGAGCAGGCGCTGCGCACCGAAGATCTCGATCTCGGGCCACGCGAGTATCAGCAACGAGAAACCGGCCAGCAGGACCGCCGTGGTGGCCTTCCCGAGGTAGGTGACGGGCATCCGTTCGCCGTGACGCTCGAGACGATACGCACCCCACAGCAGGTAGGTATCGCGAGCCACGAGCACGGCCACGAGCCAGACCGAGACCCGGCCGATGAGGTACAGACCGATCACGCCGGATGCCAGAAGGAGCCGGTCGACGAGCGGATCGATCACCTTGCCCAAGGGCGTGACCGTCCCCGTTCGCCGCGCGATCATGCCGTCGAGCCAGTCGGTCGATGCGGCCGCCGCGAAGAGCGCGAAGGCCAGGGTGTCCGCATGGGGCCGATCCGACAGGAGCACGGAGAAGAAGAACGGGATGAGCAGGAGTCTCACTACGGTGACAACGTTGGCGACGGTCCACACATTCGGCGGGTGGCCGTGCATCTCCCCCCGGCCACCCTCTCTCTCGGGCGTTTCCACCAACCCCTCCTCGATGTGCTTTCAGGCGTGGGTTCTACACGAGGTTTATACCCCTGGGTCGGGCGGTTCGGAGCATCGCTTCAGGCCGGAGACGCGGAGGTCCCGCTACGGCCGCTGCCGCGGCAGGACCTCCGTACATCACATGGTCGGGCTGACAGTGTGTGAGTTCACCACATCGTGGACGTCTGTGTCGGAACATCGTGGACACCTTGAGGGAAGGGGTCTGCGATGGATCTGGCGCGCTACGTCGTCGAGGCCGTGTTGGTGGAGGGACGCAGCTACCGCGAGGTGGCCAGGGCCCACGGGGTGTCGAAGAGCTGGGTCGGCAAGATGGTGGGCCGGTTCCGTGAGGGCGGCGACGAGGCGCTCGCTCCCCGCTCACGCGCTCCGGGCCATGTCCCCCATCGCACGCCTG
>JARGFT010000005.1 GCA_029210645.1 Anaerosomatales bacterium | reverse complement strand
ATCTTTACGCCAGGCTGCGCGATCACACGAACTTCTTCATGCCGAGCGCCAAACTCCTCTCAAAGACACGCGACGGCGCCAAGGTCACCAAGCGCTACGACACACCGGCGACACCCTACGCCCGCACACTCGCCTCGCCGCACGTCAGCGACACCGTCAAACGCAGGCTCACCAAGCGCTACGATGCGCTCAACCCCGTCGCGCTCAAGCGTGAGATCGCAACGCTGCAGAGGCGACTCTACGAGCTCGTCTCGCTCAAGGAATCGATCAGGAGAAGGGAGGTGCAGGCACCCGATCTCGACGACATCTATGATGAGTCAACGAAGATGGCGTTCGACGACATCCTTACGTGAGGCAACGGGGCATCCAGAACAGGAGGATCCGGGTGGTCTACGAGCGCCGACCGGCCCTTCCGCTGCCACCCCGGCGACCGCTCCTGCGGCCGGAGCCGCTGCGGTTGCCGGCCGCTGCGGTCGCACCCGCGCGGGCGACCGTGCGCTCCGGGTCGGGCATGTGGCGGGCGGCGTACCGGAAGCCTTCGAGGTCCTCGCACGCGATGGTGGACCCGAGCGTCTTCTCGATGTCGCGCAGCACCTCGACCTCCTCGGCGGAGAGGAAGCTGATGGCACTGCCACTCGCGCCTGCGCGGGCAGTTCGGCCGATGCGATGCACGTAGTCCTCGGCGGTGTTGGGCATGTCGTAGTTGACGACGTGGCTGATCTCGTCGACGTCGATGCCTCGGGCGACCACGTCGGTCGCGACGAGCACCGGCGAGCGGCCGGCCTTGAATGCGTCGAGTGCGCGCTGACGCTGCGCCTGGCTACGCCCACCGTGGATGGCCGCGCTGGGAACGCCCTGTCGCTCGAGCTGACGGCTCAGGCGGTCGGCACGATGCTTGGTGCGGGTGAAGACGAGCGTGCGGGTGTGGTCCGAGCGCTTGAGCAGCTCGACGAGCAGGTCAGTCTTCTGCGTGCGGCAGACGGGATAGAGCGTCTGGCCGATGCGCTCGACAGGCGTGCTGGGTGGTGAGACCTCGATGCGCTCGGGCTGGTGTAGGGTCGACTCGACGACTTTGAGCACGCCCGGAGACATCGTGGCCGAGAAGAGCAGGTTCTGCCGGCGCTCGGGCAGCAGGCCCAGGATGCGGCGGACGTCGGGCCAGAAGCCCATGTCGAGCATGCGGTCGGCCTCGTCGAGCACGAGCGTTTCGACGCCGGAGAGATCCACAGCTCCACGCGAGTGGAGGTCGAGCAGGCGGCCCGGGCACGCGACGACGATGTCGACGCCGCGCCGCAGCTTCTGGATCTGCGGGTAGATTCCCACGCCACCGTAGACGACGGCGTACCGGTGGCCGGTTCGCTTCGACGCATCGCGGATGACCTCGGATATCTGCAGGGCAAGTTCGCGCGTCGGCGTCACGATGAGCGCACGGACGCCCTTGCGGGTGGGAGTGCGCTGCAGCATCGGCAGCACGAACGCGGCCGTCTTGCCGGTTCCGGTCTGTGCGACGCCGACAACGTCACGGCCGCCGAGTATCAGCGGGATCGCCTGGGTCTGGATCGGGGTGGGGTCCGTGTATCCCATTACGGACACACCTTCAAGGATGCGCGGCTCAAGGCCGAGCGCGTGAAACGACATCTGTTCTCCTGTACCGTGCGCCGCATCAGGGTCGCACTGCGTGGCAGACGCAGCTGATCCTCTGAGCGGGCCGCATCGGGCGGCACAGGACAACCGGGTCTTTGGTGAGCTGGCGTAGTGTAGCACGGATCGCTTCTCAGTGCGCGCCGCGGACTTTGCACCGCTGCAACTCGCGTCGAGTGGGAAGAACCTAGATAAGACGCAGACACCTTCCGGCAGATGGAGTGAGAACGATGAACATCGACGAGATCAAGGACCGGGTGACCGACCTTCGCGAGCGCGTACCCGAGGTGCGCGACCGTATCGATGCCTGGCGAGACGAACTCGAACTGCCCGAGACCCAGAAGACCGAAACCGCTGCAGGCGCTGTCCTCATCGGTTCGGGCGTCGTCGCGGCGATCATCAACCTGCTCGGAGGCAAACGCGACGCGTGGGCGTGGTTCCTGCCGGCGATCCTGTTCACCGGCGGCGCCGCCCTGGTGATCGCAGGCGGACTCGAGCGCAGAGAAGCTCGCATCGAGGCGGCCGAGGAAGCGGTACTCGCCGAGCTGGACAGCCTCGATCCGATTGCGCGTGCCAAGGTTCTCAAAGAGGTCGCCGAGGAGCAGTTCGCCAGGCTCGGGGCGCGCCCGGGCGACGCCGAGGGGTAGGGCCACGACCAGCACATCGATCGCGCGCACGGCGTTCACGGGGAATTCATACCGGGGCGGAATGATAAGCGTGTAGCATTCAACCCCGAGTAAGGAGGCTCACGAAGTGAATAAGAAACGTGCGATTGCACTGGCCGCCGCCACGCTCGTCGCCGGTCTGGTGATCGGCAACATGGCAAGCGCGTTCGCTGCGCGCGGTACCGAGGCGCCGCGCTCGAACCAGACTCAAACGCAGGCGGCCTGTGAAGGCACCGGCGTGCGAATCGGTCCGATGATGCGTGACGCCGGGGGCCGCCTGGCAGACGTCGTGGCGAGTCTGACCGGTCTGTCCGCTGACGACGTGGCCACGAAGCGAGCCGATGGCGAGAGCATCGCCGACGTCGGAGCATCGGCCGGTGTCAGCTCGGACGAGATCGTGACTGCAGCTCTGGAAGTCCGGACGGCAGCCCTCGATGAGATGGTCGCCGCCGGAAGTATCACTCAAGAGCAGGCCGATGTCATGATCGACCGCATGACCGACCGGCTGGCCGAGCGTGTCACGTCCGCCGACACCGGCCCCAACGGGTGCGGCAACGGCGGCGGGCGCGGTCAGGGTTCGGGCGCATGCGGCGCGTGCCCCAACGCCCAGTAGCCGTTCACCAACACACGAACCGCGTCCCCGAAGGACGGGTCGCCAACCGCGACCCGTCCTTCGGCGTGTCATACTCGAAACAGCAGCGGTAAGGAGCGTCCATGCGGACCGTGCTCGTCATCGACGACAACGTCAAAATCGTCGACGTCCTCTCCGAGTATCTGCACGCGGAGGGATTCGACACCCTCACTGCGACAGACGGCGTAGAGGGCCTGTCCCTTGCGGAGACGCGACGGCCCGATATCGCACTCGTCGACATCATGCTGCCGGGGATGGACGGCCTCGAACTCACCCGGCGCTTCCAGCGGATCGACGTCCCGGTCATCCTCGTCACCGCACGCAGCGACGAGATCGACCGGTTGATCGGGCTCGAGGTCGGCGCAGACGACTACGTGACCAAACCGTTCAGCCCACGGGAAGTCGTCGCACGCGTCAAAGCTGTGCTTCGCCGGTACGAGCGCGCCTCGCACCCGGTAGAGTCTCCGCCGCTGCAGGTCGGTAACCTGACGGTCGACCTGGAACGCAGAGCCGTACTAGCAGGCGAACGACAGGTCGAGCTCACCCGAACCGAGTTCGACCTCCTTGCGGCGATGGCCTCTCACCCGGGCCGGGTCTACACGCGGGGACAGCTGCTCGAGATCGTCTCCGGTGAGGCGTTCGAGGGCTACGAGCGGACGATCGACGCGCACGTCAAGAACATCCGCAGGAAGCTCGGCGAGGACCCGCGTACCCCGCACTACGTGCGTACGGTCATCGGCGTGGGCTACAAGGTCGAGGGCTGAGCGATGATGCGATCCGGACTCTTCTGGCGCATCTTCCTCGGAACGCTCACCGTGGGACTCGGCTCGGTGCTGGCAGTCGGACTCGTAACGCGTGCAGTCTTCACGCGGGCCTTCACCGCCTACGTGCAAACGCTTCCCGGGCCCAGGGGCATGAGCATGATGGGCGGCGGGCGCACTGCCGTGGTTGGCGCCGCCGAGCAGGCCTTCATCACGAGCGTGGATCGCGGCGTGTTGCTCGGCGGCATCGTAGCCGCGGTGGTCGCGGCGGTGGCCGCGTTCCTGCTCGCCCGCGCTCTCACCGACCCGCTCCGCCGACTCGAGAACGGGGCCGCGCTGATCGCGTCTGGCGATCTGTCCCACCGGGTTCAGGTCGGTGGGCCGGAGGAGATCGCCGTGCTCGGAGAGAGCTTCAACGCGATGGCCGGCTCTCTCCAGGAGGCCGAGGAGCTGCGCCGCCGTATGGTCGCGGATGTAGCCCACGAGCTGCGCAACCCGCTCGCGGCCGCTCGCGTCCAGGCCGAAGGCATGGCCGAGGGGATCCTGCCGGCCGAGACCGGACGGCTCGAATCACTCGTTGATGACCTTGAGCATCTGTCGCGAATCGTCGACGATCTCCAGGAACTCGCACTGGCCGAGGCAGGCCGACTGGCCTACGAGATGGCGCCGCTGGACATCGCCGCGCTCGTGGCGGGCGAGTCTGCGCGCGCAGCCAGCCTCGTCGCCCCGGATGTCGAGCTCAGGCCTTATCAGGCGCACGCAGCAATCAGGGTGAACGGTGACGAGGGCCGGCTCTCCCAGGTGATGCGGAACCTCCTCGCCAACGCCGCGCGCCACACGCGGGAGGGACACGTCGCGGTGACGGTGGCAGCCGGGGAACGCTTCGCCGAGGTGCGCGTGATCGACACAGGTGAGGGAATCGCGGCAGACGACCTGCCTCACATCTTCGAGCGCTTCTACCGGGCGGATTCGGCGCGCGGTGCGATCTCGGGCGGCGCGGGCCTGGGTCTGTCCATCAGCCGGCGCATCGTCGAGGACCACGGCGGGGAGATGTTCGCAGAGAGCAGTGCGGGCGCAGGCACAACAGTCGGCTTCCGCCTGCCGCTCGCGATCTAGGTCACTCCGCCGCGTCCTCCTGGCTCCCTGCCTTGCCTGCCTGGTAGAGCCCGAGCATGAAGCGGTGCGGACCGGGTGTGCCGGGCGGAACGAACGCGACCCTGTCGCCAGGCTTGATGCGGTGATCGAGACTGTGAACGATGTGATTGCAAAACACGCCCTCGATGTCGTCGACGGGCAAGTCAAGGTCCAGCGCAAGCTGGCGCGCGGTCACACCGTCCTCCGGCACGTCGATATCGACCACCGACGGGAGACTGCGCTCCTGCCTGATCGAGTGGAGCAGACCGAACATTCGAATCGTGGCCGGCGCTGGCATGTGCTCTCTCCCGGAAGTCTGGGCCTGTGGTCACTGCGATGTAGATACCCGTCGGACCGACGTCTGAAGTAGCTTTGGGTACATGAGTGGACACGGGGCCACTCATGACACTCGTGGCGCTCGGCTGGGCGACCGCTCTTGTGGCCGGTGCGAAGGCGGTGCACCGGCACCTCGGTCTCCTCCGTCGGCTCTACATCCCCAGCTCGGTCCTGGCCGGTGTGGTCGCCCTGCTCATAGGCCCGCAGGTCCTGGGCGCACTCTCGACCCGGCTCGGCGGCCCGGAAGCGATTGCGAATGGCGTTCTGCCTGCAAGCGTCATCGAGGTCTGGGAGAGCCTCCCCGGCCTGCTCATCAACGTGGTGTTCGCTGCACTGTTCCTCGGGAAGACCATCCCCGCGCCGCGCGAGATCGTCCGCCTCGCAGGCCCTCAGGTCGCGCTCGGCCAGACACTTGCCTGGGGGCAGTACGTGGTCGGGATCGAGCTGGCACTCCTCGTCCTCGGGCCGGTCTTCGGCATGGACCCGATGGCCGGCGCCCTCATAGAGATCGGACTCGAAGGTGGCCACGGGACCGCCGCCGCACTCTCCGAGACCTTCGAGGAGTTCGGCTTCTCCGAGGGAGCCGACCTCGCACTGGGGCTCGCCACCATCGGGCTCGTCGGCGGCGTGCTCAGCGGCATCGCCATCATCAACTGGGCCGCGCGAAGCGGCAGACTCGACCTGGAGGCAGACCCCGGACGCGACGATGACCGGACCGACAGGATGTGTGAGTTCGACGAGCGGGAGGCCGATGCGGCGGCTGCGGCGGAAGAGGATGCCGACCCGCTCTCGGCACACCTTGGACTGATCGCTCTCGCCATCGCGCTCGGCTGGATGCTCCAGCAAGGGCTGATCGCCGTGGAAAGCGTCACCTGGGCGCGCGACGGCGGCCTTGAGCTCATGCGGCACTTGCCACTCTTCCCGCTCGCGATGATCGGAGGGTTGCTGCTGCAGCTGGCACTCGATCGAATCGGGGACGCAGGGCCCCACGTCGATCGTTCCCTCATGAACCGCATCTCCGGTGCCTCGCTCGACATCATCATCGTCGCTGCGATCGGAACGCTGTCGCTGACGGTGCTCGGAGACAACATCGGGCCGCTGCTCCTGATGGCGGGAGCCGGCGTGGCCTGGAGCATCGGGGCCTTCCTGCTGCTCGCGCCGCGGATGGTGCGCGACTACCCGTACCAGCGCGGGCTGGCGGACTTCGGTCAGTCGACGAGGATGACCGTCACCGGACTGCCACTCGTGCGCATGGCGGATCCGGCCAACCGGGCCAACGCGATGGAGAGCTTCGGGTATAAACAACTGCTGTTCGAGCCGTTCGTCGGAGGCGGGTTGTTCACCGCGCTCTCGGTGCCGCTCATCGCGCAACTCGGACCGTGGCCCGTGCTCGGCATCACCTCTGTGCTGCTTGCGGCCTTCCTCGCACTCGGCTTGCTCTACTTCGGCCGGCAGCCCGGTGGACCTAACGGGCGGAGTCGGTGAGCTCGGCGCTCAGCTCCCACAGTGCGCGCTGCGCATCGCGGTCGTGACTTGCGGGCGACGAGCGCCGCGTGTCACGGCGGTAGAAGTAGCGGCCGGTGACGCCCTCCACCTCGTGTGAGGAGGCGAGCCACACGAGGGTGTCCGCGCCGACCTCGGGTGTCGATGCGATCAGGGGTGACAGGCGATGCATCATCGAGCCGAACACCCCGTAGCCTGCCGCACCAAAGCCACTATCGACCAGACCGGGATGCATGACCGTGCTGGTCACGCCGGTACCGTGGAACCTTCGTGCGTGCTCGTAGCAGAACATGATGTTGGCCAGTTTGGCATTGGCGTACGCACCGAACGGACTCCACCCATGCTCGTAGGTCGGATCGTCGAGCCGCACGCCGCGCCACGCCGCCCAGTGCGCATCGCTCGACACCGTGACCACCCGTGCGGGGGCCGAAGCGACGAGAACCGGCTCGAGCAGCGCGCACAGGAGGAAGTGGGCAAGGTGATCGACCTGGAAGGTGATCTCGTTGCCCTGGATGGTCAGCTGGCGCTGCGGGTAGATGGCACCTGCATTGGCCACGAGCACGTCGAGCCGGTCGTGCAGGCCAGTGAAGCGCTCGGCCACCGCGCGCACCTCGCACAGATCGCCGAAGTCGGCACGCAGGAGTTCGGTCCGCTCGCTTCCGGTCTCACGTGCGATCAACTCCCGTGCGGCCTGCCCACGCTGCTCGTGGCGCACGTGGAGCACGACCTCGGCGCCCATCCGCGCGAACTCGAGCGCGGCGGCCAGGCCGATCCCGCTGCTCGCACCGGTGACCAGTACCCGCTTGCCTTCCATCGCGCCCACAGCATCCTCCGCTCACATCGCTCCCGCCCCGCATCGCGCCGCCCGGATGATCGAGAGGGCCATGCCCATAGCCATTATGGCTGTTGTCATCGGGTGACGGGTATACACGCTCTGACGGCGTCCGGCGAGGGGGACATGGAGACAGCGGCACGCGGCGATCGGCTGGTGCTCGTGAACGCGGCGACCGGCTACATCGGCTCGCAGCTTCTGGTCTCGCTGTCCTCGGCGGGCCACCGGGTGCGCGCTTCCGCACGCTCGCCCGAGAAGGTCAGACAGCTGCCGGAGGTCGAGGTCGTGCGGGCCGAGGCCATGGACGCGGAGGCGGTGGCCTCCTCGATGCGCGGGGTCCACACCGCGTACTACCTCGTGCACACCCTCGGCGGCGGAGCGGGTTACGCCGAACGCGACCGGCAGGCGGCGCGCATCTTCGCCGGGGCGGCCCGCGACGCGGGAGTCCGGCGCATCGTCTATCTCGGAGGGCTCGGCGACACCTCGACAGCACTCTCCGAGCACCTCGCAAGCCGCCAGGAGGTGGGGCGCGTCCTTGCCTCGACGGGAGTCGAAGTCGTCGAGTTTCGGGCGTCCATCGTGATCGGGACAGGCTCGACCTCTTTCGAGATGATCCGCAACCTCGTGGAGAAGCTTCCCGTGATGACCACGCCGAGGTGGGTGCGCATGGACGCACAGCCCATCGCGATATCCGACGTGCTCGCCTACCTCTCCGCCGCGATCGACCTCCCTGCCCGCGCCGACCCGCACACCGTCTACGAGATCGGAGGTACCGAGGTCGTCTCCTACAGCGGCCTCCTGCGCCTCTATGCGGCAAGCCGAGGGCTTCGCCGGCTCATCATTCCGGTGCCGGTCCTCTCCCCGGGGTTGTCGGGGTGGTGGCTCTACCTGTTCACCCCCAAAGAGGCCACCGTCGGCCGCCAGCTCGCCGAGTCACTACGCTTCCCGACGGTTGTCTCTAACGACACGGCCACCCGCGACTTTCCCTCGATCCGTCCCATCGGCGCGACCGAGGCGATCGCCCGCACCTTCGCCGAGGAGGACGAGTCGTTTGCAGAAACGGCCTGGTCCGACGAGTTCCGGGGGAAGACGACCCCGATCTCACTCGTGCGCGCGGGTCGGTACGTCGACTCACGCACTATCCACGCACACTGCCCGCCGGAAGCCGCATTCGATCCGATCGCGTGCATCGGCGGCGAGCGCGGCTGGTACGCATTCGACACGCTGTGGGACATCCGTGGCTTCTTCGACATCCTCGTCGGAGGGCCGGGACACCGGCGCGGCAGACGCGACCAGTACGCGCTCGTGGAGGGGGACTTCCTCGAATGGTGGCGTGTCGAGACGGTCCGTCCCCCGCGACTGCTCCGCCTGCACGCGGAGATGCGCCTTCCGGGAGCTGGCTGGCTCCAGTACGAGATCGAACCGCACGACGAGGGTTCTCTCGTGAGGCAGACGGCGATCTTCCACGCGAAGGGCGTGATCGGCCGGGCGTACTGGTATCTCGTACTCCCGTTTCATCACTTCGTCTTCGAAGGGACGCTCAAGGGTATAGACCGTGAGTGCCGTGCGCTGGTCGAGGGCCCGAACACGTGCCCGCTTCCAGGCGCGTACGAGGCCGCGCTCGACAAGCGTAGGTCGGCGGAGCGGGACGAGGCATCATAGGCGGCAGATGAGAGGGGTGTCGGAAATGGCCGAGGAAGCACGGTTCAGGCGGCTGCGCATCTACAACGTGGTGATGGGGCTCTTCCACCTTGGGCAGGGCGTGGCCATCGCCGTGCTCTCCAATGACTTCTCCCTGCCGGTCACCACGAGCTTTCTTCAGGGTCGGCTCGGTACGCCACTCGGAGCCCCCGAGACCCTGTTCGAGGTCCCACTCGGGTTCGCCGTGGCAACCTTCATCTTTCTCTCGGCGCTCGCCCACTTCATGATCGCGTCGCCAGGCATCTACCCGTGGTACGTGAAGAACCTCAAGCGCAACCGGAACTACGCGCGCTGGATCGAGTACTCGCTGAGCTCGTCGCTGATGGTCGTGCTCATCGCCATGCTCCCCGGCATCTTCGACATAGCCGCGCTCGTCGCGATCTTCGGCGTGAACGTCTCGATGATCCTCTTCGGCCTGCTGATGGAGCACTACGAGGAGCCCGGCAGGCCCAACTGGATGCCGTTCATCTTCGGGTGCATCACGGGGATCGTGCCGTGGCTCGCGATCGGATACTACCTTTGGAGCCCCGGTTCGGAGGCCAACCCGCCGAGCTTCGTCTACTGGATCTTCGTCTCGATGTTCATATTCTTCAACAGCTTCGCGATCAACCAGGTGCTGCAGTACAAGCAGATCGGCAAGTGGCGCGACTACCTGTGGGGCGAGGCGACGTACGTGCTGCTGAGCCTCACGGCCAAGTCACTGCTGGCGTGGCTGGTGTTCGCGAACACGCTGGCACCGGCGTAAGGCGGGACGCGGCCGGCGCAAACCGAGCATCAGACGATCGAGTCCCGCGAGATGGGGCACGTCATGCAGTGGCACCCGCCGCGCCCCTTGCCGAGCTCGGAGCCCTCGACCTCGATGACCTCGACGCCGGCGGCCCTGAGCGCGGCGTTGGTGTGGGTGTTCTTCGAGTAGCCGACCACGACGCCGGGCTCGATAGCCACCACGTTGTTGGCGTCGTCCCACTGCTCGCGCGCCGCCTGGAACGCATCGCCCCCCGTGGGTATGATCCGCATCTCGCCGACATCGAGCGCATCGGCAAGTGCCTCGAGCAGACCGGGTTCCTCGGTGATCTCGAACCCGTCGGGCCGGTCTCCCGGGCGCACGCTGTAGACCTTCGTCGCCTCGATGACCCGGGGGTAGATCGTAACCGCGTCGTGGTCTACAAAGGTCATGACGGTATCGAGGTGCATGTAGGCGCGGTCCTGCGGCATCCGGCACGCGATGATGCGGTCGGCAGCCCCTGCCGCGAACAGGGAGTGCGCGATGTGCTCGACCATGCGTCCGGTCGAGCGCTCACCCATTCCCACCAGCACGGTCTTGTTGCCGATCGGCATGATGTCGCCGCCCTCCAGCGACACGCCCTGACCGAGGTCCTCCACCGCGAAACGCTCGGCATCGCCCTGTGGCGGGTACCAGAAACGGAAGTCGGCATCGGCGAAGCGGGGATGGTAGCGGTACACGGTCGAGGCGTTCACGACCTCGAGCCGGCGAGCGTGCCAGAAGAGCGGCGGGAGCACGACTCCCCCGTAGAGCCAGGCGCTGGAGTCGCGCGTGAACATGGTGTTGGGCAGGGGCGGCAGGACGAATCCGCCTTCGTCGGTCAACACCGCGCCGAGCGAGTAGCGCGCAAGTTCGGCGGCATCGAGCCCTTCGATCTCGCTGATGAGCAGCCCGCTGATGAGCGCCTCGGCGAGGCGCTCCGCCGGCAGCCCGACGAGATACTGCCTGAGATCCTGAACGAGGGAGGGTCCGACCGTGTACGCCGACACGGCGCGTGCCACGATGTGGCTGCGGGCGTCATCCGATGCTGCCAGGGTCTCGACGAGCAGGTCACTCAGGTAGAGGACCTCCACCCCGCGGTCACGAAGCGCGGCAACGAATTCATCGTGCTCGCGCTGCGCGCGCTCGACCCACACCAGGTCGTCGAAGAGGAACTCCTCGCGGTTGTGCGGCGTCAGACGCTCAAGCGCCTTACCGGGCCGGTGCACGAGCACCGTGCGCAACCTTCCGACCTCGGAGTACGCTCCGATCTGCTCCACGCGAGCTCCTTCCCGATGCGGGTGCGCGCCTGACAAGAGACTAGCAGAACGGTTCGGCATCCTCGGTGAGCTCGACGCACTCCGGCCGCGTGACGATGTAGACGGTCACCGCGGTCGCGATGGCGACGATCAGTACCGGCACGCCGATGTAGACAACGGGGTTGCTGACACGCCAGACCATGATGACGCTCGAGAGTGCGATGCCGGGCCAGAGCGTGAGGAGCGCCGCCCGCTTTGCGCGGCTCGGGATGCCGCCCCCGTACAGGAAGCCGACCAGATAGACTCCGAGTCTGGGATGGTTGATCAGCCAGCGATGCAGGCGCTCCGATGAGCGCCCGTAGCAAAACGCAGTCAACAGAAGGAACGGTGTCGTCGGCAGGATGGGAACGAACATTCCAAAGACACCGAGGCCGAGCGAGATCGTTCCTATGAGTATCAGCAGCACGCGCATCATCGGTCGCATGAGGAATACTGTACCAGCGAGCACCGCGCCAGCCACACGTGACGCGTCACGCGTCACAGCCGAGGACCGGGGGATCCGATGCCCGAGATCGACGTACTGACCGACCTTGCCAGGCGCATGCCGAAGGCCGAGATCCACCTGCACCTCGAGGGCACGCTCGAACCCCAGATGCTCCTCGAGCTCTCCCGGCGCAATGGCGTGCCGGTGCGCTTCTCATCCGCAGATGAGGTTCGCGAAGCGTACCGGTTCACGGGGCTGCAGAGTTTCCTCGATCTCTACTACGAGGGCACGGCCGTGCTGCAGACGGCGGCGGACTTCCACGACCTGACCGCCGCCTACCTGCATCGCGCTGCGCAGGACGGCGTTCGGCACGTCGAACCCTTCTTCGACCCGCAAGCGCACACGCAGCGCGGCGTCACCTTCGACGATGTCGTGGGAGGCATCGTCTCGGCCTTGCGCGAGGGCGAGCGCGATCTGAACATCAGCTGGCGGCTCATCATGTGTTTCCTGAGAGACCTGTCGACGACCGATGCCATCCAGACGCTCGGCGACGCGCTCCCCTACCGGGACGTGATCACCGCAGTGGGACTGGACTCGGCCGAGATCGGAAACCCGCCCGAGAAGTTCGAAGGCGTCTTCGATCTCGCGCGCTCGGAGGGCTTCCAGACCGTGTCCCACGCCGGCGAGGAGGGAGATGCGGAGAACGTACGTCAGACCCTCGACATCCTGCACGTCTCCCGGGTCGACCACGGCATCGCCGCGATGGGCGACCCAGAACTTGTCGCCCGGCTGGTGCGTGACCGCGTACCGCTGACCGTCTGTCCACTCTCCAACGTCAGGCTCGGCGGTGTTGCCTCGGTGGCAGAACACCCGCTGCTCGAGATGCTCGACGCGGGCATCGTGGCCAGCATCAACTCCGACGACCCCGCGTACTTCGGGGGCTACATCGCGGACAACTTCCGCGCTGCGATCGAGGGTCTCGGGCTTACGCGTGGACACCTGCAGACGCTTGCGCGCAACTCGTTCGAAGCATCGTTTCTGCCGACGGGCGAGATTGACGCGCGCATGGCCGAGGTCGACGCATTCTTCGCCCTGGAGTGAGCCGCCAGCCTATCGGTGCTAGCATGTGTCCGGTGAGCGAGGAGGACGCATGAGACGCGTGGCCGTGTGGGTGGGAGTTATCGTTGCGCTGGCACTGCTGGGGTGGGGAGCCCTGCACGTCTTCATATCGCCGGTGCACCCCGACCAACCGTCGCCTCCGGGGCACCCTGCCTCTGCGTGCTGGACGTGTCACTTCGTGAGCGCGTCCGCCGACATCCGCGAACCGTAGCGCCCCGACCCACGACCGAGAGGAGATCGCATGGGCACGCAGGAGTTCTGGTCCGGATGGTGGTGGCCCGCGGCCACGGCGATCCTCGGCTTCATCTTCACCGGCCTGGTGCTCAACCAGTGGTACCACCGCCGCAAACCACACCAGCTCGCGTGGTCGGTCGGGCTGTTCATGTACGGCGCCGCTGCTGCGATGGAGTCCTACTCGGAGTTCACCGGAGAGTGGATCCCCTGGGTCTACCGCATCTACATCGTGCTGGCGGCCTCGCTCGTCGGCTTCCTCGGTCTGGGCACGCTCTACCTCATCTCACGCAAACGGCTCTGGCCGACGCTCTACCTCGCGTTCCTGCTCGTGTGTCTCGCGATCTTCTTCTGGGGAGCGCTCACCGTCGATCTGCAGGAGGACAAGCTGGTCGCCGGCATCGTCGTAGGGGGCCAGGCGCTCGGCCCGGGAGGGTCTTTCCCGCGCATCATGTCACTCCCCTTCAACATCACCGGGACCATATTCCTGCTCGGCGGGGCGGTGGTGTCCATCTGGCGCTTCGCGCGCAAGCGCGAGTACGCCTACCGGGTGTGGGCCAACGTACTCATCGCCGCAGGGACGATCGTGATCGCCGGCGCCGGCTCGATGGCACGTGCCGGCATAACCGTAGGGCTCTACGCCGCAGAGATGGTGGCCTCGGCCCTGCTGCTTGCAGGGTTCCTGATGGCGGGCACGCTGCAGAAGGGAGCGCAGGCGGCCGCCGAGGCAAGCAGGGCGCGACGAGCAGCCGAGGAGGCGGGCTCCGCCGGCATCTGACGCGGGTCTACTCCGGCTGACGTACGGCCCGGCGCGAGATCGACACGCGCTCGGCCAGTCCCGCAACCGCGGCCACCGCAAGCCCCGCGCCGACGGCGATCAGCAGCCAGCCGAGGAGCGGCGATGCCAGCGCGTCGTAAGCGACGCGCGACGAATCGGCCGTCGCACCGGTCAGCCTGCCGAGAACCGTCTGGGCCGTTGAGCGCTGCGTGACCACCCAGACTGCCGGCGCGGCTCCGGCGAGTGCCACCCCCAGACCGCCGAGCGTGACCGCGAGTAGGCGCCGGGGAGCAACGGCGACACCGAGCAGCAATCCCGCGGCCGCGATCCACCAGAGCGCGACCTGCGTGTGGTAGAGCCAGCGCACGACCCTCACCGTACGGGAGAGCAGCCGGGACTCGAAGACAGTGACCCTCGAGTCACGCACCTGATCGAAGACAAGACGCACCACCGGCTGCAGGACCGGGCTGTCGACCCGGGATTCGAGCGCAGCGAGGTAGGGCGCAACCGCCACGCGCATCGCATTCTGCTCGAACGCGAGGTACTCGGTGCTGGTGCCCCTGACCGCTTCGGAGAAGCTCCCGTGCCAGATCCTGACGCTGTCGACCCAGACGTCCCCGAAGAGGTCCGAGTGGACGAAGCCATCGACGCTTTCGCGAACCACTTCTTCGAACTGTGCGATGAACCGTTCGGCAAGCGGCATGGCGAACTCGGGCAGGAGCTCCTCTGCGCGGGCGGTCAGATCCGCGCCCTCGACGATGGCCGATGAGACCCGCGCCGAGGTCACCCGGCGCACGCCCTCGTCTTTCGCCAACGGCTCGAAGGCCTCGACGAACGTGTCGGTGTCCAGCAGGACGGTGTCGACCCAGTGCGCTGCGATCGCCGCGCCACACGCGAGGCAGCCCACGAGTATGAGCAGGGTGCTCGTGACCAGTCGCCACTCCCGTGCGTGCATCGCGTCCCTACCTCACACTCTCGTCCCCGTCCCTGCACCATGCTTACCCAGTGCGCCACGCCATGGACATGCATATCCGTTATGGGTATCTAGACAGCACAGCACTCTGCCAAAGGGGGACCCCCGTGAAACGCCTCGTGATCGTGCTTGCGCTGATGCTCCTGCTCTCAACGACGGCCGGCTGTGCACCCCAGTCGTCCGGTTCCGGCGAGGGAGACGGGCTCCACTCGATCGTCCCGAGCGTCGTCGGACTCGACGAGGCGGCCGCCCGTGACGCTCTCGATGAGGCCGGCTACGTGGTGGGCGAGGTGTCGGTGGACCTGACCAGCGACGCCGAGCCGGGAACCGTCATCGAGCAGGACCCGATAGCCAGCACCTCCCTGCCCCGGGAGGCCGAGGTCGACATCGTCGTCGCTGGTCCATAATGGGGGCATGAGCCACTTCGACTTCACGGAGCTTCTCGGCGCCGACCCGCTTCCCTGGCTCCTCGCCTCACTCGAGCCGTACACCGTGTGGGCAACGCTCACGGGGATCATCGGGCTGCCACCCGGGGACCCTGACGTGGGGGAAGCGCATCTGGCTGTCGTGCAGAACGAGGCGGTCCGGCGACTCGTCGATCGGCTTCCTGCGTGGGAGGCGGGCAAGGACGTCACCGGGCACCACAGTCCGGAGTTCCTCCCCAACCGGCTCAATCTGCTCGCCGACATGGGGGTCGCGTCCGGCGACTTCCCGCGCGTGGAGGAGTTGCTCGACGGCATGCTCGCACAGCAGGACGCTCGCGGGCGTTTCCACGCAGCGGGCTCCGACCGGGGCCGGCCCAAACCCGAGAGCGGCTCGCTGCTGTGCGACACGAACGTCATAGCCGACGTGCTGCTTCGCTTCGGCCGCGGCGAGCAGCGCGGAGTGCAGCGCGCACTCGAGCGAATGACGGCCGACCTCGCATCCACGCCGCAGGGCAGAGCCTGGCAGTGCGTGCCGGAGCAACGCGCGTTCTTCCGCATGCCGGGCCGTGGAGCCGACGTGTGCCCGCAGGTCACACTGGAGGGACTTCGCGCGTTCTCCCAGCTGTCACGCGACGAGCGTCCGCCACGCATCGCCGAGGCGGCACGGACCCCCCTCGAGGTCTGGCGCAGGCGCACCGAGGAGCGCCCATACGACTTCGGCCACGGATACCAGTTCAAGAGCGTGAAGTGGCCGAACTTCTGGTACGACGTACTGTGGGTACTCGAGACCGTCGGCAGGTATCCCGAGCTGTGGCGCGGGCCACGGGCGCGTGCCGATGACCGGCGCTCGGTCGCCGAGCTCGCCGCGTGTCTGATCGCGTACAACTTCGACGAGGACGGGCGCGTCACCCCGAGAAGGGTCTACCGCGGGTTCGCGGACCTCTCGTTCGGGCAGAAGCACGAGCCGTCGCCTTTTGCCACCGCCCGCTGCCTGATCGCGCTCTCGCGCGTGGCCGAGCTGGCCGACGAGATCGCATCGATCGACGTCGAGGCGCTGCCGAGCTCGCGGAGTGCCACGATCGCCGCACAGCCGCCCCGCAGACGGGACGCCGCACCGTGTCCTGTCCCTGCCACGGTGCCCTCGTTCCCGATGGCCCGTGCCGTGACCCGCGTGCTCGCCCGTCAGCACCTGGGGGATCCATGGGAGCCCGCGAGCATCGAGACGGTCGTGGCCGACGTCGTGGGCACACAGTTCACGGTACCCGCCACGCCGTATCTGGCGCTCTCGGCCCGCCTGGACTCGATGACGCCCGCCAAACTCGACTCGGCCCTCTACCAGCGGCGGTCGCTCTCGAGGATCCGCTGCATGCGGGGCATGGTGTACGCAGTGCGCACGGACATGGTGCCCGTCGTCTTCGCCGCCACGAACCGACCCGTCGTGAACTACGCGCGCACGTACGCATCGTTTCGCGGCGTGTCCGGAGCACGCCTCGAGCAGGCACGGGAGGCGATACTCGACGCGCTGGCAGACGGCCCGCTGACCACGGCCGCGATTCGCGAGAAGGCGGGTCTCGACCTGGACATAGCGGCCGCAGTGAACGTCATGTGCGCAGAGGGAACGCTGCTGCGGGACTGCCCGGTGGGTGACTGGCGCGACCGGCGCGCAACCTACATCCCCTTCGCCGATGCGCTGCCCACAGTCCGCCTCGACTCGGTCAGGCGTGACGACGCGGACGTCGCGCTCACGCGTGCACACGTTCGGGCGTTCGGGCCGGTGCTCTTCGACGACACCGCCTGGTGGACCGGGATCGGTCGCAAGCGCACGCGCAAAGCTCTGGAAACGCTCGGCGACGAGATCGCTCCCGTGGTGCTGCTCGGTGCCGAGGGCGAGTTCCTGATGCACGCGGCAGATGTCGACGAACTCGCCTCGGTCGGCGCCCCACCAAGCCCGTCGGTCGCGCTACTCCCCTGCCTCGATCCCCTGCTCATGGGGTACCGGAAGCGCGGCCGCTTCCTCGACGACGAACACCGCCCGTACGTTTTCGATTCGGCGGGACGTGCGACATCGGTCGTGCTCGTTGACGGGCGGATCGCGGGGGTGTGGGACAGCGCCACCGATCCCGAGCCCGCGGTGCTCGTCCACCACTTCGGAGAGCCTGGCGCCGACGCGGTCTCCACTGTCGCGGAGCAGGCCGCCCGCACGGGCCGCTTCCTCCACGGCGAAGAGGTCCCGGTGGTCCTGGTCGGGTCGATGGATCCACTGACCGGGCGACCGGCGGGTGCGGTGTTCAAGCCTCTGCGCTGAGAAGATGGGTGGCGACCGGAGCTGCCGTGCATTCGGCTCGCGTCACGTGCGGCCCGGCGGAGACGGAGCCCGCTCGGAGCTCCAGAGGACCTCGATCACCTCGACCGGCTCGGCGATGTTCTTCAGCGTGAAGTCGCCGTGGCTGTGCAGACACGCTGCATGCTGCTTCGCCGAAGCGGCAACCGGTCGGGTGACCATGATGCAGCCACCGTCGCCGAGGTTCATCACGCGAGCGGCCAGGTTGAGTGCCGCGCCGATGAAGGGGCGGCCAGCGCTGTCCAGAACGACCTCGCCAGACGCGATGCCGATCCGCACGAGGATGTCC
This sequence comes from Anaerosomatales bacterium, assembly GCA_029210645.1. Classification (GTDB taxonomy): domain Bacteria; phylum Actinomycetota; class Coriobacteriia; order Anaerosomatales; family SLCP01; genus SKKZ01. Next base: position 114,414 of record JARGFT010000005.1, on the reverse strand, counting down.
CGCTCGCCGGTGTGCAAGACATTGTACTCCTCGAGAACTCGCTGCATCTCGACCGCGGCACCGACCGCCTGCTTCGACGACGAGAACGACGCAACAAGACCGTCACCTCCGGTCGACTTACCCGAGCCCTTGTGCGCGCTGATGACCGGTAGCAGTAGGTCGCGATGGCGCTGCACCAGTTTGGCCGAGGTGAAGCTTCCCTCCTCCTCGGTCATCGCCGAGAACGACTTCATGTCCGTGATCATCACGACGGCCTCGGTCGTGTGTTTGGAAGAGAGCGCCTCCTCGGCGGTCGAGATCAACCGGAGGAGTTCATCGACCTCGGCATCCTCAGCACGCATGCTGCCGGGAGCCGAGCGAACCGGCGGACACACGACGCGCGGCGTGAACACGAGTTCGGAAAGTGCCACCACCCCGACCGCCGCGACCAGCGAACCGAGTCCCGCGACAAGCGGCGCGACCTCCGGCGTCGGGCCTCCCAGCAGAGCGAGCGCAACGCTGCTGCCTACCGCGACCACGAGGACCCCTGCCGATACCGCGATGACGCCCTTCAGCAGGGTCCAGCGGGTACCCGGAGTACCCCTGAGAGAACCGGCAGTCGCCGCTCCGGCACCCCAGAGCAGTGGCTGCAGCACGAGAAGTGGCAGGTAGGAGGCTCCGGACAGCGCATCACCGAGGAGCCGCACATCGGACGTTACAGATGAGACCGCATCGCCGATCCAGTCGAACGCCAGCAGCGACTCGGGCACCGAGCCCGGGGAGAGAAAAGCCGGCAGACTCCCGCCGGTAGCGAGCACGCCGAGCGTGTCCGCACCGGTAAGTAAGCCGGCGATTTGGATGACCACGCAGGCGAGTACCGCCGCCGTGGCACCGTGGGCAGCCCCGAACAGATACCCGGCACACACTGCGGCGGCCCATGCGGGACCGATCGCGACGCCCACGGCCGACGTGATGACCACCAGGAAGATGCCGCCGTGATTGCGGGCGAGAAACGACAGCGCGGCGAGCGCGAGCACGATGAGGAGCACCGCCACCACGAACCTCGCCGAGGCCAGGGGCAGCGCCATCGCTATCACCGCAGTGAGGATGGCCGCAATGGGAGTGCCCAGCATCAGCCCGCCCGCCACAACGGCTACGAGCCAGCCCACGGCGGCAGGAGCGAAGCCCGACACGCCCAGCATCCAGGCGGTGCCCGCGGTCATGAGTGCCGCCCGTACCCACGGCAGGACCTGTGCGTGGCGCCGTACGACCTTAGCCACCGCGGGCTCCTCCCCCTGCGGCAGACTCGGCGGAGCAGCGTGTCTGCGCGCCCGATTCCCCGTATCCTGGTATGTACCGTTTCTCGCAAACCACAAACCCGCCTGCGCACATCATCGACACGATCGAGAGAGGGAGTACAGGTGCAACGCACGATCACCGGAGCCCAGAACGTGAGCCGCATGTGTCTGATCTGCGGGCGGGACAACCCGTTCAGCCTGAAGGCACGCTTCTACGAACTCGAGGACGGAGAACTCCTCGGCGTGTTCGACGCGCTGCAGGAGCACCAGAGCTACCCGGGTCGCCTGCACGGAGGGATCTCCTCGGCAATCCTCGACGAGACCATCGGGAGGGCGATCAGCGTCACGCACCCCGATACGTGGGGCGTGACGGTCGAACTTGCCGTGAAGTACCGCAAGCCGGTGCCTCCCGGTGCCGAGGTGCGCGCGATCGCACGCATCACGCGCGATACCAGCCGGATCTTCGAGGGTACCGGTGAGATCGTGCTCGAAGACGGCTCGGTTGCGGTCGAGGCGGTGGGCAAGTACGTGAAGATGCCCATCGAGCGCATCGCCGCGGGCGACTTTCAGACCGAATGGTTCGCCGACGAGCGCAAGCGCCCCGACTCGGTCGACATCTGAGGCGCCCGCGGGCTACTCAGCGGTCTGTGCGACCCCGTCGAGCTTGAAGATGAAACGGACGTCCCCGGTCGCATCGTCCGGCTTGCCGAGGAAGGTGTCGTAGCCCTCGGCCGCCTTCTTCATGCGATCGACGGTAACCTCCCCGAGCGAGAACCCGTCGATGCCCTCGGCCAGGCCCTCGCTTGCGCCGGACAGCCCTTCCACCGTGGTGGAGATGCCCGGCAGCTCGGTGCCGCGGACACTCCCTCCGTCGCGCAGCGCAAGCATCGTGGCCCGCAACTCCTCGAGCATCCCCGGCAGCTCCTCGAGCGGGGCAAGCGCGGCTGCGGCCTGACCGATCCCGTCGCCCACCTGCCCGATGCCGTCGGCGACGCCGAGCAGCCCCGAGCGGGTCGTGACGAGCCCTGGCAGCTGGCGTCCTTGCACCATCCCGCCATCGCGCAGCGTGGCGAGCGCAGCCGCGAGCGCATCGAACTGACCCGGCAAGCCGGCCAGAGGCGCTGAGCCTGCAGCCAGCCCGTCAAGCGAGGAGGCGATCGTGGTAAGGCCGTCGGAGATCTCCTGGAGCCGGTCCCGGGTATCGGCGAGACCAAGCGGCATCCCCATCGCGGGGTCCCCGTCCCTGAGCGCTCCGATCATCGCTCCCTGGGCCGAGAGTCCTGCCGCGAGCGCGGTCGTCGTCTCGTCGGGCGAGGCCGACGCCAGCGCCCACGCCTGTCCCTCCAGCCCCGCGTTCGACTCCGCGATGGCATCGAGGTAGGCGAGCTGCCCTCCGAGCAAGGCGACCAGGCCGTCGACACCGTCCCTGATGTCGGCAACCCCGGCCGCAAGCCCGGCAAGTGCGTCCGGTATCTGCGTGACGCCCGCAAGCTCCTGAGCACCGAGTCCGGCGATCACGCCGTCGAGGTACGCGATCTGGCCATCGAGCAGCGCGGCCAACCCGTCAGCGCCCTCCCCGATCTGTGCAGCGCCCTCGGCGAGCTGCTCGAAGCCCGCACCCGCCTCGCTCACACCAGCCAGTTCTGCCGGATCGATGCCGTCAGCCACCGCACCGAGTACCTCCCTGTGACCCTCGGAGAGTGCGGTGAGGCCATCAAGGCCGTCCCTGAGCTCGGCCAGATCGTCGGCCATGGAGAAGTCGGGCGAACCGGCCATCTTCGGAAAGACCGAGACCACGATCGGGTCGATCTCGATGTAGGTGCCGTCCATCTCGATGCTGACGGTGTCCTCCGGCTGTGGGAATGCCATGAAGGTGTGGCTCACGGTCGAGCCGGTGACGGTGACGATCTCCGCGTCGCCGACAATGTTGCGAAAGCGCGTGCCATCGACGTCGATCTTCACCGGAGCGAGCATCGGCACCCAGAACTCGACCTCCTCAGTGCGCGCGACACCGTCCGCATCGGTGTACACGACCTCCTCGGTGCGGACGAGGTTGTTGGTGAGGGTGATGTCGATACGCACGTGACCGCTCGTGCCGGCAAGTGCCTCGACGTCCACCTCCCGGTCGTCGAGGTAGTAGGTCACCTCGACCGAGATCGGCAGTTCACGAGCGGTGTTGGCCCGGTAGAAGAAGTCCCGCCGACCATCGACGTCCAGCGTCCACCGGACACCGGCGCCGGTGAGCTCCGGCTCGATCTCGTCCTCGAGCGCCTCGGGCGCCTCGATGTCGCCGGGGTCGTCGAGCACGATGGTGCCCTCCCCCAGCACCCGCAACCAGCTCACCACAACGGTGTCGCGCGGAGTGCCGTACGCATCCGCGACGACGTAGACGGTCTCGTCATCGTGGACGGCGAAGTCATCGGCCCTCACCGTATCGCCGCCAGCAGCAGGCAGCGTCGAGAACGTGATAACCGCTGCAAGCGAGACGGCCACGAGCGATGCTCGCCGGGGCCGGGGGCGTGTGTGCGTGCGCATGGTGACTCTCACTTCCTCGGTAGCCGTGGCCAGCCGATGCTGGCGCGTTCCAGGACGGGCTGAGCAACCACCAGAAGGGGTGGCAAGAGGATGACGACGCTGAAGAAACTGATGATCGCGCCGCGCGCGATGAGCAGCGTGAGGTCGCTGATGATCGAGACGCTGCTCAGGAAGACCAGGCCGATCGTCGCGGCGAACATCGTCGCGGCGCTGACCAGGATCGACGGCGCTGCTCCACCGAGAGCCTCGCGCATCGCCGCCTCGCGATCGCGAACCAGCCCGAGCTCCTCTTCGTAGCGGGTAGTGAGGATGACCGCGTAGTCGACGGTCGCCCCGAGCTGGATGGCACCGATGGCAAGCGTGGCGATGAAGATGATGTCCCCGGTGGCAAACGCCGAGATCCCCTGGTTGAACAGGATGGCAAGCTCGATACTCGCAAGCAGCAGGAACGGCAGAGCGATCGAACGAAACGCCACGGCGATGATGACGGCGACCGCCACTATCGAGATCAGATTCACCCTGCCCACGTCGCCTTTGGAGGTCTCTTCGAGGTCGCTGAAGAGGACGCTCTGGCCGGTGACGTACGATGGGCCCGGATACTCCTGTGCAACCTCGCGCAGGTCCTCGATCACCCGTTCGGTACGCTCGTCCTCGAAGCCGAAGACCACGTCGGCGCCCACGTACGTATGCCCGCTCTTGAAGAAGCCTTCGCGCGCCTCCTCCGGTACGAACTCACCCGGGATGAGCGACGGAACGACCTCCGTGAACGAGATCACCTGTGTCACCCCGTCGACCCCGGCAACCTCGCGGGTGAGCAGGTCGAGGTCGGCGATGCGACCCGTGTCCGCCGCGACCACGAAGAAGCTCTGGGCCCGGTCGAACTCGTCGGCGAGCTTGCGCGAGGCGACCATGGCCGGCAGGTCGTCCGGAAGCGCGCCGTCCAGATCGTAGCTCAGCTCGAGCTGCGAGTACCCCCAGATGGCGGGAATGAACGCGAGCACGAACACGAGCGTCAGGACGCCCGCATGACGGGCCACCCAACCGCCGAGCCGGTGGAAGTCGGGCAGGTGGACCCGGTGCGCGTAGCGTCGCACGAGCGGGTCGAAGGCGAGGAGGAGCGCCGGGAGGATAGTGAGCACCGCGATGACGGTGATGATGACGCCGCGCGCGAGCGTGAAGCCCATGTCGGCGCCGAAGCCCAGACGCATCGTCGCAAGCGCCATGAAGCCCGCCGTCGTGGTGAGCGCGGCTGCCATGATCGACCTGAACGTCGCCGCCATCGCAGCGGCCATCGCCGTCTCGTTGTCGGCGCGCCTGCGTTCCTGTTCGTACCGGTGATAGAGGAAGAGCGCGTAGTCCATCGTCACCGCAAACTGCAGCGCGAGCACGATGACGCCCGTCAGGTACGACATCTCCTGGCCGAGGTAGAACGACATGCCGAGGTTGTACACGACCGCGATGCCGATCGTCGCGACGAACAACACCGGCACGATAACCGAGGGCACCGTCAGGAACAGGGCCACGGAGACAAGGACGAGTGCGGCGACCGCGAACCGGTTGCGGTCGGCGTTGATGACGTCTTCCAGTTCGAGCTGCTGGGTGCCCGCGATGTGGTGCTCCTCCTCGGCAAGGACCTCGCGGAGCTCCTCGACCGCCAATCTGGTGAGCGGGTCGTTCGCACTCGCGGTGAAGCTGACCTGGAAGAAGGTCGCATCCTCTGAGAAGTACCGGTCGGCGAGGTCACCGTCCCAGAACTCCCGAGGCACGGCGAGGTCCCCGAAGTCGTCAATCCAGCCGACCTGCTCGATGCCCTCGATGGTCTCGACCCTCTCGATGACGCGGCGAACGTCGCGGTCCGAGGCGTCCACGACCATCACCTGGGCCGTGTTACCCAGGGCAAAGTCGTCGTTGAGTATCTCGAAGCCCTGCACGGAGTTCAGGTCGTCGGGCAGGTAGGAGAGCATGTCGTAGTTGATCCGGGCGTTGAAGACCCCGTACACGCCGAGGATGAACAGCAACCCGGCGAGCGCAAGGACGGCTCGGCGCTTGTCCACTATGAAGCGAGTCACGCGTATCACGCGGAGGTCCCCCGGAAGAAGAGCTGCACGATGAAGTCTGCGTTCGCCCGCACGGGCTCCACCGGCTCACCGGGCACGAGCTTGCTGAGTACGCTTGCCGCTGCGCGGGTGTTCACCAGTCCGAGCAGACACTCGGCAGCCATGCCGGGATCGACCGGTGCGAACTCTCCACCTTCGACACCTTCGGCAATCACCGCAGCCAGGTCCTCCACGGTTCGCCCGATGCCTTCGAGTAGCTCGGCCGAGAGCGGGCCACCCGGGTCGGTGAGGGGTCGCACGAGGATCCGCAGGAGGCTCTCGTGCTCGTCGGCGGAACGGACCCAGGACTCGATGAAGGTCTCGAGCCGCTCCCGAGCCGAGCCCGTCCCCTCCACCGCTGTGCGGGTGTGAACGTCGAACACGGCCGACGCGCGCTCGACGAGAGCGCGCAGGAGCGACTCCTTGTCGGTGTAGTGGTAGTAGATGAGGGCCGTCGATACGCCACACGCCTGCGCGATATCCGACACCGCGACCGCTTCGTAGCCCCGCTGCCCGAAGAGCTCCTCGGCACAGCGGAGGATGCGCTCGCGTGTGTCCTTGCCGCCGCTCTCCGCCATGATACTCATCCAATCCATGTGTGCTGACTGAACGTTCAGTCATGGGTACATCTTACTGGCAGGCTCGGCGTCGTGCCACCCTCTCAAGGGGGGATGAAGACCGTGCGAACAGAGTCGCGACGCGGCCCGTCTTACGCAGAGACGAAGCCATTCCGAGGAGGTCGACGATGCGCACACGAGTTCTCGCGATCCTGTTCGCCCTTTCCCTGGCGGCCGTGCTCGGCGCCTGTTCACCTGCGGACGATCCCAACGGTGAGGACTCGGCGCTTCCCGACGACCCCGGTGCAGGCGAGCTGCGGCTCGCACCCGGTCTCTACGATCTCGCAGACGGATCGGTCCAGGCCATCGGCACGTTGGAATGGGTCGACCTTGAGGGCGGTTTCTGGGCACTCACCGACGGAACGTCCGCAGGTGATGAGGGCGGCAACGTCGCCGTCATCGCCAATGGTGACGAGCTCCAGGCAACACTCGAGCCGCTCGAGGGTCTGCAGGTGTCCGTCATCGGCGAGCGCTTCGACGGTGCGTCGATCCGCATGGCCGGCCCGGAGATCGTGGCCGAGACGGTCGAGGCGATGAGCGACACGCCCGGGGCTGCCGAGTAGAACAACAGGCACGGCGGTACATACTCCTGCGGGAGGTGCCGCCGTGCCTGTCTCTCTCATCGAACGCATCCCGGACGAGACCCTCGACTGGCTCTCACACCCGGACAATCCCGCCGTGGCCGTGCTCACGCGCCAACATCTGCTGGCAGAGCCCGACTCGGCCGAGCTCGACGCGCTCTGGGCCCGACGCAACGAGTACCCGCCTGTAGCGCACATCCTCGACGTGATGCAGTCTGATGGGTCCTGGGCGCCGCCCGCGCGCGACTACCAGAAGTACGGCGGGTCGCTGTGGCAGATCCACTTCCTCGGCGAACTTCACGCGAACGGCGACGATGAGCGCGTGCAGCAAGCAGCCGGGTACGCGTTCTCCCGCCAGAAGGCCGATGGGGGCTGGAGCGCGAACCCCAAGGCGAGCTACGACATGCCCTGCCTCACGGCCAACGTCGGCCGCGCCCTCGCACGGATGGGCTGGCACGACGATCCGCGCGTCGTGCACGCACTCGAAGCGATAGTCGAGAGCTACCAGCGGCTCGGATTCCTCGGGTGCTCCGACATGGGTCCGTTCTCACTTAACGGGTATTGCCACATGCTCACTCCTAAGGTGTTGCTCTTCCTCGGCGAGGTGCCACGCGGCTTGTGGCCCGGTGGAGCCGGGGAGTTGCGAGATGCGTGCGTGGCGGCGCTGCGTGACAAGGAGGTCTTCCGCTCGCTTCCCGAGGAGTTCAAGCAGTTCCAGGCAGAGGTCTGGCCGCTCAAGGCCGCCGAACGACCCGCGGCGCGCGAGCGCTTCCTCGCCGAGCACGCGCCCCTGCACTATAGGGAGAAGCCCGGGTGGTTGCGCTTCGGCTTTCCGCTCTCGTATAACTCCGACGCGCTCGAGTCGCTGCTTGCGCTCGCGGCGGTCGGCGAGACCCGCAGGCCCGAGTACGAAGCGGCCATCGAGCTCGTCGAGAAGACCGCCGACGCGCAGATGCGCTGGAAGCTGCGCACCTCGTTCAACGGTAAGATGCTTGCCGACGTCGAGTCGAAGGGCCAGCCGAGCAGATGGGTGACGTTGCGGGCGCTGACGGCGCTGAAGGCATTCGAACCGGCCTGAGCGGCTCTGCGCCACGCGTCCCCTACGCTCCCAACCCGAGCACGGAGACGGGCCGATCACGAAAGTCCGCCAGAAACGCCATGAAGCGGTAGACGTCCGAGAAGTTCGAGGCGATACCGAGCGACGCGCGGATGGTGTTCGGCACCTTGCCGGTGGTGTCCTCGATGAGGCGCTGGCAGTGCTGCAGCGTCACCGGCGCCTCCGGGACGCTGAAGCATTCCTCCATCTCCTGGGGCGTGATGTCGTGCGCCACCTCGCCATCACCGGGGTTGCAAAAGCATCCCGTGCGCACCGAGATGCGTTGTTCGCCTGCGAGTTCCTCGATGCGATACACGTCGTAGACCGCTCCGCCGGGGTCGAGCAGGTAGAACGCGACGGTGGAACCGCGCCGGTCCATGGTCTCCGGTCCAAACACGCGCACCATCGGCGCCCCGTTCCCGTGCGTCAGCGAGGTCATCTCCTGCAGGAGCCATCCCGCGAGCGCCGTCACGCGCTCGTGCACGGTGTCGATCCCGACACCGGAAAGGTGGGCCAGGCCGATCGTCAGCGCAGGCAGCCCGAGGTAGTCCACCGTCCCGTCCTCGAAGCCCGCAGCCCCCTCGGCAAGCCGGTGGACTCCCGCCTGCACCGAGGCGAGCGTGATGGTGCCTCCCGCGAACCACGGTCGCCGGAGCTTCGCGAGCGCCGAGCGGCGTGCGATGAGCGCGCCGATGCCGGTCGGATAGCCGAACATCTTGTAGAACGACAGCGGCACGAAGTCGGGCTTGGCGACAGACAGGTCGAGGCGGTTCGTCGGCGCAAACGCTGCAGAGTCCAGCAGTACGTCCCAGCCGAGCTCGCGCGCCTCGGCGATCCACTCGAGCGGGTGCTGGACCCCGCTGAAGTTCGACTGCGCAGGATAGGCGAAGAGCCGGTGCTGGCAGTCTGCGGGCCGCTCGAGGGCGCGACGCACGAGCGTCTCGTCGAGCCGCAGCTCGGGCTTACGCACCGGAACGTAGACTACGTCGGCGCCGCCCCGGCGGGCGAACTCCCGGATGCCGTTGACAGAGTTGTGGTTGTCGAAGCTCATGAGGTAGCAGGAGCCGGCCTCGAACGGGTACGACTCGCCGACGAGCTTCAGCGCACCCGATGCATTCGGGGTGAAGATGACCTCGTACTCGGAGGGGTCGGCGTTGAAGAAGCCGAACACCGCCTCGCGTGCCTCGGCGACGAGGTGCGTCGAGGCGAGCGAGGTCGGGTTGTGAGAGTGCGGGTTGCCGAACACACCCTCGGCAAGCATGTCATGGTGCGAACGCACCTGCGACTCTGCGTAGAGGCCTCCGCCCGTATAGTCGAGGTAGATGTGGCCGTGGCGGTCGAGACGCGAGTAGTCGCTCGCCCTGAGGGCCTCGAAATCGCCGCCGGTCTCGTATCCGGGGAAGCGCTCGAGGAACCGTGCGAGATCGGCCCGGAACCGCTCGGGCGGGTAGGCAGCGTCGGCGTTCACGGCGGTGTGGATACTCCCCTTCGAAACAGGGCTCCGTTCAGCCCGCGGTCGGGCCGTGCACAGTGTACACCGGCTTCCGGGCACATCGCGCCCGTGACATGATGGGCTCCACGGCAACAAGGGAGGCGACGTGTCCGATCAGGCAGCGCGTGTAGCCGGGGCCCAGGTAGACGACGGCCGTCCGGTGTCTGAGCTCATCGAGGCGTACCGCAGCGGGCCACGGTTTCTGCGCGACTCGGTCGCAGGACTGACCCGAGAGCAGCTGCTCGCACGGCCGATTCGCGGCAAGATGAGCACTCAGGAGGTCGTCTGTCACGTCGCGGACGCGGAGCCCTATCTCGCGGACCGCATGAAGCGCACGATCGCGATGGAACGCCCGCTGCTCGTCGGCGTCGACGGGTGGCTCTACCTCGAAGCACTGAGATACCACCAGCGCGATATCAAGCTCGAGCTCGCGCTGGTCGATGCGACACGAGCGCAGATGGCCGCCGATCTCGAGCGCCTGGACGAGAGCGTGTGGAGGCGCACGGCGATCCACACCGAGACGGGACTCGTCACGCTCCGGCAGCTCCTCCTGCACACAGTGAACCACCTCGAAGGTCACGTCGGGACCATCGAGGAGAAGCGGAGGGCGATGGGAGTCGGGTAGACTGGCCCGAAAGCGGAACCGCGGTATCGTTCTACTCAGTCCAACCTGACCGTGACAGGAGCCCGATGAGCGCGTTCGCCCGTGCCGTCCACCATTCAGACCCGTCAGCCCTGCGCGCCGTGCGCATCGAGACGCTCATGGTCAACGTCGGGCTGCGGTGCGATCAGGCGTGTGCCCACTGTCACCAGTCCTGCTCGCCACGGCGCACCGAGCGCATGTCCGCAGACGTGATGGAGATGGTCGCTTCGGTCGCCGATGACGTCCGACCCCGGCTCGTCGACATCACGGGAGGTGCGCCCGAGCTCAACCCCGACACTCGCCACCTGCTCGCACGGCTGCGTGGATCGGGGCACCCGGTCCGGCTCCGCACGAACCTCACCGCGCTTCTCACACCGGAAGCCGAGGGACTCGTCTCCACGCTCGCAGACCTCCGGGTCTCCGTACTGGCCTCGCTCCCCGGAACCACCGACGCCGAGTTCGCAGCCGAGAGGGCACCCGTCTTCGCGCAGGCACTTGAGGGACTGCAGCGTCTCTCCGACGCGGGATACGGGCGCGACCGCGGCCTGCGTCTGGATCTCGCGGTGAACCGGCGGGCCGACGAACCGGCACTCTCCGACTCCGCGATCAAGGAGCGCTTCCGCAGCGAACTTGCCCGGCAGCTCGGCATCCCCTTCGACAACGTCGTGGTGATCACCAACGTTCCGGTTGGCCGCTTCCACGAGCGCCTCGAGCGCGAGCGCTCGCTCGATGCCTACCTGCTCCGACTGCGCGAATCCTTCAACCCCGAGACGCTTCCTTACCTCGCCTGTCGCACGTGCATCGATATCGCGTGGGACGGTACGCTGTGGGACTGCGACTTCAATCTGGGCCGGGGACTCCCCCTCGTCGAGGGCGTTCCGCGACACGTCTCCGAGTTCGACGTCGCCGTGCACGAGAGCCGTCCGGTGCGCTTCGCCGAGCACTGCTTCGCCTGCGCCGCATCGACGGGCTCGGGTTGACAGGGGACCCTGCTGTGACCCGGTCGGGTCGCGCACGGCTTCCCCGACTCGTCGTACTCACGCGCTACCCGCAACCGGGAGCGACGAAGACACGGCTTGCCCCCGTGTTGGGAGACGACGGAGCGGCCGCGCTGCACTCCGAACTCGCGCGCCGCTGCGTGCGCCGGATGCACGCGACGGCGCTGTCGGGAGCGGTCGACCTCGAAGTGCAGGTCTCCGGCGCGAGCGCGCGCCGGACGCAACGGTGGCTCGGACGCCGCGTCGCCGTCCGCCAGCAGGTCGGGGGCGACCTTGGCGACCGCCTTGCCGCCCCGAGCACGCGCGCGATAGCGGATGGAGCGCCGGCGGTCGTGCTCGTCGGCTCAGATGCGCCCGAACTCAGCGGTGCTCGCGTTCGCGAAGCGCTCGCGGCCCTCTCCGACGCCGACGTCGTTCTCGGTCCCGCACTCGATGGCGGCTACTACCTGGCAGCACTCGCGTCCGGGTCTGCGGCCCGCGCCGTACCCGCGCTCTTCGGCCCGCACATCGCCTGGGGCACGGAGTCGGTACTCGACCAGAGTCTCGCGGCCGCGAGGGCGAGTGGACTCACGGTGCAGCTGCTCTCCCCGCTCGGGGACATCGACCGGCCCGACGACCTTGAGCTGTGGGAGTCGGTGATCGCCGGAGAGGAGCGGGCGCGTCTCGACCCGCGCCTGAGCGTCGTTATTCCCGCGCTCGACGAGGAGCCCGGAATCGCATCGGCGATCGAGAGCGCCTGGCACGCCGGAGCAGGAGAAGTCATAGTCGCCGATGGGGGGAGCGCCGACCGGACCACCTCGCTGGCCAGAGAGTCGGGGGCCCGCGTGGTCACTGCCGAGCGGGGTCGCGCACGACAGCTTAACGCGGGCGCCGCCGGGGCGAACGGCGACATCCTGCTCTTTCTTCACGCCGACACCACGCTGCCACCCGATGCGCTCGCGCTCATCCGGGACGCGATGGCCGACCCGGAGGTCACCCTGGGCGCATTCCGGTTTGCCGCGGGAGACCCCACCCGCACCGCAGACCGGCTGATCAGCTTCGTGGGAGCGCTGAGGCACCGGGTCTTCCGGCTTCCCTACGGGGACCAGGCGCCGTTCATCCGGAAGCGGGACTTCTTCGACCTCGGCGGCTTCCCGGACATCCCAGTCATGGAGGACTACGAGCTTGCCCGGCGCTGTGCCCGGCTCGGCGACCTTTCACTCGCACCCGCACCGGCTCGGACGTCGGCGCGCGCCTGGCAAGATCACGGTCTGCTGCGTACGACCGCCATGAATGCAGCCGTTATCGCGGGCTACCGGCTGGGCGTGCCGATAGACACTCTCGCCACCTGGAGACAGCGCGTTTCGGACCGGTCACCCTCGAGGTAGCTTACAGCCCCAGCGAGCGTGCCAGTCCGTACCGGTCGGTCTGACCGTCATTGATCCGCTTGGCCGTCTCGACGGCCTCGTTCTGCTCGGCCACGAGTGCGTTGTGCTCCTCGACTGCGACGTTGAACTCCTCGGCCAGGGTGTTGTAGCGCGGGACGAGCTCGTTGTACTCGGCAACCTCCCCCGCGGCTGCGAGCCGCTCCATCCGCTCCTGGAGCTCCTCGGCCTCACGCTTCCTGCTCTCGAGGTCGGCCTGGGACCGCGTGACGCGCTCCGCAAGCTCCTCGACGTCGACGACGATGCGGTCGAACGCCGCACGGATCGCATCGGTCTGTCGGCCGGCACCGTAGCCGCGTGTGCCCTCGCCGATGCGGATCACCATCGGCTCTGACTCGAGCGAGATGTCGCCGTTCAGGCTGTCCGGCACCCAGCCGAAGAGGATCGGCGTCGTCGTCTCGACGATCGCATACCCGCTGTCGCCGTACGTGGTGCCGTCGCTGCGGATGCCGAGCGAGACATGCTGCTCGGCCGAGAAGAGCAGGATCGAGACGTCGTAGCCCTCCCGGGCGAGGAGCGCGGCTGCGAGCAGGGTCTTGTCGTCGCAGTCGCCATCCCTGTCGCCCACCGTCTCGACGGGGAACTTCGGCTCCAGGTACACGGGGTCCGTGCGGTACTCGAGCGACTGCACGAGGGTGACGATCAGTTCGGCGTAGCGATCGTGGTCCAGGCCGAGGGAGTCACGCAGCCCCCGCAGGCCCGTGAGCATCTCGCTGTAGAGCGGCTCCTGGTGGGGCTCGTCGACGAAGGCCCGGTAGTACTCGGGGATCCACTCCAGCTCCTCGATCTCCCGGAAGAAGAGCGCGGACTTCTGCGAACCCTTCGCTCCCCGGTAGACAGCCGCATCCACGGGGACGCTCATCGCGACCTCGGCCCCTTCGAACTGCCACACGAAGGAGACCGGTGCCACCGGTTCGGCGTCCTCGACGGGCTCGATGCTCGGGTAGACGACGTCGGGAGGAAGCGGCACGAGGCCGGGCAGCGCACAGCCCGGCAGCAGCGCGGCAGCCAGCAGGGCAAGCGCGAGGAGGGCAGAAAGACGTCGCACAGACTCTCCAGGGTACGGGGCAGCGGGCGGGACCGACGCTGTATACGCTAGCAAAACGCCCGCCCCCGTGCCGGGGGCGGGCGTAGTGGTGCGGCCGTGATGGTGCGGTGCCGTTACGGCTTGAGGTGCCTCAGGAACTCGAAGCCCACCTTGGTGAAGGCGGCAAGCCGGACCATCGGACGCTTTGGCACCATCTCCTCGATGGTCGCGAGGTTGTCGCGCGACGTGTGCCAGAACGAGCCGAACTCCTCGGTCTGCGTGTAGCCGTCCATATCGTCGATCTCCCAGTTGGTGGCCTCGAAGCCCGCAACCGGGATGCCCGCGCGATCGAAGACAGCGACGTCGCTGAAGCCGGGGCTGAAGCCCGCCGGATAGTCGGTATTCAAGCCGGGCTGGATCTCGATGGGCAGCTTGTGACGCCCGGCGTACGTGAGCATCTCGTCGCGGACCCAGGTGATGCGGTTCGCCTGACCTGCGTGGACGTAGAGCTTGTCACCGGTGATGAGCGAGTCGAAGCTGATCATCGCGATGGTGCGCTCGATGTCCTCCTCGCTCATCTGGTCGACGTAGTAGTCGGCCCCGCGCAGGCCGCGCTCTTCGGCACCGAACGCGATGAAGACGAGGTCGTACTGCCGCGTGAACGGCCGGATGCGCTCGGCGATCTCGAGCATCGCGCCCACACCGGACGCGTTGTCATCGGCTCCCATGCCTGCGGCAACGGAGTCGTGGTGCGCGCCGACGATCACCATCGGGGTGGGCGATGTCTTGGGCTTCTTGCTCGCCAGCGAGAAGACGACGACGTTCTGGGAGTTACGGGTCTGCCCGCCCCTCACGTACGAGAACGGCTGGATCTCGGCCTCGTAGCCCAGCTGTTCGAACCACCCTTTGACCTTCTCGGCCCCGCGGACCTCGGCGGCCGTCTCCGCGACGCGTGACTCGACGTTCAGTTCCTGAACGTAGTAGTAGGCACGCACACCCATCTCGTTCGGCAACAGCGGTTTCGCCGCCATCGCCGCCGGCGCCATCAGACCGATCGCCACCGCGGTGACGATCAGCAACGCCAGTGCTTTCCGACCAAGACGCATGATGCAACCACCCCCCTGAAGACAAGGAGTGACCGATCGACCGTGCTTAGTCAGTACCCACTTCAGGCTGCTCTCTGTATCGACGCAGGTCAGCAGCGTGGTGCTCCACGTAGAAGGAGTCGATACCCCCGGGGACCGGATACTCGACGCCATCCCGGAGAGCTGTGAGGTAGTCGGCATTTCGCTCGAGCAGGTCCGGCCCTGCGATGGCGCCGTGGGACGGGATGACGACCCGCAGCTCGGGCCGGAGCGCCCACTCGCGCAGCGCGGTTATCCACGGGTCGAGCGGCAAGCCTGCACCCGCAAGCGGCCAGGGCTGTTCGACCACGTCCCCGCAGAGGAGGACTCCGGCTGCCGGAACCCATCCGACGATCGAATCACGAGTGTGACCGGGCACGTGGTGCAGCTCGACGGTCCACGGGTCGAGGTGCAGCGAGAGAGATCCGCCGAAGACGGTCGTCGGCGCGATGATCTCGACGTCGTCCCAGACTCCGGGTTCTCCGGCGCGTCTGGCGGCAAGCGTCTCGGGGACCTCCGCGCGGAACCGGTCGGCGCACACCGAGTGGCCGACAACCTCGCCCCCGCCCTGTGGCAGCCCCGCGGTCCCCCAGATGTGGTCCCAGTCGGCGTGGCTGTAGACGGTCACGATCTCGCGGCCCCCTGCCAGCCCGGCGAACGCGCTCATGTCTCCCGGGTGGAGCAGCGTGTCGAAGACGAGCATGCGCTCCCTCCCGAGCAGCGCCACGCTGCGGACGGCAAACTCCGGCAGCGACACCTCGACGGTCCAGAGCCCGGGCAGGACCTCGGTGACTCGCGGCCCGCTCACCGTCAGCCGAGTCGGCTGCTCATGAGGCGGGCGACCTCGGCTTTGTCGCAGTTGCCGCCGGTCTCGGCTACGACCAGACCGATCGCCTTGCCCATGTCGCGCTTCTCGGTAAACCCGTGCTCAGCGAGGACCCGGTCGACGATGGCTTCGAGTGCATCCCCCGTGACCTGCTCGGGAAGGTACCCCTCCAAGATCTCGACCTGCAGGCCGAGCAGGTCGGTCCGCTCCTGGTTGGTGCCTGCCTTGATCGATCCTTCGAGCGTCTCGCCGGTCTGCTTGAGAACCTTCTTGAGAGCGGCGACCACGTCCTCGTCGGAGACCGGCTCGCCCGTGTCCTTCTCGCGTATGTCGATCTCGTTCTTGACCATGCGCAGGATGGAGATGCGCGGCTTGTCGTGGTCGCGCATCGCCTGTGTGATCTCGGCGTTGAGCAGCTCCCTGTTCACGTCCGCCTCCGGTTCCTCTGACGATCGTCGCTCCGCCGTCGGCCCGCCCGTGCGGTAACGCATCGGCCGACGAAGCAAGCGTATCAGAGCGTCGGGAGATGCTCGCCTAGCCGAGCCCCTCCCAGAGTTTCGTGCTCAGATACCGCTCTCCGGTCGACGGTGCCACCGTGACGATCACGGTGCCCGCCAGCTCCGGCCGGGCGGCGACCTGAAGCGCTGCTGCTATGTTCGCCCCACTCGAGATGCCGACGAGCAGGCCTTCCTCGGATGCGGCGCGACGGGCCGTGGTAATCGCGGTGTCGCCGTCGATGGTGATCACCTCGTCGAGCAGCTCGACATCGAGCACCGTCGGGATGAAGTTCGCGCCGATCCCCTGGATGAGGTGGGGGCCGGGGGTGATTGTCTCGCCGGCGCGCGTCTGGGTGATGATGGGCGAGTCGGCGGGCTCCACGGCGATCGCCAGGGTCCCCGGCCGGTGCTCCTTCAGATACCGGCCGGCACCGGTGATCGTCCCGCCCGTGCCCACGCCGACGACGAAGGCGCCGAGCGTGCGATCGCCCACGGCTGCGTGGACCTCGGGGCCGGTGGTCGCGTAGTGGATGGCCGGATTGGCCGGGTTGTCGAACTGGCCCGCGATCCACGCGCCTGGCGTCTGTGAGGCGATACGCTCGGCCTCCTCGACCGCGCCCTTCATGCCCTTCTCCCGGGGAGTGAGCACGAGCTCGGCGCCGTAGGCGGCGAGCAGCTTGCGTCGTTCGATCGACATCGACTCGGGCATCGTGAGGAGGACGCGGTAGCCGCATTCGGCCCCCACGAGCGCAAGTGCGATGCCCGTGTTGCCGCTCGTGGGCTCGACGATCACCGATTCGCCCGGTGTCAGCACACCGCGCTCCTCGGCATCCCTGACCATCGCCAGGCCGATGCGGTCCTTGACCGATCCGCCGGGGTTGCGTGACTCGAGCTTGACCAGGACAGTTGCCCCGAGACCTTCGGCGATCCGGCGCAGCGGGACCACCGGTGTATGACCTATCGTGTCTACGATGCTGTCGAAGTAGTGCGAGAACTCGGACATGGGATGCCTCCTGTAAGCCGGTGATCCGACCCGTAAGGGCGTATCGTCCCCTGCAGACTAGCATGGAACATCCTGGTATTCGCGCACTATTAGTATGCGTTTACTACGCATACTGTACGGGGCGGGTGAGAGCCCGGCTGCGGATCAGACGGGCGCTGCTCCACCGGCTCGAGCATCTCGGCGATCTCGACAACCGTCGATTTCGTCGCACTCTTGGAGTCGGAGCACGTGACCGCAATCGCGAGGTTGAGCGTGATGACGACAACCGCAACGATGATCAGGATCGGGCCTTCCATCACCGAGCACCTCCCCGGTTACTCCCGGTCGTCAGGGCGCAGACAGGGTCGGCGGCGGCCGGGGGCAGCACATCCACTTGGCTGGACGCACCACACCCCACTACGTGTTTCGACACGGGCGGCATATTCCCGCAATGCTGCCCCATCGGACGGATAGCCCCGTACCACGGCGCATCTGCTACGCTTCTCGAATGAGCGCGCTGACCATCGAGCAGTTCGGGCTCGGCGACCCCCGCATTCGCGAGTTCGCGATGCTCCCCTGGCGCCTCTATCGTGGTGACCCGAACTGGACGCCTCCGCTCAACGGTGACCTGCTCGGTAACCGCCTCCTCGGCCTTGACGGGCTGCTGACTTCGGCGCATCCCTATCATCGCAACGCCACCGTCACCCACTTCCTTGCACGGCGTGACGGACGCGCGGTCGGCACCGTATCCGCCGCGATCAACCGCCGCTTCAACGAGTACCAGCCCTCGTACGCGGGCATCGGGTTCTTCGGCTTCTTCGAGGTCGAGGAGGACTACGAGGCCGCTGCGGCCCTGCTCGACGCGGCGCGTGACTGGCTGGCGGAGCGAGGCATGACCGTGATGCGCGGGCCGGGGCAGTACTCGAACGCCACCCACGAGCGTCAGGGCATCCTCATCGACGGGTTCGACACGCCGCCCACCGTCGAGTGCACGCACAATCCCCCCTACTATGCCGAGTTCCTCGAGCGGTGGGGACTTGCGAAGGTCAAGGACTACCACGCCTACCTTGTCCACCTCGACGAGGTTCCGGCTGACCGGCTTGTGCGTGTGGCCGAGGCGGTGCGCAAGCGCAACCGGTTCGAGATCCACACCGTCGACATGAGCGATTTCAACGCCGAGATCGGACGCGTTATCGACATATACAACCAGGCGTGGAGCGAGAATTGGGGCTTCCTTCCGCTCACGTCCGGAGAGGCCGACGCGGTGGCCGACACACTGCGCCCGATCATCGATCCCGGCCTGGTCAGGATCGTGTCGGTTGACGGGGAACCGGTCGCGATGATCGGCGCGTTCCCGGATCCGAACTGGGCGCTTCGGCCGCGCTGGGGCGTCCTCGGGGACTCGGACCCGGTGCGCACCGCCCGGCTACTGCTGAAACGGCGCCACATCCCCCGCATCCGACTGATGTTCTTCGGTATCGTGCCGGGCTACCGAGTGAGAGGCATCGACGCACTACTCTTCGAGGAGACCTACCAGTACGCGCTGTCCCACGGCTACCGGACCATCGAGGCATCCCTCCTCCTCGAGGAGAACGACCTGGTGATCAGAGCCGCCGAGTTCGCCGGCGGCACACGCTACAAGACCTGGCGCATCTACCAAAGCGAGCTGTAGAGAATGGATCTTCGCACCTCCGCCGACATGCCCCCCGCACGGGCGCTCGTCGCGGCGATGAGCGTGCTCGCGCTGAGCGGGATGACCTCGTTCGCCGGCAACGCGTTCATCGCAAGCCGCTTTCCCGACCGCCCCCGGCCGCACGACCTCCTCCTGGATGTGTTGCCCGCCTCCACGATCGCCCAGTACGTCACCGAGGTCGCCATCATCGGCTCGTTCGTAGTGCTGCTCGCGTATGGGATCCGTTACGCGCGGACCGAGATCCCCAGCATGGTAGCGGTGTTCGGCATCATGTACCTCATTCGTTCGGTGTTGATGGTGCTCACTCCGTTCGCCAGCGCGTACACCGGCTCGGAGCACTTCGGTATGATCCCCCTCGACCAGCTCGGCATGTTCCCCTCTGGCCACGTCACGGCATCTCTGCTCTGCATGATGCTCATCGACTCCCGCAAGGCGCCCGCGCTCAAGCGCCTCGCGCTCGCGCTCATGATCGCCCAGTGGATCGCCATCCTGCTCTCGCACGCGCACTACTCGATCGACATCGCCGGAGGGATCCTTCTCGGACTGTTCGTTCACCGCGAGTGGAAGTACGGGAGTCTCTTCAGCCCGGTCAAGATGCTCATGGGATACCACGAGAAGCCGACTACCGACTCAGCAGCCGCCTGAGCGCCGAGAAGTAGCGGCCGTTCAGCGCGTCGATAAGGGCGTCGAGTCTCTTCCACGAGAGCGCGCCGTCCGACATCGTGACCAGATTGCGCAGCGGCATCTGGAGCACGGCTGTTTCGATCAGCGCCTTCATGGTCAGATCGTCCGTCTGCGCCGCACGCTGCCGCGCCCCGGCGAGAAGTCGCCGCTGCACTCGGCGTCCGATCCGGCTCGCGTTCAGGTCACTCGCCATCGACGTGCGGGTGTAGGGCACCGGCGGCACCGGGGTCGGGATCGGTCGGCCGAGCATCCGGGAGAACTCGGAGCCGCGCGCGACACGTGCGCGAGGGCGCACCTCGGGAGGGGGTGCGAAGTCTGAGTCCACGCTGAGTGCCACGCTGCCCGTGATGTTGGTGGCCGACACGCCCACGAGCACCTCGTACTCCCCGCCCTCGGTCTGCCAGGAAGCCGACGCCACGTCGTAGTGCTCGAATGCCCGGGAGGGCAGGGTGATGACGACCTCGGTCGACTCACCCGGCTCGAGCCGCACCTTGGCAAACCCGGCGAGGCCGAGTGCCGGACGGTCTACGCGTCCGGTCGGGGGCGGTCCGACGTAGGCCTGTATCACCGTGCTGCCCGGCCGTTCTCCGATGTTGGTGACCGGTACGGTGACCGTCGCCTCCTCGCCCGCCTCGACGCGCTCCACCGAGAGTCGGGGCTCGCCGTAGTCGAAACTCGTGTACGACAGGCCGTGACCGAAGGGGAACCTGACCGGGGTACCGGCGGTGCAGAAATGCCGGTAGCCGACGTAGAGGCCCTCGCGGTACTCGACCTGCCGGTCTACGCCGGGGAAGTTGGCATCGGCGAGCACGTCTGCCTGTCGCACGGGAAACGTCTCCGCAAGCCGCCCACCGGGCTCGTGGTCTCCGAAGAGCACGTCGACGATGGCCGAGCCGCCGGCCTGGCCACCGAGGTAGCCGTCGACGATGGCCGCCGGCAGCTCCGCCCACTCCATCTCGACCGGTGCGCCGCCCGAAAGCACGACGACCGTCCTCGGATTCGCCGCGCACACCGCATCGATGAGTCGTTCCTGACCGGCAGGCAGGCGCATGTGCTCGCGTTCGGCTCCCTCGGACTCGTACGCCGGTGGCAACCCGACAAAGAGCACGACCGCGTCAGCGGTACCTGCCGTCCGAAGCGCCGAGTCGATGAGCGAGTCGTCCGACTCGCCCGTCTCTGCATCGTAGCCCCGGGCATACGTCAGCGAGGCCGACTCCTCGACCCGCCCGCGCATCGCCCCGAGCGCGGTGTCGAGCAAGGTCGGCGTGACCCGGGAGCTGCCGGCTCCCTGGTACCGGGGTGACTCTGCGAACGCGCCGATCATCCCGATGCGCCCTGTCGGCTCCAACGGTAGGATGCCGTCGTTGGCGAGCAGCACCGTGCACTCGGCGGCGATCCGGCGAGCCAATGCATGGTGCTGCTCCGGATCGAGCGAGACGTCCAAGCCGCCCTCGGCAGGCAGCCCACCGAGTGCCAGCGCGATGACGCGCTCGGTCGCCGCATCCAGGGCAGACTCGGGCAGCACGCCGCCGGTGATCGCCTCACGGAGCAGCGCGTCGGAAGCGCCGGCACTCGACGGCATCTCGAGGTCGAGCCCGGCCGCCACGCCTGCGACCCGGTCGTTGGTGGCACCCCAGTCGCTCATGACCACGCCGTCGAAGCCCCACTCGTCACGCAGGATCGTGGTGAGGAGACGGGGGTCATCCGAACAGTAGACGCCGTTGATCTTGTTGTAGGCACACATCACGGCCTGGGGAGCCGCCTGGCGAACCGCGATCTCGAAGCCCGTCAGATAGAGCTCCCGTAGCGTCCGCTCGTCGACGATAGTGTCGAGCACCATGCGGTCGGTCTCCTGGTTGTTGGCCGCGTAGTGCTTCACGCACGCGCCGACGCCCGTGGATTGGATCCCCCGCACGACAGCGGCGGCCATGGTGCCGGAGAGCAGCGGATCTTCCGAGAAGTACTCGAAGTTTCGCCCACAGCACGGGTGGCGCTTCAGGTTGAGGCCCGGGGCGAGCACCACGCCCACACCCTGGGAGCGGGCCTCGGTGCCCAGTGCGCGTCCAAACGTCTCGGCAAGCCCGGGGTCCCAGGAACAGGCGAGTGCAGCGGCGGCGGGAAAGCAGGTCGCCGGCGCGCTGGGTCCGATTCCCGACCCCCTGCCATCACGGTCGATCTCCCGGCGCAGGCCGTGCGGGCCGTCCGCCATCCTGATCGCAGGGATATCGAGGCCGGGCACCGGCTCGAGGTGCCACATGTCCCGGCCTGACAGGAGACGCACCTTGTCCCAGGTCGAGAGTCGCGAGACGATCTCGCGTGCGCGGGCACGGGTGCCGAGCGCTCCGTCTGTGCCGACTGTGGCGATGTCCACCCTACCCGTCCTCACGTTGCCAGCGGTCGATCCAGAACGCGACCGACCGGTTCATCTCATGGGTGAAGTCCGCATCGTACTTGCGCCGGTAGACCACCTCGGGATAGCTGTCCGCCCCGGACGGCAGCCCATGAGGTGCATGCACCTGCTGCAGGTCCTCCGACACCGCGGCAATCTGATCGGCACTCAGCCGAGAGTACCTGTTCCGGTGTACGACGTGCTTCTCGTACCGGCCTGTCAGGGGGCGCGCCTCGTGCGGTCTGCCGAAGCACAGCATCGCCACCGGGAACGTGTGCGGGGGCAGGTTCAGCAGCTTCGCATGGCGCTCTCCGTTCTCCATCACGTCGCCGATGTAACACGACCCGATGCCGAGCGACTCGGCGGCGATGACCGCGTTCTGAGCGGCGATGAGCGCGTCTGCGCACGCGAGCATGAGATCGCCGACACCCGGGGCCCGCCGCGGCGCGTCACCCGCGGCACCTGTCGCGTCGAACAGATCGGTCCACTTCTGGTAGTCCGCCAGGAAGATGAGCACCCAGGGAGCCTTTGCGATGAAGGGCTGATCGTCACAGGTCAGTGCGAGTTCGTCTTTGATGGACTGGTCCTCGATCTCGATGATCGAGTAGAGCATCATGTTGCCCGCGGTCGGAGCGCGCGTGGCGGCGTGCAGGATGGTGGCACGCTCCCCGGTGGTCACAGGGACGTCGGCGAACACACGTGTCGAGCAGCGCTCGTTCATCAGCCTGATCGTCTCGTTCATCAGCCTGATCGTCTCGTTCATCGAACGCCTTCTTGCTCGTCGCCTGCCCCGCTGAACTCACGCATCGCCGCGACCTCCATCACCACGTCGTGCAAGAACCTCGCCGCCTCGACGACGAGATCGAAGTCCACGAGATCGAGCGTGTCGCGCTCGCTGTGCGCGTAGGCCGCCATGAATCCTTCGATATCGCTCGATGCCAGCGCGATGGCGGGGCGCCCGTACAGCCCGAAGATCGCATGATCGCTCTGGAACCACTGCGGTCCCTCGGACATCAGGGGATGCCTCTCGAGCGCCCGTCGCACCGCCGCTTCGACCTCCGCAGCGCAGTCATAGAACGAAACGTGGTTCACGGTTCCGCGCTGCCCGAGGTCGTCGATGTTGATGCCCAGGACGATGTCGTCGAAGCGTCCCTCGTTCTCGGCGACCCAGAGCATCTCGCCGGGATTCGCGTAGTTGTCCTCACCGTTGAACGGCACGATCTCGATGCTCGGCCCGCCCCGGTACCCGGCGAGCAGCTCCGCCACGCCGAGGAGTGTCGCCACTCCGCTCGCGTTGTCGAGCGCCCCCGGAGAGCCCTCGCGGCTGTCGATGTGTGCGGTCAGCACGATGCGACCAGCCCCGTCGCCGGGAAGGGTGGCGACGATGTGCCCGCCGGTGGAGGGCACGCGTCGCGAATCCAGTCGCAGGTGCACCGGTTCGCCCACGTGCCTCAGTAGCCGCTGACCCACCACGTCTTTCACGTATGCGTTCGGGATGTCGAGATCGCCGTCCTCGAAGAGCGGGAACGGATACTGGCTGCCTACCATGGCCGGATCGCGCCCGGTAGCCGCGATCACCGCGGCCGGCGCGTACTCCTCGAGAGCGCGGATCACTCTGCGATGGCTGTCCGGATTGTAGAAGGTGAAGTTCTTCGGCATGAGTTGCCCGGAGGCCAGCTTTCCGTGGACCAGGACAACTTTGCCCCGCACCTCTTCGGTCTCGAGCTTCTCGACCGAGGTGGCCGAGACAAGTGGCGCCGTGACATCGCAGGGAAGGCTGTACGGTCCGACGAGGGTCTCGAAACGCTCCTCTCCTGCCTCGAGCAGCGCGTCCCCATGCTCCCAGTCGACACAACCGAACGTCGTCCGACGCACGCGGAAGCCACACTCCTGCATGCGCTCGGCGAACATCGCCGTCGCCGCCCGGTTGCCCTCGCCGCCGACGTGCCGGTCCGGGTAGGAGACAAGCTCGTTCAGATGCGCCTCGATGCGCTCTCTCACGGCACCTCACCTCTCGCACGACGCGCGGCTCCCGGCGGGTCAGGGGACGACGCTCGTACCCGCCTCGCCCGCAACGATACGCTCGATGTCGTCAAGGTTGCCGATCGCCGCACGCTTCCCTGTCGCCCGGACGAAGCGCACGGCCGCTTCGACCTTGGGCCCCATCGAGCCCGCGGGGAAATCGTAGGATTCGATCTCGTCCGCGGTCACTCGCTCGAGGAGTTGCTGGGTGAGCTTGCCCCACTCCAGGTACACGCCGTCGGCATCGGTCGCCATCACGAAGAGATCGGCGCCGAGTTCGCGCGCGAGGAGAGCGGTCGCGAAGTCCTTGTCGATGACAGCCTCGGCACCCACGAGCGTCCTGGTGCCATCCGGGAGGTACGCCGTCGGGATCCCGCCACCGCCCGCACAGACTACAACCGTCCCCTTCTCGATGAGCCACCGGATGGGATTGAGCTCGAAGATGCGCTTCGGCTCGGGCGAGGCGACGACACGACGCCAGTGCGCTCCGTCCTTCTTGAAGACCCAGCCCTTCGCCTTGTGAAGCCGGTCGGCGTCGCGTTTCGAGTAGGTGGGCCCCACGAACTTCGTCGGGTCCTCAAACGCCGGGTCGGCCGGGTCGACCTCGACCATGGTGAGAACCGTCGCGAGTGGCTTCTCGAAGGGGAGCAGGTTGCCGAGCTCCTGCTCGATCATGTAGCCGATCATTCCCTCGGTCTGTGCTCCGAGGACGTCGAGCGGATACGGCTCGACCTCCGTGTATGCCGCTGCCTGGAGCGCCAGCAAGCCGACCTGCGGGCCGTTGCCGTGCGCGAGCACCAGGTTGTGCTCCATCGCGATCGGAGCGAGTGCACGGGCGGCGATCCGGACGTTCTTACGCTGCGTCTCGGCGGTCATCGGCTCCGACCGTTTGAGCAACGCGTTCCCGCCCAGCGCCACCACTATGGTCTGCTTGTGCATCAAGACTCCTCGGGAATGAGTAGGAACGCGCGGAGATGCTCACAGGTCTGGTATACCCTGCCAGCTCACAAGGTCAATAGGAAACACGATATGCGCGTCGGCCGAACGGCAGTCTGACTCGGCCCGGCGAGGGTAGATAGAGCGCGAAGGCGACATATCGCGAGGCCGTCGCATCTCAAGCCCGACCTCACGATCGAACGAGGGAGGGGTTGTGTCATGTGTTGTACGCGAATCACCCGGATCACCCTGGGGCTCCTGGCGGTGGTGCTCGTCTTGTCCCCGGTCACCGCCCTTGCCGCGCCGCCGCAGTCGTCCGTCTCGGGCACTGTCACCGATGACAACGGACTTCCGATCGCCGGTGCCACCATCGTCGTGAACGAGCTCAAAGGCAGCACCTTCAGACTGCTCACAACAGTGTCATCGGGTGCCGGCGGTGAGTGGGGTTTCGCCGGCAAGCCCAACACCTACCGCTTCGACTTCAGCGCGCCTGGGACCGACCCCGAGAGCCGGACACTCGTGATGGCACGCGGCGGATCGTACACGATCGAAGTGACGCTCCCATCATCGTTCACCGCTCTGCTGACGGGCGAGATCAGCGGTGTGGTGGTGTCGGGCACGGCGAGGACACCCGTTGCCAACGCATACATCTGGCTCTACAAGCAGAACGATGACGGGACCTGGCCCGCCACCAGCCCCGGCTGGGGCAGTCCGACCGTGTCGCTGTACTCCGGGGTGGACGGCACGTACTCGAGCGGGCCGCTGGCACTCGGCAACTACCGAATACGCTTCTTCACCGTGCACACCGGCAGCCAGTGGTGGGAGTACGTGACCACCTTCGATCAGGCGACCACACTCACGCTCTCCTCCGGCGGCCAGGTGATCACAGGCATCGACGGATGGTTCTACAAGCCGTAGCGCGGCAAAGTGGCGTGGAGACGAAGACCGCACCCGGGTTCGCAGCGCTACGAATCGTTCGGCTCCGGGTGCTCGATGCTCTCGGGGACCGTTCCTCTGACCTCCAGTCCGTCTGAGGTGATGCGCGCCTCATCCACGGTGAGGCCCGGAGTCGCAGCGAGGAACTCGTTGAGATAGTCGAGAATCCCGTCGCCCGCCTGCTGGCGCCGGGACCCTCCGACCGAGAAGCCCTCGACCCGAAGTGACGTCAGACCCGGACTGGTGATCGAGCCGCGCTCGTAGGATAGTGGTGCCTCGGCACGGGCCTTGTAGCTCGAGCCGCCGGTATCGAGGGTCAATCTCAGATCGGTCACGCCTGGCTCGGGAAACTCGACACTGACGTCCCGGAGCGCAAAGCTCTGACCAGCCACCGTGGCCCGATAGCGATAGACGCTGAGCAGTGCGGCCATCTCCTCGCCGGTAAAGGTCGCCTCGAGAGGCTGGCTGCCGGTGACCCGTAGGGCAGTGACGTCGACCGGACCCGCCGGGAACGTGGCGTCCACGCTCGCCTTGGCCATCGCGGATTCCCACGCAGCCTCGTAGCGCTCGAAGCCCGGACGCGGAGCGGAGGAGCCCCCGCCGGATGATGTGATAGCCCAGACGACCAGTCCGACGAGGCCAACGATGACAACAAAGGAGACGGCGATGATGATCCAGGTCGCGCGCTCCGACAGAGCCGCCGACGGCTTCGAACTCTCGGGCGCTGCAGGCGTCACATTCGTCCTCTCGTGGTTCCCGACAGAGAACTCGGGCACTCTCGCTGTCGTCTTAGAGTCTAGCATCGGCGGAGATACCGGACCGTCAGCGGCGGGATCCGGTCAGCCGGTGGGACTCGGTCACCGGTGTCGAACGATCGCAGCTTGAAGGAAGGCGATAGCGGATGAAGCGCGCACGTGCAGTGCTTCTCGTCGTTTCGGTCGTGCTCGCGATGATCGGCCTCGCAACAGCCTGCTCGGAGGGGTCTTCGCATGGTATCGAGGCCACACAGGCGGACAATGGATCGATACTCGAGATGGACGTCGGCCAGCAGCTCCGCATCACCCTCGAGGCCAACCCGACCACCGGATACCAGTGGGCGATCGAAGGGGACCTGCCGATGCAGCTCGAACAGGCCGGGGAGCCCGAGTTCACCGCGGAGTCCGACGCGATCGGCGCCGGAGGCTCCGAGGTCTGGAGCTTCGAGGTGGTCTCTACCGGCGAAGGAACGCTCAGGCTCAAGTACTGGCGCTCGTTCGAGCCCGAAGTCGATCCGATCGAGACGTTCGAGGTATCGGTGAGCGTGAAGTAGCGCAGACAAGCGCTCGGGAAGCCGGCTACAGAATCCGGATTCCCTGCTTCCACACCTGAGCGACCACCCTGCCGGCCGGCCGGTACGCCAGATGCACATGGTTCGGAGCGTCGAGTACCACGAGATCGGCCGCGGCGCCCGGCGCCACGTGCCCGACGTCGCTTCGGCGAAGGGCAGCAGCTCCCCCCGCGGTCGCGGCGTACAGCGCCTCGGCGGGCGTCATTCGCATCTCGCGGACGGCGAGTGCGATGCAGAACGGCATCGAGGTCACATACGAACTGCCCGGGTTGCAGTCACTTGCGAGCGCAACGGTGACACCGGCGTCGAGCAAGGCACGGGCGTCGGAGTATAGCGAGCGTGTCGAGAAGTCCGCCCCGGGGAGCAGCGTAGCCACCACGCCCGAATCTCGTAGCGCGCCGATGTCGTCGTCGGTCAGATGCGTGCAGTGATCCACGCTCGCCGCGCCGAACTCGGCCGCAAGCTGCACGCCGGGCCCGTGCTCGAGCTGGTTGCCGTGCAGCCGCGGCAGCAGACCCGCCGAGACCCCTGCCGCCAGCACGGCCCGGGTCTCCTCCTCGTCAAAGGCGCCGGTGTCGCAGAAGACGTCGATCCAGCGTGCCAGAGGTGCACACGCCTTCAGCATCTCTCCGCACACGAGGGCCACGTACGCCGCCCGCTCGTGCGCGTACTCGGCCGGCACCACGTGCGCGCCGAGGAAGGTGGTCTCCTCGGTGAACCCGCGTGCAACCTCGAGCAGCTTCACCTCGTCGGCGACGGTCAGCCCGTAGCCGCTCTTGATCTCGACGGTGGTGGTGCCCAGCGAGAGCATCTCGTCCGCCAGAACCCGAGTGTTCGCGTGCAGCTCGTCGCGAGTCGCGGCCCGGGTCGCTGCGACCGTCGTCATGATCCCGCCACCCGTGTAGGGCTCACCCGCCATGCGTGCGGCAAACTCGGCCGAGCGTTCGCCGGCGAAGACCAGGTGCGTGTGGCTGTCGACGAAGCCCGGCACGACCGCACGGCCCGCGACATCCACGCTCGCGTCGGCTGCGGGAGCGTCTGCAGCAGCGCCGACCCAGGCCACCCGCTCGCCCTCGATGACGAGCGCCGCGTCGCGCACGATCCCGAGCGCGGTGCCGTCGCCCCGTGCGCGGTCGTTCGTGATCAGCTCGCCGATGCCGGTGATGAGTGTCGTCGTCACCGCTCGCCCTCCCGCATCGGAATCCGGACTCCCCGCTCCCCGGCTACCTTGAGTGCCTCATCGTAACCGGCGTCCGCGTGCCTGATGACACCCGTCCCGGGGTCGTTGGTGAGCACGCGGGCGAGTTTCTCGGCGGCAAGCGGAGTGCCGTCGGCAACGCTGACCTGCCCCGCGTGGAGCGATCGGCCGATCCCCACTCCCCCGCCGTGATGGAAGGAGACCCACGAGGCCCCGGAGGCCACGTTCACCAGCGCGTTGAGCACCGGCCAGTCCGCGATGGCATCGCTACCGTCGAGCATCGCCTCGGTCTCGCGGTAGGGCGAGGCCACCGAGCCGCAGTCGAGGTGATCGCGCCCGATGACGATGGGCGCCTTGATGCGACCGTCGGCCACCATCTCGTTGAAGCGCAGCCCGGCCCGGTCGCGCTCGCCGTACCCGAGCCAGCAGATGCGGGCCGGCAGTCCCTGGAACGCGATCTTCTCGCGCGCATGCCCGATCCAGCGGTGCAGACCCGCGTTGTCGGGGAAGAGCTCGAGCACGGCCTCGTCGGTGGCGGCGATGTCGGCGGGGTCGCCCGAGAGCGCCGCCCAGCGGAACGGCCCCTTGCCCTCGCAGAAGAGCGGGCGGATGTAGGCGGGCACGAACCCGGGGAACTCCCAGCTGCGCGCGTACCCGCCGAGCTCGGCCTCCTTGCGGATGGAGTTGCCGTAGTCAAAGACCTCGGCACCACCATCCATGAAGCCGACCATCGCCTCGACGTGGCGGGCCATCGACTCGCGCGCTCGTTCGATGAACTCCTCGGGCGCACGCTCCGCGTACTCGTGCCACTCGGCAACGCTCACGCCGAGGGGCAGGTATGCGAGCGGGTCGTGGGCCGAGGTCTGGTCGGTGACGATGTCGACATCGACACCCCGGCGCAACAGCTCGGGCAGGACATGTGCGCAGTTGCCCTCGAGACCCACGCTCAGTGGCCGGCCCTCGCGCTTCGCGGATTCGACGCGTACTACGGCGTCGTCGAGGTCCGACGTCCACTCATCCAGATAGCGGTTCTGCACGCGGCGCTCGAGCCGGGTCGCGTCAACCTCGACAACGAGCACGGCCCCGTCGTTCATGGTGACGGCGAGCGGCTGCGCGCCGCCCATCCCGCCGCACCCGCCCGTGACGGTGAGCGTACCGCGAAGCGAGCCACCGAACCGCTTCTCCGCGATCGCCGCGAACGTCTCGTAGGTTCCCTGGACGATGCCCTGCGTGCCGATGTAGATCCACGAGCCGGCGGTCATCTGCCCGTACATCATCAGGCCGAGCTGCTCGAGCCTCCTGAACTCCGGCCAGGTCGCCCACTCGCCGACCAGATTGCTGTTCGCGATCAGCACCCGGGGCGCCCACTCGTGGGTCTGCATGACGCCGACGGGGCGGCCGGACTGCACGAGCATCGTCTCGTCGTCGCGCAGCGTGCGCAGCGTGCGGACAAGCGCGTCAAAGGACTCCCAGTCGCGCGCCGCCTTGCCCGTACCGCCATAGACGACCAGTTTGTCGGGGTGCTCGGCAACTTGAGGGTCGAGGTTGTTCATCAGCATGCGCAGCGCCGCCTCCTGCTGCCAGCCCCGCGCGCTGATCTCGCTTCCGCGTGGCGCTTTGACCGGGCGCGCTCCCGTACTCATGAAGGGCTCCTCCCTCTCAACTGCCGTCCCGTTCGTACTCACTCGAGCGAGCCGATGGCCTCCTCGACAGCGGCAACGAGCCCTCCTTCGCGTACCAGCTCGTGCGCCACCTCGATGTCGACGGAAAGCTCGCGGTCCGGGTCGAGCCCGGCCAGTCGGTCGCCCAGACACCGCTGTGCAGCTGCGGTCCCGGCACCGGCTTCGAGCGGCCTGCGCAGCTCGAGTGCACGCGCTGCAACGAGCACCTCGATCGCGAGCACCAGCGAGAGGCCCTCGATTCCCCGGCGAAGCTTGCGCGCCGCACTCCACCCCATCGAGACGTGGTCCTCCTGCATCGCCGAGGAGGGGATGGAATCCACGCTTGCCGGTGAGGCAAGACGCTTGAGCTCGGTCACCACGGATGCCTGCGTGTACTGGGCGATCATGTGCCCGGAGTCCACACCGGGGTCCTCGGCGAGGAACGGAGGCAGACCTCCCGAGCGAGACGGGTCGAGCATGCGATCGGTGCGGCGCTCGCTCATCGACGCCAGATCGGCCAGCGGGATTGCGAGAAAGTCGAGCACGTAGGCCACGGGCGCCCCGTGGAAGTTGCCGTTGCTCTCGATCCGCCCGTCGGGCAGCACGACCGGGTTGTCGATGGCCGAAGCCATCTCGCGCAACGCGACCGCCTCGGCATGGGCGAGCGTGTCGCGGACCGCGCCCGCAACCTGGGGCGCGCACCGCAACGAGTACGCGTCCTGAACGCGCGGGTCCCCGGTGCGGTGCGAGGCGATGATCGGCGAGCCCTCCAGCATCCGCATGAGGTTTCGCGCGGAGACCGCCTGGCCGGGCTGCGGCCTGAGCTCCTGCAGGTCGGCCGAGTAGACACGGTCCGTACCGAGCAGCGCCTCGACGGTCATGGCGGCGCCGATGTCGGCCACCTTCACGAGAGAGCGCAGGTCCGCGACAGCCATGACGAGCATCCCGAGCATGCCGTCGGTCCCGTTGATGAGCGCAAGGCCCTCCTTCTCCTCCAGCTCGACCGGGACGAAGCCTGCGGCTGCGAGCGCCTCGGCAGCGGGCATACGCATTCCCGAGGCGTCGGTCACCTCGCCCTGGCCCATGAGTGCAAGCGCGCAGTGGGCCAGCGGAGCGAGGTCGCCCGAGCACCCGAGCGACCCGTATTCGGGCACGCACGGCGTGATGCCTGCAGTGAGTAGCGCAGCGTACGCCCGTGCGGTCCCGAGACGCACGCCGGTGCGGCCGGTGCACAGGGTGGACAGCCGCAAGAACATCATTGCGCGCACGACCTCGGTCTCGACGAGGGAGCCCGCCCCCGCTGCATGAGACCGTATGAGGGCACGCTGGAGCTCGCGGCGCTTCGCTGGTTCGATGTACTTCGTGGCAAGCGCACCGAACCCGGTGCTGATGCCGTAGACGGGCTCGCCCGAGCGCGCCAGACGCTCGACGTGAGCGCGGGACTCCTCGACGGCCGCGGCAGCTGCCGCGGAGATCTCGACCGTTGCTCCGTTGCGCGCCACGGCGAGCACGTCACCCGCCGTGGGCGGACCCGTGTGCAGGACTACTCGCGGCTTGTCGTTCATCCGGTCCCTCTCATCGTCGCCGAAGTGTGGAACACTCTCTGTGCGGGCCTGTTCGCTCCGAAACCGGGAGCGTGCACGCCCGACGCAGAGTATCTGCCCTATTCACGGCGATGGCACCCGCTCTCGCCCCCGCTGATGAGGTGAGCATCATGACCGGCTCGCGCCTCCCGCACAATCCGCACTGGCCGAGGGCGTCCGAGTGGCTGGAGGTCCCCCCCGCCACAGCACCCGCCGGGGGGGACCTCGGAGTTCTCGGCATACCGGCCCACGCTACCTCGCTCTCTCCGTCGAACGCCCACACGACGCCGGCGGCGGTGCGAGAGGCGCTCAGGCGCTACTCGCCCTTCTCGTGGGACGCGGACCTCGATCTCGGCGCGCTCAGCGCAGTCGACCTCGGCGACGTGGACGATCCCGACGGCGACGGCGGAGAGGCCCGCGTCTCGCTGGCTGCGGCGGATGCCTCTCGCAGCTTCCCGGTGCTCCTCGGCATCGGCGGGGACAACTCGATCACCTACTCCCTGATGCTCGGCATGGCCGGCGATGCACTCGGGGAGTGGGGACTCATCACGGTCGATGCGCACCACGACCTGCGCGACGGCGCTAACAACGGATCGCCCGTCCGGCGACTCATCGAGGCGGGAGTTCCCGGCGCCCACGTCGTGCAGATAGGCATCACGGACTTCGTGAACTCGGCGTTCTATGCCGACCGTGCGCGGCAGTACGGCATCACGGTGATTTCCCGGAGCGAGCTGCGCCACCGCTCCCCCGCTGACATCGCAGAGCAGGCTCTCGCGGTCGCCGGCCGGGGAGGGCGGCCGGTCTTTGTCGACCTGGACGTCGATGTCTGCAACCGCTCGGTCGCGCCGGCGTGCCCGGCCTCGGCCCCCGGCGGCATCTCCGCCGACGAACTCCGTCAGCTTGCACGCGCCCTCGCACGAGACCCCCGCGTCCGCGGGCTGGACATCACCGAGGTCGATGCGACGGCAGACGCGGCCGACGGACGGACCGTACGGCTCGCGGCGCTCCTCGTGCTCGAGGTTGCGGCGGGGATCGCACAGCGGGGCGATTCCGCATGACCGGTCAGGAACAGCGCGCGCCCGGGTAGATAGGCTGCATCGGGGCATCTTTCATGTGCGGTGCGACGTGCGATGTACGCCGCGAAAGGGGGGATCCGGATGAAACTGCAACGAGTTGCGTTGCTCGTGTTCGTGGGGGTTGCGACGGCTCTGCTGTTCAGCCTGCCCGCATGGGCACTCGCCGCCGATGAGGAGTACGACACTCCCATGGAGATGCTCGGCGACCTGCTCTTCGATGACATCACCCTGTCGACACCGAACGGGCAGTCATGCGCGACCTGTCACGATCCAGATGCCGGATACACCGGCCCTGATGAGGAGATCAATGCGGCGGGCTCGGTGTATCCGGGGGCCATCAAGACCCGCTTCGGTAACCGCAAGCCGCCGACCTCGGCATATGGCGGGGACAGCCCTGTTCTCTACTACGACGCAGACGAGGAGGTCTGGGTCGGCGGGATGTTCTGGGACGGTCGCGCTACCGGCTGGATGCTGGGAGACCCCCTGGCAGAACAGGCCATGGGGCCGTTCCTCAACCCGGTCGAACAGAACATGCCCGCGATGAAGCTCGTCGTGCTCAGGGTCTGGCTGTCGCCGTACAGGTTCCTTTTCGAGGAGGTCTGGGGTCCCGGATCGCTCGACTACCAGACCGATGTCTACGGCTCTTACGAGCGGATCGCCCGGTCTATAGCGGCGTACGAACGCTCGCGTGTCGTCAACCCCTTCGATTCGAGGTTCGACGCGTTTTGGGATGCAACGAAAGGTGGCGGACTCGATCCCGCCTCGATTGACACGGGCAACTACGAGAGCTTCTATGGCTACGGCCTGAGTGCGGACGAGGTCTTCGGCTTCGCCGTCTTCAACGACGAAGAGAAGGGCATGTGCGGCCTGTGCCACACGCTCGATGAGGGCTCGGCCGGATACCCGCTCTTCACCGACTTCACGTACGACAACCTCGGCCTGCCGAAGAATCCTGTGAACCCGTTCTACACGCAGAAGAAGTTCAATCCTGACGGGTTCGAATGGATCGATTCCGGGCTGGGTGGCTTCCTCCAGGCCGCTGGATTCGATGCCGACGTGTACGAAGCCGAGTGGGGCAAGCACAAGGTCCCGACGCTCCGCAACGTCGACAAGCGTCCGTATCCGGAGTTCGTGAAGGCATACGGGCACAACGGGTTCTTCAAGAGTCTCGAGGAGATCGTCCACTTCTACAACACGCGAGACGTCGAGATGTGGCCCGAGCCCGAGGTACCGGACACCGTTAACAGCGATGAGCTCGGTGACCTCGGTCTGACCGAAGCCGAAGAAGCGGCGATCGTCACATTCATGAAGACACTTTCCGACCAGTGAACCAGTACCGAGATGCCTCGATGGGGACCCCGCCCGAGCACGAGGGGCGGGGTCTCTGACACTGTGCCGGAAAAGCGGCAGTACTCCCAGCGCGATCGTGTCCCTACGCCACTGACTGCGCTCAGGCTCCGGCAGCCGACCGTACCTCCGCCCTGATGCGCGGCAGGCTACCCGGATAGCGCTCCTGGATGAACGCAACCATCTGCTCGCGCACGAGACACCGCAAGTCCCACGCCTTGCCCGCGTCAGCCGCACTCACGAGCAGCCGGACTTCGAGCGCTTCGGCGCTCGCGCTGACGACCTGCACGCTCGCCGCCCGGCCGTCCCACAGATCGGTGTGGTGCACGACGCGTTCGAACTCTGCTCGCACGGCATCGACCGGCACCGTGTAATCCATGAACAGCGAGACAGTGCCGAGGACCTCGGCCGAGGTTCGGGTCCAGTTCTCGAACGGAGTCTCGATGAAGTACGTGATCGGCAAGACGAGTCGGCGCTGGTCCCATATACGCACGACTACGTAGGTGAGCGTGATCTCCTCGATCGCGCCCCACTCCCCTTCGACGATCACGACGTCCTCGAGACGGATGGGCTGGGTGATGGCGATCTGGACTCCGGCGAACAGCGTCCCGATCGTCTTCTGCGCCGCGAAGCCGAGGATGATACCGAGCACGCCCGCCGAGGCGAGAATGCTCACGCCCACCTGGCGAACGCCCTCGAAGGTCATGAGCATCAGCGAGGCCGTCGCCACGATGATGACCGAGATGAGCACCTTCTCGAGGACCTGGACCTGCGTGTAGACGCGACGCGCCGAGAGGTTGTCGCTCGCGGCCATGTCGTAGCGTGCCAGCAGCAGATCGCGCAGCACGCGTACCAGGCGTACGAGGAGATAGGCCACTGCGGCGATGAAGAGCAGGGTCGTCAGATGGCCGAGCATGCCGAGCGTTCGCTCCGGCAGGTCGAGCGAGGGCACCGCAAGACTCAACAGTAGTAGCGGGACGAGCAACCGCGCCGGCCCCCGCGAGCGATCGAGGAGCGGCTGTGCCCACGGAGTCACCGACGCGCGGGCAACGCGTCCGAGAAGCGCGTACACGATCGCGTGCAGCAACAGGCCGCCGACGACAACCGCCAGCGCGATCGCCGCCGACGCAGCGGCCGCCTGCACGGTCGATACCTCCGGAAGCATCTCGCCGAGCACGAACGCCACCTCCCTCACGACTTTTCTACGCGTGCAGCACCTGTCCGAGGAACGTCTTTGTGCGCTCCTCGGTCGGGTTGGCGAAGAACGCGGCAGGCTCACCCTCTTCGATGATCATGCCGTCATCCATCATGATCACGCGGTCGGCGACCTCGCGTGCGAAGCCCATCTCGTGCGTGACCATGACCATCGTCATGCCGCCTGCCGCCAGGTCCTGGATGACCTGGAGCACCTCGGCCACGAGCTCAGGGTCGAGCGCCGAAGTAACCTCGTCGAACAGCATGATCTCCGGGTCCATCGCCAACGCGCGGGCGATGGCCACTCGCTGCTTCTGACCGCCCGAGAGCTGCGAAGGCCATGCCTTCTCCTTGTCGGGCAGCCCGACTTTGCCAAGGAGATCGCGCGCGATCTCCTTGGCTTTCGCACGCGTCATTCCTTTCACGTTCTCCGGTGCGATGGTGATGTTGTTGAGTACGTTCTTGTGTGGGAAGAGGTAGAAGTGCTGGAACACCATGCCCATGCGCTCCCGCACCTTGTCGAGGTTATTGCTCGCCGGATCGATAGGCTCACCGTCGAGAAGCACCTCGGAGCCCTCGTCGGGAAACTCGAGGAAGTTGAGGCAGCGCAGCAGTGTCGACTTGCCCGATCCCGACGGACCGATGATGACCACGACCTCACCCTCGGCGACGGTAAGGTCGATCCCTTTGAGCACGTGTAGTTCACCGAAGTGTTTGTGCAGGTTCCGCGTCTCTATGACATTCACGCCGCAGCCCTCCTGTCCGGGGTCAGCTTCAGCTCGAGCCGGTTCACGAGCACAGTGAAGATGAGCACGAGGACGAGATAGTAGAGACCCGCCACGAGGTAGGTCTCGAACGGCCTGAAGTTGGCCGCCGCGGCCGTCATCGCCGTGCTGTAGATCTCGGACACACCGAGAAATGCGACGAGTGATGAGTCTTTCAGCCCGATGATGAACTGGTTGCCGAGTGGCGGGATGGCACGCCGAAACGCCTGCGGCAGGATGATGAGCCGCATGGACAGGCGCCGTGACATGCCGAGCGAGCGTGCGGCCTCGTGCTGGCCGTGATCGATGCTCTGGATGGTGCCGCGGAAGATCTCGGCGACGTACGCGCCGGCGTGGATGGCGAGCGCGAACGAGCCGGCCCAAAACGACGTAAGCACCACGATCGACGATATCCCGAAGTACAGGAACATGAGCAGTACGATGAGCGGGGTGCCCCGCACGACGCCGATGTAGGCGTTGGCCAGCAGATTCGCGATCGGGTTCCTCGACAGCTTGAGGAACGCGAACGCCAAGCCGATGACCACCGCGAGTGCGAGCGACACGGCAGTGAGCTGGAGCGTGACGCCGGTTGCCCGCAGGAACGCGAAGAAGTGCATGTCGACGACTTGCGACAGGGACGAAAGCAAGGATGACCTCCTTCAGCGAGATGGAGCCGACCGACGCTGCGGTCGGCCCCATCCGGGCCTACGTGTAGGTGGCGGCTACTCGCCGAGAATGTTCTCGGGGAACCAGCGCAGGCTGATCTCCTCGTAGGTGCCGTCCGCGATCATCTCTTCGAGGGCATCGTTGACCGCGTTCAGAAGCTCGGTGTCGCCCTTCTGGACGGCGATACCCATCTCGTCTTGCTCGAGGACGTCGCCAACGGCCTTGATGGCAAGGTCGGACTCGTCCATGGCGATGAAGCCGACGAGCTTGTCGGTGATGACCGCATCGAGCCTGCCGGTGGTGAGATCCTGCAGTGCGACGATGTCACTCTCGTACGTGGTGACGTTGCCTTCACCGGTGATGTCCTGCGCGAGCGCCAGATAGGTCGACGCCTTCACGACACCGATCCTCGCGCCCGGCAGATCATCGGTGGAGGTGATCGTCGTGTTGTCTTCGGCTACGAACGTCTGAGCACCCGAGCGATAGTAAGGACGCGAGAAGTCGACCTGTTCCTTGCGCTCGTCGGTGATGCCGTGGCTTGCCACCAGCGCGTCGTAGCGCCCGTCGCGCAGGCCCTGGATCAGCGTGTCGAAGGGAACCGGGGACACCATCTCCGGTGTCCTGCCGATGCGCTCGGCGATCTCGTTGGCGATGTCGACATCGAAGCCGACGATCTCGCCACCCTGGTCGAAGCTGAAGGGCTTGTACGCGCCGCTGTTCGCGAAGACGAACGGCTCGGCACCGTCTGCATCGCCGTTGTCCGCTCCGTCACCCCCGCAGCCGACGAGCGCGAGCGACGCCACCGCCGCAAGTGCTGCGATCACGATCCATTTCCTGGTGCGCTTCATGTGTGCGACCTCCCGGTCTTCTCCGGTTACGTGTCGACCCCACACTCGACGACCGGGACCCACCGCACACCTTACAATGCAAGCAACCTTACCGCCGATGCAAAGCAAGACGCGCCAGTAAGTCTGGCCACATCCAAGAGGGGAGCGCTACAACCGTAACGCAAGTCGCTGAGCATCGCAAACCTGTCGCATGCCCCTTCCTCAAGAAACGCTGTGCTTCCTGGGGGTATACAAGAATATGCATTTCTATGCGAAGGCGGTCCGGGACCCCGCTGTGTGTCTGGCCGGGCGTTCGCATCCGGGCGACTACATCTAGGTGACGGCACGGCAACAGCATCTGGTATCCATGGCGCCTGCGCCCTACGCTCTGTCTGCACTCGTTCACAGCGCATCGCAGACGGCACTCTCAATGGAAAGGGCTCTTCACGTGGCTGGACTCATGGACATGCTTCAACTCGGCGGCGGTATCATCCTGTGCGCGGGCTACATCCCGCAGATCAGGCGCATTCTAGTCACCCGCTCCGCGCATGACCTGAGTCTCACGATGTGGCTGAGCGTCCTTGCCGGACTGCTCCTGATGGAGGTCTACGCCCTCAACGTGCTGCTTACCTCAGGAACCCGCGCGCTGCTGATCACGAACAGCCTGAGCCTCGCGTTCAGTATCGGAATGGTCAGCTTGATCCTCATGTACGGAACGCGCCCTGCCGGCATCGGCACTCTGCTGCGTCTCCGGCCGACCGCCCGTTCGATCAGCCCGGAACTGTCCCTGGTGCCAGTTGAGGTCGAGCGCGTGGCGTAAGGTGAAACTGCCCGGAACAAACGGGCCCTCTCATCAACCTGCCCGCCGTGCAGTACGTCCCCGACCGATCGCATCCGCGCCATCTCGCCCCTCCCGGCCGCAGGCCCGCGACGGTTCGCTTGGAAGGCGTGTCTCTTGCCTGTTGTCGCTCATCGTCATCCTCCTAAGTCACGGGGCTACTCGCGCCCCGGATTGGGCGTTGCTCTACCTTTGTTATGCCCGCCGGGGTATAGGAAGCGACGGTTGTCGCGGCGCGGCGCCCTCAGACACCCGCCTCCCCGGGAACCTCCGCAGGCACGGCGGTTCTGTCCGCGTACGCTCTGACACGCGCCGCCGTGCGGACGACGACCGCCATCACCGGCGCACCGAGCATCGCGCCGATCAGCCCGCCGAACGTACCGCCCAGGATCGTCCCGATGAGCGTGGCCAGAGGATGGAGCTCGAGCTCCTGGCTCGCGTAGTGATTCTGGACGATCGTCTGAATGACGTTCTGGGTAACAAGGACCACGGCCAGGACGATGAACGCCTTGGCCGCACCGCCCGCTCCGAGAGCGACCACGAAGGCGAACGCGCCCGAGACGATCGCGCCCAGGAACGGGATGTACGCGGTGATGAACGTCACGACAGCGATGGTCGCTGCGAGAGGTAAGCCGAGCGCCCACATCGCAAGACCGATGAGCACGGCCACCACGATGGCCGAGATCGTCAGGCCCTTGAAGTACTGGCGGACCGCTGCCGTCGAGTCGAGCACGATGCCCTCGCCGAGATCCGCCGGCACGCCGAGGTGCGCGCCGAACCACGCCGAGAGGTTCCTCCAGTCGACGAGGATGTAGTAGAGCATGAAGAAGCCGAGGAACGCGCCGAAGATGAAGGAAGCGAACCCGGACAGACCTCCGGTGAAGAACGTCGCCGCACCCGTGGCCAGACGCGGCAGGGCCTTCTCGCCCTCTTCATACACACGATCCAGCACGGCGGGGTCAAGATCGAGCGTCTCCAGCCACGCACCGGCAGCTTCGGTGCCGCCGCGGGTCTGCCTGACGATCTCGTCGCCCTGATCGATGACGCCGGCTACCGTCAGCCACACGGCCACAACTGCCAGCGCGACGACGAAGATCATGACTGCGACGGCCCCCACCTGACGCGGCACACCCCTGGCCTTGAGCAGGTCCACCACCGGCACGAACAGTACGCCGAGGATGACTGCGACGATCAGCGGGACGATGAGCCCGGAGGTGAAGCCGACGAACCAGCCGATCGCCGCGACGGTGACGAGCACGCCGCCGAGCAGCCACCCGCGCACGCCTGCCTTCCACAGCCAGTGCGGAGCAAGACCTCGCAAGTCGTTCATGCTCTCCCCCTCGTCCGGGTCCCGGACCTTACCGCACGCCCTGGCTGATAGCTTGCACTATGTCGCCGGTCCTCCGATAGGTCTCCATCATCCCGCTGAGGTGCGCTCCTAGCTCAGTCCGCTCTTCTTCGCATGGGCCCTGCCGCCGACGATCAATCGATCGTGACGGACAAGCCGTCGGGACATCGCCTGGTTCGCATGGAGTGCGTTCCCACTCTCCCCTCGCGAACGCCTGCGTCCCCGGGCTCCGCGTATCTCCTCGTCGGTGCTGAACGGCCAGTGGCTCTTCTCGGTCATCACGTTCCACCTCCAGCCGGAATCGTGGCGCCTCCTTGTGTTGTATGTGCCCCGTGAGGGCGCGTGGGCCCGGCTGTGCCTCCTGAGGAGGCGACTACTAACCGCGCCGCGTGATGAACGGCCCGAAGAAGGCGGGGTGCGACGCGGGAGTGCCATGCGGCACGAAGGTCACGCGGTCGCCCGGGTGCACCATCGCGTCGAGTCCACAGATGACGTGGTTGAGGAAGACGCCTTCGACGCGGTCGAGCGGCAAACCGAGTTCGGTCGCAAGTTCGGATGCGCTCATGCCGCTCGCCGGCACATGGACCTTGATGGTACTCGGCCTGCCACGCTCCTTCTGGAAGGCATCGAGAAACGCGATGGTGCGTACCGTGACGCTCGAGGTGACTGGCATGAGGTGCTCCTGTGACCGTGACGTATCGACGCTGCCGCGCCGCGCGTCCTCACATGATGCGCCCTCATGACACGTGAACGCTTTGACTTCGCTCAAGTGGCGCCGGGGCCTCCGCTGGAGATCCGCCTCACCACATGACGGGGCCGGCGTCGTCCACGGCGCGGCGCACTCGCCCTGCCACCGCCTCGACCGTGAAACCGAGCTTCGCCATGGCGACCTCTCCGGGCGCGGATGCGCCGAACCGGTCGAGGCCGACCGCTGCCACGCCGCCGCCGAGGTAGGTGGTCCAGCCGAGCGTGACGCCGGCCTCCACCGCAACCACTGGCACGCCGGGAGGAACGACGCTCTCGCGATACGACTCCGGCTGCTCGGCGAAGAGCTCGATGCAGGGCATGCTCACGACCCGCACGTGAATCCCTTCGTGCGCGAGCTTCTCCCGCACAGTGAGTGCGAGCTGCACCTCGGAACCGGTGGCAAGGAGGGCAGCGTGCGGCTGTCCTCCGTCCGCGTCGGCAAGCACGTAGGCACCGCGTGCAACGCCCTCGGTCACGCCCGGGTACTCAGCAGGGTCGAGGACGGGAAGCTTCTGGCGCGAGAGCGCGAGCAGAGTCGGACGCCCGGTCTCGGTGAGGGCGATACGCCACGCCCCGGCGGTCTCGTTCGCGTCGGCCGGCCGTACGACCAGCACGTTGGGTATCGCGCGCAGAACTGCAAGATGCTCGACGGGCTGATGAGTGGGGCCGTCCTCGCCGAGTCCGATGCTGTCGTGCGTGAAGACGTGGATCGCGTGCAGGTGGCTCAGCGCTGCGATTCTGATCGGCGGACGCATGTAGTCAGAGAAGGTCAGGAAGGTCGAGCCGTACGGCACGAAGCCGCCGTGATACGCCATGCCGTTGACGACCGATCCCATGGCGTGTTCGCGTACACCGAAGTGCAGGTTTCGACCGGCATGGTTGTCCGCAGCGAAGCCTTCGTAGTCCTTCAGAACCGTCTTGGTGCTCGGAGAGAGGTCGGCCGAGCCGCCCATGAGCTCGGGCACGCGCGCGGCGATGGCGTTCATCACCTTGCCACCCGCTTCGCGCGTGGCCATCGCACCGTTCTCTGCGCGAAACACAGGAAGATCGGCTTCCCAGCCTTCGGGGAGCCGCCCGCGCATCCGCCGCTCGAACTCGGCTCCCTCGGCCGGGAACGCCTGCCGGTATGCCTCGAAGCGCTCGTGCCAGGCGGCCCGCATCTGAGCACCGCGTGACGCGGCGACACCGAAGCGCTCGCGCACCTCGTCGGGCACGTGGAACGCCGGCTCGAGCGGCCAGCCGAGGTGCCCCTTGGTGAGCCGCACCTCGTCCGCCCCGAGCGGCTCTCCATGCGCCGACGCGGTGTCCTGCTTGTTGGGGCTGCCGTAGCCGATGTGCGTGCGCACCGCGATGAGCGAGGGTCGGTCGGTCGCCTCGCGGGCGGCGTCGATCGCCGATGCGATCGCTTCGACGTCGGTACCGTCTTGTACACGCTGCACGTGCCAGCCGTAGGCGGCGAAGCGGGCCACCACGTCCTCGGTGAAGGCGAGGTCTGTCGAACCCTCGATCGAGATCCGGTTGTCGTCGTAGAGCGCGATGAGCTTGCCGAGGCCGAGATGCCCGGCGAGCGAAGCCGCCTCGCCGGACACGCCCTCCATCAGATCGCCGTCGCTGCATATCGTGTAGGTGTGGTGGTCGACGATCTCGTGACCCGGCCGGTTGTAGTGTGCCGCAAGGGATGCCTCGGCGATCGCCATGCCCACCGCATTGGAGATGCCCTGCCCGAGCGGCCCGGTAGTCGCCTCGACTCCGGAAGTAAGCCCGTACTCGGGATGCCCCGGGGTGCGGCTGCCCCACTGCCGGAAGTCCTCAAGCTCGGACATGGGAAGATCGTAGCCGCCCAGGTGAAGGAGCGCGTAGAGCAGC
Source organism: Anaerosomatales bacterium (assembly GCA_029210645.1). GTDB lineage: Bacteria > Actinomycetota > Coriobacteriia > Anaerosomatales > SLCP01 > SKKZ01. Next base: position 72,097 of record JARGFT010000005.1, on the reverse strand, counting down.
GCGCACCCGTGACCGGCTGAGAGGATGAAGCGATCGCGGTCGGGCCACTTCGGATGCTCCGGGTCGAAGCTCAGATACCGGTCCCAGAGGGTATACGCCATCGGGGCTGCTCCCATCGGCAGGCCCGGATGCCCCGAGTTCGCCTTCTGGACCATGTCGACCGCGAGGAAACGCAGCGTGTTGATGCTCAGGGCATCGCGGGGTGTCGTCATCGTGTTCTCCGCAACTACGCCGTGATGGACAGGTTACGTTGTTGATGCCCGTTCGGTGCCGGAGTCGGACAGCAAACGAGACCGGAAGGATGTCCAACCGGCCCCGCTCACCACAACATGTAGTATACCAGACTCTCGGGCAGCACAATTCCGTCTGCTGTCCGATCCTTCCGCTCTCACGCCCCCTGGGCGACCAGTGGCTCCAGCATCAGATCGGGCAACTCCCGGGTGACGGAGCCGAGGCGCCACTCGTCGATGAAGAGGGCGAGGAGCTCCCCGTCGCGCGTGCGCGTGAGCACCTCGACACCGCGCATGCGTCCGAGCTGCTCTTCACCCGCGCGGTCGGTGCGCCGGGCGACCGTGTACGGCAGCGGGTCGAGTACCGCGGGTGTTCCGAACTCGTGCTGGAGCCGGTGGAGCACGACCTCGAACTGCATCGGCCCGACGGCGGCGAGCACCGGGGTCTGCCCGCCCCGGCGATCGGAGACCAGTACCTGCACGACCCCCTCGGCCTCGAGCTGGCTCACCCCTCGCCGGAACTGCTTGGAGCGGCTGAGATCGGTCGTCCTCACGGTCGCGAAGTGTTCGGGTGCGAACACCGGCATCGGCGGGAACTCGACCTGCTGCCCCTCGGTGAGCGTGTCGCCGGGGATCAGCGCTCCGGCGTTGACAAGCCCCACGATGTCGCCGGGATAGGCGATCTCGACCGACGTGCGCTCCCTGCCGAACATCGAGTGTGCGTACTTGGTCGTGAAAGGACGGCCGGTAGCAGTGTGGGTGAGGACCATCCCCCGCTCGAAGACTCCCGAGCACACGCGCACAAAGGCGATCCGGTCCCGGTGGGCGGGGTCCATGTTCGCCTGCACCTTGAACACGAGTCCGGAGAAGTCGGCGTCGACCGGTACCGTGCCGCCATCGCGTGTGGAGCGCGCCGAGGCAGGTGGCGCGAGGTCGACGATCGCGTCGAGCAGCAGGTGGACCCCTATGTTCGAGACTGCGGCACCGAAGAAGACCGGCGTCGACGCTCCCGCGAGAAACGATCCGGCGTCGTGGTGAGCACCGATACCGTCAAGAAGCTCGAGCTCCTCGAGTGCGGGCCGCAGACCGGACATCTCTTCCGCGAGTTCATCGGTGATGCGGACATGCTCTTCGCCGGCGGCCGTCGCCCCGCCTGCGGTGCGCGAGAACCGGACGACCCGATCCGGGTCGCGCCGGTCGATCAGCCCCTGGAAGCCTCCTGCATAGCCGACAGGCCAGGTCACCGGCGTCGGAGTGATCCCGAGTCGCTGCTCGATCTCATCGAGCAGGTCGAGTGCCTCACGGCCGGGCCGGTCCCACTTGTTGATGAACGTGATCACCGGCAGGCCCCGGTGGCGGCACACGTCGAAGAGTTTGAGCGTCTGCGGCTCCAGACCCTTGGCGGCGTCGAGCAGCATCACCGCACAGTCCACTGCGGAGAGCACCCGGTAGGTGTCCTCCGAGAAGTCGGCGTGACCGGGGGTGTCGAGCAGGTTCAACACCAACTCGCGGTACTCGAACTGGAGCGCAGCGGAGGTCACCGATATGCCTCTCTGGCGCTCCATGGCCATCCAGTCACTCGTCACTCCCCGGCGACCGGTCTTGCCGTGCACGGCTCCCGCCTCGTCGATCACGTGGGCGTGGAGTGCCAGCGCTTCGGTGAGCGTGGACTTACCGGCGTCGGGGTGGCTGATCACCGCGAAGGTTCGGCGGCGGGCCGCCTCTCGGCGAATCTGGGCCTGGGGAGTGCGTGACATTCGGGATCCTTACGTAAGCGGCGGCGGGACGAGACGAGCTGCGGTTCGTGACCGCAGACTCAGGGCTCGATCCGAACCGCTCCTCCTCGCGTGCCGGAGTCACCGCGCTCGCGACCTGCCTCACCATCGAGCGCAGCGGAGCGATACGTGTGCGGGACCGGGCGTCCCGCCTTAGACCACTCGAGCATATCGTGGTCGCAGACGCGGCAGAGCAGAATCTCGCTCAACCCTACGATGGACAGCTGCGTTCCCCTCGAGTACTGGGTGAGCGCGCGGGAGCGGGTTTCCAGGTCGCTGCCCCCACACGTTGCACACGTCTGCGAGACTCCGTCCCTCAGCCACTCGGCATCACACCGTCCGCAGCGGATGCGTATCCCATCTGCCGAGGGAGAGCCGGTCAGCTCCTCTGACTCACCACACGTCGGGCACACGATGCGCGACTGCACTCGGAACACACCTCCTCTCGGATCGATGGCGACGGTCCGGGAACCATCCTCTCACAGCTCGCGTACTCTACCGCAACCGCACGGCGTGCGGCAAAGCGGCGCATCTCGGGCGGAGCACGCGCGACCATGTTTGGAGGCGCGGCCGAGCGGGCAAGCACCTTGTTGCCGGTCTCGTGAGGGGCACGAACGTGAGATCGCTCAAGGCGCGCACATTCCGTCACGCGCCTGCCTGCAGACAAGCGCTCTCGTCCGCATCTGAGGTAGGCACCCTCAGTGCTGTTCACGTATCGCGCGGCCAGTCTGATCCATCGGAAACGGGCCGCTCCCACTCCCTGCACACGCATCCTGCGTGCCTCGGCACGCCCCGGACCGGGCGCACGGCCGCCCGGCGCCCCGGCGTGCCACTGCATGTCCGGATGGATCGCGCGGGGACATGCCGGGCACCGTCACAAGTCGCGAGGAGGTGAGTTCACGAAGTCGTCTGCCGGGAGGAGCCGCCCTGAGATGTTGCGGACCGAGAAAGGGAGGAAGATGAGTATGCGTTCATCAGAGAAGCTATGGCGCGCCGTACTGGCGACGCTGCTGGTGGTCGCCCTGGTGATCCCGATGGCAGCGAACGCGGCACCCGCCAGCTCGGGCAAGGACTCGGGTCCCTGGTGGATCGTGGAGCCGGAGCCGGAGAGTCCGTCCACGTCTTACGACTCGATCCTCTACTCCGAGATTGCGCCCAAACTGCGCGAGATCGAGCAGAGCAGTAACCGGGTGAAGGTCGAGGTGGTCGGGAAATCCGCCGGCGGCCGTGACCTGTACTTCGTGACACTCTCGGCACCGGAAGCCATGGGCCGCCTCGGACGCTACAAGGCGATCGCCCAGACGATGCTCAAGGATCCCGCGAAGGCCCAGGACATGATCGAGCAGCTGGGTGACTTCAAGGTGCCGGTCTTCATCAACGGAAGCATCCACGGCAACGAGTATCCCGGGACCGATGCGGCCATACGGCTCATCGAGACCCTCGCGTACGACGACAGCGAAGAGGTGCGGGCGATCCTCGACAACGTGATCCTGCTCGTCAACGTCGTCCAGAATCCGGATGGACGGGTGCTGGGCACGCGATCGAACGCTAACGGTGTCGACGTGAACCGTGACTTCTTCACCCAGTCACAACCCGAGGCGCAGATCACCGCAGGACTGCTGGCCGAGTGGAGCCCGATGGTCGTGCTCGACCTGCACGGGTTCGTGAAGCCCATGCTCATCGAGCCGTGCACGCCACCGCACAACCCGAACTACGAGTACGACCTGTACATCAAGTGGGCACTCGCCCAGGCGGAAGCGATGGAGGCCGAGCTGTTCGCACGGACCGGATGGGCGGCGCAGATCCCTTATCGCGACAGGGCAGGCGGCTGGGACGACTGGGCGCCGAGCTACATGCCGGTGTTCGCCTCGTACCACGGCTCCTACGGCCACACGCTGGAGACGCCCTACCGCGACGAGCGTGGAGTAGATGCTCACTATCATGCCGTGTGGGGAGCGCTGAAGTTCATCGCCGAGAACAGGCAGGAGATGGTCCACGACCAGGTGGAGATCTACCGTCGTGGATACCTGGATCTCGAGCAGCAGCCGGTCCCGCCGGAGCTTCTGCCGGTGTACGACCAGTTCCCCGAGCTCATGCTCCAGGACTTCCCGGCCGCTTACGTGATTCCGGCCGGAACGCCGCTTCAGGCGAGCGCGCACCAGCCCTACCGGCTGATCGAGTTCCTCCTTCACAACGGTGTGGAGGTGGAGAAGGCCGTTCAGGCCTTCAGCCTGGGCGGGGTCATATATCCGGCAGGCACGTACGTGATCTGGATGGACCAGCCCAAACGCGCTCTGGCTAACGTCCTGCTCGAGGACGGACTCGATCTGTCCGGCGTGCCCGGTATGGTGTTCTACTCACCGCCTGCCGCGTGGAGCAACCCGCTGTTGTGGGACGTGACGCGTGCGATCATGGATGACCCGATCCCGCTTCGCACCACGCCGGTGAAGAAGGCCGACGTACCCGGCCCGAGCGTCGAGAGCGGCAAGGCGGCTGCATATGTGTACCTGCCGACCAGCAACGCCGCCATCAGAGCGACCAACGAGCTGCTCGCGCAAGGCCTGGAGCTCATCAGGGTGGCAGGCCCGTTCGAGGACGGAGGCCGTAGCTTCGGTGCAGGTGCTGTCATCCTGCCCGGCGACCCCGCACTGGCACGAAAGGTGGCGGGCGGATACGGCCTCGACGTGTACGCGCTGGGGGCCGTGCCTGATGGAGCAGTCCCGCTGAAAGAGCAGCACATCGCGGTGTACGCCGATACGGGCACCCGTCTCGCGCTTGATGCACTCGGTTTCGAGTACGACGAAGTCTCGATCGACGCGATCAACGCCGATGCCCTTGCCGACTACGATGTATTCATCAACCTGGGGCTCCGGTGGAGCAGCATAAACGTTGACGGTCGTTCGGCGTTCCAGGCCTGGTACGCAGCGGGAGGCAACTACATCGCGCTTCCCAACCGCGGTCGAGCGATCGACTTTGCCGTGGATGCAGGCATCGTGGACGTCAGCTACGGCTATACCAGCGGCAACGGCGTGGTAGCGGTCGACTACGATCCCCACGACCCCGTGGCGGCCGGGTATCTGCAGAGCGGTCACGCCTTCATGTACCGGTCCGTATGGTTCACCGAGTACGACGGCCTCGAGGTATCCGCGTGGCTTGAAGAGGGAGACTTCTTCAAGAGCGGCTACTGGCCCGAGTGGCAGATGAGCGGAGCCGCAGGTATGCCGCTCATCGTGCACGGGAACGACGGGGCATCGAACCTGACGCTCATCGGCGCCGATGCCACGTTCCGCACGCATCCGGAGGGCTCGTTCCGCCTGATCGCCAACGCGATCTACAACGGACTCGACTGAGAAGCGCCGAGCGTCTGGAGACATCTCCCGAGCGACACTCCGGAGATGGCGTTCAGGAGCCGGGTGGTCCGCCACCCGGCTCCTGCGCACGGCCGCATCGATGAAGGACACCGCTTGCTTGACAGGGTCTATATCTTGCGTATATATATGCTCAGTATATATACCCACGAGCAAAGGTGTCTCTGTGAGCGTGAAGCACGGCCTCCTTGCACTCCTCGAGCGCCGCTCCATGCACGGCTACGAACTGCGCCGGGAACTCGAGGACGAGCTCGGTCCCGAGTGGGCGGTCAACTACGGTCAGATCTACACGACGCTCGAGCGCCTCGAGCGCGATGGTCTCGTGGTGCACTGCGCGACTGTATCCTCGGAAGATGCGCCCGACCGCAAGCTCTACACCGCAACTCCCGCCGGACGGACCGAACTCCGCGCCTGGTACCTTTCCCCCGTTCCCGACGCCGAGTCCGCCCGCGACGAGCTCTACGCCCGGATCGCACTCGCACTGACCAGCGACGTCGAAGTCGCGGACATCATACAGGCGCAGCGCAAGATGCTCTTGCAGCGTATCGGTCGGCTCACAGAGACCAAGGAACGACTCGACGTCAAACTCGACCTGGCCTCGGTGCTCCGCCTTGACCTTGCCATCGTGAAGACCGACGCGGTCATTCGCTGGCTTGACAGTGCGGAAGCCAAGATCCGCAGGTCTGCCATGAGCGACCCCGCCGGAGTGACGGCGGTGCGGCGTCCGGGAAGAACACGCCAGCCCGATGGTGTGGAGGACGCAGAGGGCGCAACCACGAGGAGGGGGCGCACGTGAACGTGCTGAAGGACATCTTCCGGAGGAAGGGGCGTTCTGTCCTCACGATCTCCGGGATCACCATCGCCGTCATCGCTCTCGTGGTCCTCGGCGCCGTGGCCGAGAACCAGAACACCTACATCGGGAACCTGGTGGGCTTCTACGAAGACGTGGTCACCGTGATCGAGGCCGAGGACGCGAACTTCGTCGGCATGTCCGCGGGGAATCGACCCCTGTCCGTCGATACTCTCGAGGAGATTCGTGCGTATCCCGGCGTCTATGCTGCGTATCCGATGGTAACGGTGCTGCTCGAGACCGATTATGTGTCGGTCATCCCTCCCATGGCCATCGGTCTGCTTCCCGACAGCCGCGAGTACACGTTCTTCGGACTGGCCGAGGGCCGGCGGCTCGCGGATGGTGAGCGCGGCGGCGCCGTCCTGGGATCGGACCTGGCCACCCAGCTCGATGCACGGGTCGGGGACACGGTCGACATCCGGGGGGAGACGTTCGACGTCATCGGCGTGCTCGAACGCAGCTACGTGAACCTCAACGATGCTGCGGCGTTCATCGCGCTCGCCGACGCGCAGCAGCTCTACTACGCGTCGCTGCCCGAGGCCTTCCAGGGAGTCGTGGCCCCGGAGGACCTCATCATGCAGATCACGGTGATCGCTGAGACCGGGGTGGACCCCGATGAACTCGCCGGGCGGATGAACCGTGAGGTCAACGGCGTACTCGCGACCGGTCCCACCGCCATGATGCGCACGGTTGACAGCCTGGTCGGGCTGCTCAACGCGATCGTATGGAGCATTGCGGCGATCGCGCTGGTTGTGAGCGGACTGTCTATCGTGAACACGATGATGATGGCGGTCGGCGAGCGCACCCGTGAGATCGGCGTGAAGCGGGCCCTCGGCGCTTCGCGGTGGCGGATCGCACGGGAGGTCCTCTCGGAGTCTGCCGCCATCGGGTTCATCGGCGGCATCATCGGGCTTGCGATCGGCGCTGCCCTCGCGCTGGCGATGAACTCGGCGATGGTCGCGACGACCGGGACGACCGTGCTCGTGGTCACCGGCCGTCTGGCGATCGGCGCCATCGCCTTCGCGGTCGTGCTCGGCATCGTCGGCGGGGCGTGGCCTGCCCGGCACGCGTCACGCCTCGAGCCGGCTCGCGCACTCGCCTACGAGTAGGAGGAATCGGGATGTCAGCGATATCCGTGCGCGACGTCGAGCAGCTCTTCCACCTCGGCACGCGGAGCGTCGTCCATGCGCTCAGGGGCACGATACTCGAGGTAGCCGCAGGCGAATTCGTTGCGGTCATGGGCCCTTCGGGCTCGGGCAAGACCACGCTCCTCAACGTCATCGGATGCCTTGCACGCCCGACCGCCGGTCACATCGAGATCGACGGCGAGGACGTCACGAAGTTGGGTGATCGGGCGCTCGACCGCATCAGGGCCGGCAGGGTGGGCTTCGTCTTCCAGGGTTACAGCCTCATCCCCACCCGCACCGCTCTCGAGAACGTGATGATGGCAGCCGAGTACGCTGGTCTTCCGCGGGCCGAGCGCAGGGAGCGCGCCGTCGAGATGCTCGAACGCGTCGGCCTCGCTGACCAGGCCGGCCAACCCGCATCGGAGCTCTCCGGCGGGGAGCAGCAACGGGTCGCCATCGCACGCGCACTCGTCAAGGGCCCGCGGATCGTGCTCGCCGACGAGCCCACCGGCAACCTTGACTCGGTATCGGCCGAGGAGATCATGGTGCTCATCAAGGAGCTGCGAGCCGACGGCCAGACGATCGTCATGGTCACTCACGATCCCCGCATGGCGGGCTACGCCGACCGCATCGTGTTCCTCAAGGACGGCCGAGTAGTGGATGAGACCGCACTCAGGTAGCGACCGGGTCCTCCCTCGCGTCTACCTTCCCCGGCTGAACGAGTACCGGATCACCCGGTCCGGGCAGGCATCGATGCACGTTGCGCAGAGTACGCACTCGGCGTCCTCCATCGATCCGGAGGCCACACGGGCGCGCATGTCGATGCTATCGGGCACTCCCTCGTGCACATGCCACACTGCGTGCACGACGATGCGTCAGTGACGAGACCCAGAGAGGGCCACGGCCGAGGCGGTTGCGCATCGCTCGGCCCGAGATCACGAACGGCGCCATCCAGCAGACCGCGTGACAGCCGCCCCTGCGGCCGAGCGCGAGCGCAAACCCGAGGAACACGAGTGTACCCGCCGGCCGCACCACACCGACGACGATGACGGCCACCCACACGACCCAGACGATCCACCTGGCGAGGTCAGCGCGCTTCCACACAAGCCGGTGGTGACGACGCCGGCAAAGGGGCGCCTTCGACGATCAGATAGGGCGAGAAGTGGTTCATCGTCACCGGGAACGCGATGAACGAGAGCAGGAGCAGGACGCGGCGTACGCGCTGCCTGCGCGGCACCCGATGGCTCGGACTGCCTTGTGTCATCCCGGCGCTCACGGCTCGAGCAGCACCTTCATCGCTCCAGGGCGCACGGCCGCCTCGAATGCCTCGAGCGCGCTCGCGAGCGGGTAGCGCGCCTCGATGAGGGGCACCGGGTCGATCCGACCGGTAGCCAGCAGCTCGAGCGCCGGCGCAAAGGGTCCGCAGCGAGAACCGACGATGGTGATCTCGTCGACGACGAAGGGCGCGAGGTCGAGCGTGACCTCGCCGTGGTAGGTCGACTTCAGCACGAGCGTGCCGCGCGGACGGAGCGTACGGCGGGCGAGGTCGAGCCCCGAAGGCGAGCCGGTGGCCTCGACAACGACGTCCCAGCACCGCTCCCCCGCCTCGTCCCCGGCGATCTGCTCGATGCCTGCGAGCGCGAGCAGCTCCGCCTGTCTCTCGTAGCGTGCCACCGCACGCAGGTGTGCACCGGTCAGCGCAAGGACCCGCCCAACGAGCTGGCCGAGACGTCCGGCGCCGACGAGCAGGACCCGATCGCCCGGCCGGATGTGGACCTGCTCGAGGACCTCGAGCGCTGCCGCGAGCGGCTCGGTGAACACCGCCGCCTCGTCGGTGACGCCATCGGGCACCCGATGCAGGTTCGCCGTCGGGATGCGCACGTACTCTGCATGTGCTCCGTCGTGACCGACGATGCCCAGGACGGTTCGCCGTTCGCAGTGAGTCGGATGCCCGCGACGGCATGTCGCGCACGCGCCGCATGCGTCGTTGATCTCGCCTACCACCCGCCTACCGATCCATGAAGGCTCGGGGGCCTCGGCGACCTCACCCACGAACTCGTGACCCGGAACCCCTGTGTACGGGTAGTAGCCGCGCCTCAGCTCCAGATCGGTGCCGCAGATGCCCGAGAGGCGCACGCGCACGAGGGCCTCGCCCCCTGCCGAGGGAACCTCGATGTCCCGCACCGAGAGCTCGCGGTCCTCGAGCCAGAGCGCTTTCACCGCGACTCCTCCCTACTGCTCACGTGTCACATCCGCCTGGCCACGGGCGGTCTCCGGCAGTAGCGGTACGACGCTCTCGGCGATCGCCCGGATCGTGAGAGCGTGGTTGTTCCACGCCCCGAGGTTGACGACCTCGACCGATTCGTCGATGCGGGCCTTAGCGACTAGCTCGGGCACGTCGTACTGGCTGTGGATTGACTCGGCGCTGATGCCGGTCGAGAAGTAGACGAGCTTGTCCGCCCCGGCGGACGCAAGCTCGCCGGCACGCTCGGGAACCGTCGGCTCCTTGAAGGACATCCACGCAAGATCGAGCAGGCTGCGGTCGTATCCCTCGGCGACGAGCGCATCGATGATGTGCTCGCGAAGCCCGAGCTCGTGCTCGGTCTCGGTCGCCCACTCCTCGTCCCACTCATCAGGCTGTCCGTGCCCGACCAGTAGCACCGCGACTCTGTCCCTGGGAACGTCGCCTCGCTCGGCTTCGACCTTCTCCACGAACATCTGATGCAGCGTCGGTGAATCCCAGAGTGGCCCTGTGAAGGACAGAGGCACGCCGAGCGACCCGGCGTCGACCTCGTGGATGAGCTCCTCGCCTTCGGCCGTGTGATTCGAGATCGAGACGAAGACCTCCGCGACAACGATCTCGCTCGCGCCATCGTTGAGGGCCTGGACCACTGCAGCGTCGGGCCGCGGCTCGTCATCGAGGAAGGACGGGTAGACGCGCACGTTAGTGTAACCCTCGTCCAGCAGCGTTTGTTCGAGTGAGGCCGCCATTGCGAGGTGTCGCAAACGGTGTTGGCTCGTGCCGACCTCGAGGTAGGCGCCGCGCAGCTGGTAGAGGAAGAACGGGCGCGCTACGAACGGGACGAAAGAGATACCCTGCTCGTCGAACTCGCGGAACTGGTTGAGCCAGCCGATAGGGTCGTAGGTCTCGGGCTCGCCGTGCGTGAAGTAGATCACCGCCGTGAAACCGTCGCCTGCATCGCCCGCCTCGCGGGTCAACTCCGGCACGAAACGCGAGTCCTCCCGGCCGAGCACGACCGCAGCGTTGGCGGTGTAGCCAACCACGACCAGCAGCGCGCCAAGCCCGATCAGAATCGCGCGCTCACGCCCGCGGGGTCGCGTCACAAGATAGACGAGCCCGGCCAGCGCAAAGCACGCCACGGCCAGGTATGCACTCATCTGTACGGGTGGTGCGGTGAGAAAGCCGGTAAGAGCCCAGCCCGTCACGAAGGCAAGCGCACCGGCGATGATCCACTTCATGCTCTCCATACGGAGTCTCCTTTGTCCGAGCGGCTTTCATTTCCTTCGGGCTCGATGTTCAGCACCCTTACGATCCCTTCAGTTCCATCCACTGATACGCGGGAGCGGTCCGGGATAGCCAGTGTCGCATCGGAGACACCGAGGACAGCCGGGACGCCGCGTTCGCGGGCGACGATCGCGGCATGCGAGAGCCCTCCGCCGGTCCCGGTCACCACCGCGCCAACCACGCCGAACAGCGGGGTCCAGCCGACATCCGCATGCGCGATCACGAGCACGTCGCCCGGACCCAGCTTCGGCGCCTCGGCGAAGTCGGTCACGACACGAGCCGTGCCGGTAAACGTCCCGGCGCTCGCCGGTGTTCCGCGCAGCTCGCCCTCGGACGCAACGCTCTCAGCACGCTCCACGTCGAGCATCCGCCAGCGCGGCGGAAGGCGAAGCCCCCAAAGCCGGTGGGGCGGAGAGACATCGGCGTCGGCGACAAGCGCGGCCTGGCGCTGCTCCACGACATCGTGAAGCGGTCCGGACTCACCGCGCAGCGCGCTGAACAGCTCGTCGAGGGTGAGGCAGTACACACCGTCTGCGGCGGGGATGACCGATGGAGTCAACAGGTTGCCCGCCCGGCGCGCGGTTACGCGCAAGCCGTCGTAGACGAGCGCCAGCGCGTCGTTGACCTCGTCGCGAGCGACTACAGACCGGCGCAGTCGCATCACGTGACGGCGCAGCAGCCATCCCGTCCGCTCGAGCGCACGATCGGCTTCATCGGACACGCGTGGCACACTCTTGGTTCGTACCGAAAGGCGCCAGAGCAGCATCGGATCATCGCGCCACGTCGGGGCCGAGAAGTCGGTGTTCACGGTCGCCACGTGACCCCAGTGCTCGAGAAAGGCGTCCATCGCCAGACGGGCCTGCCGGCCGGCCTCGGTGCGGTCAAGCACCTCGTGTATCTCGGAGGTGGTCGCAGTCTCAAACAGGGCGAGCTCGGCCTCGGAAAGCTCGTGCACGTGCCGGGCCACCTCGTCGAGCTCGGATATCGGCCCCTCCCCGCGAGGGGTCGCAAGCGCGTTGACGTCGCCCCCGGCACGCAATAGCCGGGCGAGCAGCTTGACTCGCATCCCCCGCAGGCCCATCCCGATCATCGCTAGTACGCTCAGATACGCGGCGTCTTCGAGCAGGTCCAGCAGCTCGTCGAAGCGGCGCGCCACCTCAGCCGCCGTGGCATCTGAAGCTCCGGCCGCGAGAGACCTCGCCCGTTCCCTTAGCGACTGCACCTCCCGCTCCACGGTGCGTAACCTCGTGCGATTGGCCAGCGCGAAGCCCACGAGCCGTGTCGCACTCGCTACCATGCGCGCGACCGAGCCCTCCCGAAGACGCGGGCGCTCGCCGCGCTCGATGGCCTCCAGCGCATTCTCGGGCAGGCCAGCGTAGCTCAGGACGTCCCCGAGGAGGGAATCGTTGAAGTACGCCCGGGAGGCTGCCCGGCCTGCCATGCACTGCCAGTCCACGTCGACAGGCCCCGCGATCGCCGTGAGCAGGCGTCCCCAGGCGTTGTTGACCGAACGGTTGCCCACATCGAAGACCAGCGGCTTGATGAGTCCGGGCCAGACCTCCGCGGCGAAGGTGTCCGAGTACACCTCGAGCCCGTCCAGAGCGGTCATCGGACGGCTCTGGAGCAGCCACAGCCGTCCGCCGTCCCAGCCCCACTCGATGTCCTGTGCTGCACCGAAGAGCTCCTCGGCACGCATCGCAAGGTCCCCGACCGCCCGCAGCACATGGGGTGGGAGTGCCTGCGCATCTTCTCCCGGCGGTACGATGACATCGCGCGTCTCGCGGCACAGTACGGTCCGTGAAGGCGTGGTACTGCCGTCGACGAGGAGCGATCCCGGACCGCACACCGCTTCGACGACGATCTCGGGCTGACAGGTGACCGGATCGCGGCAGAACGCAACTCCCGCCCACTCGGTTTCGACAGAGCGCTGCAGGATGACGGCGACCGCTCCGAGTTCGACGCCCATGCTCGCACCGTACGCACGAACCAGCTCAGCCGAGCCACTCGCGCCAACGACGCGCACGGCATCGATGGTCTCATCGAGGCCTGAAACGCCGACGACCGAGTGCAACTGCCCCGCGAACGACGCCTCGCCGTCCTCGCCCACTCCCGACGAGCGCACCGCGACACAAGCATCACCGAGTGACTCGAGCGAGGCTGCAACCAGTTCGCGAGCGCGGAGCGTGCGCTCATCGCCCGGGTCGCCCTCCACGAGCACACGCACTTCCTCGGGTCCGAGCACGGCGAAGGCCGGGACGGGCAGACCTGCATCACGGGCACGTTCGAGGCTTGCGGCCTTTCCGCCCACTCGCTCGGATCCCACCGACACAGTCTGCCCGGAGCGCATCAGTCGCTCAGCTCGCCGAGTACCCGGAAGTGCTGCGTGTCGCTGCCGAGCTCACGCTTTCGCCACAGGTAGAACGCGGAGAAACACGCGCCGGCCACCAGGCCGCTCACCGACCGGGTCGCAAGTCCGAGAGCAGGCCCGATGGCGAGCAGGGTCGCCACATCGGCTCTCTGTGCGGAGCGGGCCACCGCGAGTGTCGCACCGTACGTGGCAGCGAGCACCGGAAGCACGAGCGGCTGCGCGGCGAGGAGGCCCCAGATCCCAGGCGTCCGCGCATGCCCGCCGCGGAAGCGTAGGAACGGCGAGTACGCCGTCATCACCACCGCGGCAAAGAGGGATGCCGCCTGCGCCTCGAACGGGAGTCCGAACGCCCGCGGAAGCAGCACCGCGATCACACCCTTGGCCCCCTCCAGAAGCGCCACGGCGACGCCGGCGACGCGTCCGGCCGACATCGCCACGTTGGCGACCCCCGGGGTGCCCGAGCCGCTGGTCCTGGGGTCGTCGTGTCCCAACGCCCGCGGCACGAGGACGGCGAAAGGCACGCTTCCCACCGCGGCTGCCACGGCCAATGAGAGCACCCACGCGACGCCGGAATACGGAGTTTCTATCATGAACGTATCTTAGCGTCACTGCCCCGCACATGCGAGAGAAGTCTCGCCTCCCGGGAATCTTCACTCTGGAGGGAGGGGTTCGCCATGATCGCCGTGAAACTGAGCGAGGAGGAAGCCTCGCTGCTCAAGAAGAGTCTGGAGCTGTTGCTCTCAGACGTCCGGATGGAGATCTGCGACACGGACAGCGGGGACTTCCGCGCGGGACTCAAGAGAGAGAAGGCCGTTCTGGAGCACGTGATCGAGCAACTCGAGGCCGGGAAGTAGCCGGGCGTCAACGTGGGGGCGAAACCGCCGACAAAGCCGCCGGACCGTCAGTCGCCGATCGAGCCGCGACCGACCGAGAGCTTGGTCTGGAGGCGGCGGGCGACCATCGAGATGATGAAGTTGACGGTGAAGTAGACGAGCGAGATCACCACGTAGATCGTGATGATCTGCGACGGCCTCCAGTAGACGGCCGCGAGGATCGTGCCCTTGAACATCAACTCGTACGCACCGATCGCCATCGCAAACGACGAGTCCTTGATGACGGTGACGAACTGGGACACGATCGGCGGGATCATCTTGACGACCGCGGGCGGCAGCACGATGTAGCGCATCGACTGCAGGAACGAGAAGCCCTGCGACCGCGCCGCTTCCCACTGCCCGGTCGGGACCGAGTTGAGCCCTCCCCGGATGACCTCGGCGATGATGGCCGACGTGTAGATGGTCAGCCCGATCGTCGCGGCCCACATCGCCGGGAGTCCCAGCACGAAGTAGCTCACGAGGATGAGCAGCAGCGTGGGCAGGTTGCGTACGGTCTCGACGTAGCTCGCGGCGATGTGCTTGATGCCCGGCACTCCCGAGTAGCGCATCGCGCCGAGGATGGTACCGAACCCGAAACTCAACACGATTGAGAGCGCCGCGATCTGCAGCGTCAGCATCAATCCCTGCCCGAGACCAAGGTAGAGGACCGGATCGCGGAGCATCATCACGACGGGCGTGTTCATGATCGCTTCCACTACAGCACCCTCGTCCGGTCCTCGAGGCGCCGCGCCAGCATGGCGAGCGGGAAGCACATCAGGAAGTACCCGAGTCCGACGATCACGTAGGTCGGTCCGTAGTGGCCGAAGCGTCCGGCGAACGCGTCACCGGCGTACATCAGGTCGCCACCGGCGATGATAGCGATGACCGACGTGTTCTTGATGAGACTGACTGCCTGGTTGGTCAGCGGCGGCAGGACGATGCGCATCGCCTGCGGGATGATGATGTAGCGCATCGCCCCGACGTAGGTGAAGCCCTGCGAGAGAGCGGCTTCGAGCTGGCCCCGCCCGATCGACTGGATACCCGCCCTCACCACCTCGGAGATGTACGCGCCGTGGTACATCCCGACACCGAGGATGCCGATGGTGATGACCGGGATGAACAGTCCGGAGAAGACCATCGGGAGCGCGTTGAAGATCATGAACACCTGAATGAGCAGTGGAGTGTTCTGGTAGAACTCGACGTAGGCGCGCGTGAACGCGCGTGGGACCCGCCAGTGAGAGGCGGCCATCACACCGAGGACGGTCCCTAGGACCAGCGCAAGCGCCAGTCCTAGGGACGCCACGGTCAGCGTGACGATCGTCCCCTGCCAGAGCAGGTCGATGTTCGAGAACAACGCTTCCCAGCGAGGGATGGCAAACGGTCCCTGCTGCAGGAAGCCTATGTTCGCGATCAGGTCAGACATGCCCGGCTACATCTGATCGCGAGCGATCACAGCAGGTTCCACTTCGAGAAGAGCGCGTCAAGGTCGCCGCTGGCACGCATGTCGGCGAGCATCTCATCGAAGAAGCTCGTGAGATCGTCGTCGCCCTTCTTCATGGCTGCACCGTAGTCCTGCGGCGCGAAGCCGTCGGGCAGGATCTCCGAGTCCTCGGTGACGTAGCCGGAGAGGATCGACTTGTCGACCGAGAACGCGTCGACACGACCGGACTCGAGCGCAGCGTTGATCTCGGGGTAGGTCGCGAACTCGAGGAACTCGACCGAGATGTCGGCGGCGTCGGCCTCTACCTGCACGGCGTCGGCGGTAGTGGCACCCTGCGCGACACCGATGCGCTTGCCGTCAAGATCGGCCAGTCCGGTGAAGCCGGACTCCTTCTTCACGAGCAGGCCTACCTCGTCCTGGTAGTACGGCTCGGAGAAGTTCCACTGCTCTTTGCGCTCGTCGTTGATGGTGAAGGTCGCGATGACCACGTCGAGCTGACCGTTGTCGAGCAGCGGGCCACGAGTCTTGGCGGTGACGGCCTCGAACTCGACGTCATCGCTGCTCAGACCCATACGCTCGGCAAGCTCGTAGGCAAGGTCGATCTCCATGCCCGAGAACTCGCCGGTGGCCGCATCCTGCAGACCGAAGTTCGGCACGTCGGCCTTGACGCCCACGCGCAGACGGCCGCTGTCGACGATCTCCTGCACGCCGGCGGGCAGATCGCTGACGGCGTCAGGCGTCTCGTCGTCGGCCGGCTCGTCGGCTCCGCCGCATCCGGCGAGGCCCAGGGTGCCCAGTGCGAGCACGATGACGAGCAGCATCAACCACAATGACTTCCTCATACTTCCTCCTTCTCCCCCCGGGACGGGCCCGGGACACACGGTGGTGCTGACAGTACGTGCGGTGCATGAGAGGTCACGATCGACCTCGACCAGCCTGGGCAATCCACGCATAGTGCCTAGCGCAGGATCTTGCTGAGAAATAGCTTCGTCCGATCGTGCTGAGGGTTCTCGAAGAAGTGCTCGGGCGTGCCGTCCTCGATGATACGGCCCTCGTCCATGAAGACGACGCGGTCCGCGGCCTCTTTGGCAAACCCCATCTCGTGTGTGACTACCACCATCGTGATGCCGCCCTGCGCGAGGTCGATAATGACCTCGAGGACCTCCTGGATCATCTCCGGGTCGAGCGCCGAGGTGGGTTCGTCGAAGAGCATGATCTTCGGGTGCATGTTGAGCGCCCGGGCGATGGCGACGCGCTGCTGCTGCCCGCCGGAGAGCTGCGCGGGGTACTTGTCCGCCTTGTCACTGAGGCCGACGCGCTTCAAGTAGGTTAGGGCCGCCTCGGTCGCCTGCTCCTTCTTGACGCCGCAGACGACGATCGGGGCCAGCGCGACGTTCTCGAGCACGGTCTTGTGCGGGTAGAGGTTGAACGACTGGAAGACCATGGCGACCGACTGCCTGACCTTGGCCACGGGTGCGCGGAGAGCGGTGAGCTCGACGCCATCCACGATGACCCGGCCCGAACTGGGCTTCTCGAGCATGTTCACGCAGCGGATGAGCGTCGATTTGCCCGAGCCGGACGGACCGATGATGACGAGCTTCTGTCCCGCGGGGACCTCGAGATCGACGTGCCGCAAGGCCTTAAGGTGTCCGAAGTGTTTGCTTACATCAACGAGCTCGATCAACGTCGCTCCTTTGCCGGATCGCCGTACCGGACCTCAGGTGCGATCCGTCGGTCCCACCGCCGCCACGCCAGGTAGCTTCGGAGGCTGGCACAAGGTGTGCCCGCACGTATCACCTGTTCGTGGCGAACAGTCTAGCAGTTAGCGGATACGTGCGGGAGAAGGCAGGTGCTCGCTGGCTGTCACGCGTATCTGCACGGGCCGCCATCTGCGCGGTCGCCGCCGGCAAACCCGGTCAGTGGCACAGCGGGCACATAGGACCTCTGCGACCTGAATACCACTGGTGACAACCGCACGTTGACGTACGTGGCGCCTTGCCGTGCTCGGTCCTCCAGCTGGGTGGATGGCCGTTCACGCCCGATCTGCGGAAGCCCCGGTGGCACGGAGAGCCGCAGTCGCGCTCGGGCGTGTGGCAGTTCCAGCACACCGCCTTGCGTTCGAAGGCAGCCGATCGAGCATGCCCCCCACCGATGAAGTCATCGTCATGGGGCATCCTGATCCCTCCGTGACAGGGATCACACTGGTTGACAACATCGTGGCAGTCGTCGCAGTACGGGCGGGAGGCGTTCACCAGCGTGTAGTGGTATCCGCTCTCCGAAACGGTTGCTATCGGCTCCCCCGCTTCAGGCTCGTGCACGACGGTCACTACGTGACATGCACTGCACTCCGAGGTAGCCCGAACCGCGTCGTGGCACACGACACACGGAGCCATGCCCGACACGTAGTCGGTCCGGCCGTGCCCGATGCCGACATGACAACTGGTACAGGGGTCCCCGCCGTCCACGATCTCCTTGTGGGATACGGCGACGCCCTCCTCGGAGAGCACCGGTCGATCCAACACGTCATCGTGGCAGCGCACACAGCCCAGAGAACCTACCGGGAGCGGCTCGGCCTGCTGCCGGCCGGCAGCCGTCGTGATAACCATGCGCGCGCGGGAGAACGTATTGCCGAACACACCGACGAACCCCGGACGCTCATGGCAACCCGCACACGACGCGTGGTCCTCTTCGTGCGCGGCTATGACGGATTGTGACAGCGCGTGGCACGCATCGTAGCAGTAGCTGTCCGTCGACGTGGCGCCGTAGAGGACCGCGAAACCAGTCACCATGATCAAGGTGATTCCCAGTCCCGAGCCCAGGAAGGACCACAACGGGCTGAAAGTCGGCCGTTCCTGCGAAGAAGGTGGCTTTCCGCGGGGTTCGAGGGCGCCAGACTCCACCCCATCGCCGCGGTCGGGTGCGTAAGACGGGACTGACGAGTACTGTCGGACCTTGACGATCTTCCGTTTCGGTGACATCAGGACGTACAGGAGAAAGAGCACGACGACAAGGATGGCCAGGACCACGATCGCGACGCCTATCATGAGTGCGCGTGGATCGCCGGTCGGGTCGTTGACGAACGTCCTCAGAGCAGAGAGCGCCTCATCGAGCGAGACCTCCCGCACCTGGGAGAAGAACCTGTCCAGCAGGTCATTCATCATCGGTTCGATCCGGTCGGTGGCTGTGGCAGAGATGCCCCTCCGGGGTGAATGTGGTTGTTGTGGCAGTCCTCGCAGTCGCGCATCGCGTGACACCGTGCGCACCGCGGATCGTCGACCGATTCGGCACTCGCTCCGTGGACCCTGATGTAGCCGGTGGAGTGAGGCATCGACATGCCGTGACACGGATTGCAGAATGCCGCCTCGTCATGGCAATCCCTGCACAGCGACCCATCACTGATGGCGGCTCTGCCGTGGGTCTTCCCGAACGACGCGGGATGCGGAAGTGTCACGGCGTGACACTTCGCGCAGAAGTCCTCTGCGTGGCACACGTCACACAGGCTGCTGTCGCCCATTCCATGCGTGTCGCGCCAGTTGTCGCCGTGCGTCACCCTCCATGGGCTCGGACGCGGCGAGTCCAGCGTCACTGACTCATCGCCCACATGGCAGGTCTCACACTCGACTGACACTGCTTCCGCAGCGTGACATCCGAGGCACTCCTCCATAGAGGGGGCCGATAGCCGCCCGGACTCGCCCGCATGCGCGACCGTCGCGTGGCAGCCGTCGCACGTCGGACCCTCCGCACACGACAGGTGAGCGATCCGGAGACCCCTGCCGGAGGTGACCCCCTCCAGGACAGCCCCGTGGCACGACAGGCAGGCAGCGCGTGACGTTTCCTCGAGCATCGGCCCGCGCGCTCCGCTCAGCTGACGCGTGTACATCACGAGGAACTCCTCGGCCTTGTGCCGGGGTAGACTCCAGGCCCCGGTGGAGAGGTGGCACTCGTAGCAGGCCACAGATGCGTGCGCGGACTCCTCGAGTGCGTGTGCGGAGACCGCATGGCAGAGCGAGCAGGCGGCCGGGAAGGAGCCGGCCACGCCGACGCCCAGAAGCAGGGCGCACGCGGCCAGGAACGCGACCAGCCAGATCCTGGTCGGCTTCTTCAGCTCTGCGCGGTCAGACACGTCGATCGCCCCTGCGCCCCCTGTATCGTGTACGTCCGCCGGCACCTGCACGCTGGCGCGATGGCGGTCCCGTTCGACATCGCGGTTCTCAGCCGGCCTCGATCACATCGGCTGCCGCTCCCTCACCCGCACGCTCGTCGTCCTGTCGCCCCCTGGCACGTCGCCGAAGCACGGCCGCAACCAGCAGTATCAGCAGGAGGAACAGGGGGATGCAGCACACCCAGACCGGGCCGACGAGGTTGCGCCTCAGCGCCGCAAGCGGCGACCCGCCACTGCCCGGGATGCGGACGACTTGCACGCGGTTGTTCGCCGTGTCCGCGACAGCGAACCAGTCCCGGTCCTCGTCGTAGTCGATGCCGGTGGGATACGCGAACAGGCCGTCGGTCACACCGTAGTCGCCGTACTGGCCTATGGTGGATCCCGTCTCGGAGTCCAGTACCGTGATGTTGAAGCCGAACGGGTCCACGACGACCACTCGACCGCTCGCGTCAACCGTCATGCCGGACGGCAGCTGGAACACCGAGGTGGTGGTCGCCTCCATCGACTCGCTGAACCGTCGGGGAGTCCCCTCGGTGATCCAAAGGACCTCCCCGTTCTGATCGAGCGCCTTGACCCTCGCGTTGTGCGTGTCCGAGACGAAGACCTTCCCGTCTGCGCCAAACGCGACGCCGTGCGGTAGGTCGAACTCGGTCTCTCCAGTGCCCCTCCGGCCCCAACTCCCCAGGATCTCGGCGGTGTCACCGAGGACGCGCAGGACACCGAAGCCGCCCTCACCGGTGACCCCAAGCCGATCGCTGCCGTCAGACGTGATCTCGATCGGCAAGTTCGCCGGCCACTGTCCGATCCAGGTTCCGTCCTGCTCGAACCTCTCGATGGATCCCTTGCCCTGATCGGTGACGTAGATGACACCATCAGGACCGACGGTGATGCCTTCGAGAGTATCGACCTGTCCTCGCTCGAAGCCGCGCTCGGGATGGATGACCTGCTTCAGCGTGCCGTCGGGATTGAAGCCCACCACCATCTGGGCTGCCGATATGACCCATATAGAGCCGTCAGGTGCGATAGCGACGTCACTCGGCGAACTGAGGGACGTGTCCGCTGTCTCTCCCCACCCGTAGATCGAACGGACCCACTCCAGACCCTCCGGGAGATCCCCTGCGGCAGGAGCGCCCGAGCCGCCCTGCGTCCAGTACAAGACGTAATACGACGACCCCGCCAGGAGAAGGATGAGTAACCCAAGCACGACGATGAGGGCTCCGAACACGATCTTGCGCTGTCTGTTGTCGACGTACTCGACGATCGTCTCTGTATAGACCGGCTCCTCGTGGGGAGACTGTCCTTCGGCCACGTCGGTCGGATCCTCACCATCGTGTCTCATCTGGTCGTCCTTCCCTCCTATCACGTGATCTCTCCATGTCTCGGAGTGGCTCTGAGCCGACACCCATCAGGGTGCGACCTCCTCCTCAAGCCGCCGTTCCAGCTCGGCGAGGCCGGCCCGTGCCGCGTCGGAATCGGGCAGGAACTGGAGTGCGAAGGTGAAGTCCTCCTTCGCGCGCTCGAGCGACTCGGCACCACCCTCGAGCAGACCGACGTTGCCCCTGAAGATGCGGATGTCCGCCGCCAGAGGATCCCAGTCCAGCGCCGCATTCAAGTCGTCGAGTGCAGTCTCGTACTCCTTGAGTTCTACCGCTGCCCGGGCGCGCACGAGCAGCGTCTCGATAGTCACCGCTGCTCTCTGCTTATTGAATGTGGACGGCACGGTGATGCCGCGCGCTGCATAGTCGGCAAGCTGGCTCTTGAGCATCTCGGCGTCCTGCTCGAGGTAGGCTTCTCCTCGCTCGAGCACTTCCTCATACACTCCCTGGGCCAGGAGAAGCCGGAGTTCGGCGTTGTTCACGAGTAGGATTGTCGCGCTGTCGCCGACCGCCTCCCGAGCTTGCACGATCAGGTCCTCCGCCTCTCGGTAGTTGCCGCGGAGGATCATGATGTCAACGTAGTCGGCCCAGTACTGTCCGTTGCCAGGCTCCTCTCCTACCATAGTCTGAGCGCGGACGAGCAGGTACTCCGGGTATGTACGAGGAGCTGGCGGATTGATGACGCCTCCCAGCAGCCCGTAGAGGATGACGGCGAGTATCAGGACGATTGTGACGAGAACACCCGTGATCAACACAGGCGTGAAGCGGTATATGCCGGACCCGTATGTCGCGCTGGAGGGTTCCGCCATGCCGGTTCCGGTACGCACGCTGACATCGTGCATTGATCGAGTGCCCTCTCTCTCCTCAGGCGCCCATCGAGTCTCCGGGAAAAGCGCCCACGGGTGCTTCCATACTACTTCCATGATACGGCGCTGTCCTGCCGAGACATAGCAGCCGTGCGCTCCGGCCGCAGCCGACACGCGAGGGGCCGTCACGCCCGTAGAGCAGCACGGCAGGGGCCGATCCGGTTGGACCGGCCCCTGCCTCCGCAAACCTTCCAGCCCCTGTGGATACCTGGCAAGGGCATGCGGCTCACTAGTACGTCAGACCTACTCCGGCGCCGGAACCCGACCGGTGACACTTCAGGCACTGGCCGTCGACACCGATGTGATCGGTCTGACCCGGTACGGCCGGGTCGTCGCTCTTGTAGTTCTGACCCGGATAGAGCATGTATCCATCCGCAGCAAGTTCTGCGTCGACGAACTCGGTACCAGCCAGCCAACCGGTGCTGTCGCCGACCATGTCCTGCTGCTTGTTGCCCGAGACTGCGTACGACATTGCGTCCGCTCCCGCGCCCACGAACTTGTAGTAGCCCGGGGTCACATGCGGGAAGGACGAGTACACGATACCCGGAGGGGAATCGTCTCGTCCCGCATCGTGGCATCTACGGCAGGTCTCCGCGCCGGACCACGCGACGGTCTTCCCGGTTCCGATCGTGCTGCCGGAAGCGGCGAAATCATTCGTCGCCCTGGCCACCGGGTGGCCCTTGCTCTTGTAAAACCCACTCTGATACTCGAAGCCCTCGATGTCGTACCACCAGCCGAACGAGCCACCTGCCAGGAACATATCCTGGTCGGGATTGATGACCTGGTACGAGTCGGACGTGTAGATGTTGGCATGGCACATCGTGCAGAACGCGCCCACCTGAAGATCCTTCATGTCGGCGCCCGCTGCGTCGTTGATCGCGCCATATCCCTCGATGACCCCCGCAAGGCTCGCGAACTGGGCCTTGTTGAGGGGATCGACAAGCACGCCGGTCGGATCCTGCGTGAAGATCTCGTCCTGGATACCCACGAGGGTCGACACGCCCGTGGCCGTGTCCGTGTACGTGTGGTTGGCGACATTGCCGGGTACGGCATCGTTGATCCCGATGTCGTACTCGGACGAATCGTGCGGAATCGGACCGTCTCCGTCAGGGTCGCCCAGATGCGAGCTCTTCGTCAGGTTGTTTGTCGCGTCGTAGCGCAGGATCTTGCGCTCTGCGTCACCCTTGAATGCTCGTGCACCGTGCACGGCATGGCAGTTCGTGCATCCGGTGTGACCATGGCCATACCCGCTGTCGAACGGACGCTCCTCACCGGTGACCGGGTCCCGGCCCCAGTTGAGCGAGTTGCCGTTCCACAAACGCACACCGGCGATGCCGGTGTCGACGTGACAGTACAAGCACGCTTCGGCCACGTTGGAACGGAGCATCATCTGCGCGGGAGCGCGCTCCGAAGAGAGGATCCATGCGCCATCAGGCTGGTTCTGGATCCACTGGCCCATGACCGCGGCGTTGTGCACCGCGTGACACACGTTGCACTTCACCGTCGTCGTGGTGTAGCCACTATGCGGCACGGCAACCAATTCGTTCGTCCCGGCACTCTGAGACCAGGTCGAGTACTTGGATGACCGGTGCTCGGCATAGGCGGTCGTTGACAGCACCACCAGCAATGCCAGCGCCAACACCAGGACGAACGCTGTTCGCTTCATAGTCTGCACCTCCTCTCCCTTCACTGAACGGTTCCTGAGGTGCATGTCCAACATTCCTGCCCTTGTCCCCGACGGCGAGCCGGGAGCCCCTCCGTGTCTCCGGAGGGCCGGGCGTGGGGCCGATCCGTTCCGACCGGCCCCACGCCGGTCAGGCTCCATGTCGGGGTCCCCGTCTGAAGACAAGGATCTTCTTGGTTCTAGTACGTGAGCCCGACGCCCATTCCGGTACCCGACACATGGCACTTCAGGCACAGGCCGTCGACGCCGATGTGGTCGGTCTCCATCGGGTCGGCAGTGTTGTCGCTCTTGTAGTTCTGGCCGTCATACAGATACGCGCCGGCAGCAACCAGCGGGCTCAGGTCGCCTTCGAGGCCCAGCCACTCCTCGCCGGCAAGCCACTCGCCCTCGCCTACCATGCCATTCTTGGTGTCGTAGGCGGAGTAGGTCGCCGCATCGGGCCCCGCGCCCACGAACTTGTAGTAGCCCGGAGTCACGTGCGGGAACGACGAGTACACGATGCCCGCAGGGGCGTCGCTGCTGCCGCCGTCGTGGCACTTGCGGCACACGTCAGCGTCAGACCAGGCCACGGTCGTCGCGGCCGTGGTGTCGCCGCGGGCCGAGAAGGTGTCGGTCGCCTCGCGAACCGGGTGGCCCTTGCTCTTGTAGAAGCCGCTCTCGTACTCGAAGCCCTCAACATCGAGCCACGGGCCGAACGAGCCGCCAGCCAGGAACGTGTCCTGGTCGGGGTTGATGACCTGGAACGAGTCGGACGTGAAGATGTTGGCGTGACACATGGTGCAGAACCCGCCTACCTGCAAGTCCTTCATGTTCTCGCCAACGGCCTCGTTGATGGGATTGGTGCCTTCGATGAGGTCCGCCAGGCTCGCGAACCACGGCAGGTTCTCGGGTCCCACGAGCTGGGACGTCTCAACGCTGTACGGGGTGAAGACCTCGTCCTGGATGCCGGTCAACGTGGCGATCCCGGTCACCGGGTCGGTGTAGGTGTGGTTCGCAACGTTGCCCGCAACCAAACCGTTGATCCCGATGTCGTACGCGGACGAATCGCTCGAAAGCGGGCCATCGCCGTCCGGATCGCCCAGGTGCGAGCCCTTCCTCAGGTTGTTGTCCGCGTCGTAGCGAAGAACCTTCCCGGCCACCGCACCCTTGAACGCCTTGGCGCCGTGGACTGCATGGCAGCCCGAGCAGCCGCTGTGGCCGTGGCCGTACCCGCTGTCGAATGCCTTCTCGTACCTGGTTCCGTCAATGGTTATGCGGCCCCAGTTGTCCGAGTTGCCGTTCCACAACCGTACGCCACCGGTGCTGGTGTCGATGTGGCAGTAGGAACACGAGTCGGCCACGCTCGAACGCAGCAGCATCTCCGTCGGAGCCGTCTCGGACGACAGGATCCAGTCGCCACCTGGTTGGTTCTGGATGTACTGCCCCATGACGGCTGCGTTGTGCACCGCATGGCACACGTTGCACTTGACCGTCGTGGTGGTGTACTCCGCATGCGGACTACCGGCGGTCGCTGCATTGCCAGCCGCATCGGGGTTCCACTGCGAGTACTTCGATGAACGGTGCTCGGCGAAGGCGGTGGCCGAGAATACCATGGTCAGGACGACCGCCAATACGAGCACGAATGTAATGCGCTTCATTCCTCTATCCCTCTCTTCCTTAACTCTATGCGATTTGTATGTCACTTTCTTGCACCTCCCTCCCGTGACTGAATTTTCCAGACCTGAAACTGGCGATTCGGCTCTGCTGTCGCCCCGTGCCGCTGTCGCCCCGTGCCGCTGTCGCCCTTCAGGCCCGAAACCCTTCATCCTGCCCGATATGGAGCATCGCAGGACTTGTGAACGCGTTCACCAATGAGAAACCGAGAATCCCCGGGTGTCACCGTGCGCATGCGGTCCCCCGACCGTTACGTAGCTCCCCCGGGCAGTCTACTGAGTCCCAACTCCGATACTAGCCCTATTTGCTTATATACCCGCACACACGTGTACTGCAACGGGCCTTACGCGCTCGCTCGAGCGCACACTCCTTCTCAAGACGCCCGGTCGAGCCGGCGTGACGCCGCGCTAACCGCCTCCGGCCGCGAACAGACGTCACGTGACGTTGATGCCGCGTCTCCGGAAACCGACAAGTCCGGCGACAGCGAGGGCGAGTGCGACGGCTCCCACTGCGGCAACCGGTGCCCACTCGAAGCTCTCGATCGGCATGCGCGCTGCATGCTCGAATGGCGATGCCTTGATCGCCGCATCGGGGAGGCTCATCAGCCCACCGAACGTACCCACGAGGAAGCCGTAGCCCACAAGCGCCCACGCCGCACTCGTCGCCTTGGGCACCAGACCGAACAGCAGGCCGGCGAAGCCGAGTACCACGAGCACCGATGGCACGTGGTTGAGATGCGCCAAGGTGACCTCCCACACCAGCGAGTTGTCGCCCATAGCGGACGCTGCGCCCGACGGTCTCCTCCGCGCGCAAGCCCTGTACGGAAAGCACCGCGTAGACGGCGGCTATCGTCGCCGTGAAGACGCCCAGGTAGCTCAGGTAGCCAGCAAGGATGTTCTCGATACCGCCGAGGACCTGCACAAGTGCCTCGGGCATCTCCCCGGGCACCGCAGCGTTGGAGAACGCACCCATACCCATGCCCAGAAGTCCCATGCCGATCGCCCGCCACATGATGGCCTTGCGTTCGAGTCGCCACGCGAGCCCGATCGGCGTGCTGAGCCAACGGGTGGCCCGTGCCCTGCCCGCGCGAGCGGCCACCAGGCCGGCACCGACATCGCGCCGCGATGAGAGCACGTAGCCCAGCGCCGCCGTCACGGCGGCGAACCCCACCGACAGGGCGAGCGGCCACCAGCGGTCGAGCACGAACGGAGCGGCCTGCTGCGGCCAGGCAAGCGGGGAGAACCACGAGAGCGTGGTGCCATGATCGCCGCCAAGATCGCCGAGCGCCCTGATCATGAACGCCCCACCGAGGCCTGCACCCGCCGCCAGGCTCGTTGCGGTCCGGGAGTACTCGGTGATCTGGACGAAGACCGATGCCAGACCCGCGAAGGCGAGACCGGTCACCAGGCATCCGGCCGCAAAGAGCAGCGAGCCCGCCGTACCGAACACCGGATCGGCGATCATCATGAGCGCGACGAGCGCGGCAACGATCGCGTTTGCGATCACCGCCGTGATCAGTGCTGCGGTGAGCGGAGCATGACGCCCGACGACACTCGCGCGCACCAGCTCGGCCCGACCGGTCTGCTCCTCGACCCGCGTGTGCCTGATGACGACCAGGATACTCATGAGCGCGATGATCAGGAACAGGTACCCGCCGTACGCACCCGGGATGAACGTCTCGTACGTCATGTTCTCGAGGAAGTAGGTCGGACCCGTCCACATGCTGCCGCTCCCGGCGGTCATCATGGAGACGATGCTCTCGAGGTCCTCCGGCGTGGGATAGGCCTGAGGCACGAGCCGCGTGTAGTAGAGCCAGAACACCGAGATGCCGAGGATCCAGGCGGGCAGCTTGACGCGGTCCCGCCGCAGCATGAGCCGCACGAGCGTGCCCGTGCCGGCGAGCGTCCCGCGACCGGTCGCGCTCGCCGAAGTGGTCGCAGTGGTCATCGTGCCACCTCCGCACGCTCCTCACCGGGAGCGCCTATCTCGTCGCCGTAGTGGCGAAGCAGCAGCTGCTCCAGCGTGGGCGGGCGCGAGGTGATCGCCTGCACGCCGAGGGCCGAGAGCTCCCTGACCACCACGTCGATTTGCTCGCCGTCGACGTCGAAACGCACCTGCCCGTCGGTGGGCTCGAAGTTGAACACGCCCGGCATCTGCGCGATCCCCTCTGCCGGCTGTGTGGTCTGCACCGTGAACGTCGTCCTGGTCAGATGCCGCAGGTCTCTCAGCGTTCCTGACTCCACGACCTTGCCGAGCCGGATGATCGAGATGCGGTCGGCCAATACCTCGACCTGCGCCAGGATGTGGCTCGAGAGCAGCACCGTGCGACCCTCGGCCTTCATCTCGCGGATGACCTCCTGGAACACCGCCTCCATGAGCGGGTCGAGCCCCGCGGTCGGCTCGTCGAGCAGGAGCAGTTCGGCGTCGGAGGCCAGCGCGGAGATGAGCGCGACCTTCTGGCGGTTGCCCTTCGAGTAGGTCCGGCCCTTCCTGGTGGGATCCAGGTCGAACCGCTCGATCAGCGTGTCACGCCGGGAGGTGTTGAGCGTACCCCTGAGCCGGCCGAGGAGATCGATCGTCCGCCACCGGTGAGGTTCGGCCAGAGCTCCACGTCGCCGCGAACGTACGCGATGCGCCGGTGCAGCGAGACCGCGTCCTCCCAGGGATCGCCACCGAAGAGCCTGGCCTGGCCTGCGTCCCCACGCAGGAGACCGAGAAGGACGCGGATCGTGGTTGTCTTGCCGGCACCGTTGGGGCCGAGGAACCCGTGCACCTCGCCCGGTGCAACGCTCAGGTCGAGCCCGTCGAGCGCCCGTACCTTCCCGAAACTCTTCTCCAGACCGACGGTCTCGATAACGCTCGACATGGTCATCGCTCCTTTACCGCGTCAGCGCCCTTGCGGGCCGCCGATTGACCGCTTTCCCTCTCCCGCCACTTCGCGGGCCCTCTGATAGCGGCGGGCGGTGGCTCGCCGCTGGTCTCGAGTTCGTTCCACGCATCCTCGTATCGGCTGTCGGCGAAGACCCCGTGCGTCAGGATCTCGAGAACGGCACGGATGTGACGCGGTGTCGGCGCGGCCGTGAGCGGCTCAGCGCCGAATGCCCGGGCGACGTGCTCCTGCAGGAGCAGACCGCCGAACTGCCACGCAACCAGGATGACCGCCATGTCGTGGAGGTTGTCGCTCGGCCTGAGCTGGCCCTCTTCGACGCTGTGCTCCATCAGACGTGCCGACTCCTCGGCCAGCCCGTCAAAGAGCGTCGCGGCGGCCTCGGAGCCCTCACGCAATGACTGCAGCAGGTAGCGCATCATCGGTGCCTCGCGCTCGATACCCGCCATCGCGGCAAAGGGATCGGTCGTTCCCGAGTCGACCGCCTCGTTTCGCGACCGGGCGAACTCCGCGATCACGTGCTCGTCGCACGCAGCACGCAGCCCCGCCTTCGAACCGAAGTGGTGGAGGATGAGGCCCGGTGAGAATCCTGCGGCGGCGGCGATCTCGCGAACGGTGGTCTTGTCGAAGCCCGCCTGGCCAAAGCTCACGATGGCGGAGTCGCGGATGCGGGCGGCCGCGGTGCGATCATCTATCGAACGCGCTGAACTCATGTTCAATAGACTAAACACACGTTCAGTGCCGTGCAAGGTGCTCGGCCATGCGTGCGCAAGCCCGTAGACCGGGTCAGAGCTCGATCCGCCGCAGGAGCTGCGCGTTGAGCGCGACGATCACCGTGCTTGCAGACATGAGCACCGCGCCTGCAGCGGGGGTCAGAAGGATGCCCCATGCAGCGAGTACGCCGGCAGCCAGAGGGATGGCGACGATGTTGTATCCCGCCGCCCACCAGAGGTTCTGCAGCATCTTGCGGTACGTCCCCCGGGACAGGGTGATGATCTTCGGGATGTCTCGCGGGTCAGAGCGCACCAGGACGATGTGGCCTGCCTCGACCGCGACATCTGTTCCCGCACCGATGGCGATGCCGATATCAGCGGTCGCGAGCGCAGGGGCGTCGTTGACGCCATCCCCCACCATGGCCACTCGCTTGCCCCCGGCCTGCAACTCCTTGACCTTGGCGGCCTTGTCCTCGGGAAGCACCTCGGCAAAGACGGTGTCGATCTCGAGCTCTTCGGCCACCGCATCGGCGACAGCGCGAGCATCGCCGGTGAGCATGGCAACCTCCACACCACGCTCGTGCAGCGCGCGGATGGCCTCCCGGCTCTCCTCCCGGATGGCATCGGCCACTGCAAAGACCGCCTGGGCATCGCCCCCGCGCAGCAGGTAGATCGCGGCCTGCCCCCGGCTGGCGGCTCGGTCGGCTGCCTTCGTGAGCTGCGCGGGCACGCGCGCGTCCTCCGCCTCCAGCAGTGCCGGCCCGCCGATGTGGTACTCGGTACCGGCGATGGACGCGGCGACCCCTTTGCCGGTGATAGCGCGGAAGCCCTCGGGGGAAGGGATCTCGATCTTCCTGTCCCGGGCAGTGTTGACGATGCCCCGGGCGATGGCGTGTTCCGAGTCCGATTCGACGCCGGCGGCAACCGACAACGCTTCGTCCTCCGAAACGCCCTCTGCCGCCGTCAGCTCGACCACCCGGAACTCCCCAAGAGTGAGTGTCCCGGTCTTGTCGAAGATGACGGTGTCCAGATTGCGCGCCTCCTCCAGCCCGCGACGGTCCCGGACCAGTAGCCCGCTTCGCGCACCTTTGGTGGTCGAGATTGCGACGACGAGCGGGACGGCAAGCCCGAGGGCGTGGGGGCACGCGATCACCAGCACCGTCACCGTGCGAACGATGGAGAAGTCGATCGTGGCGCCGGCAAGCTGCCAGGAAACGGCGGTGATGAGCGCCGCGACGATGGCAACACCGGTGAGCAGTTGGGCTGCTTTATCGGCAAGGTGCTGTGCGCGCGACTTGGACACCTGGGCGTCGGCGACCAAGCGCATGATCCCCGAGAGCTTCGTGTCGTCCCCGGTGCCGGTGACCTCGATTCGCAGGGACCCCTCACCGTTGATGGTGCCGGCGATGACCTCGTCTCCCTCCCCCTTCTTCACGGGACGGGACTCGCCGGTGATCATCGCCTCGTTCACGTCACCTCGACCCGCGCTGATCAGACCGTCCGCCGCTATGCCCTCGCCGGGACGGACCAGAATCATGTCGCCCGTGCGCAGCTCGTCGACGCCGACCCGCTCCTCGCCGGCCTCCGTCAGCCGGGTGGCGGTATCCGGGAGCAGCGCCGCGAGTTCTTTCAGGGCGCCCTGGGCCTGCGAGATGGAGCGCATCTCGATCCAGTGGCCGAGGAGCATGATCGTCACGAGTGTCGCGAGCTCCCACCAGAGCGCCGAAGAGTCGATGATGCCGAGGTCCACGATCCAGGAGAACGCAAACGCGACGGTGATGGCGAGAGAGATGAGCGTCATCATCCCGGGCAGGCGGTCTGCGAGCTCCCGTGCCGCACCGCGCAGGAAGACAGATCCTCCGTAGATGAAGACCACCGTGCCGAGAACCGGTCCGACCCACTCCGACCCGGCAAATGCCGGCGCCGCGTAGCCCAACAACTCCTGCACGTGCTCGGACCAGTAGACGATCGGCAGTGTCAGGACGAGCGAGAGCCAGAACTTCTGTCGGAACATCTCCGGGCTGTGGCCCTCGTGGCGGTCGTGTCCCGCGTGGTCCCCGCCATTCTTATCGTGCGCCGCGTGCTCCTCGCCATGCCCCTCGTGTCCATGTGTCGAGTTCATCACAAGACCCCTAGTCCGGTCAGTACGTGCATCACGATGGCAAGATAGAAGGTGACCGTCGCACCGACGTGCAGCGCACGCCACTCCCGCATGGCACCGGACAGCAGCCGGTGGCGCATCAGGACACCCGTTAGGACCGATATCGCGAGTGCGGTGTAGAGGACGATCCCCGTGCCCAGGTCGGGATAGAACTCCGCCGGTCGTGTCACGTGCTGGATGAAGTGCGCCGATACCGCGGCGGCGGCGATCAGTCCGCCGAACACGTGCCACGGTAGCAGCGCCTCGCGACTCTCCCTGCTCCGACGCTTCAGCACGTAGAACGCGGGCGTGAAGAGTGCGATGAACGTGGCTCCGAACCATGAGAGCCAGTGGTGCAGGTTCCAGGGGCCGATGGTGAAGTGCAGGTCGAGGTTGCGCGTTCCGACACCGATCATCATCGCCGCCGTGGCTGCGATGATCAGGAGGACGATCGCCGGTGAACCGCGTTCGCTCTGCTTCTCCGTCATGAGACTCTCCTCCAGGGATGCTCGCCCCGTAGGGCCGACCGGCGGGAGCGGGTCGGCGCGCCTTACCTGTGTCTACCCAACCCGGGCAGAGCGCTTGGGCTCGTGGCGAGAGGAAGTGGCACGAGACTGCTACTCTTGAAACCACGGAACTATCTGAAACAGGGAGGAACACCATGCCGCCGACCGGAAAAGGATTCGCCTACGGAGTCTCCATATCGCTCGTCTTGATCCTCGTAGGCCTCCCGGTGTCCTTTGCCGGAATGGTACTGACCGAGCCGGTCCTGCTGCGCATGGGGGGCATCATGGTCGGAGGCGGCCTCGCCGCCGTTGTCGTGCTCCTCGTCGCACTCGGGAACCGGAGCGAGGCGACGGACTGACGTCTGCCCGCGGCCGCTGATCGGACTGCTCACAGCGGTACTACTTACTGTGCAGCGTGATGAGATGTATCTCCGGCTGCGCGAATAGGCGCACGGGAAGTGTGACCGTTCCCACGCCATTCGATACCAGGATCGGTGTTCCGTTCTCGTCCCGCCAGCCGGTGCGATACCGTCCGCCGTGCTCGGAGGGGACGAAAGCGGGTGTGCCGAAGAACGTGACCTGCCCTGCGTGCGTGTGCCCTGCAAGCGCAAGGTCCCACTCGCCCGCCGTCGTGCCGAGTCTCCCCGCGAAGACATCGGGATTGTGGCTCACGAGCACCGAGAAGGTCTCCGGCGCGATGCCGCGTGCTGCTGCTTCCGGGTCCGGGTCGCCCGTGTACAGATCGCTTACACCCGCTACCGCGATGGAAGCGTCGCCGGTCGAGACGTGCACGCTGTCGTCCTCGAGTAGCGCGAATCCCGCCTCGGCGAAACCTCGTCTCGCCTCCTCGGAACCCTCCCACACGTCGTGGTTGCCGAGGACCGCGACCTTGGCTCTGCGTGCCCGGAAGTCCGCTGCCCGCGCATAGAACGTCCTCGCCCCACCCGTGCGACCACCCACGTAATCACCGCCGAGGATGAGTACGTCAGGATCGAGTGCGTTCACCTGCTCGACGAGCTTGTCCATGCGATTGGGCCCGAAGTACGGTCCGGCGTGAACGTCCGCGACGAAGACGATCCGGGTGCCGTCGAACTCCTTCGGCAGTGATCTCGACGTGATGACGTCGCTCGTCACCTTGAGAGTGCGTGCTTCGGCGGCTCCGTACAGCGTGACCGCGGGGACTGCCAGGGCAACGCCGAGCATGCCGACCCGGAACGTGTCGAACAGCCACGGCATGTGTTCGGAGATGCTCATCGGCTTCCGGTGTGCAACAAACCTGCCATCCGGCCGGGTCGCTCGTGACCGTCTCTACGCGAAGCCGAACAGCGGCGGGAACGCGATGACGACGATCGCGGCCCACAGAGCGTAGACAGGCAGGTAGCGCATCTGCCATCGCTCGACGGGTTCGAATCCTTGCCGGAGTCTCACGAGACCCGTCTGCAGGCGCGCAGACCACACGAGATTGACCAGCAGAATGAGATTCAGGCCGAGCGCCGCCGTCCTGTTCGCGCTGAATCCGTACTCGCTCAGGCGACCGGCGATGTTGACGAGCGCGAAGACGTCGACCGCCAGGGCGCAGAGCACAAGCAGCAGTTGGATCCAGTCGAGCGGTCCCGGCTCGGCAAGCGGATCGCGCGCCGATATCCCGTAGAGCAGAAGCGCCAGTACGACGACGAGGAGCAGATCGAAGAGGATAAGCGCTTCGCGCTCGATGTCGATGGCACCGGACGTCAACACCACGCCGGCGAGCAACGCGACGAGCATCAACGCGAACAGCGGGGTGAACACGCGCGCAAGCATCGGTGCCATCCCGCCGATGAGTGCGCGACGGGTTTCGACAAGCCATGCAGCGACGATCACAGCGCCCATGGCCAAGGCGAGGATCCAGTCCTCGATCAACGGCTCGGCATCGAGACCGATCGCATCGAAGACGCCGATGGAGAGCGCCACGAGGACACCGCCGCCCAGCGCGATGAGTGCGTAGTTCACGAGCCACTCCCCGGTGAACCGCACGTATTCCATGCGCCGCGCGTGAGAGCGCCACTCACCGCCGACGTAGGTGACGCCGACCGCGAGCCAGAGCACGATGGGCAGATGAATAGCGGTGAGCACTTCGGTGGAGCCGCCCGGCACGAAAGGGTACGCGTTGGCGAAGACGGTCCCGGCGATGAAGGTCGCAGCCACACCGATGACAGCCCTGGTGCCCGGGCGGCGTTTCCAGATGAAGTAGGTTGCCAGGAGCGGCAGCACGAAGAGGCTGAGGTTCCGTGCGAAGAAGCCCCCGTCGGGCCCGTCGAACTCGAATCCGAAGAGCGTCGGGACCTTGATGGCGATCGCGGCAGCGATCGCGCATCCGAGCATCACCCAGAACTCGGTCGAGCCGGTGCGGGTGGAGGCTTCTTCCGTGTCCGCGCCGACAGGCCGAGACCAGTGCTTCTCTGCGTACACACGGGTGAGGCCGTCAGCGACCTCGTCGCTGTCCGCCACGCGCCTGAGCGCTACGAGGAATGCCTCCTCCGCCGACAAGCCGGCATCACACAGTGCGAGCGCGTGATCGCGCAGCCGGGCCTCGACGATCGCGACGTCTGTCTCGGCCCCACCATGGGCGAGCGCGTGGGTCCGCCACCCGTCGATCCGCGATTCGAGTCCCTGTGTCGCACCCGTGTTCTCCACCGCCGACCTCCCCCGTTGCAGACTTCTGCCGGAAAACCATTCAGTCAAGGATACGGCTCCGGCTGCCTCCTGCAGGCAACCGGAGCCGTTTCGTTACCGAAGGGGTGCGGACAGCAGCGGCGACCGCTGCCGCCAACGCAGTACTCAGACCACGTCGAACCGGTCGAGGTTCATCACCTTGTGCCACGCTGCCACGAAGTCGCGAACGAACTTCTCCTTGGAGTCCTCGCACGCGTAGACCTCGGCGAGGGCTCTGAGTTGGGAGTTCGAGCCGAAGACGAGGTCGACGCGGGTGGCGGTCCACGTGGGCTCGCCGGTCGCGCGATCGCGACCCTCAAAGACGTCCCCTTCTTCCGAGGTCGCCTTCCACTCATTATCCATGTCGAGCAGGTTCGCGAAGAAGTCGTTGGTGAGCGTCTCGGGCCGCTCGGTGAACACGCCGTGCTTCGACCCGCCGCAGGTGGCGCCCAGGACGCGCATGCCGCCGACGAGCACGGTCATCTCCGGAGCGGTGAGCGTCAGCAGCTGCGCGCGGTCGAGCAGCAGTTCCTCGGCCGTCACCGAGTACCTGGCCTTGAGGTAGTTGCGGAAGCCGTCGGCTATCGGCTCTAGCACGGAAAACGCCTGTACGTCGGTCTGCTCCTGCGACGCATCGGTGCGTCCCGGGGTGAACGGGACCGTCACGTCGTCGCCGGCGTTGCGCGCCGCCTGCTCGACCCCGGCATACCCGGCCAGGACGATCAGGTCGGCGAGCGAGACCTTCTTGTTGCCGGACTGCGATGCGTTGAACTCGGCTCGAATTCCTTCGAGGGTCTCGAGCACCGCAGCGAGCTTCTCGGGCTGGTTGACCTCCCAGTCCTTCTGGGGAGCCAGACGGATGCGCGCACCGTTCGCCCCGCCGCGCATGTCCGAGCCGCGGAACGTGGACGCCGAGGCCCATGCGGTCGAGACCATCTGGGACACGGACAGGCCAGAGGCAAGCACCTTGGCCTTGAGTGCGGCAACGTCCTGCTCGTCGACGAGTGCGTGGTCGACCGCAGGCACCGGGTCCTGCCAGAGGAGCTCCTCTTCCGGGACCTCGGGGCCGAGATAGCGCGAGCGCGGGCCCATGTCGCGGTGGGTCAGCTTGAACCACGCGCGGGCGAATGCATCAGCGAACTCCTCGGGGTTCTCCAGGAAGCGCCGCGAGATCGGCTCGTAGATGGGGTCGAAGCGAAGCGAAAGGTCGGCCGTGGTCATCATCGGCCGGTGCTTCTTCGTGGGATCGAACGGGTCGACCACCATGTCCTCGTCGTCGACGTCCTTCGCGAGCCACTGGTGCGCGCCGGCCGGGCTCTTGACCAGCTCCCACTCGTACTTGAACAGGACCTTCAGGTAGCCCATGTCCCACGTGACCGGATTGGGTTTCCACGCCCCTTCGATTCCGCTCGTGATCGCATCGGCCCCCGTGCCGCTGCCAAAGCTGCTCTTCCAGCCGAGTCCCATCTGCTCGAGAGGAGCGGCCTCGGGCTCCGGACCAACGTGTGCTGCATCGCCCGCGCCGTGGCACTTGCCGAAGGTATGGCCGCCGGCCACGAGCGCCACGGTCTCCTCGTCGTTCATCGCCATGCGTGCGAAGGTGTCCCGCACGTCACGTCCGGAAGCAACGGGGTCCGGGTTGCCGTTGGGCCCTTCCGGGTTCACGTAGATCAGCCCCATCTGCACGGCCGCGAGCGGGTTCTCGAGCTCACGCTCGCCGGAGTAGCGCTCGTCGGCAAGCCACTCGCCCTCGGCTCCCCAGTAAATGTCCTGCTCCGGTTCCCAGATGTCCTCGCGCCCTCCGGCGAAACCGAACGTCTTGAACCCCATCGACTCGAGCGCGCAGTTGCCGGCGAGAATGAAGAGGTCGGCCCAGGAGATCTTGCGGCCGTACTTCTGCTTGATCGGCCACAGCAGCCGGCGCGCCTTGTCGAGGTTCGCGTTGTCGGGCCAGCTGTTCAGCGGCGCGAAGCGCTGGGACCCCGACCCCCCTCCGCCACGCCCGTCTGCCAGACGGTAGGTGCCTGCGCTGTGCCACGCCATGCGGATCATGAGCCCGCCGTAGTGGCCGTAGTCGGCCGGCCACCACTCCTGCGAGTCGGTCATCAACGCATAGAGGTCCTGCTTTACGGCCTCCAGGTCGAGCGTCTTGAACTCCTCGGCGTAGTCGAACTCCTCGCCCATCGGGTCGCCGGCGGGCGGGTTCTGATGGAGCACCCCGATATCCAGCTGGTTGGGCCACCAGTCCCGGTTCGTGGTGCCGCGGCCGGCCGCGTGTCCGTGACCCGTGCTGTGCTCGTTCATGCTGCGTGCTCCTCTCCCTGGATCCCCATCGGATTCCTCGTTACGGGTGCGGGCCTCTGCGCTCAGCCTCCTGATGTTGTTCGTAGTCAGTGCATACCCCTCGAAGGCAGACCTCCACGTCCTCGACATCTGCATTCGACCGAGCGCGGAAGGCAGCAAGCAGCCGATGTCATGCATCTTTCTCGACACAGCATGCAGGACATCCTCGACAACGCTGAGGTCCTCGCGCTGGCCGATGAGGTTAACGCCTCAGCGACAGGCGCTGTCTGGTGTCATCTCGGGTCTGCTGCCAGCCCGATTGCAAGCGCTTCGGAGACGGCCCTGGCGATCAGCGTCTGACCTGCCGCTCCGGGGTGCACACCATCGAACCGGAACGCCTCCGGATGGTCGGCCGTGACTCCGTTGACATCGATGAAGCCGCATCCGAGGTCACTCGCGAGACCCTCGATCGCGCGGCACATCTCCCGGACCGCCCGCTCATCCATGTCGTAGTACACCCTCCTGGCGCGCCTGACCCTGAACAGTGTTGGGGGCGTCAGCAGCCAGACGGCCGGGTCCGACTCGAGCGATCTGTAGTGCTCGACCAGGTCCCGGTAGTCACGGGCGAACGGCTCGATACCCTTCCAGTTGTCGCCCCGGGAGTCGTTCGTACCGAGCATGATCAGCACGATGTCCGGCCGGAAGGCGGCGCTCGATGCAAACGCAGCACTGTTCCAGTACGGACGGTCGGCCGAGCACTGGGCGGCATGCCCGTTGACCCCGAAGTTGCGCACGCAGAATCGCTCGCCGAGCATCGCCTGAAGCTGCGCAGGGTACGCGTTCTTCCTGCGGCGCCACGCGAACGTCCCGCGTGTGATGCTGTCGCCGACGCAGGCGACCCTGATGGCGTCGGACTCGGCAGGAGCGGTCACAACCTGTCGAGCTTCTCGTTCAGCTCGGACACGGCCCGCTCGAGGTCCTCGCCCGTTCGCATGGAGGTGGCCGTGGGAAAGCTCGTGGTGACGAAGTGCTGCGCGTACGGGAACACCGCAGCCTCGAACGGCGCGGGGTCGAGCATGCCCTCCCCGAAGGTGTTGGAGCAAAGCGAGATGTCTTCAAGGGGTAGTTTGAGCGCTCGTGCCATCTCCCCAGGATCGAAGATGAGACTGAACGGCTTCGTTGACTGCTGCAGTTCGCCGCCGTAGTCCACCGAGAGGTTGCCCTCGACCCACAGGCGCTGGTCGAGGTCGCTCAGGACGCCGTTCGTCAGGTCGGCGAGGAGGGTGAGGCTGTTTCCCGAGTGCTCGCTCGCGACATCCACGATGACCTCGCCGCGATACGACGTGGTGACCACCGAGTGCGACGTGCTGGGCAAGGTGAAACCCCGCCTCGGGTCGTAGCTGTGCGCGTTGCTCTCGTACTCCTCGATGATCCAGGACAGAAGGCCCGTCTCGCAGTTCTCGGCGACCAGGTAGAACTCCACCCGGCTGCCCCAGAACACGTTCGTGTGGACGGTGAAGGCACTGACGATCGCGCAGGGCCGCTTGGGAGTGTCGCTGAACATCGCCGAGGCGTGCAGGCTGTAGCCCGGTGGCAACAGGGCCTCGGCTGCCTCTGTATCAGTGATCTCGAACGCGAGGAAGACCGCATACGGCTCGACGATGAAGCTCATGTATGGATCGGAACGGGATCCCCTGTCGATGATGTAGTTCTGGAGCCGCCGCGGCAACTTGCGGAGGACGCCCATGCCCTGGACTCTCATCGCGACGGTCGCCGGTACGACCGTCTTCTCGGTGTTCCTGACATAGCGCCGAAGGTCAGCAGGCTGCATATCTGGTGTCTCCTCTGGACGGCACACTGCGCCGGGCAACGATCGACGATCTATCTGCAAGGCCGCCTTCACCCGCAGGTCCAGGCGAACTCCCGTGCCGAGGATATCAGGTCGAGGCACCGGGACTTCGCGCCAGCGGATATCTCAACGCTGGCCGGCGGCATCGCGCGCGACGTAAGCCGACCAGCGCTCCTCCACCCAGCGCTGCACGCCGGCGAGCTCGGCCTCACCGAGTGTCTTGAAGCGTCCCTGCCCGGCAACGTACTCGGCGACCGGGACCTGCAGTCCCGCCTTCGCGAGAGACTTCGAGCGGCCGGTGAGCCGGAAGACGCCGTCCACGATCTCGTAGAGCACGACCACACCGGCGTCCACCGCCAGCTTGCCGATGGAGATGGAGTCCTTGGGGTCGAAAGACCACCCGCTCGGACACGGCGTGTTCATGTGGATGTAGCGCAGGCCACTCATCTCGCGCGCACGCACGACCTTGTCGTACACGTCGGTCGGGAACGCCGCACTGGTCGATGCCACGTACGGGACGCCGTGTGCCTCCATGATCGCCGGCACGTCCTTGGGGTTCTCGCGTTTGCCGGCCATCGTGGTGGTGGTGCGCGCACCTGCGGGCGTGGACCCGGACCGTTGCGTGCCCGTGTTCATGTACGCTTCGTTGTCGTAGCACACGTAGATGAAGTCGTCGTTGCGCTCCGCCGCACCGGAGAGCGCCTGGATGCCGATGTCGGCGGTACCGCCGTCACCGGCCATGGCAAGCACCGTCATCTCGCCGTCCCGGCCCAGCGCGCGTAGCCCCGCGCGAACACCTGCAGCAGAGGCAGCGGTACTCGGGAAAGCGACGTTGACCCAGGGCACGTCGAGCGAGGAGATCGGGTACATCCCGCCCAGTACGGTCAGGCAGCTCGCGGGGTTGACGAGCACCATGCGGCCGTCGAGCGCCTTGGTGATCGCACGCAACCCGGTGCCGATGCCGCACCCCGCACACGCGCGGTTACCGGAGAGGAGGTGCTCGGCGTCGGGAAGCTCGGTCACCCGCGTCATCGCATGCTCCCTTCAACCAGGCCGATCCAGTGTGGTGCCCTGTCGCGCATCCCCGCCTCGAGGTCGGCACGCGCCTCCCGGACCGCTGAGGCAAGCTGCACGGGAGTCACGTCCCGCCCGCCGAGCCCGCAGACGACCCCGTGGACCGCAGGCGAGTCGCCTCCGTCGTAGAGCGCGGCCTTGAGGTCCTCGCATATCGGGCCCTGGTAGCCGTAGGAGAGTGCCTTGTCGAAGACGACAGCGAGCGAGCGCCCGGCGAGCCGGTCGCGCAGCGCCTCGGCCGGAAACGGACGGTAGCAACGGATGCCGAGCACCCCGGCGCGAACTCCCTCGGCGCGCAGCCCATCGGCGACGAGGGTGAGTTGCGTGACGAGCGAGCCGGCCGCGACGAGCACGGTGTCGGCGTCGTCGAGCAGGTACTCGGAGAGCAGGCCACCCGAGGAGCGCCCGGTGATCCCGGCCCACGCGCGATCGGCGGCAGGAACGGCGTCGAGCGCCTCAAGCAAGGCCGCATGGTGCATGGCCCGGAACTCCATATAGCCGGGTTGCAGCACGCCGTCGGCGTCAGGACGGGGATCGGCGAGCGTGACCGGACCGACGTTGCGGGGGTCGGCCGTATCGACGATCTGCAGCGGCGCGGTGCGCGGGGGC
Source organism: Anaerosomatales bacterium (assembly GCA_029210645.1). Lineage (GTDB taxonomy): Bacteria > Actinomycetota > Coriobacteriia > Anaerosomatales > SLCP01 > SKKZ01. The sequence continues at coordinate 32,047 of JARGFT010000005.1, read as the reverse complement.
AGGAACCCGTCGACGGTCCCGGCGTCCGGCACATCGACCGGCATCATCGTGTGCGAAAGCAGGAAGCCGTCGTAGCAGACCATGACGGGCGCGTTGAGCTCTTCGGCGATGTGAAACGCTTGCACGGTGGTGTCGAGGATCTCCTGGTTGTCCCGGCAGTACAGCTGCACCCACCCGGCGTCACGCACGCTCATGGAGTCCTGCTGGTCGTTGAGTACGCTCCACGGCGCGGCCATCGCACGGTTGGCGACGCACATCACGATGGGAAGCCGGGCGCCCGCTGCCCACCAGACCTGCTCGGTCATGTAGGCAAGGCCGTTTGCCGAGGTCGCGGTGAACGCCCGCGCGCCAACCGTCGAGGCCCCGATGCAGACCGAAAGCGCCGAGTGCTCCGACTCGACCGCGACGAACTCTGCGGGCAGTTCTCCGCTCTCGACCCACGTCGAGAGGCTCTCGACCACGGGCGACTGCGGTGTGATCGGATAGGCAGCGATCACCTGGGTGCGTGCGAGCTTGACCGCGGTCGCGGCCGCATCGTTGCCGGTCATCACACGGACGCTCATCGTGCACCGCCTTCCGCTAAATCGCCGGACGGGTCCTCCGGCATTTCGCACACACCGTGCTCGCGTTCGGGCACCATCACGATCGCACCCGACGGGCACTCCTGCGCGCAGATGCCACAACCCTTGCAGTACTCGAGCTCGATAGCGGGCGGGACGCCCTTGGCGAAGCACGCGTCGGGGCAGTAGGCCCAGCAGAGCTGGCAGGTCGCCGTGTCGGCCTTGACGGCCAGACAGAGTTCGGCCTGCATCACGGGGCGGCTGGAGCGCCAGTCACCGGTGCGTCCGGCCTCGCCCGGGCTCGGTCGCGACATCGAGATCCGCTGATGGGAACTCATGCAGCAGCCCCCTTCCCGGGCGTACACTCGTACGCGATCTTCGCTGCTTCCGCGTTCTTGCCTGCGGGACCGGCGGGGAACATCCCGGCGATCGCGTGCTCCACACTCGGGAGCGTGACCAGCCCGGTCGCCTTGGCAACGGCGCCGAGAATAGCCGCCGAGACGATTGGCTGGCCGGCGACGATCACACCTGCCGCCTCGGCCGAGCCCGTGACATCGGTGGCAACGACGTTGACGTCACCCGCGACGCCGAGCTCGGCTGCCGAGAGCGTGGTGTTGACGAGTAGCGTACCGCCCGGCTTCAGGCCGGCGGTCGCGTTGGCGACGGCGAGGAGCGAGTCGTCGAGCACGATCACGACATCCGGCGCGGTGACCTGCGAGAGCACGCGCACCGGCTCGTGTGCAAGCCGGGTCGAGGCGGTCACCGGCGCGCCGCGCCGCTCGGCGCCGAACGACGGCGCGCTTGTCACGCCCTCCCAGCCGCTGGCGTAGGCCGCCTCGGCGAGCAACTTGGCAGCCGTGACCGCTCCCTGCCCGCCGCGTCCGTGCCAGCGTATCTCGACCGATTCTCGTCCCGATGCCATCATTGCGAGCCCTCCGCCCGGCCGGTGCCCTCTCCGGCAAACACACCCACGCCAGCCGTCCCGACCGCCTGGGCAGCCATCTCGCGCAGCTTGTACTTCTGGATCTTGCCGCTCGCGGTCTGCGGGAAGTCGTCAACGAAGAAGACGTACTTGGGGCACTTGTAGCGTGCGAGCCGGGCACGGGTGAACTCCTGCACGTCGCCCTCGGTGACGTTGGCGCCCTCGGAGAGCGTGATGAACGCGCCGACGACTTCGCCGTACTTGGCGTCGGGGACCCCAACCACCTGCACGTCTTTGATGCCGGGCATCGTGTAGAGGAACTCCTCGATCTCGCGCGGGTAGATGTTCTCACCTCCGCGGATGATCATGTCCTTGATGCGACCGGTGATGCGGTAGTAGCCGTCCTCGTCGACCGTGCCCAGATCGCCCGAGTGCAGCCACCCGTCCTCATCGATGGCCTTCTCGGTGGCCTCGGGCATGTTGTAGTAGCCCTTCATGATGTTGTAGCCACGGCAGAGCAGCTCGCCGGGCACGCTGTGCGGGCAGTCCTCGCCCGTCTCCGGGTCGACGACCCGCACCTCGACCTCGGGGTGCTTGGTCCCCACCGTTTCGCACTTGCGCTCGATGGTGTCGTCAACCGAGGTCTGCGTGAAGACCGGGCTTGCCTCTGTAAGGCCGTAGGCGATGGTGATCTCGCTCGCGTGCATCCGATCGATGACCTGGCGCATCGTCTCGATGGGGCACGGCGAGCCCGCCATGATGCCGGTGCGCAGGCTCGTAAGGTCGAACATGTCGAACATCGGATGATCGAGCTCGGCGATGAACATCGTGGGCACGCCGTAGAGCGCGGTCGCGCGCTCCTTCTGGACCGCCGCGAGCACGAGCAGCGGGTCGAAGCTCTCCACCATCACGAGCGTCCCGCCGTGGGTGAGCACGGCAAGCACCCCGAGCACGCAGCCGAAGCAGTGGAAGAGCGGCACCGGCAGACAGACGCGGTCCTCAGGCGTGAACTTCTGGCGCTCGCCGATGAAGAACCCGTTGTTGAGGATGTTGCGGCTCGTGAGCATGACGCCCTTGGGAAAGCCGGTCGTGCCCGAGGTGTACTGCATGTTGACGACGTCGTCGGCACGCCCCCCGGCCACTGCCTCGCGCAGCGCCTGCTGGTCACCGTACGCGCCGAGGACGAGCAGCTCGGGCATCGAGTAGAACCCGCGGTGCTTCTCGGGACCCATGTAGATGAGCGACTTGAGCTTGGGGAACTCGGGCGACTCGAGGTAGCCGCGCTCCTGCGTGGAGGCTTCGGGAACCAGCCCGCGTACGATCTCGACGTAGTCGACGTCGCGGAACGCATCGATGATCGCGAGTGCCTTCATGTCCGACTGCTTGATGACGTAAGCCAGCTCGTGGCTCTTGTAGACCGGGTTGACGGTGACGAGCACCACGCCGATCTTGGCGGTCGCGAACATGAACGTGAGCCAGTCGGGCACGTTACGCGCCCAGATGCCGAGGTGATCGCCGCGCTCAAGCCCGATCGCCAGCAGCCCATTCGCCAACCGGTCGACCCGCTCGTCGAACTCGCGGTAGCTCCATCGCAGGTCACGGTCGGGGTAGACGACGAACTCTCGGTCGCCCTGCTCGGCGACAACCTTCTCGAAGTACTGGCCGATCGTCAGGTCGGTGTGCAGCGCCACGGTCACACCCCCTAGACCGGTGCGTAGACGACGGCAAGGATCCTGGCGACCGAAGCGCCGGCGGCGCGCACCTGATGCGGGACGATCGAGTCGTAGTAGATGGTGTCGCCCGCCCCGAGGCGGTGCGTGGCGTTGCCGTACTCGATCTCGATCTCGCCACCGAGTACGTAGATGAACTCCTCTCCCTCATGAGTGGAGAGCGAGCGGTCCCTGGCAGGGTTGACGGTGATGACGAAGGGCTCCATGTGCCGCGCGGTCTTGCCCTGCGCGAGCGAGCGGAAATCGAGCGTGCCCGCCCCGACGCCGGTCTCCAGATCGTGGGTGCGCTCGACGGCGGACTCCTCGCCGGCACGGACGATGACCGGACCGACGTTGGGCTCGTCGTCAAGCAGCGTGCCGAGTCTGACGCCCAGCGCGCGGGTCAGCTTGATGAGTGGAGCGAGCGACGGGGCGATCCTGCCGGACTCCAGCTGCTCGATCACCGCGACCTCACAACCGCTGCGCTCTGCCAACTCGGCCGGCGAGAGTCCGAGCGACTCGCGCAACGTGGTGAGCTTACCTCCGATGCCCGTGTTCTCCGTCATCAAGCCCGTCCCCCTTCTTTCTTGGAGTGCCCCTCGAAGCGCTCGTCCGGCGCACGGCACATCGAGTGGCATGATACCTGATGGATCGCGCCGAGCCGCACCCCGTAGATTAGAGCCCGAGCAGGCGCTCAGCGTTCAGGCCGAGGACCGCCTCGAGCTCGGCTCCGGTAAGCCCGCTCGAACGAAGCAGGGCGATCTCCTCGGCCGAGTCGGTCCACGGGCCATCGGAACCGAAGAGCACGCGATCGACACCGTGAGCACGCACCATGCGCACGAACTCCGCGTCAGGCAGATGGCCGAGCGTGTAAGCGGTGTCGAGCCAGACGTCGCGGCCGACCAGATGTTCGGCCACGCCCTCCCACTCGCGAAAGCCGCCGAGGTGCGCGAGCACCGCGGTGAGATCCGGCCACGCGTCGATCACGCGGGCGAACGCTTCCGGCGCTCCGCGCACGGTCTCGTGGATCACGTCTGCCCCCGCGTGGAAGAGCACGATCATGTCGTGCTCGACCGCCGAGGAGTAGATCGCTGCCATCCGCGGGTCGTCCGGCGCGAACTCCTGGTGTTCGGGGTGCAGCTTGAAGCCTTTCAGGCCGAGCTCGCGCATGCGCGTCATCTCGGCAGCGGGGTCGGGCAGGTCGGGATGCATCGCACCGAACGCGACGATACGGTCACTCGCGAGCGACGCGGCCCAGTCGTTGATAACCGCGACCTGGCCCGGTCTGGTCGCGACCGGCTGGATGACCGAGACCGCCACGCCGTTGCGGTTCATCGCCTCTAGCAGGTCGGCGACGGTACCGTCGTAGCGAGCGGTTAGATCACCGCGGGCCTCGAGCGCCGGAATCGCTTTGGGCGCCAGGGAGTCGGCGAACGCGTGTGCGTGGAAGTCGACGATCCTCATGTGAGACAGGGTACCTCCGGTCACGGTTCGATATCCTCACACATCATACCGGGGTTCGCCTCGCGACCCGGGTGATAGCATCGGTACGGAAGGCCGCACCAGACTGGCGGGTCACGCACCTTGGGGGGACGGGTCTATGAAGTACGTCGAAGTCGTCGCCAAGCCCAGAAGTTCGGATACGGTCGCCAGGATCGCAGAGAAGGAGAAGGCGCTCGACTTTCGCTTGGGTGCCGTCGGTGAAGACGGCATGCAGTACATGCGCCTGGTCGTCGGCGACGAGCGGCTGCAGGACGTTCTCGATGCCCTGCAAACCGTACTGGGAGCCCAGGAGTCCGCTCGAATCATGGTGCTCCCGCTCGAAGCGTCCCTGCCCAGGGTCGAGGATGGCGAAGACGAGAAGAAGCGTGCAGCGATCACGGCACGCGAAACGCTTTACGAGGAGGCTGAGAGAGCGGCCCGACTCGACCGCGACTACCTGATCCTGGTGGCCCTGTCGACTGTGGTCGCCGCGATCGGCCTGGTGGAGAACAACGTCGCCGTCGTCATCGGGGCGATGGTGATCGCGCCCCTTCTCGGGCCCAACCTCGCGCTCAGCCTCGGAACATCCCTCGGCGACGTTAAGCTCGTCCGCAAGGCGATACAGAAGCTTGGGCTGGGTATCGGATTCGCCGTTGCACTCTCGGCGGCTCTCGGTGCTGTCCTGCCCGTCGCACTCAACAGCCCGGAGCTGATGGTTCGCACCGACGCCGGGCTCGACTCCGTCGCGCTCGCGCTCGCATCCGGCGCCGCAGCGGCACTCTCGATGACCACGGGGCTTCCGGCTGTGCTCGTAGGAGTCATGGTCGCCGTAGCGCTACTCCCACCCGCGACCACTCTTGGCCTGATGCTGGGCAGCGGGGACTTCGTGCTCGCATCCGGTGCCGGCCTCCTGCTGGCGGTCAACGTGGTCTCCGTCAACCTCGCCAGCAAGCTCGTCTTCCTCATGAAAGGCGTCCGCCCCCGTGGGTGGCTGGAGAAGAGGCAGGCGAGACGCTCGACGCTCGTCTACATCGTGGCATGGCTCGTGGCACTGGGCGTACTGTTGGGCGCCATCTACTGGCGCGCCGCCCTGCCAACGTGACCGAGGCTCACGACCCTGTCCGCAACCTCCGCGGAACCACACGCGAGCACACGGTCATCGGCACGTGAGGCGGCGTCGGTCTCGACATGCCAACGAACCCCGGGAACGCCTTGATCGTGAGATCAGGGCGAGTGCGCCGACGAGAGCGGAGCCCTACCGGTCATCCGTGCGGGCGTGCGCAGCGCCTTGTTCTCGAACGCGTTCTGGATTTCGACGTAGCTCGCAAGTGGACGCGATTCAGCTGAACCCACTTCCGCGGATGCCAGACTCCACGCATGTGGCTGTTGGCGGACTTGAACCTCGCTGGTGAGGGAGGGAAGCTACAGGAGCCGCTCGGAGCCCCGCTCGATCATCCCCCAGACGAAGACGAACACCCAGACCGCCCATGGCGCCAGCACGACACGGGACAACGTCGCAAGCAGCTGTTCCCGGTCCTGCGAGATCGCCCAAGAACCCAGGCCGGCCACGAGCGCCATGCCTCCGAGGCCTATGAAGGCCAGGTAGGTGTGTAGGTCGTTCACGAGACCTTTCGCTTGAATCGCCATCATGGCGGTTGCGATGACGTCGAACGCGACGCCCACCCAGATCAAGGACACGCTCTTGCGCGTTAGACTCCGAACGCGGAACGCGCTCAGGGCTCCCCACGTGTACAGAACCAGCGCCACCAGTAACGCAAGCATGCCGATCATGATGTTGATGGGCATCGATACTCCCCTCCATCAGGTGCCTCTGCAGATGTGAGCATAGCGCACACCGGCCCGTTGCAGCGTAGACGTCGATTAGACCGCAGCTCAGTGTGGTCGCAATCTTCTTGACGGCACCGCGGATCTCCCGAAGCGCCTGCTCGTCCATCCCGTAAAGGACCTTCGCATGTCCCCGCACCCGGAACAGCGACGGCAGCGTCAGCAGCCACACCGACGGAGCCGACTCTAGCGACGCAAAATGCGCGGCGAGGTCCCGGTGATCGCGTGCGAACAGCTCGATCCCTCGCCAGTTGTCACCCCGAAGTTGCGCACGCAGAAGGGATGTCCGAGCATTGCCTGCAGCTGCGCGGGATACGCGTTGACCCTGCGGCGCCACACGAATGTCCCGCGCGTGATGCTGTCACCGACACAGGCGACCTTCACAGCATTGGATGTGAACGACTCAGTCACGGAGTGTCGAGCCTCCGGTTCGGGTCGGACGGCACCCGTTCGGTGGCACGAATGGAGCTGACGGGCGGTAAGCTCTCGGTGACGACGTGTGCTTGGTGTTGCGGCGGCCGGCATGTCGCGAGGATACCAGGCGACGCACAGGTGCGGGCCCTACATCGGCTTCATGCGCCCCGTGATGCGTGCCCACATCAGCCTGAAGCCGCCGAGCATCCCCCGCAGCGCACTCCCCGCGCGATGCACCTCGCCCGACCCCGTTCCCGGTACGGTGCATGCGACATCCACGAGAGCTGGTCCGACCGCCTCGATAGGCGTGCCGATGGTGTCGAGCACGATGCGGATGTTATCGACGATCGGCTTCAGGCCGGGCGTCACCGCCATGTCGGCGCCGTAGAAGTCGGTGTCCACCATCCCCGGCATGAAGACCAGTATGGATACCGGATCCGAGCGGTGCTCTGCAGCAAGGCTCCGCGTGAAGACCATGACTCCCGCCTTCGTGGCCGCGTACGCAGCCGTGTAGGCAGCCACGTCTCCCCTGCCTCCCCTGCCGGAGACGTTGATGAGCACTCCACCCCCTCGCCCGATGAAGTAGGGCACGACCATCCTGGAGGCCATCATCGTACCCAGAAGGTTGATGTCCACGATGGAGCGGATCTCGTCGGGCGAGGTGTCGATGTGTGTACGCAGGCCGAGCGAGATGCCGGCGTTGTTGACCCACACGTCGACGCAACCGTGCGTCGCGACGGCATGTGTCAGCAGCGCCTCGAGCGCCGCGGGGTCGGCCACGTCGCAGGGTACCCCGGAGGCGCGTGCGCCCCGATCTCGGAGAGCCGCGACCGTCTCGTCGACAGCGCTTGCGGTGCGAGAGCTCACCACCACCGTTGCCCCTGCGTCGGCGCACGCCTCTGCCATCGCACGGCCGATACCGCGGGTCGAACCGGTGATCACGACGACCTTGCCGTCGAGCGCGCCAGCCATACGTCCCCCTCGATCGAGCGCTGTACCCCCGTCGAACCGTCCCCGGCCAGCATACCCACCCGGTGCAGCTCAGTCACGGCCGTAGTGCGATACGACGCCGCTCTCGAGGCGTGCCCGGTCTGTGACGATCCGTGACGCCGAGGGTTGTGCGACAACGAGCACGCAACGGTATGGTCGTTGAGGGGACATGAGAAGAAGTCTGGCAACGTGGGCCGGGTGTGCCTTGCGCCCCTCTCAGCGCTCTTCGCTGGTTGGGTCACATGACACCGAGCCCCGCGCCTCATCCACCACGCCGCTGACGACGTCGAGCAGGTGGCGCGGATCGTCCACGATCCGCGAACGGGGCAGCAGCCCTGCCGCCAGAACGCGTTCGCGGCTGAACGGGGTCGTCACGGCAACGCAGTGCATGCCGGCCGCCAGCGCTGCCTTCACGCCGTCGGGCGAGTCCTCGATCACGAGGCACTCCCGGGGCTCGAAGCCCAGCCGCGCCGCGACGAACTCGTAGATATCCGGACTGGGCTTGCCGCGCTCGACGTCTTCGGCCGACACGATGAGATCGAACGATTCGCTCAGGTCGAGTGCCTCGAGGACCTGGGCTATGCGCGCCCTCGATGACATGCTCGCCAGTGCCGTGCGGCATCCCGTTTGCCGTGCGAGATCGAGCAGGGCGACGTTGTGGGGCCAGGCCGCCGCACGCAGCGTCTCCGGATCACCGGCGAGCCGTTCGTAGTACCCGAGCCGGATCCCGACGAGCGCCTCCCAGGGCTCGCTCGCACCGAACTCAGACATCCGCTCCCCGGCAGCGCCGGCGAGATCGAAGCGATCGACCATGTACTCAGCGACACGCTGCCGGGACTGCCCCATCACCTCGCGAAAGGCGTCGAGGACCTCGCTTTCGGCAACATCCGAGGGCCTGAGTTCGATCACGGCCTTGGCGTATGACTCTGCCTTCAGCCTCTCGGTCTGCACGAGCGTTCCGTCGAGATCGAACACGAACAGGCGGATCACGGACTGCCTCCGGTCTGCCTAGTACCGGCCGGTGAGATAGTTGATTTCGTACGCAAGGGTGGGATACGACCAGGTAACGGTCTTCAGATCGTCGATCGTGATACCGAACTGAACCGCCAGAGTGAAGACGTTGATGATCTCATCGGCCTCCACCCCGAGCAGGTGCGCGCCACGAATCGCTCCTGACTCACGATCCACCACCAGGACCGCACCGGCGGTGTCGTTACCGACACGCTTCTGCGTGAACCACGTGCTCATGTCGAAAGTACGCACCTCGAGCCTCGCGTCGTCGGCGGCCGCATCCTCGCCGATGCCGACACGTGCAAGCGGCGGGTCGCTGAACACCACGCTCGGCGTGAATCTGTCCTCGTAGGTCGCCGGTGTGCCGAGTATGCCGCTTGCGGCGACCTCGCCCTGAGCGCCGGCGACCGGGGTGAGCGGCGTACCGATGCCGGCCGCGTCGCCGACCGCCCACACGATGGGGTTGGTGGTACTGCGAAGCGACCGGTCGACGGTGACCCCCCGCCGTGAGTACTCGACGCCTCCCGTTTCGAGATCGAGGCCCTCGAGATCGGGAGCCCGGCCCGCACCGTGGAAGACGGCGTCGACCTCGACGATGCGATCAGGCGTGACGACGGCAAGACCGCCCGCGCTCTTCTCGACGCCCTGCACGGGCGCATCGAGCATGATGTCGATGCCGAGCGACCGGTACCTGCCTGCGAGCTGCTCGGCGAGCCCGGGCTCGAAGCCTTTGAGCACCTGGGCGGAGCGATGGATGATCGTCACATCCGCACCGGCGCGGTGTGCGAGCCAGGAGAACTCGAACGATATGTAGCCGCCCCCGATGAAGGCGACGCGCTCCGGCATCTCGTCGAGGTCGAGGAAGTCGGTGCTGCTCATCACCAGGTCCTGACCACCGATGCCAAGGTCGATGGGGCGTGCGCCGGTCGCCAGTACGATCGCCGGTGCACCGAACACCTCGCCGTCGACCTCCAGCGAATCGGGCGAGATGAAGCGCGCCGTGCCGGTGATCGTGTCGATGCCCATATCGGTCATCCACGACATGGTATTGCCGGGAACCGGGTCGGTGAACCCGCGCTTGCGCCTCATCAGCGCGGGCCAGTCGACGCGCGCCTCGCCCGTGACGCCGATGCCGTCGAGCGCGGCCATGCGCGCGGTCGCTTCGGCGGCGGAGAGAAGCACCTTCTTGGGCATGCAACCACGCAGCGCGCACGTACCTCCGAACGGCAAGCGGTCGACGACGGCCACACTCCTGCCGGCCTTCGCACACTCGGTCGCAACGGTCTGGCCCGCGGCGCCGCTGCCGATGATGATGACGTCATGGGTACGCATGTGATCTGCCTCCTGGAGAAGATGCGGGATCGTTCCCCGGAACGAGGAACGGGTCTCAGGGGTACATACCCCTCGACCCCGAAAGAGAGGCGACCCATGCGAGCCGACATCGTCCCGGGTGCGAGATTCCCCGATTACGAGCTTCGCGATCACAAGAACAAGCCCCACACGCTCTCGGCGCTGCAGGGCGACGACCCGATGATCCTGACGCTGCTTCGCGGCCACTACTGCCCGAAGGACCGCAGACAGCTTCAGGAGCTCGTCTGGTTCCACGACCGGCTCGACGTGGGCTACGCGCGCATCGTCACGATCACGTGCGACAACATCACTCAGCTCAACGAGCTCAAGCTCGGCGTCGGCGCACACTGGACGTTCCTGCACGACCCCAAGCGCATCATCCAGCAGGACCTCGAGATCAAGGAGTACACCGACCCGGTCAATGACGTGATGATCCCTCATACGCTTGTGCTGGAGCCGGGGCTCGTCATCTACAAGATCTACAACGGCTACTGGTACTGGGGCCGGCCGACCCGGGGCGAGCTTCACCAGGACCTGCGTGAGGTGAGCATGAAGCACCGGCCCGACTGGCAGATCGACACGCCCGAGATGCGCGAGGCGTGGGAGCGTGGCGAGCGCGACAAGTTCTGGCCCTACGGGCGCAGCATGCGCGAGATCATCGAGAGATCCGAGTAGAGCATCGCTCAAGGACAAAGGGGTGCGCATCGGCCTCCCGGACGGAATACGAAGCCACGTGTCGAGAGGAGACAGGCATGAAGGCCACGTTCAACGGTACTGTGATCGCCGAGAGTGACCGGACGGTAGTCATCGAAGGCAACCACTACTTCCCCGCCGACGACGTGAACATGGAGTGCCTGACCGCCAACGGCGAGACCTCCGTGTGCCCGTGGAAAGGCCGCGCCGAGTACTTCGATGTCACCGCAGGCGACCAGGTGGCACGTGGAGCAGTATGGATGTATCCGACTCCATCGAAGGCGGCCTCCGAGATCGCCGGCCACTACGCCTTCTGGCGCGGCGTCACCGTGTCCGACTGAGCCGCGGTACGCGCACGATGTCCGGCGGCTACTCCATCGATGAACTCCTGGCGCTTCAGCGTGACACGTTCGGCTACTTCCTCGCCGAAGCGAACCCTGCCAACGGGCTCGTCCGCGACACCACGCGCCCGGGCTCGCACTGCAGCATCGCGGCCGTCGGTCTTGGCTTGGCCGCATACACGATCGGCGCGGAGCGCGGATACGTACGCCGTCCGGATGCCGTGAAACGGACCCTGGCGACTTTGCGCTTCTTCCGAAACGCTCCGCACGGACCTGAGCCTGACGCGACCGGTCACCGGGGTTTCTACTACCACTTCTTGCACATGGACTCCGGCAAGCGCGCATGGCTGTCCGAACTCTCGACGATCGACACGACGTTCCTTGTCGCCGGTATGCTCGCCTGCGCAGCGTACTTCGACCTCGACACGCCCGATGAGCGTGAGATCCGCGAGCTAGCGGACGAACTGTACCGACGGGTCGACTGGGATTGGGCACGCGATGGCGGGGCGGCGGTGACGCACGGATGGAAACCGGAGACGGGCTTCTTGCGGTTCCACTGGACCGGGTACAACGAGGCGCTGCTGCTCTACGCCCTCGGTCTCGGGTCTCCCACGCACCCTCTGCCGGGCTCGAGCTACGACACATGGCTCTCCACCTATCAATGGAAGAAGCTGTACGGTCATGAGTTCGTCTACGGTGGTCCGCTCTTCGTCCACCAGCTCTCCCACGTCTGGATCGACTTCCGCGAGATACGCGATGCCTACATGCGCGATCGCGGCATCGACTACTTCGAGAACAGTCGCCGGGCAACCTACATCCAGCGCTCGTATGCGATTCGCAACCCGAGAGGCTTTCGCGGCTACGCCGAGAACATCTGGGGAGTCACAGCCAGCGACGGCCCCGGTCCGGCCACCCGCTACATCGACGGGCGCGAGCGCAGCTTCCTCGACTACCGCGCCCGGGCCATACCCTGGGGCCCCGACGATGGCACGATCGCACCGTGGGCGGCGATCGCCTCACTGCCGTTCGCACCGGAGATCGTGCTTCCTGCGATACGAGCCTTCCACGAGCACTACCCCGACATGGAGAGTGTCTACGGCTTCAAGTGCAGTTTCAATCCGACGTTCGACGCTTCGGGCAACGGTGCGCCCTGGATCTCGAAGGGATACTACGGGCTCGACCAGGGACCAATCGTGATGATGATCGAGAACCACCTCACGGGATGGTTCTGGGAGCTGATGAGGAGCTGCAAGCCGATCGCCACCGGGCTCCGGCGTGCCGGGTTCACGGGCGGGTGGCTGGACCGCGATCAAGTGCATCGATGATTGCCGACCTGTCTTAGCGGGAATCAACACACAGCGGGTCAAGGTCATGTTTGCGATTGGAGATGACGGTATATGAGGTTGAGAAGAGCGATCCTGATCATTGTTGCGGGCATGATGCTCGCGATGGCGGTTCCTGCGGGTGCCGTGGCAGCGCCGCCGGGACCGGAAGCCGGTCCGTTCGTGTGCCCGTCGGTAAGCCTCAAGAACCCCAACGCGATGTGGGTCATCGGCGATCACGGGGCATACTTCGTGCTCATCCCCACGAGGGGCAGCACGGGCGAGAAGATCTTCGTGAAGGAACCCAAGAACATGGAGGCCCAGACCACGGCGGGCTTCGGGCTCTACAAGAGCTACCCGAGCTATCCCACCTACGTCACCCAGATGGGCGACATGGGAGCCATGTTGCTTGTCGAGGGTCTGCACTGGTTCGGGCTCGAGGAGAGCGACGATCCGATGGCCTGGGGCGAGGGCGACATGCTCATGATCCACGACAACGGTGACGGTACCTACGACGTGTCCAACATGGGCATGATGGGGATGATGGACAAGGGCACGATGACCATCGAGAGTCCCGTGCCGCTCTATAGCGCGTTGTTCTGGTAGGTGAGCGTCTGATCTCGGCACGTGCCTAGTCAGACCATGTGCCCATTGAGAAGCCCGGGCTGTCCAGCCCGGGCTTCTCGCAGTCGCCATCGCGATCGTGGCGCTCGACGGGAAGGATGGATGCCGCCCGCATGAAGCACTCCACAGACTTCGACCTCATGGTGATCGGCGCCGGCTCCGCGGGCCTGACCGCCGCCTACGTCGCCCTCGGGCTGGGCAAGCGCGTCGCCCTCGTCGAGAACGAGCGCATCGGCGGGGAGTGCACCTTCACCGGCTGCGTACCGAGCAAGACCCTGCTCGCGTCCGCACGTGCTGCAGCCGTGACTGCACGGCTGCCCGAGTTCGGCGTCCGTGCGGAAGCCGACATCGAACTCGACACCTCGGGCGTGTTCGCTCACATCGGTGAGGTCGTCTCTCGCATCGCCGCGGACCACCTACCCGAGGAGATGGAGGCCGAGGGCATCCGGGTCCTGCTCGGCGACGCACGGTTCGAGGACCCGAACACGCTTCGGGTCGGCGAGCAGACGTTCACGGCCTCGCGGTTCATCCTTGCGACCGGCTCGAGACCCCGGGTACCTGATGTCGCCGGGCTCGCGGAGGCCGGGTACCTCGACAACCAGAGCATCTGGGATCTGGACGAGGTTCCGGACTCGATCGCGATCCTCGGCGGAGGGGTGATCGCGGCCGAGGTGGGGCTTGCACTCGCCCGGCTGGGAGCTGCCGTCACCATCGTCCAGAGCCGGGACCGCATCCTGCCCCGGGAGGACGCCGAACTCGCCGAACGTCTCACCGCGGTCCTCGTCTCCGAGGGCATCACCATCATCACCAACACACGGGTGAAGCGTGTGACGCGGGCGGGAATGCTCGCGACGCTCTTCGACGCCGAGGGGGCGCCGATCGTCTCGGCGCGCGAGGTGCTCGTCGCCACCGGCCGTGCCCCCAACACCGACCTCGGGCTGGAGGCGGCCGGCGTCCGGTACGGCGAACGCGGAATCGCGGTCGACCAGCATATGCGCACCTCGGCCCGACACATCTATGCGGCCGGTGACGTTGTCGGCCCCTACCGTTTCACACACGTCGCCGAGCGCCAGGCCATCTCGGCGACGTTGAGTGCCGTGCTGCCTGTTGGACGGGCCGTGCGCTACGACGACCTGGTCTGGGTGATCTTCACCGACCCGGAGCTCGCGCACCTCGGCCTCACCGAAGAGGAAGCGCGAGCGCGGCACGGAGATGAGATCGACGTCTACCGGTACGAGTTCGCCCACCAGGACAGAGCTCGAGCCGAGGTCGCCTCGGCAGGTATCGCGAAGTACATCGTCGGACGCGACAAGCGCCTGCTCGGCGCGCATATCCTCGGCGAGCGGGCCGGGGAGATGATCGCCGAGGCCGTTATCGTCAAGCAGCGCGGACTGCCGTTCTCGGCGCTGAGCTCCGTCATGCACGCATACCCGACGTTCTCCGACGCGGTCAAACGTCCTGCCGACCGCGCGAGCATCGCCGAGCTACGGCGAAGCACGCTGGTGCGTATGGCGCAGCGGCTTACCTCCGGAGGTCCGGGCGGCGACATCCCCGTGTAGTCACTCCGGCAGCCCGTTGCCGGACAGTGTCCATGCCGAGTTGATGAGCCCGATGTGCGAGAACGCCTGCGGCGTGTTGCCGAGCAGATCGCCTGTGCCCATGTCGACCATCTCCGCGAGCAGCCCCACGTCGTTGGCGTGAGCGGTGACGGCTTCGAAGTACTCCTCGGCACGCTCGCGTTCACCCGCAAGCGCGAGACACTGGATGAGCCAGTAGCTGCAGATGAGAAACGCATTGGGCTCCTCGGCCCAGCGACGCACGAGCCCGCCCCTGCCGAGTCGCTCGTCGATCGCGTGGATGGTCGCGAGCATACGTTCGTCGTCGGCCGGCAGGAATCCGACGATCGGCATGAGCAGTACCGATGCGTCGAGGTGGCTCGAGCCGAACGCGCCGCCGTACGCTCCGGCCTCCTCGCTCCAGCCGTCCCGCAGCACTGCCTCACGAACCGCATCGCGCTCCGCGACCCACGCTTCGACCAGGCCGGACTCAGCATCCAGCAAGTCCGCCATGAGTACGGCGCGGTCGAGCGCGACCCAGCTCATCACCTTCGAGGAGACGTAGTGGCGGGGAATGTCACGCGACTCCCACATGCCCGCATCGGGCTCGCGCCACCGCGCGGCGGCATCGTCCGCGAGCCGGACCAACATCGCCCGGGTCGGAGCGGAGAGCTTGCCCATCTGGTGCCGCATGAGAAAGGCGGCATCCAGTATCTCTCCGGCAACATCGAGCTGCGTCTGCGTCCATGCGTCGTTGCCGACGCGCACCGGACGGCTGTCGGCGAACCCGCGGAGATGGTCGAGGGTATGCTCGGTGAGATCGGCTCCCCCTTCGACGTCGTACATGATCTGCAGCGGGCTCTCACCCGTTCGCGATCCCGCGTTCTCGATCCAGCGGAAGAACCGCCACGGTTCGTGCGGACAGGAGGAGACCCACCGCGCGTTGAGGGTGAGGCTGGCGTCCCGGAGCCAGGTGTAGCGGTAGTCCCAGTTCCACTCGCCCCCAACGCGTTCCGGAAGCGAGGTAGTCGCTGCAGCCACGAGCGCGCCCGACGGTTGGTAGGTGAGGCCCTGCAGGATGAGTGCGCTGCGGCGGACGCTATCCGCGTAGGGGCCTTCGTACGCCGAGTGCATGTCGACCCAGGAGCGCCACGCCGCTTCGGTGTCCGCGATAGCGGCCGCAGCCCCGGTCGGCCCGGTTGTCGCGGACCCGGATCCGCTGCCGGAGTGCGAGTCGTTGCCCGGTCCGTACATGCGTGCGAACGCGAGCCTGAACCCGATCTCCTCCCCTGCCCCCACAGCGAACCGCACGTGTGCGCCGTGCTCGGTGCACTCGAGCGCGACGTCGGCGCTGAGGACAAGCTCCACCGGTCCTCCCCTGGCGCGGAACCCCGAGCCGGTCGGTTCGATCCGTGGTCTGGTGAGCCCGTACTCAAGGCACGGCTCCACCTGCGTTTCAATCTCGACCGAGCCGACGACGCCTCGCACCACACGAACGAGCTCGTGCGGCACCCTCATACCGATGTCGTGTTCCCGGGCACCCGGCTCGAAGAGCAACGCATCGAGGACCTCGACCGTGCCCGTGGGTGTAACGTGCTCGGTGCGCAGAACAAGCGAATCGGGTAGGTAGTCCCTGACAGTGCGGTGTTCTCCGGTGGGCGCAAGCGTCCAGGTCCCGGCATCCGGGTCCAGCAGTCGGCCGAACACCGAAGGCGAGTCGAAACGAGGGAAGCACAACCAGTCCACCGACCCGTGGATGCTCACGAGTGCGGCGGACTGACAGTCCGACAGGAAGGCGTAGTCCTCGATTCTCGTCACGTGTGGAAGGTACCCAATACCGCACACTGGGGCACGCACGCCTCATCTACGCAAAGCGACGAAGCGACACACACTTCTGGAAGGTGATCCGATGACCGATCTCGTGCTAGCCCTCGATGTGGGTGGCACCAACACGCGCACGCGCATCGCTGCCCTCACACGCGGAGGCGAGCGCGGGGCCACCGCCACCGTGCGAGACGACATCGTGATCCAGAGCACGTCGGCCTCGGATCTCTACGCCCACGTCGAGGACACCGTTCGGGAGACACGTACGTACGGCCAGGTCACGGCTGCGGCTGTGGCGGTCGCAGGCCCTGTTGTCCGGTCCCGCAGCCGCCTGACGAACTGGCACTCCGACGACGCGCTGGTCGAACTCGGCGCACTGGAGAGCGCAGGGCTGCCCGCCGGTCGCACGCATCTCGTGAACGACGTGGTTGCCGGTGCCTGGGGAGCACTCGCACGACTCGACTCTCCGGCGCACGCCCAAGGTATCCGGACGCTCTCCGGAGCCGGCAAGACCGCTGGCGAGCCGGGTCTTGCGGACGGCAGTCTCGTCTACCTGGCACCGGGAACGGGGCTGGGCGCCGCGGCGCTCATACGGCATGGCGAGGGGCCTCTCGGCGCGACGGCAGTGGGCTGCGAGTCACAGCACACGCGGATGCCGCGCTTCGACGAGGAGACCGCGCGAACCGTCGAGGTGATCGAGCGTGCTCTCGGACGCCCTCCGAGCTGGGAGGACCTTGTGTCGGGCCGCGGGCTCGTCCACATCTACGAGGCTTCGTGCGCGCTGGCCTCGGCCGAGCCGCTCGTCATCGGCGGTGACGACGCCAAGCGGGCCGGAGCGATCGCAGCGAAGGCGCTCGCGAGCGAGGACGACCGGGCGGCTACAGCCGTCGGCATCTTCTACCGCACGCTCGCGAGGTTTGCCCAGACTCTCGCGCTCTCATATCTACCGTGCGCAGCGGTCGTATTCGGTGGTGCGTCGACCGAGCGCAACCTGCCACTCGTACGCGAGAGCGGGCTTACCGTGACATTCGCGGAGCACGAGCGATTCGCCGATCTGCTCGGCTCGCTCCCCCTGTACGCGGTCGGTGGCGAGGTGAATCTCGAGGGCGGCGTGTGGCTGGCGGCGCGCAGCTGATCGGTGCACTCCCGGTCAGGTCCGCCAGCGCACGCTCCGTTACTTCGCCTTCTTCGGTGCGAGCCCATGCCCCCCGAACTCGTTGCGCAACGCCTGTACGACCTGACCGGTGTAGCTCGGTGCGTTCTCCGAGTCGACCCTGAACTGGAAGGCCGCCTCGATCACGGGCGTGGGGATGCCGGCGTCCTTGGCCGCCGCGATCGTCCACTCGCCTTCACCGGTATGGCCAACGGTGCCCGAGACCGGCTCGAGGTCCCCGCCGAAGCGGCGGTACGCGTCACCGAGCCAGCCGACGAGACGCGATTCGATCACGCTCGAGCGCTGGTAGACATCGGCCACCGCCTGAAGATCAAGGTCGCGCGATGAGTCGCGCATCAGCCCGAAGCCCTCGGCGATGGCCTGCATCATGCCGTACTCGATGCCGTTGTGCACCATCTTCACGTAGTGCCCCGACCCGACGCCGTCGAAGAACCGGTAGCCGTCAGGCACGGCGATGTCGGCGAAGAGCGGCTCGACGCGCTGATACGTCTCGCGAGCGCCTCCTATCATCAGGCAGGCGCCGGTGCGCGCGCCGACGGGACCACCCGAAGTTCCGCAGTCGAGGAAGCCGATGCCCCGCTCGGCAAGCCGCTCGGCCCGCGGTAGGTCATCGGCGTGGAACGAGTTGCCGCCGTCGATCACGATGTCGCCGGGCTCGAGCAGGTCCGCGAGCCCCTTCGACTCACCGCCGCCGAAGAGCACGGCGTCCACCGGCTTGCCAGCCGGCACCATCAGCCAGACGATGCGCGGGGGCTCGAGAGCGGCCACGAGCTCCGGAAGCGTGTCGGCAGGAACGAGCCCGTCGGAGGCCATCTCGTGTGCGACGCTCGTGGTCCGGTTCCAGCCCACGACCTCCCAGCCGTGGTCTACCAGGTTGAGTGCGATGCCTGCGCCCATCTTGCCCAGACCGACCACAGCAGCCTGCCGCTTCGGCCCGCCGGAACGCAGGACCGCGACGGCTCGCTTGACCGGCTCGTCGGTGTCCGGCGCGTAGGTCTCGAGCGGCGTGGCGCCCTCCCGCCATGCCGCGACGACCGGGTCGATGAATCGCCACATCGCACGCACCTCGTCGGTGGAGACGAACGCGGTCTGATCGCCGCGGACAGCGTCGTAGAGCAGCTTGGCGTACTCCTCGACATACTGGAGCTTCTCGGTCTTCTCGTAGAGGGAGAACTCGAACCGGCGCTCCTCGACCTCGTACTCGAAGCCTGGCCGCTTGGCCCAGAACGTCATCGTGATCGTGTCGTTGGGCTCGAGGGTGAAAACGACCTTGTTACGCAGGTGCGTCTTGGCCTTGCCGCACAGGCATGGTTGGCGGTGGCGGAACGTCACCACGATGCGCTTGAGCGGGTCGCCGCCGATGCGCTTGCCGCTCTCAAACGTCACTGGCACGCCCGCCCAACGCGATCCGGTCAGCACCGTCTCGAGCTTGAAGTAGGTCTCCGTCTGGGAGTCTCCGGTCACTCCGGGTATCTCCCTGAAACCCTCGTACTGTGCCCGGTAGGTCTGACGCGCGACCTGATCGGCGTCGAGCGGTCGGAGCTGCTCGAGCAGTGCGGCGCGGGCAGCCCGGATGTCGTCGGCTTGAAGGCTCTCCGGCTGCTCCATCGTCACGAGCGCGAGCATCTGCAGAAGATGGTTCTGCCCGACGTCGCGCAACGCGCCAACGCCGTCGTAGAACGCACCGCGCTTCTCGACGCCGAGTGTCTCGAGCAGCGAGATGTCGATGCGCTCGATGGCGCTGCGGTCCCACTCGGACTCGAGTAAGTCGTTGTGGAAGCGGAAGGCGAGGATGCCCTGCAGCATCTCTTTGGCGAGGTAGTGGTCGATCCGGTAGATCTGCTCTTCCCGGAAGAGCGAGCCGAGTAGCTCGTCGAGGGCGTTCGAGCTCTCGATGTCGTGCCCGAACGGCTTCTCGACGAGCACGCGTGTGTACCCCTCCTCGTCGCTGCACATCGCGGTGAGGCCTCCGTCAGCAAGGTTGCGCAGGATGGTCTCGTAGTTCTCGGGGGGCACCGCAAGGTAGAAGAGCTGATTGGCGCACGTGCCCCACTCCTCGGCCACGTCTGCAGAGGCCCGCGCAAGCGATTCGTACGCCCCGCGGTCTTCGAAGGTTCCCCTGTGATACGTGAACAGCGCGAGGAAGGAGTCGAGCGAGCCTGCATCCGGATAGCGCTCGGCAAGGATGCCACTCACGTGGTCACGCAGGTCCTCGTCTGACCAGTCGCGACGGGAGAAGCCCACCACCCGGAAGCGGTCGGGCAACAGGTCGTTGCGGTACAAGTGGAAGATCGACGGCACGATCTTTCGGGCCATCAGGTCACCCGTCGCCCCGAACACGACGAGAATGGTCGGTGCATCGTTTCTCTCACTCATCTTTGCTCTCCCCGGGTCAGTGCCGTCCGCGAACACGATCGGTCCTCGATCGTGGCGGTGGCGTACTCGCTCTCTCACCGTTTGTGCCCGACACTCGGGTAGCTCACACCTCGCATCGACCGGCGCGCGCTGCTCGACGCTCAGCCTGGGTACGAACTCACCGAGTAGACCGCGACCCGAAGAGGTAGGCATGCACATGATCACCACTCAGCTTGGCACCCTAGAACCCCTGGTCACCGACACACTCGCCCGCATCGGCGCAGAGTCTGTCATCGAGCGCATCTGGCAGCGAGACCACACGGTCTGGAGCGACTCGCCGCAAGAGATCGAGAACCGGCTCGGCTGGCTCGATCTACCTGACACCATGAAGTCCGAGGTAGTGCGGCTGACGGAGTTTGTCGCAGGTGTGCGTGGTGACGGGCTGTCCGCCGCCGTACTTCTCGGCATGGGGGGCTCCTCGCTGGCACCCGAGGTCTTCAGCAAGACGTTCGGTGCGGCCGAGGGCTTCATGAACCTGAGCGTCCTGGACAGCACGCACCCCGACGCCGTCGCCGCGCTGGAGCGCCGGCTCGATCTGGCGCACACGCTGTTTATCGTCTCGAGCAAGTCGGGCGGGACAGCCGAGACCCTCTCCATGTTCAAGTACTTCTGGAACCGTGTCGCACAGACCGTCGGAGACGACGGCGCGGGCCGACACTTCGTCGCGGTCACCGACCCGGGGACTTCGCTTGAAACGCTCGGGCGCTCGCTCGGCTTTCGCGAGGTCTTCCAGGCGAATCCGAACCTCGGAGGCCGCTACTCTGCGCTCTCGCACTTCGGACTCGTGCCTGCCTCACTCATCGGAGTCGATCTCGACCGGCTTCTCGCCAGCGCAACAGAGGCGGCCCGCGCGTCCGCGGAGCCGTCGGCGACAGGAGCCAACGCCGCAGCGACGCTCGGCGCCGTGCTCGGCGCGTGCGCGAACGCGGGCAGGGACAAGGCGACGTTCGTAACCTCTCCCGGGCTCGCAAGCTTCGGAGACTGGGTCGAGCAGCTGATCGCCGAGAGCACAGGTAAGGACGGTCGGGGCATCCTGCCGGTCGTTGGCGAGCCGGTGGGCACCCCGGACCTCTACGGCGACGACCGCGTGTTCGTCGGGCTCTCACTCGCCGGCGAGGACCGCGAAGATGCCGCGCTCGATGCGCTCGCCGAGGCCGGTCACCCGGTGGTCCGCTTCGAGCTTGCGGACGTCTACGGGCTCGGTGCGCAGATGTTCCTCTGGGAGATGGCCGTAGCGCTTGCCGGACACGTGACCGGCATCCACCCGTTCGATCAACCCGATGTCGAAGCCGCGAAGGTACTCGCACGCGAGGCGATCGCTGCCTACAGGGAGCATGGCAGCCTGCCGGCCGAAGAGCCGACCGCGGTAGCTGGCGATGTCGACATCCTCGGCATCGACGAGGTATCCCCGGCCGCAGCCGTGGCAGACCTCCTGTCGGCAGGGCAACCCGGCGACTACGTGAGCATCCAGGCCTTCGTGCCACCGGACGAGCGGACCGATGCGGCGCTCGCGGCGGTGCGCGTCGCGATCCGGGGCGCGACCCGCATGGCGACAACGGTCGGGTACGGCCCGCGCTTCCTACACTCGACGGGGCAGCTGCACAAGGGCGATTCCGGCCGTGGGTTGTTCATTCAGATGATCTCGGATAGTGCCGGGGACCTCGCTGTCCCCGATGATGCGGGCTCGCCCACCTCATCGCTCACGTTCGGCGTGCTGACCTCCGCCGAGGCGAGTGCCGATAGACGCGTGCTGCTCGATCGCGGAAGGCGTGTGCTCGGCCTCCGGATCAGAGGGGATGTGGCCTCGACGATCGGAAGGCTCACACCGTGAGCGTGATGGACCGCCTCGCCGCACGCCTGAGCGATATCGCCGACGCGCACCACGCCGCGTACGCGGCCACCGACGGGGAGGACCCCGGGTGGCCCCGGTGGTACGCGCGGCAGCTTCTTCCCTCACTTGACGGCACCGACCTGCTCCCGCGCCTGCGCGCCGACACGCTCCCCTGGCTCTCCGTTGACCAGATGGCCGAGGCAGACCGGCTCGCGATCGAGGAGTTCGGGATCGGGCTGCTGCAGATGATGGAGCATGCCGGAGCCGCCCTTGCCGACCTCGTCATGCGCCTGGCTCCGGAGGGACGTATCACCGTTCTCGCTGGCGGCGGCAACAACGGGGGCGGCGGGTTGGCCGCCGCGCGTCACCTCGTCAATCGCGGCCGCGAGGTCGAGGTAGTGCTCGCCACCGAGCGCCCGGGTGACGCTGCCCGCCACCACCTCATCACCCTCGGCCGGATGGGCATCGCGCCCGCGGACCGTCCCGGCGGCGATGTCGCCGTCGATGCGCTCGTCGGCTACGGGCTGAGCGGGCGGCTTCGAGGGAGGTCCGCCGAGCTCGCCGCCTGGGCATCGGCACACCGCGCCATCTCACTGGACTTCCCCTCGGGACACGGGTTCGAAGGAGCGGTAGAGCCGATGGCGACGCTGACACTCGCTCTGCCTAAGAAAGCGCTCGCAGACGTCAGACCTCTCTACCTCGCCGACATAGGCTTGCCCGAGACGCTCTGGCGGACGATGGGGGTCGAAAGCGGCGATCCGTTCCGGCCCGGCCGCATCGTAGAGGTCGTCTGATGAGCGCGCAGGACGTCGCGAAGCGCGCCGCCGCCGAGGCGGCGATCCGGTTCGTCGAGTCGGAGAGCATCATCGGGGTCGGGACCGGCAGCACGGTCGCGCACTTCGTCGACGCACTGGCGTCGGCTGCCGCTCGGCCAGCCCGCGCGGTCTCGACATCTGACGACACCGACGCACGGCTGCGGCGGCTCGGCATCGAGGTGGTGCGACTCGAAGCTGCGCCGCTTCCACTCGGCGTGTACGTCGATGGCGCTGACGAGATCGACCCACAGGGCCGGGCGATCAAGGGCGGAGGAGGCGCGCACACCCGGGAGAAAGCGGTGGCACGCGCCTCTCGGGTCTGGGTATGCATCGTGGACGCGAGCAAGGTGGTCTCGGAGCTGGGATCGCACTCGCCGGTACCGCTCGAGATCGAGACGAACCAGCTTCACGCCGCGCAGCAAGCAATCGAGGGGATGGGCGCGCATCTGACCGTGCGGGAACACACACGTCAGCGCGGGAGCACGCTCATCGCCGACGTGCACGGGCTCGATCTGCAGCACCCGCTGGAGGCAGAGCGCCGGCTGGAGTCGATAGACGGAGTGGTCGCGTGCGGCATCTTCGCACACCGGCGCGCCGACCTGGTCCTGGTAGGCCACCCGGACGGAACCGTCACGGAGGTCGATCCCGGCCGCGAGAAAGGGGCGGAGTGAGATGGCGCACGTGAGCGACGAAGGGGACGCTCCGGTCACGGTCGCGGTGTCCAGACACGTCATCCCGGGCCGTGAAGCGGCGTTCGCCGAGTGGGCGCAGGGCATCAGCGCCGACGCGGCACGCTTCCCCGGTCACCTGGGGGCGGGGCACATACGCCCGGCGCGAGCGGACGACGAGCACACGATCGTCTACCGATTCGACACGCGCGAGCACTTCGACGCGTGGCAGAACTCCGAGGAGCGACATCGCTGGATGGAGGCTTCGCGCGATCTGATCGTCGGCGAGCCGCGCGTCCAGATGGCCACGGGTCTCGAGTACTGGTTCACGGACCCGTCGTGCGCGGGGGAGCCGCCTCCCAAGGTATGGAAGCAAGCCCTGCTCACCTGGCTCGGGCTGTACCCGACGGTGCTGGCGGTCGGCTACACGGTGGGAGCCCTCGTCGCCGGGTGGCCGCTGCCGGCGCGCTCGGTCGTGACGACGGCGCTGTCGGTTCTGCTGATGACCTGGGCGGTGATGCCCGTCGTGACGCGCGTTTTCCGCGGCTTCCTGCGTCCGGGCACAACCCGGGCGTGAGGGGAAGCGGTGACAACGCCTACGCCCGGTTAGCGCGTGCTCTCACTCCGCAGCGAGCTCCCAGACCTCGGCGTTGTCGCCGTGCTGCGTCACGAACGAGAACCACATCTCGAGGTAGACGGGCGCATCCACACCGTCGACAGCCGCCGTGGTACGTACTCCGTCGTGCTCCAACGTCACCTCGCGCCCGTCGAGGCGCGTCGAGTGCACACCGCTCGGCAAGTCATCTCGGGGTACGGCCACCGCAGGGCCGTCAGGCATGCGGAAGACGTACATGATCTCTTTCATAGGGAAGCGCACATCCTGCCGGCTCACCGGTGCGATCAACTGCTCGCTTACTTCGTATCCGGCGTACGGATTGTGACGGTAGTCGCGCGTGTGCCCCGTGTCCTCCGACAGGATGAGGGCGCCGGGGATTTCCTGCCTGAGCTCCCCTACGGTCATGAACACAGCGCTCACAAGCTCGAGCTCTATTCCGGTGTACTCGCCCACCAACGCGACACCGCGCGATTGCGACCAGAGGGACTCCGTCGTGCGGTCGTACATGACGAGGTTCGATTCGTGGAGCAGGCCGCTCACACCGAACTCCAGCACCTCGCCGTCGACCTCGCGGTCGAAGACAAGGGCCGAGCCGCACAGCGGTCAAAAGGTGACCGCGATCGGGCGACCCCCCACGATGTCGTTCACGATCTCGTGCCACACCATGACGTTGTAGGGGTAGAAGCGGGTGTCACCACCGATCTCAACCAGCACGCCGTACACGTCGTCAGGGACGGTAGAGTTGCCGAGTTCATCGAACTTTGGCTCGGTAAGCGCAGGGATGCCGTCTTTGGGCGGCCCGCCGGAGAGGAACTCATCGAGCTCGACACTGCGCTTCGAGGTGTCGGTCGCCAGGCCGAACCGCTCCATGTCACGGCTCCCGGCCCCGGTGCCCGGCTCGTCAGGGGGAGATTCGCCCGAGGCACATCCGACGCCGGCCAACGCCGTGCCGAGCAACATGGTCGCGACGACCCATTTCCTCGTTCGCCTGATGCCCCACCGGCCGGAGACACTTCGAGCGTACATCGGACCTCCTCGGTTGTGAGCGTCGTGATGCTCAGCGGCTGACCGCGCGGGCCTCCGCGTCGAGTGCTTTGAGGTTCGTCGGGAGAGGCGTCGCCCTGAGCGCGTGCACTCCCCAGAGCAGGTTCTGCGCCATGTAGCGGGCGGTGCGATTCGTGTAGAGATGCTTGTCGCCGCCGGCCTCGATGTAGCTGGGCCCCGGGCCCGCATCCCCGACCCAGTAGCAGTCGACGTTCGGCGGCACCACGCAACCGAGATGGGTGAGGTTGAACAGCGTGTTCGCACAGCAGTCGTGCGCGCCGTCTTCGTTCCCGGTCACGATGACGCCCGCGACCTTTCCGTACAGCGGATACTGTCCGGTCTGCGAATCACCCTCTGCGTAGGTCCCGTCGAGGCGCTCCATCACGAGTTGAGCGACCGACGAACGCACCCCGAACCAGATGGGCATCCCGATCACGAGGATGTCGCACGCTTTGATGCGTTCGAGGATGACCGGCCACTCATCGCCCTCCCCTTCATCTGACGAGATCCCGAACTTCACGGCGTGGTCGACCACGCGAATCGTCTCCGACTCGATGCCGAGTTCGCCGAAGAGCCCCGCCACCTTGTCGATCAGAGCCTGCGTGTTGGAGATCTCGGGCGAGGGCTTGAGGGTGCAGTTGAGGAAGAGTGCCTTGATGCTCACGAGGAAATCCTTTCACCGGGGGGTCGCACATACATGCTTGATGCCCGTTCTTGCCCCGCTCGGACCGCCGCCTCTTGTCTCGTCGGCGAGCGGCCCGGCCACGTCCCGTCATCCTTATGCTGATCGTAGGTCTCGTCTGGGGCTTCTGGGTCGTCTCGGACTCGGCGCAGTTCTCGACCGTGGTGACCGAGGACAGCAGGCCACGCGAAAGCGGTGTGACCGGCTACCGCGTGATGATTCGGTAGCCGACCTCATGTACGCCGCGGAAGTCCAGCACGCGCACCACGCCCGGACCGAGGTCGAAGTCGCGCCCCGGAGTGTGGGGTCCTCGGTCCTGCACGCTCGCGACAGCCCGCCTGCCGTTGTACTCGAACTCGATGAGCGTGCCGAAGGGCAGCGCCATGTGGGCGACGATCATCGAATAGGGCCCTATCTCGGCCCCGCTCGCTCCGCGCCCGGAAAACGAGCGGCCGTAGTGGGACGCGACACCGGTCTGCCATGCCCCGGACCCGGTGAGTCGCTGGATGGTGCCCTCGGGTGCCGGTGCGGGCGCGGCAGCCGCCGCCCGCGTTGCAGCGGCCTGCCTGGTCTGCTCGGTGAGCCGGGCCTCGTACTCGCGCAGAGCCGCCTCGCTCGCCGCGAGATCCTCCCGCGCCTGTTCCACCTCGGCCTCGATTATCTCTGCCGCTCTCGCGTGCTCGGCCTGCAGCTCCATCAGTGACTCGGAGGACCGCTGCGCCTCGATGCGTGCGGCCTCGAGCGTCCGGATGTCCTCGACGTCGCGCCGGTTCATCCGCAGCAGCAGCTCCCAGCGCGTGGCGAACTCCTCAAAGGTCTCCGCCCCCAGCAGCACCTCGAGGTAGGACATGGGTCCGGACCGGTACATCATGCGCGCCCTGGAGTTGAGCGCGGTAAGCGCGCGCTCCTGCTCGACCATGATGAGGTCGAGTTCCGCGAAGATCTCATCGATGCGCGCATCGACGCGGGCGGACTCCCCCCTGACTGAGGCAAGCTTCTCGAGCGAGCTCTCGAGGCGCGCCCGGTCTGCGGCGGTCTGCGACGCCGAAGGCTGAGCCACAGCCGGGAAGGCGGTCGCGGCCAGGAGGCACGCGGCCAGCACGACGGCACGCAGACAGCGGTATGGCCGTTGAGAGGACATAACGAGAAGTGTAGCAAGGCGGGCGGAGCGAGCCGATGTTCGAGGACTGGCGCTTCAAGGCTGGTCGCCGACCTCGACGTGCGTTTCCTAACGGAAGAGGGTGAGGTGCTGAGGCACCTCACCCTCGATCCGACCAAGGACTATCAGGCCATCGGACGCTTTGATGTGTCCACGATGTCGTGACTGGAGCCAGGATTCCAAGCACCCATTCGGTGGCCCTGGTCATGATGCACTTCCTCTCCCGGGATCTTCTGCTACGCTTCTGCCCTGCTCACGTGAGTAGAAACTGCTCGTAGAGGACTGCGCCGAGCGCAGGCGGCCTGCTGGCAGTACAATCAGCTCGCCCAGGCGCACGTCTGACGGGACCGGAGCTCTCCATGCGAACGATCGTGCACACTCTCACGCGGCTGACAATCGCTGCAGCCCTGGCCGCGACCGCGCTGCCAGCGGCGGCCGGTTGCGCTCGGCAGGAGCAGTCCGGCCCCGCCTCCACGCCCGAACAGGGACTACCGCCGCTCGGCACGATCGTGTTCGACATGGCGCACGGTGAGGTGTTCGGCGCTCAGGACACCACCCCGCTCGGGCAATCGGGCGCTGTCGGCCTCATGCGGGATGCCGGGTACGAAGTGGTCATCAACCAGGACGAGATCACTGTGGACGACCTCGAGGGGGCCTCGGGTCTGGTGCTCGCGGGACCGATGGTACCGCTCAGGGACGCCGAGTACGAGGTAGTCACGCGGTTCATCGAGGCAGGCGGGACCGTACTCCTGACCATTCACGTGCCCTTCCCGGTACTCAAGGTTCCCGCGCACTGGGGACTTCCCGTCGGCACGGAGATCATGATGTCGCGCAGCCCCGCCGGTAATCCCGCCGAGCCCAGCGTCTTCGTGGCTGATTCGATCACCGAGAGCCCGATCACCGAGGGTGTGTCGCAGGTGCTCATCGTCTCCGGCTGGCCGGTGGCCGCGGCGTCCTCTGACGGCAAGATCATCGTCTCCACGCGCGAGGACACCTGGCTTGCCGCCGCAGGCGACCAGGCGCCCGAGCCGCCAGCCGATGTCGCGTACGGCTCACTCGGCCTCGTCGGCGTCACGCAGCTGGGTCAGGGCCGTATCGTTGTCTGCGGCGATGACGCAATCTTCGCCAACCTGGCGCTGGGAGAGGCCGACAACACTCGCCTGTTGCGCAACATCATCGACCTGATGAGCATCGCGACCGAGGTGTAGCGCGGGCGACCGGTATCTGAAGTTCGCCTCGCCCTCGCACAGACCGGACGGGACCTCCGTCGGCCCGCAGACCACCGGAGGTCACACGCCGCCCATGGGTGTCAACGTAGGGGACGACCCAGGAGGAAACGAGGGCCGGATTTCGCTCTTCGGACCGAAGAAGTTGGGACTGGCCCTGGGCGGCGGTGCCTGAGCAGGGCCCGCGGACTCGCCTGTGACTACTTGCCCCAGGTAGCGGCGCCGCCCCCGAATCCGGGAACGGCGCCGCACGTGACGTATGGTTCCTTGACTAGTCCATGGCCTCGACAACGAGGTCCATGACCGCCATCACCTTGAGATCGAGGTCGTACTCGTTGACCAGGTCCTCCATCTGCAGTCGGCAGTTCTCGCATGGGCTCGCGATCACCGTGGCGCCGGTGGCGCGAATCTGCTCCACCTTCTTTGCGCCGGACTTGAGACGCATGTCGTTCATATCCGTGAGCGCGACCAGGCCGCCGCCCCCACCACAGCACCACTGTTCGGCCCTGTTGGGGGTCAGATCGCGGAAGTCGGCCGCGATCGCAGTGACGATTCGGCGGGGCGCCTCGTACAGGCCACCGTTACGACCGACCTGGCAGGGATCATGGTAGGTGATCGGCTCGGCTATCGCGCCGGGCTTGAGCTCGAGGCGGCCCTCGGCCATGAAGCGGTCGATCACATCGAGGATGTGGCTGACCTTGAAGGGAAGCTTCTCCCCCGCCCAGGACTCGTAGAAGATCTTGGCCACCCGGTAGGCGTGCCCGCACTCGGTGATCACGACTTCCTTCACGCCGAGCTCGACCGCTTCGTCGATGAAGCGCTTGGCGATCTTCTTAGCCTTCTCGCCGTCGCCGAAGAACAGACCGTAGTTCGCGGCCTCATAGAGTGAGAGTGTCCAGCTCTGCCCGGCCGCATGGAAGATGCGGGCGGCGGGCTTGATGGTGTGCGAGCCGGCGAGGCCGACGTAGAGCATCTCGGCGCCCTTCACGTCCACCGGCACCTCGATCGTGTCATCGCCCGTCTCATCGCGCAGCTCGGCCTCGATACCCTTGAAACCCTCGACAAGGACGTCATGGAACATCTCGGGGCTATCGCCCTTGAAGATGGCGGCGTCGGCGAGCTGACCCAGCATCTCGTTGCCGTGGCCCGCGGCGATGAGCATGCCCTTGGCAACCGCGGCGATCCAGGCCGTGTCGATCGAGAACGGACAGAAGTACATGCATCGGCGACACCCGGTACACCCGTAGGTAGACTCGTAGAGCTCCTGAAGCAGGTTGTCGTCCGGGTCGCGTGCCTCGTAGAGTGCGGGAACGAACTGGCCGGTCTTGGTGAAGTACTTCTTGTAGACCTGCCGGATAAGCTCCGCTCGTCTCGCGGGCAAGTACTTGAAGTCGCCTGTGCCGACGTACTGATGGCACGCGTCTTTGCAGATCGCGCAGCGGGCACAGATATCGAGGTACTGCTTGAGCTGGCGGTGCATACGCTTGTCGAGCACCCCGACCATGGTATCAACGGTGACCTTCTCCATCACTACTCACTCCTCGTCATATTCGCGGCAAAAGCGCCCATGGCATGGGTGAGCTTGCTGAATGGGAAGTAGATGAGAAAGAGCGTCGTGAAGAGCATGTGCGTCCCGAGCGACCACCCGGTCGTTGTCGCGAGGATCTCTGCGGGAATCTCGGGCTTGAACACCATGAGGCTCCTGAACCACTCCATATACGTCTCGGAATGCACGATTCCAAAGAAGCGCATGTGGTTGCCCATGATGATCACGCCGAGGAGCAGGAAGAGCAGCAGGTAGTCCTCGGGCACCGAGAGCTGTTTGTACGGACCGAACGTCCGGCGCAGGATCCAGAAGATGACAGCGACCATCATGATCGTGCCGGCGATACCCCCCGCCCATGCGGCGAATTCGTTCATGCCCTGAGTCCCGAGCATGTCTTTGAGCGGGGTGAACTCCTGGACAAGCCGCAGGTGTCCCACGAACGCCGCCAGTGCGGCGATGTGGAACAGGAACGCGAACGCCCACATGACCGGCTCGATCTTGGCCGACTGCGGAGCGATGAACGTGTCCTTGAGCATCTTGGTGAAGCGTCCCGCGCCAGTCGCCGGCTTGGGGAACATCCCGAGCGCAACGGGTGAGCGCGGTGTCGTCGCCCACTGGTAGGCGCGCCACGCCATGCCGACGATGAACACCGCTATGCCGAGGTACACCCCCCAGATAGACGTTATTTCCAAGTAGAGTTCCATAGCAGTTGGGGCTCCTTAGCTACTTGACGCGCTTGACCAGGAAGACGAACTCGCTGCCTTCCTTGAGGGCGGACACGACCTCGTGGCCGGTGGACTTGGCCCATGCGGGGATGTCGGCCATCGCTCCGGCGTCGGTGGCGACGGCACGGATGATGCCGCCTACCGGCACATCTTTGATGCTCTGGCTGACTTTCACCATGGGCATCGGGCAGAGCAATCCTTTGAGGTCAAGTTCAAGATCTACGTTCGGTGCGTCAGACACGTTCATCGCTTCCTTTCGTGCGCCAGCGTACGCGGACGCGTGTCGGTGTGCGCCGACCCGAGGCCGACGATTGGTCATTAGATGAAGAGCGTGGTACCGGACTCGTCGGCCTCGCCAATGAAGAAGCCCACGCCAACCGGGTCCTGAACGCCGTCGATGAAGGTCTCGGCGGGAATCTCCATGACGTCCATCGACATCTGGCACGGGTACAGCTTCACTCCGAGCGTGACCGCGAGGTCGCGCAGCTCGACCAGGCTCGATACGTTGTGGTTGCCCATCATCTTCTTGAACATCCACCGACCCATGCCGAGGAACGAGAACCTGCTCGGGTTGGACTTGGAGATGTCGCCGCCGTACATGACTCCCAGCATCTTTCCAAACAGCGTCGTGCCGGTACTCACGTCCTTCTTGAGCGCGCGCAGGCCCCAGAAGGTGAAGAACATCGTGACGTCCTGACCCATCGCAGCTGCTCCGTTGGCGATGATGAACGCACCAAACAGCTTGTCCATATCCCCGCTCATGACCACCATCGACAACTTCTTCTTGGTCTCTTGATCTGACATCTGCGCCTCCTCGGCATCGGACTCCGGTCACTCTGATCGACGTGCACACTCACTCGGCAGGGTCTGCATCGCCTCCTGCGGCTCTCGACTCGACCTGCCAGCTCTCCTGCATCACCTCTGTGATGAGGTCGAATGCCTGGATGATCTTGGGGTTGGTGATCGAGTAGTAGGCGTATTTGCCCTGACGGCGGGCACGGACGATGCCCTTGCCACGAAGAATCGTGAGGTGCTGCGACACGTTCGACTGGGTGAAGCCGGTCGCTTCAGTGAGCTCGCCGACCGTCATCTCGCGGTCGCGGAGCGTTCCGAGAATCTGCTGACGCTTGGCGTTCGCAAGCGTCTTGCACAGGTCTGAGTGCATGCAGTAGAAATCCGCGTTCGCCACGTCATGCCATCCGTTTCCCAGAGGAATGAGGCGCGTACCGGCGCTCCTCGTATTCGGACATTCGAATCCTTGCATGTGCTTAAGCGATTTTAATACAGATACCCCATGGGGTTCAAGTACCTGATGGAAAGTCACGGTGATTAGAGCGCTTGGGCCACGTCCCGTCAAGTGGTGTATGAAGCCCTCGGCTCCGACCTCGAGCATCTCACTCAGCCGGCCATGAGCGCGGGCACCACCTCCTGACCTTCTCCGTGCTCGATCACGAGTGCCGGCTGCATCGCCTTTTCGATCGACTCGGCCGACATGTAGCGCCT
>JARGFT010000004.1:50472-133897 GCA_029210645.1 Anaerosomatales bacterium | reverse complement strand
ACTTTCACACACACGCTTTCCCCGACCCGATCGCCCCCGGCGCCGTTGCGTCTCTTGAGGCGGAAGGTAACGTCGCCGCGGTCTACGACGGCACGGTGTCCGGCCTGATCGCGGTGATGGACCGATCGCGCGTCGACGTGTCGGTCGTGCAGCCGGTGGCCACGAAGCCGACCCAGGTGAAGCGGATCAACGAGTGGGCGTCGTCTGCGAACGGGGACCGGATCGTGGCCTTCGGAGCGATGCATCCGGACCTCGACGACCCGGCGACAGAGCTCGCGCGCATGCACGCGCTCGGCCACCTGCCCGACGAGGAGTTCGTCTCGCTCGTCCGGGCGCACGGGAGCGGTCGCGTGCTCTTCGGCTCCGACGGGCCGTGGACCCATCCCGCCGAGGAGATCGGGCATCTGCGTCGTCTCGGTCTCACAGCCGGCGAGCTCGAGGGAATTCTCGGCGGCAACGCGGAGCGGTTGCTGGCGGCCTCTTGACGCCCGGCGCGCCGACGGTACACTTCGATAGGTATCGAATTCGATACCTATCGAAGTGCGGCAGACCCTCACCGGGACCGCCGCTCGACACACCAGGAGCACCCATTGGACGGTCAGCTGGACGAAGCCCGTTTCTCGTTGCGCACGGAGTGGAAGCCGCTCGTGCTCATCATCGGCGGGTTCGCGCTCTTCTACTTCATGCCGATGGACTCGTCCGTGTTCACCGGGGCGATCCTCTCAGGCTTCGCGCTGCTCAACGAGTATGCCCGCGCACACGTCCTCACCTGTCTCGTTCCGGCGTTCTTCATAGCGGGTGCGATATCGGTGTTCGTGCGCAAAGACGTCATCATGCGCTACCTCGGTAGCCAGGCGAATCGGGTGGTCTCCTACTCGCTCGCGGCGGTCTCGGGCGCCGTCCTCGCGGTGTGTTCGTGCACGATCCTGCCGATCTTCGCGGGGATCAGCAGGCGCGGGGCCGGCCTCGGCCCGGCTGTGACCTTCCTGTTCTCGGGTCCCGCCATCAACATCGCCGCCATGTTCCTCACGGTGTCGGTCCTCGGCCTGAAGCTCGGTCTGGCGCGCATCGTTGCCGCGGTCGGTCTCTCGGTGCTCGTCGGTCTGACGATGCAGGCGATCTTCCGCGAGAAGCCGGAGGCCGGCGGGTTGTTCGTCGAGGAGTACGACCAGGTTCGCACGGCCTCCAGTGCGCTCGTCCCGCTCTTCGCCGCGATGGTCGGCGTGCTCGTGGTGAACGGCCTGGCGATCGACCCGCTCGTGAAGTACGGGCTCATGGGTGCGCTGGTCGCCCTGGTGGCGGGCATCGCCATCTTCGCCCTGCACAGAGAGACGACCACACAGTGGCTCACCGAGACGTGGGGCTTCACCAAGATGCTGCTGCCGCTTCTCTTCATCGGTGTGTTCATCGCCGGCTTCGTCATGGTCTTTGTCCCCGACTCGCTCGTGGTCTCGCTCGTCGGAGAGAACTCGCTGTCCGGCAACGCGGTGGCGGCGATCTTCGGTGCCTTCATGTACTTCTCGACTCTCACCGAGATCCCGATCCTGCAGGCACTCATCGGCAAGGGTATGGCCGACGGTCCGGCGCTTGCCCTGTTGCTGGCCGGACCCTCGCTGAGCCTTCCGAATATGCTCGTGATCCGCAAGGTCCTCGGCACGGGCAAGACGGCGGTGTATGTGATGCTCGTGGTGGCCTACGCGACGGTCGGAAGCTGGGTCTTCGGGCTGATATGGTGATGTCATGACCGGACAGACCGACTACCCGGGACTCGATGAGGCGCTCAAGGCGATCGCGTCATCGCAGCGCCGGGAGATTCTGCGCCTTCTGGGGGAGGCGGGCGGTCCTGCGGACGACACCTCGTGCTGCGGGCCCGGCGAGGTGTGCGCCTGCAAGCTTGCCGAAGCACTGGGTCTGGCGGCCTCGACGATATCGCACCACATGACGATCCTGCGCGAAGCGGGGCTGGTACACGGCCGCCGGGGCGGGCAGTGGGTGTACTACTCACTCGATCATCTGGCGTTGCACGCGGTTGCCGATGCGATCGAGTCGTTCGCGGGAGCGGGTAGTCCGTTCGCAGGTACCGGGAAGGGGTGACGTGATGGTTCTCAAGGTTCTCGGTTCGGGTTGTGTCAACTGCCAGCGACTCGAAGAGGCCACGAAGCGCGCTGTTGCGGAGCTGGATGCCGAGGCGACGGTGGAGAAGGTCACCGACATCAACGACATCATCTCCTATGGCGTCATGACCACTCCGGCTCTCGTCGTCGACGAGAAGGTCGTGCTCGCCGGCCGGGTTCCCTCGGTCGAGGAGATCAAGAAGATACTGCAACGTCAGTAGGGGCGGGCGCATGGCAGACGAGCAGAAGACCCGGGAGGGCGAACCGGTGGGTCCCGTGCAGGACGAGGCAACGGCTGCGCCGTTGTCGAGAGGCAAGGCGCTCATAGTCCTCGGGGTCGCACTCGTCTTCGTCGTGTTGATCGGGTGGCGTCTTGCCGACGGCACGCAAGCCGGGCAGCTGGCAGGGGGCCGAGCGAGGGTAGCCCGGCGGCATCCGCCTCCGACCCGGTCTCTGCGTACGATGCGGCGCTCTCCGCGGGCAAGCCGATCTACGTGATGTTCCATTCTTCGACCTGTCCGTCCTGTGTCGAGATCGAGGCCGCGGTCTCCCGGGTGCTGCCGGAGTACGCCGAGGCCATCACCTTCGTCGATGTCTACACCGACGACCCCGCCGCGCAGCCGCTGCTCTCCCGGTTCGCGTTCCAGTACATCCCGACGTCCTTCTTCCTCGCCCCGGACGGCACGGTGGTCGATCATCACACCGGCGTGCTCGACGACGACGGGATGCGCGATCGTCTTGACGCGCTCCTCAGCGCTGCCAGGAACGGGTAGCCGTGTTCGACGCGCTCTCGGCCCAGCTCGGGGCCCAGCTTTCCAGTATCACGGTCGTGTCCTTCGCCATCGCGCTGGTCGGGGGCGTGCTTGCCGGCTTCGGCCCGTGCGTGCTGCCGATGGTGACGGCGATCTTCGGCGTCACCGGCTCCCTGCCGGGTGAGGTCGCCGCGAGCGGAAGCGTGAATCGCGCGACGTGGCGCTCGCTCGGCCTGGTCGCCATCTTCGTGGGCTCCTGGGCCAACTACCTCGTCGCTGCGATCTGCGTCGTGCTTGGCCTGCGCATGCTCGAGGTCCTGCACTTCAACATCCCCCGCATGGACGCTGAGAGCCGTGCTGGGTGACAATGCCCGTTATGGTGCGGTGCGCCGCTCGTCCGTGAAGGGAGGGTACGTGCGGGTCGCTCTCGCAGCACTACTCGTCGCCGCACTCCTCTTGCTCCCCGCGTGCGACCTCCTCCCATCGACGACTGCCGGGGAGGAAACGGGGACGGTCGAGCCGTCTGTCCCTGACGGGGGATCGCGACCTCCCCGTCCTGTCCAGGGCCCGATGCCTCCGACCCCTTCCGGGCCCGAAGGTGACGGCATCAAGGTCTCGACGTTCCTCGGCGACGCTCACCGGCGCACGTACGGACGCGGGCCGGTTCCCGAGCGACTGGACCTCATCTGGAAGGCGCGCATCGGGACGGGTACGACCACCGGTCCGGGCGGGGCGCTGGTGCAGTGGTCCGGGACCGGCTGGACGGGACAGCCGACGCTCGTGCGGGAGAACGGTCGCGACTACCTGCTCATCGGCGGGTACGACCATGACCTGCGCAAGATCGATGCGCAGTCAGGTGAGGAGATCTGGACGTACACGTTTCCCGACGTGATCAAGGGCACCAACACCGTGTTCGCTCCGCCGGGCGCTGCCGGCGATCCGTCACGCTACATCGTGGTAGCCGGCTCGAGGCGCGGCGTGGGAGTGCCGGCAGGCGACCCCCTGATCGCGCCGTTCAGGGGCGTGTCGTACGCGTCCGGGGATGAGCTCTGGCGGCTTCCCGTGCCGCGGACGCGCTCGTACAGCCAGGACGTCGATGCGAGCGCGCTCTACGCGCACGGACGTCTCTACGCGGCCGTGGAGTCGGGCTACGTCTACGCGCTCGAGCCCACGGCGACCGTCGAGTGGGAGAGGTGGCGACGTCCGCAGGTGATCGCGCGCTCGCCCGAACTCTACACTGCGACCGACATCCAGCGGCACGGCGGCAACCTCGTGCTGGAGTCCTCACCGGCCATCTCCGGTACGACGCTCTACATCTCCGCAGGTTCAGGTCACGTGTACGGGCTCGATCTCGAGGACCTCAGCATCGTCTGGGACTTCTACATCGGATCGGACCTTGACGGTACGGTGGTGGTGAACGCGGACGGGCACCTGCTAGTCGCGGTCGAAAAGCAGTACATCGCCGGACCCGGGGGTGTCTATCTGCTCGATCCGACGAAACCACCCGACGACGCGGTGGTGTGGTACTTCCCGACCGAGGACCGCAGCATCGGTGAGTGGCTCGGCGGCGTGATCGGCTCGGTGGCCATCGACGACGCCACCGATCCCGACCGCATCAGACCGCCGCTCGCGGCGTTCAACTCGGTCGATGGCTATCTCTACGTCGTGTCGCAGGACCTGGTGGACGGGACCACCATCGGCCCCAACCGCGAGTCAGATCTCCCGCGGCCGGTGCTCGTCCACCGCGAATACATCGGAGGAGCGATATCGACTCCGGTGATCGTCGGCGACTCCATCGTCACCGCGGGTTACGACGGCAGGGTGCGCGTGCTCAGGGTGGAGACGGAGCCGGCCGAGGAGGACGGGGACGGGGACGGCGTCCTGCTGCGGGCCCGGGACGGCTCGTGGCACAGAGTGAGCGTGTCCGAGACGGCAGTGTTCTCCGGCGGAGGTTCGTTCGAATCGACCCCTCTGGTGTGGGAGGGTCGCGTCTACATCGGGTCGCGAGACGGGTATCTCTACTGCCTCGGGGCGCCTGAATGAACTGGCAGGTCAGAGTCTCGTCCGGCGCTTTGGGCGTCTGAGTTGGCGCGCCGCATGCTATACTACTCTGTCGAGATGATACACCTGAGGGGGCTTCGCGATGCGCGCCGCGCGCGCATCTCCCCGCAACGAACCGGGTGAGAATGACCGGAACCATACGTTCAGTGCGCGCACTGTCGATAGTCGTCATGGCACTGCTTGCCGTGGCGCTTCTTCTGCCTACCCAGGCACCCGCCGCCAAGTCGCGCGTCGAGCAGCTGCAGGCGGAGCTCAACACCATCAACGACGATTTCAAGCGCGCCGGTGCCGCCTACGACAAGGCCTTCTGGGCACTCGACGAGACCGAAGCAGAGATCGAGAAGACCGCTGCGCGCATCGGTGAGAACGAGATCGCTCTCGATGCGGCCCAGCTTCAGCTCGAGGGGCGCATGGCGTCGTGGTACCGCAGCGATAGTCTCGGTCTGATGGGCTTTCTCCTCGGCGCACAGGACTTCGCGGACTTCGTGACGCGTATGGAGTACGCGAGCCGGATAGCGAGTGTCGACGCGGCCACCATCGAGCGGGTCGACGGCTTGCTCACCGAGCTGCGTGAAGACCGCGAGCGCCTCGAGATCGAGCAGCAGGAGCGCGCCGAGAACGCCGAGCGCTTCAAGGCCGAGCGCGACTCGCTGCAGAAGAAGCTTCAGGACAAGAAGGCCGAGTACGAGCGCGTTCAGCGCGAGCTTGCCGAGGCGGCGCGCCGCGAGGAGGCCGCTCGCCAGGCGGCGCAGGCCGCGGCCGGTCGTGCGCCTGCGCCGACACCCTCCAGGGCCGGTAACGTCTCAGCGGTCGCCGGACCCAACGGCATGGTGTTCCCGGTCGCGGGCCCCAACTACTACAGCGATACCTGGGGCGCCTCGCGCGCCGGCGGACGCAGGCGGCACAAGGGTACCGACATCATGGCGGCGACCGGAACGCCGGTCGTGGCGACGATGTCCGGCTCCGTGAGCGCGAGCAACGGGTCCACGAGCGGCCTGTACATCCGCCTGAAGGCCGACAACGGCTGGACCTTCTACTACATGCATCTCAACAGCATCTCGGTGAGTTCCGGTCGCGTCAGAGCGGGTCAGGTCATCGGCACGGTGGGCTACTCGGGCAACGCGAGCGCCAGCGCTCCGCACCTGCACTACGAGATCCACCCCGGCGGCAGCGCCGTCAATCCATACCCCTACCTGCGCCAGATGCAGGGCAGATAGGCACGGGCGCGCCGGCTCACACCCGGCGGTCGTCTTGACCGGCATCGGGGGCCTCGCTAGTATGTTCGAGCACTACACGGCCAGGTAGCTCAGATGGTAGAGCAGCGGATTGAAAATCCGCGTGTCGGCGGTTCAAGTCCGTCTCTGGCCACCATAAGATGATACGAGGGCCGTCCCCGAGGGGGCGGCCCTCTCTCGTTCGCTCCGGGGACGTCTGGCCCCGTGCGCGTACCTACAGAGCCGCATCGATCTGGTCGAACGCGCCCTTCGCCGCCAGTATCGGCGCGATCTCGATCTCGGCACCCAGATCGTGTGCGGTCACGCAGATGCGGACCGAGAGCGCGACCGACAGGCTGACCATCAGCTGCATCAGGTGGTTCGACGGCCCGACCCGCAGCGCTGGCTCCTCGTCGCCGTCGGCAAAGTAGTAGCTGCTCGTGGTCTTGATGTTCGCGTGTGCAACATCGGAGAGCCACGGGTAGAGGGCCTTGAAGGTCTGCGAGAGGTCCGGGTCGGCACCTTTGAGCTCCCGCGCCATCGCCGACGGGGTCTTGTTGGACCACCACACGGGGCTGCCCGAGGGGTTCCGCCCGTCCTCGATGCGCCGGATGTGGTCGCTCTTCTGCAATCCGAGACCGAGACGTTCGCTGAGCTTCCAGTACTCGAGCGAGCGCTGCTCGTCGAAGTGCAGCCACGCACGCACTCGTGAGTGAGGGCGTAGTGAGAGATATCTCAGGCTCACCGAGTCCTCGAGCATCGAGCGTACGAGCGGCGCGGACTCGACGGCGTAGCCCGACCGGCAGGTGACCACGACGGTCCGCAGGCACCGCAGAGCACGGACGGCGTGAAAGGCACCGATCAGACCAGCCTCGTCGGTGCCGGAGCGTCCGCGGTCGGGCAACGGAGCGGCGAGCCCTTGCTCGAGCGAGTCGGCGACTGCGGATGCGGATTCGAGCAGGCGTGCCTCGGCATCGTCCAGAGGCCAGCGGGGGAGTCCTGTCACCGGCGCGTCCCCCATGCTCTCCTCCGTAGGTCTCCTACAGGTACTGCCAGACGTCCTCGATGCCCGCATCAGCCGCAGGTACGCAGTCCGCGATCGAGTGAGCGAACTGCCCGCTACCCGGATCGACGACGCGCAAGTCGACAAGCTCGGGCTCCTCGAACCAGCGGCCTGCCGAGTCGGCGAGGACCTTGACCCGCGGGTGCAGCAGGTCGTCGCTGTTGACCCGGAAGACCACCGCGGTCGATCCGTCGTCGAGCACGACGACCGCTCCCATGGGATAGATGCCCAACATCGCCACGAGGGCCTTGGTGAGATTGGGATCGTAGGCCTTACCGCGACCCTGCATGAGCACGGCGAGCGCCTTGTCGGGACGGATCTCCCTGCGGAACGGCCGACGCGTGGTCATCGCGTCGTACGCGTCGCACAGGGCGACGATCTTACTGAAGAGGTGTTGCTCCTGACCGGACGGCGGGGCGGGGTATCCCTGAAGGTCGTGGCGCTGGTGGTGTTCGAAGGCGACCACCATCGGCATCTCGTCGACGAGCTGGATGCGCTTGAGCAGGTCGGCACCCTCCTCGGCATGGCTCTTGACGATGTGCCACTCGTCGGTGGTGAGCGGGCCCTGCTTGTTGAGGATGTCCTCGGGGATACGCACCTTCCCGAGATCGTAGAGGAGTGCAGACAGGCCGAGCGAGCGCAACGACTGCGGATCCAGCGCGAGCGTGGCTCCGAGCGAGAGCGAGAGGATGCAGACGTTGATGGAGTGGTTGAGCGTGTAATCGTCGTGGCCCTTTATCGCCGTCAGGCCGAGAACGGCGGCCGGATCGCGGAACAGGTTGTCGAGGAGCGAACTCACAACGCCCTGGAGCGGCTCGACCTCGAAGACCTTGCCGAGTTTGGCCTGCGTCTCCACGTCGCGCATCGCTTCGATGCCCGTGTCGCGACTCCGGCGCGCGGCTGCCTTGTTCTCCCGGCCCTCCTCCTCCCGGCCCGCGTTTTCGAGCGCAGTCGTCTCGGCGATGTCGACACCTGCCGAGTTGCGGCGCTCGAGGATCGTGCGCGCCGCGTCGATGTCGGCGACCGATGCGTCGGAGATGATCTCGGTCAGGGCGGCGGCGTCGGCGACGGCAAACGACTCGAGGAAGGTCAGCGCGGAGATGCCGGTGCCGAGCAGGTCCTCGATCATCCTCCGGTAGGTAACGCTCTCCTCGGGGAACACCTGGTTCTCGACGAAGAGGGTCCCCTTGTAGATGTTGATGGTCACGTCGCGGAAGCCGGCGGCCCTCAGATCGTCAACGGCGGTGACGAGTTCGCCGAGCGATTGCTCGACGAGCGGGTGGCTGGCCGGGTAGAGGCCGGCGTTGGTGTGCGAGACGGCGAGTGCCCGCACGAGTTCCTTGGCTCTTGCCAGGCGCGCGGGGTCGGCGAAGGGCGCTCGGGCCGCGGGAGCTATCTGCGCAGCCATCTCCGATGGCGACTCGAGCTCCTCGCGTGCGGGTCCGGTGTCAGTCACGTGGCATCGACTCCTTCTGGGGCTCTTCATTCGCCGCCAGGCGTTCGACGGCGCGTCGCGCCAGGAACCTCAGCTCCTTGTTCTTCCGACCGAAGATGAACCGCCTTCTCGACCAGCGGTCCAGAACCGGAGCGGCATCACGCGAGCCGATGGCTTCCAGGCACTTTATCACTTCCTTCTTCAGTTCGTGGTTCCTTTCCAGCACGTTGATGTCCTCGAGGATGCGGACGAGGGAAGGGATGGCCTCGGCCGCCTGCACCCGCCCGACTTCTCCGATCGCCCACCGCCGGGTCTCGGGATCCCAGTGTCCGAGGGACTTCGCCAGCGCGCGGCGGCTCTCCGGGCCGTTCATCTCGGCGAGCGTGCTGACCGCCCGGCGCCGGACGTCGACGTCGAGATGCTCCAGAGCCGCCGTCACGACGGGGAGTACCTGGCGCTCGCCCAGATCGGGTAGCGCGGACAGGATTGCGAGCGCGGCCGCGGAGTCGTCAGAACGCAGCCTGCGTGACGCGACGCCGACCACCAGCTCGGACATCCCTCGCAACGCTGGCCGAAGCAGCGAGCGGGAGGCCGCGCCGGCGTTTGCGTAGTGCGAGAGCAGCACGTCGGCGCCGACACCGC
Organism: Anaerosomatales bacterium; assembly: GCA_029210645.1. GTDB lineage: Bacteria > Actinomycetota > Coriobacteriia > Anaerosomatales > SLCP01 > SKKZ01. Next base: position 124,616 of record JARGFT010000004.1, on the reverse strand, counting down.
CCGCCGAGAAGAGCAGCTCTCCGGCGATGGCGGCATCGGCATCCGTGGCGACCCTGCGGCACACCTCGGCGAGCACCTCGGGATCGCCCAGGCCCCCGCGCGCCAGCTCGGTCTCCGCGGCCAGCACCGGATCGGTCGCAAGCGTGTCGATGGTGCGCAGCGCCTCACGGACTGTCGTGAGGGCCCCGGAGCGGGCGGCGGGAGCCAGTGCATCGCCGAGCGCGCGGATCGAATCCGCCTCCGGATGCTCGCGAACGACCGCGATCGTGGTCACAAGGGCCTTGCCGGCCCGCGTCTGCCCGCTGTCGTGCATGAGTCGCTCGAGGTCTGTCTCGCCACCGGGCATCAGCGCATCGGTGGCCATCTGCGCGGCGTTGGCGTCGGCGGGCACGCCGCACTCCGCCTCGGTGCGGGGCGAGGTCGCGAGCAGTGCCGCTATCTCCTCGGCCGCCTCCGGCGGGAGATCGAGAGGGATGGCGAGCATCTCCGGCCGCGCACCGCAGCGCGCCGAGGCGACCTTCAGCAGCCGGGTGATGGTCGCCGGCGACATGCGCGAGATGACGTCGAGCATACCGCGCATGGGGCGCCTGGCTGCGTCGGCCGCCATCGCACAGAGCAGGATACGGGCGCGTTCCTCCTCGCTCAGGCGCATCATCGCGTCAGCGATCCGGGAGGCGGCCAGGTCGCGGGTCGCCTGTTCGAGCTGGCCGATCGCGCCGGCGACCTCGTCGAACGCCTCGTCGGTGCCCGCAGCGGCGTACCACCGGGTGGCTGCGGCAAGCGTCTCCTCGGCGACCTCTGCGAGCGGGGCGTTGATCAGGTCGACGCCGAGCAGCCCCTGTTCGTTGGAGGAGCGCAGACTGACCTCGATCACCGCGATGCTGCTCGCGCCCGCGGCCGTGAGCGCAGCACGCGGTCCGCCGGCCGCGCGCACCTCACGCGGGTCACGCGCGGCGACCGAGAGGAACGCGGCTGCTTCGGCGGACTGCAGGCACGGCGCAACGACGAGCTGGCCGACCTGCATCGCGTGCAGGTTCTCGGCGAGGCCGATCGTCTGCTGGTGGTGGTCGGAAAGCGGCGTCTCGCCCATCCGGAACGCATGGGGATCTACGAGCAGGCGTAGCGTCCCGAGTTCGTGAGTGATCTGGTTGGTGTGCTCGACGAATCGCTCGAGCGCCTGCTGGGGCAGCTCGCTGGAGGGGGGATAGAGGCGCGCGGCGGTGACTGCGGATGCGAGCAACCGCAGCATCTCCTCGACCTTCGGATAGTCCCGTGAATCCACGAGGCCTCTCTCCGTTCGCGCGCCACACGCGACGCGCGTCCTGCGCTTCCTCTCTGTGTATCGGTTTACGGACGCGGGTGTGTGAGCGTTTTGCCAGCACGTTGGCACTCCAAGGGGGAATGGATCTGACACTTCGGAGAATCGGGGCGAATGTCGGAGCACCCAGCGGCCGATACAACGAAGTAGGACTGGTATGTGACTCTGGAGTTGCCCGGTGCCGATGCACAGCGACATGCACTACCGCACCATCGCCGCAGAGGTGGTCCGACGCGCCTCGGTCGACGAGCCGCCGGTGCCGATCGAGAATCTTGCGGCCGACCTCGGCGTGCCGCTGCGCGCCGCCCACCTGCCCGCTTTCTTCTCCGGAGCGATCATCGCCGAGGACGGCATGCCGGTCATACTGCTCAACTCGGCTCTGGAGGAGGGCAGTCGCAGGCAGACGTTGGCGCATCTGCTCGGCCACGTTCTCATCGTGCTTGCCGACCCGGCCGAGGTCTATCCGCGCAACTCCGAGCCGGTGCACCGGGAAGCCAGCGCGGCTGCGAGCGAACTGCTTCTGCCGGAGCGGTTGGTGCGCGAGCAGTCGAAGAAGTGGTTCAACGATCATCGCTATCTGGCGGGTCTTTTCGGTGTGAATGAGAGCCAGATGATGCACCGGATGCGCGAGTTGGGCATCATCAAAGCACGAGAGGTCCTCTGGGACTACTGATATCATCTGGAGCGGCGCATCGCGCGGCAGGGGGCCTCGTCGGGCGCAGTCGCACCGTTCCTGGGAGGTTCAATGCGCACATCGTTCGCGATTGGAGTCGATGTCGGGGGCACACGGATCGCGGCGGGGCTGGTCGAGCGCAAGGGTCGGGTCGTCAAAGACGTCCGCACCCTCACTCCGGGCAACGGACCATTCGCGATCGTCGACGCGATCATCGAAGCTGTCGAGCAGGTAAGCCCGGGCGTGCACGCCAGCGACATCGCCGGGATCGGTATCGGGCTCCCCGCACAGATCGATTTTCTCAAGCAGTCGGTCGAGTTCTGCACCAACCTCCCGCTTGCCGGGGTCGACGTCCGCTCGCTCGTCCTCTCCCGCGTCCGCCACGAGGTGACGCTGGACAACGACGGCAATCTCGCGGCCAACGGGGAGTTCCGGTTCGGGACGGCCAAGGGAGCCCGGGACTTTCTGATGCTCACTATCGGTACCGGTGTGGGAGGAGGTCTCTTCCTCAACGGCGAGCCGTACCGGGGATCTCGAGGCATGGGCGGTGAGATCGGGCACATGGTGGTCCAGATGGACGGGCCGCCGTGTCCCTGCGGCGGGCACGGTCATCTGGAGAGCTATCTGAGCCGACCGGCCATCGCCGCGCGCGGGCAGGAAGCGGCGCGGGCATTCAAGGGTCACGCGATACTCGATGAGGCGGGCGGGAACGCCGAAGACATCACCGCGGAGGCGGTAGTGCGGGCCGCCCTCAAGGGAGATGACGTCGCCCGGCAGATCCTGCTGGATGCGGGTGAGGTGCTCGGCAGGGCGCTGGTGGGCATCGTGAACCTGCTCAACCCCCGACTCGTCATCGTGGGAGGAGGCATCGGCGAGGCGTGCGGCTTCATGGTCGAGCGCGCCGCCGAGGTCGTCAACTCCGAGGCACTTGCCGGTCGCCGCGACGTGGCATTCCGGCAGGCGGCCCTCGGCAACGACGCAGGTATCCTCGGCGCTGCGGCCCTGGCATTCGACGAGCACGATTCGAGAGAGGGGCTCCACCGGTGAGCGCAGAGAAGGCCCAGGTATGGTTCGCACCCGTGCGCTCGCGCGGTAAGAAGAGTCTCGCGACACGGGCAGGCGGGCTTCTGGACCATGCGGGGCTCCGGCGCGCCGTCGCCGAGGACGATCTCGTCGCGGTCAAGCTGCACTTCGGCGAGGCGGGCAACACCGGCTTCGTCCAGCCGGTCTTCGTGCGGGAGGTCGTCGCCCGGATCAAGGCGGCGGGAGGCAAGCCGTTCCTCACCGATGCGAACACGCTGTACAGCGGCGAGCGCGCCAACGCTGTCGAGCACATCACATGCGCGCTGCACAACGGCTTCTCCTACGCCACCGTCGAGGCGCCGATCGTCATCGCGGACGGGCTGGACGGGCGCGAGGCGGTCGACGTGCCGATCACCGGCGGCAAACACTTCGAGAGCGTGCGTATCGGTTCTTCCGCCGTGCATGCCGATGCCATGGTGGTTGTCAGCCACGTGAAAGGCCACGAGGCCACGGGATTCGGCGGGGCGCTCAAGAATGTCGGCATGGGGCTGGGCTGCCGCTCGGCCAAACAGCGTATGCACGCCGACTTCAAACCGGAGGTAGCCGCCGAGAAGTGCACCGCCTGCAACAGGTGCGTTCGCTGGTGTCCCGTCCAGGCGATCGCCATCGGCCCGGACCGTGTCGCCGTCATCGACTACGAGGTGTGCTACGGCTGCGGCGAGTGCGTGGCGGCCTGCCCGTACGCGGCCATCGCCACCCAGTGGAAGACCACACCCGAGGCCATCCAGGAGAAGATCGCCGAGCACGTCGCGGGTGCCGTGGCAGGCAAGGAGGGTAAGGTCGTCTACCTCTCCTTCCTCACCAACATCACCCCCGACTGCGACTGCTGGAGCTTCTCGGACGCGGCGGTCGTGCCCGACATCGGAGTTCTCGCTTCGACCGATCCGGTCGCGATCGACCAGGCCGCCTACGACCTGGTGAGCGCCGCGCCCGGTCTGTCGGGAACGCTCGGTGAGAAGACCGGGGCTGGCGAGGACACCTTCCGGTCCATCACCGGTGTCGATGGGACGCACGCGATGGTGCACGCCGAGGCGCTCGGCCTCGGCACGAGAGAGTACGAGCTCAAGCGGGTGGAGTGATGCGAAGGGTCGGCGCACGCCCGCACGGGCGGAGCCGGGACGGAGGAGTGCTGTGGACCACATAGGCGTACTCAAGCGTGCGTGGAAGGTCACGTGGAGGTACCGGATCCTCTGGCTCTTCGGGCTGTTCGCCGGGGGTACCGGCGGCGGAGGAGGCGGAGGCGGAGGCGGAGGAGGGAGCAGCTGGACTCCGAGCCCGGACTCCGATTGGCTTCCGACCCGCGAGATCGAGCGCGTTGGATGGTGGCTCCAGGACAACATCGCGCTCATCGTCGCCCTCATCGCGTTCTTCGCGGTCCTCGGACTGGGCATGTTCATCCTGAGCATCGCCGCCAAGGGTGGTCTGGTCTTCCTCGTGAACGAGGCCGAGGAGGAGCGCCCGGTTCGCGGCATGGACGGATGGGCAGCCGGCTTCCGGGCCTGGTTCAAGGTCTTCGGAATCGGGTTCGTGCTCTTCGTTCCCTATATGATGCTGCTGTTCGCCGTACTCGTGGCCACCCTCGCACCGATCATCCGGCCCTTCATCAGCGGCGGGCAACCGGGCCTCGAGGCGTTCGTCGGCATGTGCGGTGGCCTGGCCCTCGGTGGCCTGGTGCTGCTGCTCCTCGGCATCCTTATCGGCGTGCTCGACACGCTTGCCGTCCGCCACGAAGTGCTCGACGGTCGGGGTGTGTTCGCCTCGATCGGCGCGGCCTGGACCGACGTGCGCACCCGCTTCAAGGACGTGTTCGTCATGTGGCTGCTCATGATCGCCGTGGGCCTGGCGTTCGGGGTCGTCATCGGCGTGGCAGCTGCGATCTTCGGCTTCGGCATCGTGGCGGCGATCCTCGCCGAGGAGTTCGTCGTCGCGGGCGTCGTCGGCTTCGCGCTCTTCATCTTCCTGCTGCTCCCGACCGCGATCTACGGCGCGTTCACCTCGGCGGTGTGGACGGTGTTCTTCAGGCGTCTGACCGGCCGTGAGGTGATCGAGGCAGCATTGAGCCCCGGCTACACGCCGCCACTCGTGCCGGGTGCACCGGCGGACACGCCCCCTGCGCCCTCCCCGCCCGCGGCGCCGTATGCTCCGGCCCCGCCGGCAGCACCGTACCCGCCGGGCCCGCCGGTCGCACCGCCTCCGGACACGTCGGCGTCCCCGTCGGCCCCGCCGCCTCCTCCGGAGGAGCGGGAGTAGTCCGTGCGGGAGAGCGGCGGCCGTCTGTCCGTGTGCGCAACGCCCATCGGCAATCTGGGCGACGTGACGCTGCGCGTTCTCGACGCCTTGCGTGAGGCGGACCTGATCGCAGCCGAGGACACGCGCATCACCCGGAGGCTTCTCGCCCGCCACGGGATCGAGACCCCCCTCGAGCCATACCACGCCCATAACCTCGAGCGGCGTACGCTCGTGCTGGTCGATCGGATCGCGGGTGGCGAACACATCGCGCTCGTCTCCGACGCCGGTACTCCCGGGGTCTCCGACCCCGGGGCGCATCTCGTCGACGCCTGTCTGTCCGCGGGCGTGGAGGTCGACGTGCTCCCGGGCGCGTCGGCGATCATCACCGCGCTCGTTGCGAGCGGGCTGCCGACCCACGCCTTTTACTTCGGCGGATTCCTGCCGCGCAAGGCAGGCGAGCGCCGCTCGCGTCTCGAGGCGTTGCGGCACCTCGACGCGACGCTCGTGTTCTACGAATCGCCGCGCAGGACCGCGGGCACGCTGGAGGCGATCGCAGAGATCCTGCCGGGACGAGACGCAGCGATGGCGCGCGAGCTGACCAAGCTTCACGAAGAGGTCGTTCGCGGACCGGTCGCCGAGGTCGCGGCCGGAGTCGGTGACCGGGAGTTGAAAGGAGAGGTGGTCCTGCTTGTCGGCCCGCCGCAGCGGGGCGAGCGCGCGGTTGTCGACTCCGACGCCGTACGCGCACGGCTTCAGGACCTCCTCGATGGCGGCCACTCACGCTCGGCGGCAGTCAAGCAGGTCGCGGCCGAGCTCGGAGTCCCGCGTAACGACGTGTACCGGATCGCACTCGGCGCACAGGACCGCGGGGAGAACCCGCCTACCTCTGTTTGATCGTGCGGATGCAGTCCGCGCAAATCGGACGTTCCTTGACCTCGACGATGTCGTCGGAGCTTCCGCAGATAGCGCAGACATCCGTGTGCTTCTGAAGGATGATCCGTTCGCCCTCGACCATGATCGCCATCGGGTCTTTGACGTGTATTCCCAGGGTACGTCGCAGTTCCATCGGAATCACGATACGCCCCAGATCGTCGACTCGCCTGACGATACCTGTATCGTTCATAGTAGCCCCCAGCCTCCGGTGATCCGGTTCATCCGCTCACTCGGCGCCCGGTTTGGTTAGAATCAGGTGGTGTCGTCACAGAAACCGGTGTGCTTCCAATATTACCCAACCACGGGAGTCCTAAACAGATGAGCGACTCGTCGTTCTACCTCACTACCCCCATCTACTACGTGAACTCGGTCCCGCACCTCGGCACGGCATACACGACCGTCGCCGCTGACGCGATCGCGCGTTACCGCCGGATGACCGGTCACGACGTGCACTTCCTCACCGGTCTGGACGAGCACGGCCAGAAGGTGGCCCAGGCCGCCGAGGAGGCGGGCGTCAGCCCGCAGGAGTGGGTGGACTCGATCGCGCCCGCGTTTACGGAGGCGTGGGGCATGCTCGGTGTGACCAACGACGACTTCATCCGCACGACCGAGGAGCGCCACAAGCGCGGCGTGCAGGCCTTCTGGACCGAGCTCTTCGACCGGGGGTACCTCTACCAGGGCCACTACGAGGGCTGGTACTGCGTTCCGTGCGAGACGTACTTCTCCGACGACCAGGTCAACGAGCACGAGTGCCCCTCGTGCGGTCGCGACGTCACCTACATCAAGGAAGACAACTGGTTCTTCAAGCTGTCCGACTTCGGCGACCGGCTGCTCGAACTCTACGAGACCCGCGCGGCGGAGGGACGCCCGTTCATCCGTCCGGAAACCCGCGCCAACGAGGTCATCTCGTTCGTGAAGGGCGGTCTGCGGGACCTGTCGATCTCGCGGACGACGTTCAGCTGGGGCGTGCCACTGCCCTTCAGCGAGGGCCATGTCACCTACGTGTGGATCGATGCGCTCCTCAACTACATAACCGCTATCGGCTACGGCGATCCCGCCAAGGCCGCCGAGTTCGAGCATCGCTGGCCGGCGCAGTATCACTTCGTAGGCAAGGACATCATCCGGTTCCACTGCGTGATCTGGCCCGCGATGCTCATGGCGGCCGGCCTCGAAGTCCCCGAGTGCGTCTACGCCCACGGCTTCCTGCTCACCAAGGGCGAGAAGATGAGCAAGTCCAAGGGCAACGCGCAGACGCCCGCCTCGCTCGTGGAGCGTTTCGGGGTGGACGCGTACCGGTACTACTTCCTGCGCGATGTGCGTTTCGGCGAGGACGGCTCGATCTCGATGGAGTCGATGGTCCAGCGCTACAACGGCGATCTGGCCAACGACTGGGGCAACCTGTGCTCGCGGCTCTTCAACATGACCGAGAAGTACTTCGGAGGCAGCGTGCCGGCGCTCCCTCACGGCCTTGCGACCGACGCCGACGAGAAGATGCGTGCCATCGCCTCGGCACTACCACAGCGCTACGAGGACGCGATGGCCGATCTCGACTACGGCACGGCACTCGAAGCGGCCTGGGACCTCATCAAGTACGTCAACGGTTACATCGAGAATGCGGCACCCTGGAATCTCGCCAAGTCCGAGGAGACGCTCCCGCGGCTGAAGGCCGTCATCTTCAACGCGCTCGAGGCCGTGCGTATCGCCGCGCTCTACTGCGCCCCGGTCATGCCGCTCACCAGTGCCGAGGTGTGGCGCAGGCTGGGGCTCGGCGACATCCATGAGGTCACCGACATCGCAGCTGCCGCGGCGTGGGGTCAGCTCCCCGTCGGCAATCCCGTCACCAAGGGGGAGCCGCTCTTCCCGCGGATCTACGAGGAAGAATAGACGCCTCTCGCTCCACACCGAGGAGGGCACATGGCCGACGAGCGACCCGTCGAACTGCCGTCGATCGGGCGGGTGGCCGACACGCACGCGCATCTCGACATGCTCGACGACCCCGTGGCCGCTCTGGTCCGGGCGGCCGAGGCAGAGGTGGGCTTCATCGCGACCGTCGCCGATGTCACCGAGGACGCCGAGCGGACCTTCGAGCAGCTCCCGTCGTGGCGAGAGCAGGCGTCTGCGCAGCTGGCCTTGCTGCCGGGGCAGCCGTTCGCGCTGCCCGAGGTGCGCATCATCGTCGGCTGCCACCCGCACAACGCGAGCGCCCTGGATGCCGATGCTGAAGCTCGGCTGCGCGATCTCGCACGCGATTCCCGTGTCTGTGCCATCGGAGAGGCCGGCCTGGACTTCCACTACGATCACTCGCCCCGCGACGAGCAGCGCCGGGCCTTCCGGACCTCGCTCGCCGTCGCGCGCGACGCGGGACTGCCGGTGGTAGTGCACCTGCGCGAAGCGCACGAGGAGGGCGCCGCCATCCTGGCCGAGGTCGGGGTACCGGAGGCGGGCTGCATCATCCACTGCTTCACGGAGGACGCACCGCTGGCGCTCCGCTTCGTCGAGATGGGATGTCACGTGTCGTTCGCCGGGCCGGCCACGTTCAAGAAGGGCGGTCCGATCCGCGAGTCCGCCGCCGCGCTGCCGCTCGACCGCATCCTGGTCGAGACCGACTGCCCGTTTCTGGCGCCCGAGCCCTACCGGGGCCGGCGCAACGAACCGGCGTGGGTGACGCTGACCGCAGCGGTGGTGGCGGCGTCGCGCACCGAAGCACCCGAACTCGTGACCGGGGCGCTCTACGACAACGCGCTCGCGCTCCTCGGTGCAGGGATGACGCAGCCATGAGCGAGGGAGGACCGCCCCGGGTGCTGTGCATCGCCGGCTCACCGCGCAGGCACGGCAACAGCGAGCGGCTGCTCGGGGCGTGTGCGGACGGCATTCGCGAGGCGAGCGGCGAGCCCGACGTCCTGATCGCGGCCGAGGCGGGCGTGCGACCCTGTCGCGGGTGCAACACCTGTTCCCGGACGGGAGCGTGCATCATCACCGACGACGGCATGTCCGACGTCTATCGTCGCATCGACGCCTCCGATGCCATCATCATCGCCAGCCCCGTGTACTTCGCGACCGTCCCGGCGGTCCTCAAGACCGTCTACGATCGCCTGCAGCCCTACTGGGCACGCGTCTACCGGCTCGGGCAGCCCCGGCCCGCAAGGCGCCCCGGAGCGATGCTCCTGGTGCGCAGCGGCGGTGACCCGTTCGGCTTCGGGGCGGCCGTCGACACCACGAGGAGCGTCTTCGCGGTCCTCGGTATCGACTGTCTCGAGGAGCTCCGCGTGCAGGGTCCGGACGCGCCCCGGGACGTACTCGAGTACCCCGCGGAGCTCGATCGGGCGGCCCGGATCGGGGCCGGAGTCGTGACGACCGCACGTCGCCGGTAGGTCTCCCGCAACGGCCGTTCCGTGGCCACCTCGGCGTGGCCACCTCGGCGTTTGCCCCCACTCCACCGCTTGGCTACAATCGAACTCCGCTTCTCACTTGGCCCAAGACCGAGATGCACGGAAGGTTTGTATGCAGAATCCGCCGGTTCGACCGGCACGATTCCTTCGACATCGCCACCTCATCGCAGCTCTCGTCGCAGTACTTATCGTAGTCTTCAGCGTCACCGGATTCGTGTGGGCACAGAAGGGAATCACGCTGGTCGTAGACGGTGATTCCCGCTACGTGAAGACCCAGGCCGACACCGTCGGGACCCTGCTCGAGCAGGCCGACGTGGTCGTCGGCGCTGCCGATATCGTCACACCCTCCGCCGACACCCCTGTCGCCGACGGGATGACCGTCGTGGTCCGTCATGCGGTTCCGGTCATGCTTCGTTTCGGTGGCGAGGCGATCAGACTCAACGTCGTCGGAAGCACCGTCGCCGACGCGCTGGTTGCAGCCGGTCTCGATCCGGGTCGCGGCATCTCGGTCACACCCGCACTCGACGCTCCGCTCACACCCGAACTGGTCATCGAGGCGACCGACGTGTTCGTTCGCGTGGTCGAGGAGCAGGTCGAGATCCCGTTCGAGGTCACCACGCGAAACGACTCAACGCTCCCCCAGGGCTCGCGCACAGTCGAGCGGGAGGGCGAGCCCGGACTCATGCTCAACGTCTACCGCGTGCTCGTGACCGGTGGCGTGGAGGGCACGCGAACTCTCACAGCCGAGGAGGTTCTGGTCGAACCCGTGGACGAGACCGTCCTCGTGGGGACGAAGCGCGCAAGCGCACCGGGAGCCGTCTCACGCGAGCGGGCAACACCGGTCGCGGGGACCGCCTCCCCACCCGCTGACGGCGAGAACCTCACGGTGGTCGCCACCGGCTACTCGTCGCAGGACCCCGGGGTCGGCTCGCGCACCGCGACAGGCGCTCAAGCCGTACATGGCGTCATGGCTGTCGACCCTTCGGTGATCCCGCTCGGCACGCGGGTCTACATTCCCGGCTACGGTAACGCCGTTGCGGCAGACACCGGCGGGGCCATCTCCGGGAGCAAGATCGATCTCTGCTTCAACACGCGTGCCGAGGCCCTGAGTTGGGGCCGGCGCACGGTCACCATCACCATCCTGCCGTAGGCGAGGAGGAGGCCCGTGGCCCACTCGCGGCTCGCCACACCCGGCGCCACGATCGCGGTTCTGCGCGCCCACGACATCCAGACCCGCAAGTCGCTCGGCCAGCACTTTCTCATCGACGACAACGTGGTCGGTCGGATTCTCGCGCTCGCAGACCTTCAGGGTGATGAGGCGGTCCTCGAGATCGGACCCGGCATCGGCACGCTCACCGTCGCTCTGTGCGAGGCCGCGGGGTCCGTCGTTGCCGTGGAGCGCGACAGCCGCCTGCTTGAGGTGCTCGCGGACACTACTGCCGGGTACGACACGCTCCGGATCGTGCATGCTGATGCGGTCAACGTCTCGCCGACAGCGCTCGAGACACCCGCCGGCCCGCCGGTCGCGCTCGTCGCCAACCTGCCGTACGCGGTTGCCGCCACGGTCGTGTTGCGCTTCTTCGAGGTGCTGCCGTCGCTGCGTTTCGCGGTCGTGATGGTGCAGTCGGAGGTGGCCGACCGCATGTCGGCCTCACCCGGCTGCAAGGAGTACGGCGCTTACACCGTCAAGCTCAACCTGCACGCCCGGACCGCGGGGCGCTTCAACGTCCCGCCCGCCTGTTTCCTGCCCCCGCCCCGGGTTGATTCGGCGGTCCTGAGGCTCGAGCGGGTGGATGCCCCGGCGCCTCCGGAGTACGTGGAAGCGGCCGCCTGCATGGCCGACGCGGCCTTCGCCCAGCGGCGCAAGACGCTGCGCAACTCGGTCCGTTCGACACTCGGCGTGCCCGCCGATGTCATCGACGCCGTCCTTGCCTCGGCACTCCTCGACGGGGCCAGACGGGCGGAAACTCTGAAGGTAACGGAGTTTCTGCGGCTCGGAGAGGCCGCCATCCGATTTGGCCTTCTACCTTGAGTTTTGCAACCTCCTGCGCTATACTGCGGGTTTGGTATAGAAGGAGGCCAACTGCATGGATGTAGCACGTCAGACCGAGGTCGTCGGGCGTATACGCACCGATCTTGAGGGTCTCATGGGGACCCGGATGCGCCTGAAGGCCAATATGGGGCGCTCGAAGATACTTGAGCGTGAGGGGATCCTCGAGCAGACGCATCCGAGCCTGTTCGTGGTCCGGGTCGAGGAGAAGCGGGACCGTACGGCGCGCGTCTCCTACAGCTACGTTGACGTTCTCACCGGCACGGTCGAGCTCAGCCACTGCGAGAGCGGGGAGAACCTGCTCCCGTGGCTCAACTAGTCGCCCAACCCGTCGTGTGCGTAGTGAAGGCGTGGAGCCGGTTCGTGCTCCGCGCCTTCGTGTTGGAGGAGCTGTATTCCGGGTGAGTGAGGGCCGCACGGTCGTCCGTGCACCGGCAAAGGTCAACCTCTACCTCGCCGTCGGCGGGTGTCGTGCGGACGGCTACCACGACGTCGACACGGTGCTCCAGACCATCTCCCTCTCAGACGAGGTCGTGCTCGAGGACGCTCCGGAGCTTACCGTGACCACGGAGCCCGATCTCGATCTTCCTGCCGAGGAGAACCTGGCCTACCGGGCGGCACAGGCGCTCGGTCTGGCGGTGGCTCGCGACCCGCGGGTGGCGATCCGCATCGTGAAGCGGATTCCCGCACAGGCGGGGCTCGGCGGCGCGAGCAGCGATGCGGCGGCGGTGCTCCTCGGGTTGGCGCACCGTTGGGGACTCGGTGCAGACGCACTTCCGCGCCTGACCGAGGTTGCCGCCACGCTCGGCGCCGACGTGCCCTTCTTCCTCGGAGCCGGAACGGCACTGCTGACCGGGCGGGGTGACGTCCTCGACAGCGTACTGCCCACTCCCGCTCTCGACCTCGCGATCGTCAGGCCGCCTGTTCCTGTCCCCACGGGTGCTGCGTACGCCGCATTCGACCGGATGCCTTCGGAGACGGTACCCGGCCCTGCCGCGCTGGTCTCGGCGTGCGAGACGGGAGACCCTGCCCGGGTCGCCGACGCCCTCTTCAACAACATGACCGCAGCGTCTGTGGGGCTGGTGCCGGAGGTGGGCGACGCGCTAGCATTCCTTCAGGACGAGCCGGGTGTCCTCGGCGCTGCGATGGCGGGTAGCGGGTCGGCGGTCTTCGCGGTATGCGATTCGGCCGATGCCGCGCACACCGTGGTGTCCCGGGCCACCGCGCGGGGCCTGTGGGGTGCGACTGCACGTACCGTCGCGGCTGGCGTGACGGTGACGGAAGGTGAGTGAGCGATGGTCGACGCGGTAGTTCTCGCCGGAGGCGACGGTGCGGTGCTCGACCCCTCGTGCCGCTTCAAGGGGCTGCTACCGATTGCCGGCAAGCCGATGGTGGAGTGGGTGCTCGACGCGCTGAATGCCGCCGAGACCATACACGAAGTGGCCGTGGTGGTTCCGACCGCGGAGAACCTCGGCGCATGGGTCGACCGCGCGGGCAAGCTCGTGGTCTCCAACGGGTCGTTCGTCGAGAACATCATCGCCGGTATCGGGGCGTTTCGCGCCGACCGCCAGGTACTTCTCGTCACAGGCGACATCCCCGCGCTGACCGCCGAGGCCGTCGACTCCTTCGTCCGCAAGAGCTTGGAGACCGGTGCCCAGGCGACCTACCCGCTCATCCGTGAGGCGGACATGATCGAGCAGTACCCCGGCAGCGAGCGCACCTTCGTGCGTCTGGCCGACGGCAAGGTGACCGGCGGCAACATGATGCTCGTCGAACCGCTGCTCCTCGATCGTAACCGGGAGATCGGTGGGCGCATCTTCGCTACCCGGAAGAACCCGCTCGCGATGGCCCGGGTCATCGGGCCCCGGTTCGTCTTTCGCCTCGTGCTCGGCAAGCTCACCGTGGCCGAGGTGGAGGCGAAACTCGGGGAGCTCATCGGCGGCACCGGGGCGGCCGTCTACACGAGCGAGGCGTCGATCGGTGCGGATGTCGACAAGCCGGTCGACGTGATCGTCGCCGAACGCGTGCTCTACTCACGCACGAGCGGAAGGAACGGCCCCGCCGAGAGGGAATAACCATAGTGAGTACGGAGCGCCCGTGGGGGCGGGCGGTCCGGTGTCACGCACGACACTGAAAGCGCAATGCGTGGGGGGAACCGATGGACATCACAAAGGTAACGCTTCGACCCGTGTCCATGAACAAGGTGTGCGCGATCGCCAGTATCGTGATAGACGACGCATTCGTCATCCATGACCTGAGGGTGGTGAACGGAGACAAGGGCGTGTTCGTTGCCATGCCCTCGCGCAAGCTTCCTAACGGGGAGTTTCGCGACATCTGCCACCCCATCAACGCCGAGGCGCGGGAGCATCTTCAGGAGGCTGTCCTCGAGCAGTTCGAGGCGGACGGTGGCATCGAGGCGTTCGCCTCGGTAGGGGCACGCGAGGAGGCATAGCCTCCCTCGGCGTGCGTGCGTGATTTGACCTGCGGCGCGGCCCTTACCTACACTTCGGTGTGCTCTGGGGCGTAGCCAAGCGGTAAGGCAGCGGACTTTGGATCCGCCATTCGTAGGTTCGAATCCTACCGCCCCAGCCATCAGACACGCGACCCGGGTGGCTGAGCCCGGGAACCCCGACGCCTAAGGAGCACACCATGGGCGCGACCGCACTGATACTCGCCGCCGGCGAGGGTACCCGCATGAAGTCAGACCTGCCCAAGGTCGCCCATGAGGTGCTCGGTGTGCCCATGGTGAGCTACGTCGTCGACGCCGCGCGCACGGCGGGCTGCGATCGTGTCGTAGTCGTCACGGGTCACCGCGCCGAGGTGGTCGAGGAGCTGCTCGGCGATGTCGAGTGCGTGCGCCAGGACCGCCAGCTGGGAACGGGCCATGCCGTCATGTGCGCGCGTGGAGCACTTGCCGACTCGGGATCGCTGCTCGTCCTCTCGGGCGACTCTCCGCTGATCCGCCCTGAGACGATCGCCGAGCTCGTCGCGGAACGCGAGAGCGCCGGCGCCGCGGCGGTGGTGTTGACGGCGCATCTCGGTGACCCGGTCGGCTACGGGCGTATCGTGCGGGACGTCGAGGGTGGCGTTTCGGCCATCGTGGAGCAGAAGGACTGCTCCTCCGACCAGTGCGCCATCGACGAGGTCAACACCGGCACCTACTGCTTCGATGCGGCCGCGCTCTTCGAGCACCTCGACCGGCTGGATACCGACAACGCCCAAGGGGAGTTCTACCTGACCGATATGATCTCGCTCTTCGTGACCGAGGGGCTCGGGGTCGCCACGGTCACGGTCGAGGACCCGCAGGAGACGCTCGGCATCAACTCCCGGGTCCAGCTTGCCGAGGCGACGAAGGTCATGCAGCGCCGCATCAACCGGGAGCACCTGCTGGCCGGCGTCACGATGACCGACCCGGATCTTGTGTGGATCGGCCCGGACGTAGAGATCGGGCGGGACACCGAGATCATGCCGATGACGTTCCTCATGGGACAGACCAGCATCGGCACGGGCGTGACGCTCGGACCCGATACGCGAGTGACCGACTCGCACATCGCCGACGGGGCGGTCGTCGACTCCTCGGTGCTCATCAGTGCCCAGGTCGGCCCGGGAGCGAGTGTCGGCCCCGTGGCCTACCTGCGGCCGGGAGCGGTACTCGGCAAGAACTCGAAGGCCGGCACCTGCGTAGAGATAAAGAACTCCACGGTGGGGGAAGGTTCCAAGGTGCCCCACCTTTCCTACATCGGCGATGCGACCATCGGCGCCGAGGTCAACGTGGGCGCGGGCACGATAACGTGCAACTACGACGGGTTCCGCAAGCATCGCACCGTGATAGAGGACGGCGCGTTCATCGGCTCTGATACCATGCTGGTGGCCCCTGTGACGATCGGCGCCGGTGCGGTTACCGCCGCAGCGAGCGCGATCGCGCGTGACGTGAAGGCCGGATCGCTCGCGATCGAGCGGTGTGACCAACGCGAGATCGAGGGCTGGGCGGTTCGGCGAAGCACCCGCGCCGCGCCCGACAGGCAGACCGAGGCGGAAGGCGAGCGATGAGCGAGACCGGCAGGCGGATGATGGTGTTCAGCGGCACGTCCAACCGCGAGCTCGCGGAGGACGTTGCGAAGCATCTCGGCATCGAACTGGGCAACGTGAAGATCTCGAAGTTCGCTAACGGTGAGATCTACGTGCGCTATCTCGAGAGCGTTCGCGGCGCCGACGTGTTCCTGATCCAGTCGGCGTGCAACCCGGTCAACGACTCGATCATGGAGATGCTGATCATGGCCGATGCGGGCAAGCGCGCCTCGGCACGCAGCATCACCGCTGTCGTCAGTCACTACGGTTACGCCCGCCAAGATAAGAAGTCAGCAGCGCGCGAGCCGATCACCGCGAAGCTCGTGGCCGATCTGATGACCACGGCCGGGATCGACAAGGTCATCGCGATGGACCTGCACCAAGGTCAGATCCAGGGCTTCTTCGATCAGCCCGTGAACCACCTGACCGCGCTGCCGATCCTCTCCGACTACTTCGAGAGCCTCGAGCTCGAGAACCTGTGTATCGTGTCACCGGACGTCGGCCGCGTGAAGGTCGCCAAGAAGTTCGCCGACATGTGCGGAGCGAGTCTGGCGATCATGCACAAGGGTCGACCGGAGCACAACGTCGCCGAGATCACGCACGTCATCGGCGAGGTGGAGGGACGCACCTGCATCGTGATCGACGACATGATCGACACGGCAGGCTCGGTGACAGAGGGTGCGAAGAGCCTGATGCAGAAGGGCGCGAAGTCGGTGTACGTGACGGCGACGCACGGCATCTTCTCCGGTCCCGCGTACGAGCGCATGGAAGCATCGCCGATCTGCGAGGTCGTGGTGACGAACACGTTGCCCGTTCCCGAGGACCGGCGCGGAGGGAAGATACGAGTACTGAGCGTCGCGCCGCTGTTCGCGCGCGCTATCCAGAACGTGTACAACAACGAGTCAGTGTCTGAGCTGTTCGACCCGGACTTCCAGCTCTGACGGCCGCGTCCGGGCCCGCCGGACGACGGCATTCGAAAGGAGAACGGAACGCATGACCGAATCCGCTCACATCCAAGCACGGGTCCGCGAGACCACGGGCAAGCAGAACCGGCGCCTCGCCGGCTCGAGCGAGATCCCCGCGGTTCTGTACGGGCCGGCGCGCGACACCGTGTCGCTCGCGCTCGACCGTCACGAGTTCGAGCTCATGATGGCTCACCACGGTGCCGGCTCGACTATCGTCTCCATCGCGCTTGAGGCGGAGAAGAAGCCCGTCAACGCAGTCATCCGCGAGGTCCAGCACAGCCCCGTGAAGGGCAACATCCTTCACGTCGACTTCCTCGCCATCCGTATGGACCAGAAGCTGCAGGCCACCCTGTCCTTCAACTTCGTGGGCGACTCCCCCGGCGTGAAGGCCGGCGGCGTGCTCATGCACAGCATGCGCGAGGTCATGGTCGAGGCGCTTCCCGCCGATCTTCCTGATTCGATCGACGTAGACATCTCCGAGCTCGAGATGGGCCACGCGATCACCGTCGCAGATCTGGTCGCACCCGAGGGTGTCGAGATCACCGACGATCCCGAAGGCGTTGTCTGCTCGGTGACGGTCCCGACGCTCGAGCCCACCGAGGAAGAGCTGGCCGAGGAGGTCGCGGAACCCGAGGTCATCGGCGAGGAGGCTTCCGAGGAGTCATCCGAGGAGGCCTAGGGCCGCATGGTCTATCTGGTGGCGGGCCTGGGTAATCCTGGCCCGCGCTACGAGCTCACCCGCCACAACGCGGGCTTCATGGTGGTCGATCACCTTGCCGAGGAACTCCGCGCCGCCTACTGGAAGGACGAGGCCGGCGCGAGGACCTCGGTCGTCCGGGCGGGCGATGCCGACGTGGTGCTCGCCAAGCCTCAGTCATTCATGAACGTCTCCGGCAGTCCGGTCGGCCGCCTCGTCGACCACTACGAGGTGCCGCTCGAGCGGCTGATCGTCGTGCACGACGATATCGACCTTCCCGAGGGAAGCATCCGGGTGAAGTCCGGCGGCGGGCACGGCGGCCACAACGGCCTGCGCTCGCTGCACCAGCGGCTCGGCAGCGGGGAGTACCTGCGGGTGCGGATCGGTGTCGGGCGCCCCCCCGGGCGCCAGGACCCCGCCGACTACGTGCTCGAGCCCATGGGGCGCATCGCGGCCGAGAAGCTCGGAGAGGCCGTGGTGCTCGGCGAGCAGGCGGTGTTGCACATCATCGAGCACGGGGTCGCCTCGGCGATGAACGAGTTCAACACGCGCGAGTAGCGTGCTGCGTGAGTTCAGCTGCCCGAGTCGGGCGGAGACGCCGGGGTTCTACTGCACGTAGGCCATCGGGTTGGTCGACGCGCCGTTGACGCGGACCTCGAAGTGCAGGTGCGGGCCGGTCGAATAGCCGGTCGACCCCACGAGTGCGATAGCCTGACCCTTCGTGACTGACTGGCCGTTCGAGACCTTCAGGCCTCCGTCCAGGATGTGCGCATACAGGGTCGTGAGGCCGTCGCCATGGTCGATCACGATGATGTTGCCGTAGCCGCCGTTCCACCCGTAGCTCGCCCGGATCACGGTGCCGTCACCGGCTGCGACGATCGTTCCTCCGCCCCGGCTGATGTCGATCCCGTGGTGCATCCGTCGCGAACCGAAGATCGGATGCGTCCGCCAGCCGTACGCCGAGCTCAGCGAGCCGCCCGGTACGGGCCAGGCCATCACGCCGCCCTGGTACTGTCCGGAACCGCGCGAAGCTGCGGCACGCAGCTCGGCTTCCATGCGCCGCGCCGCCGCCTCTTCCTCCTCGGCCTGCTGCTTGTAGCGCTCGGCATCCTTCTCGCTCGCCTGCATCAGCGCGGACTTCTGGTTCTGTGCCGCCTTCTGGCCGTTGAGCGCGGACTGGCGCTGCGAGCGCATCGAACGGAGGTTCTTCTCGACCGCTGCGGCCTCCGCGCGCTTCTGCGCCGCGGTCTGCAACGCACGCTCCAGCTCGGCGCGCGCTGACTCGAGCTGCTTGCCGGTGTGTATCAGCTGGACCGCCATGTCGTTGTTGGAGCTGATGATGCGCTGGACCAGTGTCGTTCGCGTGATGAGGTCATTGATGGTCTTGGCGTCCAGCAGAAGATCGAAGTAGAAGAAGGTGCCCTGCTTGTACGTCGTGGTCATCCGCTCGTTCAGGAGTTCCTGCTGGAAGTCGTACTCCGCCTCGGTCTCGGCGATCTCGGCTTCCTTGTCGGCGACCTTCGCCTCCAGATCGCGGACCTCGCCGAGAAGTCGCTGTGTCCGGGCGGTCGCCTCGGCGATCTGGGGGTCGAGCTCGCGGATCTGACCACCTATCTCGCTGATGGTCTTGTCGAGCGCCTCGGTCTCTTTGCGCAGCTCGGAAGCGCGCTCCTCGGCCGCCTTGGCGGCTTCGCGGGCCTGCTCGGCCCGTTGTCGGGAGGCCTCGATGTCCTCGCGCGTCACTCCGGGGGCGAGGGATACCGAGGAGAGGACGAAGAGGAAGACGAGGAGAGACGCGAGATATGCGCGGCCGCGATGCATGGCTGTAGTACCTCCGGTGGGCGGTTCTATGATGTGTATCGGCAGTTCGCCCCGGAAGGCGCAGGTCGAGAAAGATACTAGCAGGGCACACGGGTATATTTCAATCCGAGGGCACGAACGGGTGCCCGGACCGGAGCGGTGAGGGGCCGCTCCACTGAGAAGCGAGAGGATGGATCCCATGTCTGACGAGACTCCTGTTGCGCCGCCGGCGCCACCGTCACCCGAACCCGCCGCGGAGGTCGATGGCACGACCAAGCTGCTGGCGGTGCTCGGATACCTGTTCTTCATCGTTGCCCTGGTCGCACTGCTCATCGACCCCTATAAGACCCAGCGGTTCTCGCGGGCACACGCCGTTCAGGCGCTCGTGCTCAACGTCGTCGTATGGGGCCTTGCATGGATCCCGGTGGTCGGTTGGATCGTCGGGTTGGTCGCCTTCGTGTTCGCGATTCTCGCGATCCTCAAGGCACTGAAGGGCGAGGTCTACGAGATGCCGCTCGTGTACGACTTCGCCAAGAGCTTCATCGACGGGTAACGCTGGCGGGTCATTCGGCGCCCTCGATGACGATGTTCCACGGCGCCCCTTGGGGGCCGGGCACGATACGTGTCCGGCCCTCGTCGTCGACGAGCACGAGCCCGAACCCGTGCTCCTCCGCGTACGCGATCGCCGCGTCCGGGCCTGCCACGAACAGCGCGGTCGAGAGGATGTCGGAATCCAGGCCGGAGATGTCGCCGACGACGGTGAGCGAGCGCAGCCCGCGTGCGGGCAGAGCGGTCGCAGGGTCGAGGATGTGGTGATAGCGGACGCCGTCGCGCTCGAAGTACCGCTGGTAATCGCCCGAGGTCGACACGGTGATGTCGCCTCCGGCCTCGACCGTGGTGATGACCGCGGCAGGGTCTCGCGGGTCCTCGATGCCGATGCGCCACGGCTCTCCGTCGGGTTTCTCTCCGAACGCGAGTGTGGTGCTACCCGAGGAGATGAGCGCAGCGTCGATCGTGCCGCTGTCGCCGAGAGCCAGCGCTGCCTCATCGAGCGCGAGACCCTTTGCCGCACCGCCGAAGTCCCAGCGGCCGTCTGCAAGCGCGGACTGGAGCCCGGCAGGTGTCGGGACGCTCCCGCCCTCCTCGAAGTCCCACGCCGCGGTCGCCGCCCAGAGCTGCGGCGAGAACCACTCGCGCACCTCGAGGAAGCAGATCGCGTCGAGTACCGCCTCCGCTCGGGGAGGCAGCGCCTCGAGCGCGGGCTCGGCGGCCGCGTTCACGCGTCCGATAGCCGAGTCCGGGTCGTGCGCATCGAGCTCGGCCTCGACCGCCTCCATCGCCGCATACGCGGCATCGACGGGCGCTCGCATCGCCGTCTCATCGGGGCCGTACGCAGCGATCGCGACGACGGTACCCAGCGCTTCCCGGCTTTCGCGAAGCGGCTCGTCGGCACGCGTGCATGAGGCTGTGAGCAGCAGCGCAGCCAGCAGGACCGCACAGGTCGTGACGATGGTCCACAGCTGGCGCGGCACGGGTCTCCTCGGCGGGGTGACGAACGGTCGACGATTAGTATACTAGTGCGACATCCAGCCGCCCCGAGCGGTGCCCTACAGGAGGTCTGATGTTCGAGATAGTCCACAAACGGCAGCTTTCCGAGGCCGTGTTCGAGATGGGCGTGCGTGCGCCACGGGTCGCTCGCAAGGCCCGCGCCGGGCAGTTCTTCATCATGCGCACGACGGGTCATGGCGAGCGGGTACCCTTCACCTTCTCGGACTGGTCGGCCGAGGGAGGCTGGATCCGGTTCATCTTCATGAGAGTGGGCAAGACCACGCACGAGCTCTCCCACTTCGAGGTCGGCGACAGCGTCGCTGACGTGGTGGGTCCGCTCGGCATACCGACGCACGTCGAAGACGTGGGCCGCATCGCCGTGCTCGGTGGCGGCGTGGGGGCGGCGGTCGCCTATCCGGTCGCGCGCGCGATGGCCGATGCCGGCAACGAGGTGACGGTCGTGCTGGGCGCGCGCAACGAGGACCTGCTCATCCTGCGCGAGGAGTTCGAGGCGCTGCCGCTCAAAGAGCTGCTCGTCGTGACCGACGACGGTTCGGCCGGCGAGAAGGGTCTGGTGACTGCACCGCTCAAGCGCCTTGCCGAGGCCGGTGAGATCGACCATGCAATGGCCATCGGGCCGGCGATCATGATGAAGTTCTGCGCGGCGACGGCACGGGAGCACGACGTGCCCTGCACGGTTTCGCTCAACCCGATCATGGTCGACGGTACCGGTATGTGCGGAGCGTGCCGCGTGAGTGTGGGCGGCGAGACGAAGTTCGGCTGCGTGGACGGTCCGGACTTCGACGGCTGGGAGGTCGACTTCGAGGAGTTGATGAGCCGGCAGCGCGTCTACGTCGACGATGAGCGCGCGGCCGATGCCGACTACTCGAGGGGGTGCTCATGCCACCAGTAGAGCCCGACGCCGGCGCCGCCGGTCCCGCCGAGAAGCCACGCCATCGTCCTTCGCGCGCACCGCGCACGCCGATGCCCGAGCGCGGTGCTGCCGAGCGTGCACAGGATTTCGACGAGGTCGCACTCGGCTACACCGAGGAGATGGCGCGTGCCGAGGCGGCGCGGTGCCTGCAGTGCCGCAACGCGACGTGCATCGAGGGCTGCCCGGTCAACATCGACATCAAGTCGTTCATCGGCCATATCATCGACGGCGAGTACCACGAAGCGGTCGCGGTGCTCAAGGAGCGCAATGCCCTGCCGGCGATGTGCGGGCGTGTCTGCCCGCAGGAGGAGCAGTGCGAGATCGCGTGCGTGCTCGCCAAGAAGGGTGACCCGGTCGCCATCGGGCGCCTCGAGCGCTGGCTCGGTGACTTCGATCTGGCCTGCGAGCTGGAGAAACGCTGCGTCCCTGAGATCGCCGGGCCCACCGGCTTCCGCTGCGCGGTCGTCGGCTCCGGTCCTGCCGGCCTTGCCTGTGCGGGCGAGCTCGCCCGTCTGGGGCATGCGGTTACCATCTTCGAGTCGTTGCACGCGCCGGGCGGCGTGCTCACCTACGGCATCCCCGAGTTCCGCCTGCCCAAGGCCATCGTCGAGGCGGAGATCTTCATGCTCACCGAGATGGGCGTCGAGATCGTCACCGACGCGGTCATCGGCGCCACCTACACGCTCGAGGAGCTGATGACCGAGGAGGGCTACGACGCGGTCTTCATCGGCTCGGGAGCCGGGCTGCCGGTGTTCCTCGGCGTGCCCGGAGAGAATCTGAACGGCGTCTACTCGGCAAACGAGTTCCTCACGCGCGTGAATCTGATGGGTGCCTACGAGTTCCCGAAGTCCGACACCCCGGTCGCCCGTGGGCGCAAGGTCGCGGTCATCGGTGGAGGCAACGTCGCGATGGACTCGGCGCGCACGGCACTTAGGCTCGGCGCTGAGGAGGTCTTCCTCGTCTACCGCCGCACCGAAGACGAGATGCCCGCACGGCGCGAGGAGGTGCACCACGCGCGCGAGGAGGGTGTCGAGTTCAAGATGCTCTGCTCGCCCTCGGAGATCCTCGGTCGCGACGGCTTCGTGACCGGTCTGGTGGCGACGCGCATGGAGCTCGGCGAGCCCGACGACAGCGGACGCCGCGCGCCGGTGTGCGTGATGGACAGCGAGTTCGAGATCGACTGCGACATCGTGATCGTTGCGGTTGGCACGCGGGCCAATCCGCTGCTGGCGCAAGCTGCACCCGATCTGGAGCGCTCCAGCCGCGGCTACGTGCTCACCGGCGACGAGGGCGCGACGAACATCCCCGGTGTGTTCGCGGGTGGCGACATCGTGACGGGCGCGGCGACAGTCATCCTGGCGATGGGGGCGGGTAAGACCTCGGCGCGTGCGATGGATCGCTGGCTGTCCGAGCGCTCAAGCGCGGTCTGAAGGGCAGAATCTGGGGTACTATCGGTAGTAACCGCCGATGGGTGGTACTCCTCATTTGCGGCGGCCAGACCGCCGCCCACCGCCGATTCAAGGGGTCTGCCGGTGAACGATAGCGTGACTGTCCTGGTTGTCGATGACGACGATGCCCTCGTCGAGATGATACGCACGGGACTGGAGCTCGACGGGATACGCGTGCTCTCGGCGAGAGACGGTGCCGAGGCCATCGAGACGCTCGATGTAGAAGACGTGGACGTGGTGATCCTCGACATCATGATGCCGAAGGTCGACGGCTGGATGGCGCTGATGGAGATGAGAGGCAGCCCCGAGACCGCCGACATCCCCGTGATCATGCTCACCGGAAAGACGCAGGACCTGGCGAAGATCCTCGCGTTCAAGCAGGGAGTCCAACAGTACGTCACCAAGCCCTTCAACCTCCAGGAGCTCTCGGCGCGCCTCCAGAGCCTCGCTCTGGGTCGCCGGAGGATGATGGGAGAGACGTCGCGCTCGGCCGACGGCGATCTGCGCAAGCTTGCGGTCCGCAAGGGAGGGCGTACGATCCTGCTCTCCATCGACGACATCGTCTTTCTGTCGGCACGCAACAAGTCGACCTACGCGCACACCGACGACAACCAGTATCTGGTCGACCTCACCCTCGGGGAGCTCGAGGACCGGCTGGGCAGGGAGTACTTCACACGGATCCACCGCAGCTACATGATCAACCTCAACAAGGTGCGGGAGATCCTGCGGGCCGAGGGAGCGTACGTCGTGGTCGCCGCGGACCGCGATGAGACGCAGATCCCGGTCGCGCGCCGTCAGGTGCGGGCGTTCCGCGAAGCGGTGGGGATCTAGCCGCCCGTCAGTTCCTGAGGCTGCCGAGCGGGGCCGGGAAACGTCCGCCGCGCCGGATGAGCTTCGTGCCGGCCCACCCGTTCACCGACATCACGGGTGCCGCGCCGAACAGCCCGCCGTACTCCACGGTGTCCCCCACCGACTTGCCTGCTGCCGGTATGAGCCGCGTCGCGGTCGTCTTGTTGTTGATGACGCCGATCGCGCACGCGTCGGCGATGACCGCGGCCAGCGTCTCTGGGGGCGTGTCGCCCGGGACCACGATCATGTCGAGGCCCACCGAGCACACACTGGTCATCGCCTCGAGCTTCTCCAGCGTGAGCGCTCCGTCCGTGACGGCACGTACCATTCCTGCGTCCTCGGACACCGGGATGAACGCGCCCGACAACCCCCCTGTGCTTGACGTGCCCATCGCGCCGCCCTTCTTGACGGCGTCGTTGAGCAGCGCGAGCGCGGTGGTGGTTCCCGGTCCGCCGCAGCGCTTCACGCCGATCGCCTCGATGATATCGGCGACGCTGTCGCCCTCGGCGGGGGTGGGCGCGAGCGACAGGTCCACGATGCCCATCTGGACGCCGAGCCGGCGTGCCGCCTCGCGTGCGATGAGCTCACCGGCGCGCGTGATCTTGAAGGCCGTGGCCTTGATGGCCTCGGCAACCGAGGTGAGGTCGGCGTCCTCGGGCAGGGCCGAGACCACGGCCCGGACCACGCCGGGGCCCGAGATGCCGACGTTGACGACCGCGTCGGGCTCGCCCGCGCCGTGCATCGCTCCCGCCATGAAGGGGTTGTCCTCGACCATGTTGCTGAAGACGACGAGCTTGCCGCAGCCGAACGAGTCACGCTCGGCGGTGAGGGCGGCCGTCTCCTTGATGGCCTCCGCCATACGCAGGACCGCGTCCATGTTGATGCCGGCGCGCGTCGAGGCCACGTTGACCGAGGCGCAGACCCGCTCGGTGGTCGAGAGCGCGTGCGGGATAGAAGCGATCAGGCGGGCGTCGCCGTCCCCGGTGCCTTTGTGTACGAGTGCCGAGAACCCGCCCACGAAGTCGACACCGACCTCGCGCGCAGCCCGGTCGAGTGCTTCTGCCAGCGGTGTGACGTCGGCGTCGCGACACGCCGACGCGAGCTGGGCCATCGGCGTGACCGCGATGCGCTTGTTCACGATGGGGATGCCGTACTCCCGGCTGATCGCGTCGCAGACCGGCACAAGGCGCTCGGCCCGTTCGGTGACGGCACGGTAGACCTTCTCCGACATGACGTTGAGGTCCTCATCGGCGCAGTCTTCGAGCGAGAGTCCGAGCGTCACGGTGCGGATGTCGAGGTTCTGCTGCGTGATCATCAGCAGTGTCTCGACGATCTCCTCAGGAGAGATGTTCAGCATGGTTCGCTCCCGTCCGGGCGGGCGTCAGATGCGGTGCATGAAGCGGAAGACGTCCTCCCGCTGGAACGTGACCTGCACGCCTATCTCTTCGCCGGCGGCAGCCAGGAGGGCCTGCAGCTCGTCGAAGGGCGTCGCGTCCTCGTCGACGGTGACGAGCATCGTCATCGAGAACACACCGCCGATGATGGTCTGCCTGATGTCCTCGATGTTGGCACCGGCATCGGCAAGCACGCGGGAGATGGCGGCGACGAGACCGACGCGGTCTTCGCCGAGGACCGAGAGAATGGCCGGGGTGCGCATGCGATCGCTCCCTTCGGTACGCTGGCGTGTGCGGCTATACTCGCATATACCGTGCACCGCTGTCTTTCGTGCGCATGCGAGGCGGGTCTGTGAGGAGGAGCGCGTGGCCGTACCCATCACCCCGGTAGCACTCGGCGACGTCGTTCGCCTGAAGAAGCCCCACCCGTGTGGCGCAAACGAGTGGGTCGTGACCCGCGTGGGCATGGACATCGATCTGGAGTGCAGCGGGTGCGGGCGCAAGGTCAGGCTCGTTCGCTTCGAGTTCGACCGCCGCTTCAGGGGGTTCGTGCGCCGCGCGGGGTCGTGATCCGCATGCCTTACGACTCGCCGGCCCCTTCGGTGGCCCCCGGCTCCTCGACGCGGTTGAGCTGCATGTGGATGTGATCGCCGGCGTCGGGCGTGTAGTCGGCCAGCTGGTGGATGACCTTGTCGGAGAGCAGCCGCACCGATGCGATGCGGGTCACGCCACCCACGACGAGTTCGCCGGCAGCGACCGAGGGATCGGTCACGTGGATGATGACCAGGTCGATCTCGGGCCAGCCCATCGGCTGAATGTGGATCTCGAAGTCCTCATGGAGGTCGTAGAGCAGGTAGGGCTTGACCTCGATCACCGTCCCGTCCACCGGGGCGTAGACGGCTGCTCCGGCCGCCGCCCCGATGTCGGCGGCGGTGTTGGGCGCGCCGGTCCTGTTCGAGCGCCACATCCGGATGACCTCACCGGTAAGAACCGCGGGCTCCTCGGCGTCGGGATCGCGCTGGGGGATCGCCCTGCTCGTGCCGCGCTTGTGATCGGCGAGTTCCGGGTCGGCGTCGGGCAGGAGTGATTCCATCGGCAGCGCGCTGGGGCCGGCGGCCTGGTGGAACGCCAGCTCGGTGAGGTCCTCCTCGGCGACGGAGAGATGGAGATCGAGAGAGCGGTACGTGGCAAAGAGCGGGGTGGCGGGCCCCACGGGCTCGTCCGGCGCGGCCGAGGCAGCCAGGATCGAGGGCCTGGTGGACGGCGTCACCAGATCGGTCAGTGCTGCGGTGGTGCCGGTTGAGACCGTCTTCCATCCGATGGCGAACACGGCGATGACAGATGCGGCTACGAGGATGGCCCGGCGCTGGCGCTTCGCCCGCTCGCGAGCCGCTCGCTGCCGGGCCCGACGCGATGCGCAGACGGCGTCGCGGATGGACTGCTCCGCACGCGATGCCCCCGCAGTCGCATATTCGTCGCACTCGCACGTGGACATGGGAGTGAGGTCCGTCACGGCAATACCTGCGCGACGTCGCCCTCGATGACGACGGAGGTGCCGTGTGGACTCGAGATGCGTTCGAGCCGCTCGAGGATGCCGGTGGCTTCCGGGCCGGTCACGGCTTTGGGCTGGCCGATCTGGTAGAGGTAAACGGGCACCGCTCGCACGTTCGCGATCCCGTGCGGTCCGAGGTCGGCCTCGAGTATGAAGGCCTCGCCGGTCTTGCGCGAGTAGTGGTCGAAGACGAAGTCGCCGAGCGAGTAGGCGATCAGTCCCCCGTTGTAGAACTCGACACCCTGGATGACGTGCGGGTGGTGGGAGAGGACCATGTCCGCACCCGCATCGATGGCGGCCCGGGCATCGCGTACCTGGTCGGCGTTCGCGTCGTCGACGTACTCGACGCCCCAGTGGAAGGCG
The DNA here is from genome assembly GCA_029210645.1 of Anaerosomatales bacterium. Lineage (GTDB taxonomy): Bacteria > Actinomycetota > Coriobacteriia > Anaerosomatales > SLCP01 > SKKZ01. The sequence continues at coordinate 97,323 of JARGFT010000004.1, read as the reverse complement.
ACGAGCACGTAGTCGTTCTCGGCCTTGGCCGCGCTGATCGCCTCGGCCACCGCACCCATGTCGGTCCGTCCCGGAGCCAGGCCGGCACGATCCTCGCCCGCGATGAAGCCTACGGGCAGGATGTGGCTGAACGAAAGGAACGCGACGGTCGTGTCTCCGTACGTCGCGGCCGCCGGCTTCCACGCGGCCGCACGGTCGATCCCCGCGCCTGCGTAGCCGATTCCCGCGAGGTCGAGAGCGGTGACCGTGTCCATGAGCGCCTCGGTGCCGTAGTCCAGGATGTGGTTGTTCGCCAGCGACAGGAAGGTGAAGTTGCTCGCCACAAGGCCCTCGATGCCCCGGGGGTCGCCGCGGAAGCGCACGTCCTTGTCGGGCCAGGGGGTCCCACCGTTGGAGAGAGGGCTTTCGAGGTTACCCACGGCAACGTCTGCGGCAGCCAGCCGGTCCGTCACGTACTTCAGCGGTGCCAGCCCGCCCTCGCTCCCGATGAGCTCTTTGACGCGACGGTCGAAGTGCATGTCGCCGACGGCAGCCACGGTGAGTGTCGCGGGAAGGCTCGGCGCGGGAGGCTCCGCGGGCGTGGCGGCGGGCACGGGCGTGGCAGTGGCCTCGGATCCGGCTGCGGGTGACGTGGAGCCGCCGGTGCCGGTACGCGGACCGAGGGCATCCTGAACGAGAAAAGCGCCACCTGCCAGGAGCGCTGCGAGAGCGAGTACTGCCAGGACGGCGTTGCGGTTACCCCGGCCCCGGTGGCGTCTCTGCGCACGCGTGACCGAGCGGGGAGTATGGAGGAGGGGTGCAGGGGTTCTCTGTGGCATGGCGAAGGGGGTATGACGGCGACATGTCGGCGGCAAGTATAGCACGCAGGGCCCTTCAAGCCCGCCCCGCGGACAAGCGCGGGTAGTGCGTGCCCGCATCTCCGTGGTGCTACAATCGCCATCATCCACGCATGGCCGAGGGGACCTGGATTCGCATGGAGAAACTCGAGGAGATCCTGCACGCCGAGGAGCGCGCGCGCCACGCCGTCGCCGACGCCCGTGTGCGGGCCCGGGAGATGCGCATCGAGGCGGCGGCCGAGGCCGAGATGATCGTGACGGCGGCCCAGCGCGAGGCGGCCGAAGAGGCGGCGACCGTTGCCGTGGCCATTCTGCGCGAGGCCGATGCGGAGGCTGCACGCATCGCGGCCGACTCCGAGAACGATCTCGCCGAGTTCCTCCGCAGGACCGAGGTGCGTATCGAGGCCGCCGTGCGCGCTGCGCTCGAGAACCTGGGACGGTGAGTGCGCCGTGGCGATAGCCCGGATGCAGAAGGTCTCGGTCATCGGCCACGTGGCTGTACTCGACGAGACCGTGCGACTTCTGCAGCGCTCCGGTGTCGTCGAGGTCGAGGTCCGCGAGGTGCCCCTGGACGCCGTGGGCGCACTCGAGCCCGACCAGGACCGGCTGAACGTGCTGGAGGAGCGGGTCGCGCGGGCTGCGTTCGTCCGGGACTTCCTCGGCAGGTTCCACACGTCGGATGCACCGTTCTCGACGTTCGTGACCGAGAAGGTGCATCTCTCGGTATCCGAGTTCGAGCACCTCGCCGATGACGAATCCTTCGGCGAGCTGTGCGGCGAGTGTGACCTGATGGCCGAGAGGCTCGGAGTCATCGAGCGTGAGCGCACCCGCCTGCACACCCTCGTCCACGATCTGGCACCGTGGGAAGACTTGCACCTGCAGATCTCTCAATGGAAGGGCACCGAGCACGTCGTGCTCTTCACCGGGACGGTGCCGCTGTCGGCATCGAAAGGGGTTCGCCAGTCGCTCCGCGAGGCCGTGACCGACGTGTCCGTAGCCGAGGTCGGCGAGTCGGCACTGCGTGAAGCGTGGGTAGTCATGGCTCACGTCGACTCGCTCGACGAGGTCAGGGCCACCCTGTCGCTCACCGAGTTTATCGAGGTGAGCTTCCCGGGTCTGGACGACTACCCTGCCGAGGAGCGTGCCCGTGCCTCGGCGATGCTCGAGGCGCTCGACGCAGAGCATGACAAGATCGTCGCCCGGGCGACCGAACTGGCCGCCGTTGACCATTCGCATGCGGTCGCTCTCGTGCAGGCGCTGCTCTCGCAGCGTGATGCCGAGGAGATCCGCGCCGACTTCGCCGGTACCGAGCGGGCCTTTCTGGTCAGCGGCTGGATCGCCGAAGTTGAACGAGAGAACCTCTTGGCCGCGCTCGGACCGGTTCAGGCTGACGTGGACGTCACCTTCGACGAGCCCGCCCCGGGAGACCGGGTGCCGGTGATACTTACGAACCCGCCGCTCGTGCGCCCGTTCGAGGTGCTCACCGACTTGTACGGCCGTCCGCGCTACGGCGACGTCGATCCGACGCCGCTGCTCGCCGGGTTCTTCTTCCTGTTCTTCGGGATGTGCATCGGCGACGTGGGATACGGGCTGATGCTCGGTACGGCAGTCTGGCTGATCAAGAACCGCCTCGACGTCGCACCCGGTGTCCGCAAGTTCATGGACCTGCTCATGCTCGGCAGCGTAGCTTCCATCCTCGTGGGGGTCGCCACGCGCAGCTACTTCGCGCTCTCCGAGGAGTCACTCCCGGCGTTCCTGCGCTACCGGCCGCTCGTCGACCCCCTCGAAGAGGTCATGACGCTGCTGCTCGTCTCGGTCGCGCTGGGCGTGGTTCACGTGTCGCTCGGGGTCGTCACGAGCGCGTACCGTCGCTGGCAGGCCGGTGACCGCGCCGGTGCGGTCTTCGTTGACCTGAGCACCATCGCGCTTTTCGCGGCGCTCGGCGTGGCGATCGCGGTTCCTGCGGTCATCGGATGGCTGCTCCCGCTTGCATTCGGTCTCGCAGTCGTCTTCAAGGGCCGCATGCTGGAGACGATTTTCGTACAGCGCTCAGTGAAGGCCACCCTGTTCGGGTTCGGGACCGGCCTGCTCGGCCTGTACGGCCTGGTCGGCTACGCGTCGGACTTCCTGTCCTACACGCGCCTTGCGGCTCTCGGACTTGCGAGCCTGCTCGTCGGCGACGTCATGAACCGGCTCGCCGGGCTCGTCTCCGACATCCCGTTCGGGGTCGGGTTCCTCGCGGCCGCGCTCATCCTGATCGTCGGCCACACCTTCAACGTGGTGATCAACCTGCTCGGCGCGTTCGTTCACCCGACGCGCCTGCAGTTCGTCGAGTTCTTCAGCAAGTTCTACGAGGGCGGCGGACGCTCGTTCGCGCCGTTTGCTCCTCGCACGAAGTCAGTGGTGCTGCACCCGGACCCGGGTGCGCCGGAAGGAGGAGCGTAGACGTGGACGACCTGATCCTTGGCATGACGGGGTTCGAGTGGGCGTACTTCGGGGCGGCGCTTGCCGCGATCGGAGGAGGCGTCGGTTCGGCCATCGGTATCACGTCGATCAGCAACACCGCGACCGGGATCATCGCCGAGGACTCGGAGAAGTTCGGCAAGGTGCTCCCGCTCGCGGCTATGCCCGGAACCCAGGGCATCTACGGCTTCATCACCGCGCTGCTGGTCTTCATCTTCTTCGGGTTCTTCGGTGGCCAGGCGGACGTCACCGCGCACGAGGGACTGCGCATCTTCTTCTCCTGCATGCCCGTGGCGTTCCTGTGCCTGGTCTCGGGCATCTACCAGGGGGCGACGGCGGTCGGAGCGGCCGGCATGGTCGCGCGGCGCGACGAGGATGCAGGCAAGGCGCTCATCTTCCCTGCGCTCGTGGAGACCTACGCGGTCTTCTCCCTCATCGTGACCATCCTCATGCTCCTGTTCATCGCCGGGTAGGTCGCCGTGGCACTTGCCGACATACTGCAGCGGATCGAGGAGGACGCGGTCGCCGAGGCGGCACAGATCCTGGGCGCCGCCGAACAGGCCGCAGACGCGGTGCGGACCGACGCGCAGGAGCGGGCCCGCGCACGGACGCACGCGCTGGTCGAGCACACGACCCGTGAAGCCGAGGCAGCCGCGCGCACGCGACTGGCGACAGCCCGACTCGCCGCACGGGACAACATGCTCGCTGCCAAGCGCCAGCTCGTCGAGCGCGTACTCGCCGAGGTGGTCGAACACCTCGAGTCGCTGCCGTCCGAGCAGTACGCGGCGTTCATAGCTGCCGAGGTCGCAGGCGTGGCCCGGGGTGGCGAGACGCTCTCCGTGGGCCAGGGTGACCACGCGCGCCTCGGGGTCTCGCTGGGGCCGGCGCTCGCCGCGGCAGGCGCGAAGGTCAACATCCGGGGTGTGACCGGCGCGATCGACCGGGGCGTGCTCATCGAGGGCGACCGTGTGAAGGTCGTCGTGTCCGCCCGGTCGCTCGTCGCATCACACCGTGACCGCTTGGTCGCGGTCGTCACGCAGGCGCTCTTCGGCGACGACGGGGCCGCGGCCGGCCATGCGACCACCGAGACCGTGCACCACCACGGGACCGAGGAGGCCACGTGACGCGATTGCGCGTCATAGCCGACCCGAAGCGCTACGGTTTCGCCGTGGGTCGCGTGCGCGTGCTCGAGACGAACCTGCTCGGGCCGATCACGTTCGAGCGCCTGCTCGACGCGCGCGACTTCGATCGCCAGCGGCGCATCCTCGCAGACACCGTCTACGCGGGCTACCTCGAGGGCGCGAGCACCCCCGATGACGTGGAGCAGGCGCTGGATGCCTCCCTTGTCGACCTGTACGAGGACTTCCTCGAGCACGCCAACCTGCCAGGACCCATCGTCGCGTACTTCCGGGTACGGCACGACTTCGAGAACCTCAAGGCGCGCCTCAAAGCCGAGGCACTCGGGATCCCGGCAGACGGGTTACTCACACCTCTCGGGAGCGTGTCACCCGAGGTCTTTGCCGGACCTGCCGATCGCCTGCCCTCGGGCGTCAGGGAAGCGGAGACCCGTATCCGCACGGCGCTTGCCGACGAGGACGGGAACCTGCCGCCCGACGAGGTCGAGGCCGCGGTAGACCGGGAGATGTTCACCTCGCTTTCCGCAATCGCGCACCAGTCGGGCAGCCGCTTCGTGCGCCACCTGATGTCGCTCGAAGCCGATCTGGGCAACGTGCGTGCGTTCGTGCGCAGCCGCATCCGCGGCGTCCCGGTCGCCGACGTCGAGCCCGCGCTCGTCTCTGGCGGAACCATCCGGACATCGACGTTCGTGACGCTCTACCGGCTGCCCGTCGAAGAGGGGATCGCGCGGATCGCGGCCCTGCCACCTCTGCGGCGCATCGAGCCCGAGGTGCTCGCCGACCCAGCACGGCTCGACGTCGCCATCGACGCCCTCGTGGCGCGCGAGGTCCGCATCCACCGGGTGACCTCGATCGGGCCCGATCCGGTCGTGGGCTACGTGCTGGCACGCCGTGCCGAGGTCACTGCGCTCAAGACGGTCATCATCGGCACGTTCTCGCGCGTGCCGGTCGAACGGCTCCGCGAGCGCGTGAGGGAGGTGGCGTGAAATGCCTGCGGCGAAGGTGGCAGTGGTCGGTGACCGTTCGAGTGTCGGGGGCTTTCGGCCCCTCGGGTTCGCGGTCTTCGCTCTCGCCTCGCCAGGTGAGGCCCGCGACCTGTGGCCCCGGCTTACGAGCGGGGAGTACGGCGTCGTGCTCGTGACCGAACCGGTCTACGAGGAGATCGACGATCTCGTCGCCGAGGTTGCCGACACCGCGATCCCTGCGGTCACGGTGATACCGGGGGCAGGAAGTGCGGGCGGCGTGGGAGAGAAGAAGCTGGCACGGGCCATCGAGAGGGCCCTGGGGACGACGGTGCCCATCCGAGAAGAGGAAGAGTAGATGGCAGAGCTCGAACAGGGAAGGATCGTCAAGGTCGCCGGCCCCCTGGTCGTGGCCGAGGGCCTGCGGCACTCCCGCATGTACGATCTCGTGCGCGTGGGTGACGAGGGCCTCATGGGCGAGATCATCGAGATGCGGGCCGACCGCGCCTCGATCCAGGTCTATGAGGAGACCGAGGGGTTGGGCCCGGGAGACGTCGTCGTGTCCACCGGCGCACCGCTCTCCGTCGAACTCGGACCGGGCATGATGGGCGCGGTCTACGACGGTGTCCAGCGCCCGCTCGACGCGCTCAGGGAACAGGCGGGAGCCTTCCTCACCCGCGGCGTGAACGCCCCGGGGCTCGACCGCGAGGCGCGCTGGACGTTCCGCGCGATGGTGGATGCTGGTCAGCGGGTCGAGGGCGGGGACGTCATCGGCATCGTCCAGGAGAACGAGGTCATCGCGCTGCGCATCATGGTGCCGCCGGGACTCGGGGGCCGCATCACCGAGATCGCTTCGGGTACGTACACGGTCACGGACCCGGTCGGTACGCTCGTCGACGATGACGGAGGCGAGCATCCGCTGCTGCTCATGCAGACGTGGCCGGTCCGTATCCCCCGCCCGTACCGGCGCAAGCTCTCACTCGCCGAGCCGCTCGTGACGGGCACGCGCGTCATCGACACCTTCTTCCCGCTGCTGATGGGCGGCGCGGCGTGCATCCCCGGGCCGTTCGGCGCGGGCAAGACCGTCACGCAGCACCAGATCGCCAAGTGGTCAAACGCCGAGGTGGTCGTGTTCATCGGGTGCGGGGAGCGCGGCAACGAGATGACCGACGTGCTGATGGAGTTCCCCGAGCTTACCGACCCGTACTCCGGTCAGCCGCTGATGCGTCGCACCGTACTCGTGGCCAACACCTCCAACATGCCGGTGGCCGCGCGCGAGGCGAGTGTGTATACGGGCATCACCATGGCCGAGTTCTTCCGCGACATGGGCTACAACGTCGTCCTGCAGGCCGACTCGACGTCGCGCTGGGCCGAGGCGATGCGCGAGATCTCCGGGCGCCTCGAGGAGATGCCCGGCGAGGAGGGCTTCCCGGCCTACCTGGGCACAAGGCTCGCCGCCTTCTACGAGCGCGCCGGCAAGGTGGCCACGCTCGGCGCCCCGCTCGACGAGAAGCCGGAGGCCGAGGATCGGCAGGGCTCGGTCTCGGTGGTGGGCTCGGTCTCGCCTCCGGGCGGAGACCTCTCCGAGCCGGTCGTGCAGAACACGCTGCGTGTCGTGAAGGTCTTCTGGGCGCTCGAGGACCGACTGGCCTACGAGCGGCACTTCCCGGCGATCAACTGGCTCGTCTCCTACTCGCTGTACCTCGACAAGATCACGCCGTACTGGCGCGAGACCGTGAGTGAGGAGTACCGGCAGCGGCGTGACACCTGCATGGAGATCCTGCAGCGCGAAAGCGAGCTGGCGGAGATCTCCCGGCTGGTGGGGGTCGAGGCGCTCTCTCCCGAGGAACAGATCATCATGGAGACAGCGAAGTCCATCCGCGAAGACTTCCTGCAGCAGAACGCGTTTCGCGACGACGACCAGTTCACCTCGCTCGCGACTCAGGACCGGCTGCTGCGCCTGATCCTGCTCTTCCACGAGAAGGCGATCCAGGCACACGCCGATGGTGCGCCGCTCAAGGAGATCTTCGCGGCACCGGTGCGCGAGCGAATCGCGCGCGCGAAGTACGCCACCGAGGACCAGGCCGATGTGTTCAGCCAGATCGAGTCGGACATCGAGACACAGCTCGTCTCGGACGCCGGAGAGGCGGGTGAGATCTAGATGGAACGCGAGTACATGACCACCCGCGACATCGTCGGCCCGCTGCTGCTCGTCGAGAGCGTCTCCGACGTGACCTACGGCGAGCTGGTGGAGCTCGAGTACCCGGACGGTACGATCAGCCTCGGCAACGTGCTCGAGGTCAACGAGGACGTCGTGCTCGTCCAGGCGTTCGAGGGTACGCGCGGCGCCAACCCGAGCCAGACCAAGGTGCGCTTCCTCGGCCGGGGACTGACGCTCGGCGTCTCGCGCGACATGCTCGGGCGCGTCTTTGACGGACTGGGGCGGCCTATGGACGGCGGGCCCGAGATCCTGCCCGAGGTGCAGCGATCCATCTACGGCTCGTCGATCAACCCCACCGCGCGTGACTTCCCCGACGACTTCATCCAGACCGGTGTCTCGAGCATCGACGGTCTGAACCCGCTCGTGCGCGGGCAGAAGCTGCCGATCTTCTCCGGCTCGGGGTTGCCGCACAACCAGCTCGCCGCCCAGATCGCGCGCCAGGCGCAGGTCATCGGCGGGGGAGCGGGGGACTTCGCGGTCGTGTTCGCGGCGATGGGCATCACCTTCGAAGACGCCGACTTCTTCATGACCGAGCTGCGGCAGACTGCCGCCATCGAGCGCGCGGTGCTCTTCCTCAACCTCGCCGACGACCCGGCCGTCGAACGCATCGCCACCCCGCGCATGGCGCTCACCGCCGCCGAGTACCTCGCGTTCGACTGCGACATGCACGTTCTGGTCGTGCTCACCGACATGACCTACTACTGCGAGGCGCTGCGCGAGGTCTCGGCTGCGCGCAAAGAGGTGCCGGGTCGTCGCGGCTTCCCGGGTTACCTCTACACCGACCTTGCCACCATCTACGAGCGCGCGGGCCGCGTGCAGGGCCGAGCCGGCTCGATCACGCAGATCCCCATCCTCACGATGCCGGAGGACGACAAGACGCACCCGATCCCCGACCTCACGGGCTACATCACCGAGGGGCAGATCATCCTCGACCGCCCGCTGCACCGTCGCGGCGTCTACCCGCCGGTCGCGGTGCTTCCCAGCCTCTCGCGCCTCAAGCAGAAGGGTATCGGTCCGGGCAAGACGCGCGAGGACCACGCCGACCTCTCCAACCAGCTCTTCGGGGCGTACGCACGCGGTATCCAGGCCAAGGAGCTCGCGCTCATCCTCGGCGAGGCGGCGCTCTCCGATGCGGACAAGGCCTTCTCCGCGTTCGCCGATGCCTTCGAGGACCGCTTCATCCGGCAGGGAGAGCACGAGGACCGTTCGATCGAGGAGACGCTCGCCATCGGGTGGGAACTCATGACGCTCCTGCCGCGGACCGAGCTCAAGCGGATCAAGGACGAGTACGTCGAGCGCTACCTGCCGGGCGCGACCGATGCCGCCGGGAAGCCCGCTGAAGCCGGGGAGGTCACCGCTGCATCGTGACAACCGTCATGTGGATAGCGGTAGGGGCGCTGCTGCTCGCGCTCATCGCGCTGCAGCTCGTCGGAGCGCGGGCGCTTTCGGGCATGGGCGTGCAGCCCTCACGCGCCGTCGTCGCCCTGAGGGCGGTCAACGTGGCCGCGGTGATCGCGGTCGTCGCGTTCGCGTTCTGGAAGTGGGTGAGCTAGCGTGCCGGCGCTGCGCGTGAACCCGAACCGCATGGAACTGCTCAAGCTGCGCCGGCGCCGGCAGGTGGCCCAGCGCGGCCACAAGCTGCTCAAGGACAAGCTCGACGAGCTCATGAAGGAGTTCCTTGCCCGGATCGGCGAGAGCCGCTCGATGCGCAAGAAGGTCGAGCGGGAGCTCTTTGCTGCGTACGGGACGTTCGCGATCGCGCGTGCCGAGTCGGGGAGCGCGTCGCTGGCCGCCGCGCTCGCGAGCGGACACCCGGAAGACCTGATCGAGGTGAGCGAGCGCAACGTGATGAGCGTGCGCATGCCGCACTTCACCCTCGGCGAGCTGCCGGTACCGGGCGGGTACTCGCTCGTCACCACGCCGATCGTGCTCGACAGCGCGCTGGACGGCCTCGCGGCCCTCGCTCCGCGCCTGATCGAACTCGCCGAGCGCGAGAAGGCCATCGAGTTGCTCGCTGCGGAGATCGAACGCACGCGCCGGCGGGTGAACGCGCTCGAGTACGTGCTCATCCCGCAGCTCGACGAGACCATCCGCGACATCGGGATGAAGCTCGACGAGGCCGAGCGCAGCAACCTCACACGCCTGATGAAGGTCAAGGAGATGATCGAGGCGCAGCAGCAGTAGCGCCGTGAGATCGTGCGTTGCACCCATGTCTGCGGCTCAAGTCGGGGCTCGCGCATGCCGATGTAGTGAGTGTCAGGAATGGACAGCTGTTCTCCTGACCGGTAGCGGCCCCCGTGGCGCCCCTCCACAGGGCGGGCTGTTCCTCAGACGGGCCCCGGCGGGATCGCCGGGGCCCAGGTCTTGTCCGGGATGCGATCAGGCGGGTGGCGCTCAGCCGGTCTGGCCGGTGAACTCCCAGCCGTCGATGAGCAGTCCGGGGACGAGGGCCGAGCCCAGCATCACGTCGAAGAACGCGCGCTCGCTGGTCACGCCCTTCACGGCGTTCAGCGCGGCCACAGCCCCCTGGGTGAAGCGCTGGTTCTTCAGCGGTGTGGCAAGCGCGCCGTCCTCGATGAGGAAGGTGCCGTCGCGGGTCATGCCGGTGAGGGTGACCGGAACGGGGTCCTCGGCGTTCACGTAGTGGAAGCGGGTGACGTACACGCCGCGTTCGACCGATCCGATGATCTCATCGAGGGTCGAGTCCCCCGCACCCATCATCAGGTCGAGGGTCATCGGGCCGAACGCGTTGGGGGCGGGAAGCGCGTGTCCGGTGTTCTCCCGCCCTGTCCTGGCAGCCCAGTAGGAGTCGGTGACCACACTTGTCGCGACCCCGTTCTCGATCAGCGGCACCCGCCGCTTGGGCATGCCCTCGTAGTCGAAGACGAGCCCGAATGACTCGGGAGCACACGCGTTGTCGGAGATGGTCACGAGCTCGGACATGATGCGCTTTTCGAGGTTGCCACTGAGGAACGAGCGACCCTCCTCGAAGGAGCGCGCCGAGAAGCCGAGGTAGCCGAGGAAGTCGACGATGTCGGCGACCGCTTCGGGTGCGAGGACGACCGTGTAGGAGCCCGGCTCGAGGTCGGCGGGGTACTCCGAGCGCTGAGCGAGCGTCGCCGCCTCGTCGCCGAGAGCGTCTGCGACCAGCCCGGCGGGGTCGGGTCCGAAGAACGACGCCCATCCCGATCCGCCCCGGTCGCTCTGTGCGAGCACGGTGGCCCGAACAGAGGTCGTCTCCATCCCGACGTCCACGCCGAGCGAGTTGCCGATCGCGACCGTCTGCAGCGTGGAAGCAACGCCGCCTGCGGCCTGGATGAGCCGCGAGGAGCATTGCCTGACGATGCCGAGCGCCACCTCGGCCCGCTGTTCCGGCCCGAATCCGGCTGCCGCTTCCGCTGCCCGGACCGGGGTTTGCACCGGAACCGGCGAAGGCAGTCCGGGGAACTCAGGATCGGCAGGTGCTGCCGATGCGGCCGCGACCGCATCGGCACAGCATCCGGCCAGCGACTCGTCGTCGAGGCGATTGGTCGATGCGACCCCCTGGCGATTCCCCAGGACCGCCCGCACCGAGACACGTGTGTCGGTCTCCGTCACGTTCTGGTGGATCCTGTTGTCGGCGAATCGCGTGAGCGAGTCGTCTGCCGAGATAACCAGCGTCTCGGCGGCGTCTGCCTGCGTGAGGGCGACCACACGTGCCGCGAGCTGCCGGGCCTGATCGGCGGTAAGCCTGTTCATCGTCCCACCCCCACCCGGATGCCACGGAAGCGTGCCGGAGAAGCCCCGTGAGCGACGTGGGCGACCTGCATGGGCTCACCCTTCCCGCAGTTCGGCAGCCCCCAGACCTGCCAGTGATCTCGAGAGCAGACCGCGTCACAGGAGTTCCAGAACTTCGGCGTGATGCCGGTATAGTTGGGGTTCTTCACCATGCGGGTTCGCTCCCCGTCCTTGATCTCCCAGCCGATCTCGCAGGCGAACTGGAAGTTGAGGCGCTTGTCATCGATCGACCAGGAGCTGTTGGTCTCGACGTAGAGCCCGTCGTCCGTGTCCGCGATGAGATCATCGAGCGACCACTCGCCGGGCTCGAGGGACACGGTCGTCATGCGGATGAGCGGGATGCGGTTCCAGCCATCGGCCCGCATGCACCCGTTGCTCGTCCGCGAGATCGCGCGCGCGCTTTCACGCGACGTGAGGAAGCCGGTGAGAGCCCCGTCGGTGATGAGATGGTCGCGCTGGGCGGGAACCCCTTCGTCATCGAAGCCGAAGCTGCCGATCGAGCCGGCGACGGTCGCGTCCGCCGTCACGGTGACGTGCTCGGAGCCGTACCGGAGCTGTCCGAGGTCCCTCACACCGAGGAAGGACGTTCCCGCGAACGCGGCCTCGTCTCCGAGCACCCGGTCGAGCTCGGTCGGGTGTCCGATGGACTCGTGCACCTGCAGGCCGAGTTGGCTGCCGTCGATGATCAGATCGGTCACACCCGGCGGGCACGGCGCCGCGGACAGAAGCGCCGCTGCCTCCTCGGCAACGCGCGGTGCCTGGCCGGCCAGGTCGAAGCTGCGGATGACCTCGTAGCCACCCTGGAGCCAGTTGCCCCCGTGCGAGTTGGGATAGGAGCGGGTGAGCACCTCGCCGCCGGCGACCGCGACCGCGGTGATTCCCCCGCCGGACTCCGTGTACGTCTGCTCGATGTAGCTGCCCTCTGAGGATCCGAAGCACTTGTGTGCCCGGAAGAACCCGAGGTGGGACTTGGTGAGCTTGACGGCATCCTCGGCACGCATGGCCTCGTCCGCCTCGAGGAGCAGCGCGATCTTCTCCTCCAGCGACACCGCGAACGGATCGACCTCGCACGGTCCGTCCCACCGCGTGTCGAAGGTTCCGACGTCAGCGAGGTTGACAGGAGCTCCTGCGACGAGCGCGCTTGCCCGTGCTATGGCGACCGCCTGGCGCCCGAGTTGTTCGGCGGCTTCGGTGGTCACCGCGGCCGAGGAGGCGAACCCCCACGACCCGTCGGCGATGACCCTGACCCCGATTCCGAACGATTCGCCCGACTCGATGGCCTCCACGCGACCGTCGGAGACCGAGACCTTCTGCTCCCGCGAGTCGACGATGCGGGCATCGGCGTAGCGGGCACCCTTGACGAGTGCAGCATTGATTGCGGCGAACACGAGGTCGCGCATTCGATCTTCCCCCTCGCGAGCTCGGCGCCCCCGCACCTCACCCGTTATCGGAACTCATCGACTCCGCACGTAGAACGACGATACCAGAGCGACGGGCGCGCTGGCACCTTCCAGCCAAGAAGCAACGTGTCTGTGGGGCCTACTACCAGCGCCCCACCGAGGCGAGCGGCCCGGTGTCGCCGACGCCCTGAGGCGGGTCGATGCGCGGAATCCAGTTGTAGCGGCGCGCACCGGCGTAGTCTCTGCGTGCCGAGAGCCGGGAGATCTTGACGAAATCACCGGTCCTCGGAGCGTGGATGAAGTAGTCAGCACCCATGTAGATGCCCACGTGGTAGATGGGCGAGCCGAAGAAGACGACGTCGCCGGGTTGCAGGGCCGCGGGCGCGATCTTCTGGCCGAGGAGGAACTGGCTACCCGAGTAGTGTGGCAGGTTCACTCCGTGCTGGCGGAAGACGTAGAGCACGAGACCCGAGCAGTCGAAGCCAGCCGGCGACTCGCCTCCCCAGAGGTAGGGGACGCCGTGGTACGCAAGTGCGGTCTCGATCGGCGAACCGGTCTCGATGACGATGCCGGCCTGCGAGGCGCCCGAGAGGATCTGCCGGAGCAGTGCGCTTTCCTCTCGCTGGCGACGCGCCGCTTCGCTGTCGAGAAGTTCGAGCAGGTCGCCCTGCGCCTCGGCCATCATCTGCTGGCGGTCCTGGATACGCAGCATGATCTCGATCTGGCGCGCGCGCAGCTCGAACTCGAGAGCCTCGGCTTCGTGCTCGGCGTTCTCCAGTCGTGACGCCGTCTCCTCGACGAGCTCCTTCTGAGCGAGCAGGCTCTTGGCGACCTCCGCGTCAGCCATGCCCAGCGTGTTCATGAACTTCAGGCGTGAGAGGAAGTCGGAGAGCGACTTGGCTTCGAGGACGAGCTCGATCGCGGCGAACGACCCGAGCTTGTAGATGCTCGTTGCCCGCTTGCCGAGGAGTTCGTTTTGCAGTTCGTAGGCCTGCTCGGCGTTGACGAGGTCTTCCTGTGCGACCGAGACACGCTGCTTGGTGGCGTTGAGGCGTTCGACGGCCGCGTTGTACTGTTCGGCAGCGATGGCGAGCTCGCGGTCGAGCGCGTCGAGCTGGGCAAGGAACTCGTCGAGCAGTGCCTGGCGGCGAGCCAGCTCCTCGCGGAACCGTTCGGTCTCGGGATCCACGGGAACCTCGACGGCGGGCTCATCGTCGGCCGGCGGTGTTCGCGGCGTCTGCTGCGGGGGAGGAGCCTGCGGGGAGGGCGTCGGCGAAGGAGCCGGGGCCGGTGAGGGAGCGGGCTGAGGAGTGGGCGTCGAGGTCGTCTCGGCCAGGGCCGCTGCCGGTGCGGCAAGGAGCAGCACCGCTGCAAGCATCAGCGAGCACGTGCGATATGCGAACGAAGAGCCGGTCCGTGCCGTCATTCCGCGCCTTCCGTGCCGGTAAAGGATGCTCCCGCGCTCCGTATCGCCTACCCCGGGCGTTCACGGGCGAATCCAATGTGACAGTCTAGCACGAAACAGATGCAAACCCCAGGCCAAACCCGCTGGTAAGGCCGCTCACACACCATCTCCACAACGGGTAAGAACGAGAGAGGCCCCCCGGGGCTCCGTTCGAGAGGGGGGTGCACACAGATGCCGAAGGCCGGATGGTGTGACGGGTGCAATGCGTACGTATGGGTCACCGAGAGCGGCGGGTGTGTCAACGGTCACGATGCTGCGATGCTCTCGGGTATCTACGAGGCAGAGCCGGACCGTGGCGTGCTCGAGGAGGCGCTCGAGTCTGCCGAGCGTGCCGCCGAGCGTGCCGGGGAAGCGATGAAGGTCGCGTGGGACGAGGCCAAGCCGGCCCTGAAGGACGCGGGGCGCACCGCCGAGAAGGCCGCGGGCGAGTTTGCCGAGGGGCTCAAGCGCTTCAGCGAAGCGATCGCCGGGCGGACGCCGAAGGCATCCGATCCCGCGCCGCCACCCCCCGACACTTCCGAGGCGTCAGCGGGCGACGACGAGAAGTCGTAGGAACGCACCCGCAACCTCTCGCGCACCGGCTCCGCGAACGGTATTGTTGCATGAGATACCACGCATTCTGCATACGCCATCGGAAGGAGCGCGCATGATCAGGGTTGCCGTGTGGGGTACGGGCATGATGGGGCAGGGGCTGCTCAGGTTCCTGCTCGACCGCCCCGGGGACGTCGAGCTTGTCGGTGCGATCGTCACGAACCCTGCCAAGGAAGGCAAGACCGTCGGCGAGCTGCTCGGCGACTGCGAGTGCGACGTCCGCATGACCACCGACTCCGATGCGGTGCTGGCCGCGAAGCCGGACGTGGTCTGCATCTGTACCCAGAGCAACCTGCACGAGATCACCGACCAGGTCGAGCCGGCCATCCGCTCCGGGGCAAACGTCCTGTGTATCGCCGAGACGCTCGCGTACCCGTGGGCGACCGACGCTGCCTGGGCCGACCGTGTCGACGCACTCGCCCGCGAGCGTGGCGTCTCGGTGCTCGGAACCGGCATCAACCCGGGCTTCATCCTCGACGCGCTCATCGTGATGTGGACCTCGGTCTGCCTGCGGGTCGATCGCATCGAAGCACGGCGCGTGAACGACCTCTCGCCCTTCGGGCCCACCGTGATGGCGAGCCAGGGAGTCGGGACGACGGTCGAGGAGTTCGAGCGGGGAGTCGCTGACGGGACGATCGTCGGCCACATCGGGTTCCAGGAGTCGATCCATCTCATCGCGCGTGCGCTCGGCTGGGAGATCGACGAGATCGTCGAGACCCGCGAGCCCATCGTCAGCACGGTGGAGCGTTCGACTCCGCACGTGCACGTGGCACCCGGAGACGTAGCGGGCTGCCGTCACATCGGCCGGGGCTACAGCGAGGGTGAACTCAAAATCGAACTCGTGCACCCGCAGCAGATCCACCCGCACCTGGAGGGCGTGGACACCGGCGACTACATCCGCGTGATCGGCGACCCCGAGGTCAACATGGCCAACACGCCCGAGATCCCCGGTGGTATCGGCACCTACGCGAGCACAGGCAACTACGTCCCGCTTATCGTCGATGCGCCCGCCGGGCTGCTCACGGTCGTGGACCTGCCGCTGCCGAGGTTCTGGGCACCGACCGCCTGACGCCGGAAGGAGAGCGATATGTCTGCGGACCGCTGCCGCACCGGTCAGTGGGTCGAGGTCGAGCGTGTCCTGCTCGAGCCAGCCGACCGCGCCGCGAACCTGCCCGAGGAGACAGCGGGCAAGCCGCTGCTCGTCTGGGTCAAGGGGTTCGCGCTGGGCGAGACTGCACCCGGCGATGAGTGCGAGGTCGAGACGATGACAGGCCGCATCGTGCGCGGGCGCCTTTCGGATCCCGATCCGGCATACACGCACACCTTCGGTGCGCAACCAACCGAGATCGCTGCGGTGGGGCGTGATCTGCGGGCTCGCTTGGCCGCGTGGCGCGCGGCGGCTGCCGGAGGCCCCGGCGACCCGAAGGCGGGTGAGTGACGTGACCGGCCGCACCGAGGCGATCATGGCCCGCAAGGGTGAGATCATGCGCCGGGCGCTCGGCATGGACTACGCCGAGTTCGAGCGCAGCCCCATCGCTTTCGACTACGAGGCGATGATGGCCGCACACGGCTACTCCCTCGACGACATCGTGGCCATCCAGGCCGCGGTGGGCGTGGGGTCGACCCCACTGCTCGAGCTGCGAAACCTCACCGACCTCGTGCGCTCCTACGCCGAACCCGGTCACGGCGCGCGCATCTTCGTGAAGGACGAAGCCGCCAACATGGCCGGCTCGTTCAAGGACCGGCGCGCATCGATGAGCATCCACGTCGCTCGCGAGAAGGGTTACGCGGGCGTCATCGCCGCGACGTCGGGGAACTACGGGGCAGCGGTGGCGAGCCAGGCGGCCCGCGCGTCGCTTGCGTGCATCATCTGCCAGGAGGCCTTCGACAGCACGCACCTCGGCCAGCCCGAGATCATCGAGAAGGCGCGGATCTGCGAGGCGTTCGGCGCTGAGGTCGTGCAGATGACGGTGGGCCCGGAGCTCTTCGCCCATATGCTCGAACTGCTCGACGAGACCGGCTACTTCGCGGCCTCGCTCTACTCGAGCTTCGGAGTGTCGGGGATCGAGACGCTCGGCTGGGAGCTGGCCACCGAGATGCGGGAGCGCACCGGCGCGCCGCCTACCCATGTCGTCATCACGCACGCGGGTGGCGGCAATACCACCGGCACGGCCCGCGGGCTCAAGCGTGCGGGTGCGACGGAGACGCAGATCGTGAGCGCGAGTGTGGACCTCTCCGGCCTACACATGGCCAGCGACACCGACTTCAACCGCAAGTCGTTCACGACCGGTCACACCGGTTTCGGCGTGCCGTTCGCGACCTGGCCCGATCGCGCTGACGTCCCGCGCAACGCCGCACGCTCGTTGCGCTACATGGACCGCTACCTCACCGTCTCGCAGGGCGAGGTCTTCTACGTGACCGAGGCGCTCGCCAAGCTCGAGGGCCTCGAGCGGGGGCCGGCCGGCAACACCGCGATGGCGGCGGCGATGTCGCTCGCGCGCGACCTGCCGCGCGACGCCACGGTGGTGGTGCAGGAGACCGAGTACACCGGCGCGGGCAAGCACCACTGGGCGCAGCTCAACTTCGCCCGCGAGCGCGGCGTGGAGGTGCGCGCCGGCGACCCGCGGCAGAACGTGCCGGGGAAGTCGATTGTCATCCCCGAGCGCCCCGAGCAGATCCGCGCGACCGAGATGGACCTCGGCAGAATGCGCCGCAGCTACGTGCGCAACGCTCTCGCGCACGCGCCCGACGGCTACGAGCCGACGCCCGAAGACATCGCGTTTCTCGCCGAGGACACAAACAGCACGCCGGAGGCGGTCGAGGGGATCGTCGCCGGGCTGCGCGCGGGGGCGTGAGCGAGGGTGAGCTGCGCGACGCTAGAGCAGCCGGATCTCCACGGGCGTGTCGATGCCGGCGAATGCCTTGCGATCTGCGGTGATGAGCGGACAGCTGAGCTCCTTGGCAAGTGCGAGGAACAGCGCGTCGTAGACGCTCATACCGTGACGGTAGGACAGATCGGTCGCCGCAACGAGGCGCGTCGGCGTCGACTCGATCAACTCGATGTCGAGTTCACCGAGCGCGCCGACGAGGGCGATCGTCTCGTCCCGGTCGAGGTACCTCGAATGCCTCAGGGAGCTGGCGAGTTCTACGTGCAGAAAGGCCGGTGCCATGAGGGTGAGCTCGCCCGCACGGTGAGACAACAGCAGCTCGACCGCTCGTTCGAGGCCGCTTTCACCGCGTGGGGACAACCACTTGAAGGCCACGGAGCTGTCGACGACCATCGGGTTCATCGTTCCGCCTCCCCGCGCCAACCCCGGTCGCGGTCGCGCCGCACCTGCGCGATCATCTCGTCCACTGCGCCGGGCGGTAGCTTCGCGCCGATACGCCTGAACGTGGCGAGTGCCCGATCGATGTCCCTGCGGCGTCGCTCCTCGGCGCTGAGGTTCCTCACGTCGGCAACGTATCGCGCGCTCGCCTCCGCGATGAAGCCACTGCGAGTCAGACCGAGCTCCGCGGCTGTCTCATCGATCTCGCCCACCAGTTCCTCGGGCAACGACACGTTCACCTTGTACGTGGCCACATCGGCCACCCCCTGTCGGATTCACTGATTGGATACACCACGAGTGTATCTGATTGCCCTGACATCTTCCACGCTGAGGGAGGTCTGAACCGCATGGTCCGGCCCGACACGTACCACGAGGTCCGCCAGCACCTGGTGGACTTGAGCGACGCTGAGCTCGAAGAGCGCTTCTGGGAAGGGGCTCGGGCGGTCGTCGAGCCGCTCGTCGAGCTCGCCCGCACCCACACCTCGCCCTCGATCGAGCGCAGCGTGCTCATGCGCATGGGCATCGACTCGCCCACCTGCATGGCGGTCGTCGCCGAGTGCGAGAAGCGCGGCCTGCTCGGCCACGGCGCCGGTCACGTGGTGCTGGTGCTCATGCAGGAGTGGGAGTGCGACGCGCCTGAGGCTGCACGCAGGCTGGCCGACGGTGAGGGCTGGGAAGTCGCCGAGGCGAAGTGGGGTGCCGCCCGATGAGCGCCGACCGCCTGCCCCCCGACCCGCCGCTCAAGCTTAACGAGAAGCTGGACGTCGAGGCGTTGCTCGAGGGGCTGGAGTGCTACCGCCCGCGGCGGCGCGGCTGGACCTGGCGCGAGCACGTGCCGGACCAGCAGATCTACGAGTTCACCTACCATGAGACTTCGAAGCCGTTGGAGCGTAGCGTCTCGCTTCCAGCCGCGCACTACTTCGAGGACATCGACCCGCAGCCCGACTGCGTCGTGACCACCGAGATCGCCTCGGGACGACCCGAGGACGACATCCGGCGCATGCGCATGGCTGCCTGGCACGGCGCGGACCACATCATGGTCATCCGTACCGCGGGCCAGAGCCACATCGACGGCCTGCTCGAGGGCACGCCTGAGGGGGTCGGCGGGATCGCGATCACCCGCAAGCAGCTGCGCCTCACGCGCCGCGCGCTCGATCTCATCGAGGACGAGGTGGGCCGGCCCATCAACTTCCACTCCTACGTGAGCGGGGTCGCAGGGCCCGAGATGGCCGTGCTCTTCGCCGAGGAGGGCGTGAACGGGGCGCACCAGGACCCGCAGTACAACGTGCTCTACCGCAACATCAACATGTACCGCAGCTTCGTCGATGCGGCTGTCGCCAAACGGATCATGGCCGCCGCAGGCATCCTGCAGATCGACGGGGCACACAACGCCAATGCCACTGCCGTGCGCGCGTGGAAGGTCATGCCCGAGCTGCTCGTCCAGCACGCGATCAACTGCGCGTACTCCGAGGCTGCCGGGATGCCGAAGGAGTCGATCGCGCTCTCGACGGTGCCGCCGGACGCGCCTCCCGCGCCGTGCATGCGGATGGACCTGCCCTACGCCATCGCGCTGCGGGACCTCTTTGGCGAGTACAAGATGCGCGCCCAGCAGAACACCCGCTACATGGAGTCCGATGCGCGCGAGGCGACCGTCAGCCACGTCATGAACCTGCTGGTATCCCGCCTCACCTCGGCGGACATCCAGTCGACGATCACACCCGATGAGGGCCGCAACGTGCCGTGGCACTACAACAACGTTGCCGCTGTAGAGACCGCCAAGCAGTCGCTCGTCGGGATGGACGGGCTGCGCGAGATGGTGAAGGTCGACCGCGAGGCGCCCGAGCTTGCGGCCCGCGTGCGCGAGATCAAGGAGCGCGCGGTGCTCTTCCTCGAGGCGATGATCGCCGACGGCGGGTACTTCGCCGGTGTCGAGGACGCGTACTTCGTGGACTCGGGCGAGTATCCCGAGACGCACGACGACGGCATCGCGCGCCAGAGTGACGGTGGAGTGGCCTCCGACTCGATCGTGGTGCGCGCCGACGACTACATGGCGCCGGTCTGCCACCACTTCGGCGAGAACCACCTGCCGGAGGGGTACCGGGGGAAGGCGCACGGCGAGGCGGCGCCCTGCGAGCTCGTGGGCGGGTGCACCATCTGCGAGGACATCAAAGTCCCCTACATCGACGAGCTCGATCCGACCGACAACGTCAACGTGCGCCTGGCCACCACCGCCGATCTGCGCGAGCGGGGACTCATCAAGCCCGAGGTAGAGTGGGCCGGCGACGGTGTGGTGGTGGTGACGATGTTCCTGCCCGCCGCGGCCGACGTGGCCGAAGCCGCTGCGCTCGAGCTCGGCAAGGCGATGAACCTGGCCGAGTGCGAGGTCATCCACAAGCGCGTGATGCACCCTGCCGAGGGAACGCTGTGCGAGCTGAAGGGCCGTCTCGACGTGGCAATCGACCCGACCACGCTCGTCATCCCCGAGCCGCCCGAGGTGCTCTCCGACGAGGAGATCCGCGAATTCGTGCACGAGCGGGGGCTGAAGGTCGTCGCGGCTACCGTGGGCAACGACGAGCACTCGGTGGGCATGCGTGAGATCCTCGACATCAAGCACGGCGGGCTCGAGAAGTGGGGCTTCGGCGTGGAGTATCTGGGCACGAGCGTGCCCATCGAGAAGGTGCTCGATGCGGCCATCGAGCACGCCGCCTCGGCGGTGCTCATCTCGACGATCATCACCCACGGTGAGATCCACCGCCTCATGATGCAGAAGCTCGCTGATCTGGCGGAGGAGAAGGGCGTGCGCGAGAAGCTGCTGCTCATCAGCGGCGGCACGCAGGTGACCGACGAGCTCGCGCGCTCCTGGGGCATGGACGCCGGCTTCGGCCGCAAGACCAAGGGCATCGACGTGGCGAGCTTCATCGTGGAATCGATGCGCAAGCGGGGTATATAGCCGACCGGGAGGCGAGCCGCGTGAATGCGCTCATCCTCTACTGGACGATCACCGGCACTACCCTGCGCGTCGCGGAGCGGATCGCAGATGGGTTGCGGGTCGAGGGCGCGGACTGCGACCTGCACGATCTGCGTAACGAGTCGGGACCTGACTCTGCGGCTTACAATCTCATCGGGTTCGGTTTCCCGGTGCACTGGTACCGGCCGCCCACCCCCGTGAGCCGGGCTATCGCAGCGCTCAGGCGGCTCGACGGCACGCCCGTGTTCGCTCTCGCTCAACGCAACGTACCGTGGTGCCGGGCTCAACCGCGTGCGCCGGGCGCTGGCGAGAGCCGGTGGCGTAGAGATCGGAGTGTTCACCTCCTGCGGAGAAGGTCATTTCTATCCCTATGCGCGGCTGGGAGCCCAGTTCTCTCCCGGACATCCGAGTGCACAGGAACTCGACGCTGCCTTCGAGTTCGGGCGCGAGGTCGCCACCGCGCATCGCGCGGCGCAGCGGGGAGATACCCCGCCCGATCCACGGCCGATGGATGCGCCCACGCACCCGATGTATGCGCTCGAGCGCCTCTTGAGCGGTCCGAGACTGACGCGCCTCGTCTATTCGCGGCTCTTCAGGGCCGATCCCACGCGGTGCGTGCGGTGCGGTACCTGTGCCAAGGAGTGCCCCACACACAACATCTCATGGCAACGCGGCATGCTGCCAGTCTGGGGGAGAGAGTGCGTGCTCTGTCTTGACTGCGCGACGATATGCCCCGAGGAGGCGGTGACCTGTCCACTCGACTGGCCGGTCTTCCGGCCGTTCGTCCGATGGAACGTGGATCGTGCATGGAGGGACCCGGGGCTTGAGCACGCGAGTGTCGAGTTCGAGCGTGGACGCATCACGCGTGTGTGACCGAGAAGGTGTTCGGTGTGAATGGAGCAGGGTCGTCTGACGGCAGGCGAGCAGGGGAGCTCGTGCCGCTAGCCATCGACGACATCCCCCGGGCGGTCGAGCTCATGTCGCGGGCGTTCGAAGACGACCCGTTCGTGGACTGGGTGGTCCGCTCGGACGCGAAACACGACGAGGGGATGCATCGCTTCTTCGAAGTGTGTCTGAGGCAGCTGACGGTGCCGTATGGCGAGGTCTGGACCACGGACGACTTCGGCGGAGTGGCCATGTGGACGCCTCCGGCGAGGTTCAGCGTCGGCATCGGGGAGCAGCTGCGCTTCATCGGCCAGGCCATTCGCGGCATGCAGATGCGACACGTGCCGTCGAGGCTGGCTGCGTTCACCGAGATCGAGCGTCATCATCCTCAGGAGCCGCACTACTACCTGTTCTTCCTGGGCGTCGATCCGGAGCGCCAGGGAGAGGGAATCGGCTCGCGGATGATGGCGAGCGTACTTGCGCGATGCGATACGCAGCGCATGCCCGCATATCTCGAGGCGACCCGTCCGGATCTCGTCCCGTTCTACGAGCGATTTGGATACCGGCCGCTGGAACCGTTCAGAATCCCTTACGGCGGGCCACCCCTGTACCCGATGCTGCGTCAGCCACGATTGGATGCCGGGTGCCGGCAGGCGCCGGGCTCGATAGAGGAGGGAACCTATGTTGTCAACACATGAGATCGTCACGCTCGAAGACGCTCTGGGGCTGGAGCGAAAGGAGTCTGTTGCGCTCTACCGGCAGTTCGTGAACCCCGGACTGTGCACGCTCTTCGGCGTTGTGGGGTTGGACCGGAGGTTCGTCCGGGCGCACGGCGTCACCGTCGTCGACGACCAGGGTATCGAGTACCTCGACTTCCTCGGCGGCTACGGAGCGCTCAACCTGGGCCACAACCATCCGGAGGTGGTCGATGCCGTGCGCCGCGTCGAGGAGATGCCCAACATTCTGCAGGCGTCTGTTGGCGCCCTGGTGGGCCCTCTCGGACAGGCGCTCGCGGCGGTGAGCCCCGGGGTGCTGGAGAAGAGCTTCTTCTGCAACAGTGGCGCGGAGGCGGTCGAGGGCGCGCTCAAGCTCGCGCGGATCAGCACGGGCAGGACGGACCTCGTCTACGCGTCCGGCTCGTTCCATGGCAAGTCGATGGGGGCGCTCTCCGTAACCGGGCGCGAGAAGTACCAGGCGCCGTTCCGCCCGCTCGTCCCCGGATGTCACGAGGTGCCATTCGGTGACGTCGGGGCGTTGTCGGCCGTGTTGGAGCAGCACGAGTGCGCCGCATTCATCGTAGAGCCGGTCCAGGGCGAGGGGGGCATCATCGTGCCGCCGGACGGCTACCTCAAGGCCGCCGAAGAGGCGTGCCATGCCCACGGAGCACTCTTCATCGCCGATGAGATCCAGACCGGCTTCGGGCGGACGGGAAGCATGTTCGCGGTCGAGCACGATGACGCCCGGCCCGACATCATCGCGACCGCGAAGAGCCTCGGCGGTGGCATCATGCCGCTCGGGGCGTACACGGCGACGGACGATGTGTGGTCGGCGGGGTACGGGAGCAGCGACAAGTGCGTTCTGCACACCTCGACGTTCGGCGGGAATACCCGCGCGATGGCAGCGGGGCTCAAAGCAATCGAGATCGTTGTGAGGGACGAGCTGGCCGTTCGGGCGCGCGAATCGGGCGAACGGTTGAAGGCGGGCGTCGAGCGAATCGCGGCCGACTCCGGCCTCATCAAGGAGGTCCGTGGCCGGGGCCTCATGGTGGGTGTGGAGTTCTACGAGCCCAAGGTGGCCAAGAGCCTCAGCCACGAGTACCTCTCATCGTCCATCGCCGCGCTGCTGCTGCACGACCACCACATCATCACCGCGTACACGCTGAACAACCCCAACGTGATCCGGTTCGAGCCACCGCTCATCGTGACCGACGAACAGGTCGACCGGGTACTGGAGGCGTTCGAGAACGTCTGCGCTCATCACCGGGGAATCGTGCGAGCGTTTGCGGGGCTCGGGCGGACGATGCTCACGCGCCGCGGACACTGAGGGCCGGGGGCGCGCGGAAGCGTCCAGGCGCTCGCGGCACGGAGTTGCCCAGTGGGCTACCATACCGCTGAGGGTGTCGGCGACGCGGTCGGCCGGGGCCCGTTCCGACAGCGGCAAGGAGGCCCAGCGGGTGCCTGAACCGCGTGTGATAGATGTGCTCGTCGCCGAGATCGGCTCGACGACGACCGTGCTCTCGGCGTTCGCCGGCCTTTCCGGCTGGCCGGCCACCGAGCCGCGCCTGCTCGGCCAGGGCGTCGCTTCCACGAGCGTGGCCGAGGGCGACGTGGGCATCGGCCTCGACCTGGCGCGCGAGCGGCTCGAGGCGGTCACCGGACTGCTCGAGCCGACGCTCACGCTCGCCACCTCCTCGGCGGCGGGCGGGCTGCGCATGACGGTCCACGGACTGACGCACAAGATGACGGCGATGGCGGCCCGGGAGGCTGCGCTCGGCGCCGGCGGTGTGGTCGAGTATCAGACATCGGGCAAGCTGCGCGACCACGATCTGGCCCGCATCGAGGAGGCACGGCCGGGGCTGATCCTGCTTGCGGGCGGTGTGGAGGGCGGCGACACCGAGACGGTGCTGCACAACGCCGAGCGGCTCGTGGCGCTGTCGGCACGGCCCATCGTGGTCTACGGGGGGAACTCAGCGGTGGCCGGTGAGGCCGGAGCACTGCTCGCGGAGGCGGGCTTCCGTGTGCGGATGACCTCCAACGTTTATCCCGACGTCGACGAGCTCGATATCCTGCCTGCTCGCCATGTCATCCACGACGCGTTCGAGGAGCACATCACCCACGCCCCGGGCATGGAGCGCATCGCGTCTTTCGTGAACGGGCGAATACTGCCGACGCCGGGTGCGGTGCTCATGGCGTCCGAGGCGCTTGCGGCGGCGGTCGGCGACCTGGTGGTGATCGATGTGGGCGGCGCGACCACCGACGTGCACTCGGTGACCGACGGCTCGCCGGAGATCGCGGCCATCGCCACCGACCCCGAGCCCCACAGCAAGCGAACGGTCGAGGGCGACCTCGGGACGTTCGTGAGCGCACAGCATGTGGCGGCGCTTCTCGACGCCGAGGAGGTCCCCGGGCAGCTGCCACCGGCGATTCCGGAGGGCGAGGAGGCGATCGAGGCCGCACGCACGCTCGCACGGACGGCGGCGGTCACCGCGGTGCAGCGGCATGCCGGGCGGCTGGTGCACCACTACACGCCCACCGGCCGCCAGACCGTGGCCCGCGGACGCGACCTGACCGCGTGCCGGCTCCTCATCGGCACCGGAGGGGCGCTCACGAGGCTGCCCGGAGGCGTCGAGACGCTCGAGGCGACGAGGGCGCCCATCACGGGCGGAGACCGCCTGCTGCCGCCCGCCGACGCGCTGTGCGTTCTCGATCGCGAGTACACGCTCGCATGCTGTGGTGCGCTGCTCGCGCACTTCCCTGCTGAAGCCGTGGTCGCGCTCATGCGGAGGAGTGCGGGGGTGTGAGCGAAGCGCCCGGCATCGCTGCCGAGCGCTTCGTGGCCGAGCCGGTGCTGTCGCGTCCTTACACGACGCCGGACATGCCGAGCCGTTGGAGCGTCTCGTCGGTGGGTAGGCCGCTTTGCAGATCCCACCCCATCGCGGTGTAGAAGCTGTCGAGCGCCTTGTCCAGGTCGACGACCTGGCCTTCGCCGCGACCGTCTGCCGCAGGCTCGGTGAGCAGTCGCTTGGGTAGCGAGTCATCGGCACGCGTGAAGCCGAACCGCGCGTTGACGAGCCGCTCGAGCACGATCACGCGCTCGGCGGAGCGAAGCAGGTCCTCCTTCGTCCACGACTCGCCGGTCGCAGCGGTCAGAAGCTGCGCCCACGTAGACGGCTGCACCGCGAGAGTGATCACGGTGAACAGGCATACGCCCATCTGGTTCGTAGCCATCGAGAGCTCCATGAACGGCTTGACCCACGCCTTGTTGCCGTCATCGAGGAAGTCGACGTCCTCGGTGATGCCGAGTTCCTCGTTGCGATACGCGAACGCGTCGACCACCGACGCGTACGGGCGCAGATGGTCCGCACCACGTGGAGAGACGGCGTGCGAGACCGCTTCGCCCTTGCTGCCGGCCACGCCGCAGGATGCGAGCTCGAGGCCCTTGACGTGCATGGCGTAGTCCCCGGCGTCTCCCCCGAGGGCCTTTGCAGCGCCCCGGGCTCCGTCGGCAAGCAGCCCGCCGAAGCCGTCACGGTAGGCGATCTTGTGTAGCAGCTCGGGGAAGATCTCGCCGTTGCCCCAGGTCAGATCGAGACCGTCGGTATCCTTGTCGGTGAGGATGCCCTTCTCCCACCACTCCATTGCCACCGCGATCACCTGACCCGCGGAGATCGTGTCCATGCCGAGGTCGTTGCAGACGTAGCTCGCCTTGGCGATGGCGTTGACGTCGTCGACGAGGCACTTCGCGCCGAACGCGCCGAGCGTCTCGTACTCGGGTCCGCCACCGCTTTCGCCGGCATACGGCCCCTCCATGATGGTGGTCTCGCGTCCGCACGCGATCGGGCAGCCCGAGCACGCATACGGCTTGACCTTCAGCGTGGTGTGGTAGGCCTGATGGCCGATCTTGTCGATCGACTCCGGCCACGTCTGGCGCTGCCAGTTCTTCGTCGGGAGCAGGCCGAGTGCGCTGATCGCGTCGTAGAAGCTCGGGGTGCCGTAGGGTTTGAGCTCGTCGCGAACGAACTCCTCGCTGAGCAGCTCTTCGCGAGCGTGCTTGGCCGCAGCCTTGAGCGTGTCGGGATCGGCGATCGGCACCGGCTTGGTGCCGCGCACGACGACAGCTTTGAGGTTCTTCGAACCCATGGCGACGCCTCCGCCGCTGCGGCCCGCCGCCCGCTCCTTGTCGGTGATGATGCACGAGTACACCACGCCGTTCTCACCTGCCGGCCCGATCGAGGCGATCTGCCAGCCGTCGCCTTCCAGCGAGGCCTTGAGTGTGTCCTCGGTGTCGCGCACTCCCTTGCCCCACAGGTCGGCAGCGTCGAGGATGCGAACGTCGTCGTCGTCGATGACCACGTAGACAGGCCCGTCGGCCCGACCGGTGAACGCGATCATGTCGTAGCCGGCCTTCTTGATGGGCGGCGCGAGCTTGCCACCGACGTTGGTGAGCCCGAGGCCCCCGCTTGCCACCGAGCGGAAGATGACGACGGTCCGGCCGGAGGACGGGGCTGCGGTCGCGGTCAACGGGCCGACCGAGAAGATGAGGGGCTGGGACGGGTCGAGCGGGTCCTTGTCGAAGTCGACGAGGTCGGCGAAGAGGCGTACTCCCGTGCCCTCGCCTCCGATGTACGCGCTGTACCACTCGTCGGGGACAGGCATGCGTTCGATCGTGCGCGTGCCCAGGTCGACGATGAGCGCGGTGTTCCAGTTGCCGTCCATCGATCCTCCTCCCGTTGCGCCATGCGGGCGCGTCGCAGGTACACTAGAGAGGATTCCCCTTCTTGTGAAGGAGCGCGCATGCCAGCTCGAGCCACCGTCACCGTCGATCTGGGCAAGATCACGGAGAACGCCCGGCGCGTGCGGGAGTTCCTGCCCGGCGTCGATGTCGTCGCGGTCACGAAGGTGACCTGCGGAGCGCCTGAGGTTGCGCGTGCCATGCTTGCCGGCGGTGCGACGGCCATCGGCGATTCGCGCCTCGAGAACATCGAGCGGATGCACGCAGCCGGTATCGAGGTGCCGTTCTGGCTCCTGCGCGCCACCCCGCCGGCGCTCGCCACCGACACCGTCCGGCTTGTTGATGTCTCGCTCGCAAGCGAGATCGTCTCGGTCGAAGCGCTCGCTGCAGCCGCTCGCGCTGCCGGGGTGCGCCACGGAATCATCGCGATGGTCGATCTCGGCGACCTGCGCGAGGGCATGCTGCCGGCCGAGCTCCCGGACTTCCTTGATGCGGTTGCCGCACTGGGGGACACCGACCTCGTCGGCATCGGAACGAGCCTGACGTGCTACGGCGGGGTCGTCCCCGACGAGCACAACCTCGGCGAGCTCGCGCGGCTTGCGCACGTCGCGGAGGAGCGCGTCGGCCACCCGATGCTCGTCTCCGGTGGCATGTCGAGCTCTATCGACTCCGCGCTCGCCGGCCACCTGCCGCCATCCGTGAACAACCTGCGCATCGGCGAGAGCATCATCCTCGGCGTGAGCACGGTGACGCGCGACCCGTTGCCCGGCCTGCACACCGACGCGATCACGCTCGAGGCGCCGGTCATCGAGTGCAAGGTGAAGCCGTCGATGCCGATCGGCGTGATCGCACAGGACGCGTTTGGCAGCGTGCCGGTCTTCGAGGACCGCGGCGAGCGGCGCCGGGCGATCTGTGCCATCGGCCGCCAGGACGCGCCTCCGACCGGCCTGCGCCCGCTCGACCGGCGCATCGAGGTCCTCGGCGCGTCGAGCGACCACCTGCTCCTCGACGTAGACGATCTTCCAGAGCCGCCGGCGATCGGTCAGACCATCGGGTTCGTGCCCACCTACGCGGCCACGTTGGCGCTCTTCACCTCGCCCTACGTGGGCAAGGTGTTCGTTGGCGCGGAGTAGGAGACGGCAGGGACGGGCGCGTCCGCGGGTCCGGCGGTCCACCCTACTGGCGCACGCCCACGGCGATGCTCAGGACGAACACGAGTAGGACCACGAGTATCATCGCCATGTTGAAGCTCATGTCGCGGGCGTAGCGCTGGATGTTCTGGCGGGTCTCGATGATGCTGTCCGGATCGAGGCGGTCGGAGAGCACCCAACTCGACCGCTCCTGCGTGGTGGTCTCGACCACGAGCCTGACGATTTCGACGACCCAGCGGGACGCGCGCTCGAAGCGACCGAGCCCGCGCACCCGCCACTCGGTCACGAGCGCGGGCGTGGGCATCGCGTCGCGTGCGGACGCCCCGATACTGTGCACGCGCGGGATCGCGGGATGTACGGCTGCGGCGGCCACGCGCAGCCGGCGGTCGAACCGCTCCTCGCTCGATATGCGGTTCACCTCGGCTGAGATCTTGCGGATGACGTCCTCGCCGGTCATCCTGCGCTGGGCCAGCTCGATGGCGGTGTGCGCCACACCGTCGCGGAAGAGGCGCACCTCGGCGAGCACGTCGTCGAAGCTGTGCCGTGCTGCCTCGATCTCGCCGGTCCTCACCATGTCTGTCAGCACGTTCATGCGCTGGTTCATCTGACGGGTCGCCATGTACGAGGCGATGTCGCGCACCGCGTCGACCGCAGCGGTGCTGCGCGCAGGATCGGCGTCAGGCGTCGCCCGGAGCCACTCGTGCGCGCGGGTCACGGCGTAGCGGACGGTGGCCTGCCGCTCACGCTCCAGTGCGATGTAGGCGTTCTGTATGAAGTGCTGGTTGCGCGGCCCCGGTGCGCCCGTCGTGATGGTGACGACCGTGCGTCGCCAGCCCCTCTCCACGCGCGCGTACGTCGAGCGGTAGCCGAGTCGGATCGAGCGCAGGCTGCGGGAGGCGAAGCGGAGATAGCGCTCGTACCAGCCGCCGACCCACTCGGACACCCTGATGAACCCGCGTGCGAACGTCCCGTACCAGTAGTCGACCCCGAACCACCTCGGCGCGTGCAGGTGGAAGAGCCCGAACTTCATGCCCACCACGAAGATCGTGGCACCGATGGCGAACGCCACGACCACCGACATGAGATCGGCGGGGCTGAGGAAGTAGTGCTCGAGGTAGTACTCGAGCAGGTCGGAGTGGAGCGCCCACTCGTGCAGCCCCGGTGCGAACACGCCTCTGAGCACGATGTGGGGACGGATGCCGATCACGAGCATGGCCACCGACAGCAGGCCGAGAGCGGCCAGCATCCTCGGTGGTGCCTCGCGCACCTCGGGCCCGTACTCGGTCTTGGGCGTGCCGAGGAACACCAGGCCGATGAGCTTGATGAACGAGCATGCGGTGCCGCCGCACGTCACGACATAGATCTTCTCCGCGATGTCGAGCGACATCAGGTGGCGCACCTCGTAGGCCTCGACGAGTGCGTGGTGGATGAGGCACTTGCTCACGAAGCCGTTGAAGAGCGGCACGCCGGTGATGCCTGCCGCGGCAATGAGCATGAAGACGAAGGTCCAGGGCATCTTGCGCCACAAGCCGCCGAGCTTGTACATGTTCAGCTCGCCGGTCCGAAACGCCACCGCCCCGATTCCGAGGAAGAGCGCGCCTTTGAACAGTGCGTGGTTCACGACGTGCAGCAGGCCGCCCGCCACACCCATCGCACCGTGCGAGCCGAGGTAGCCCGCCGCACCGATTCCCGCGAGGATGAAACCCATCTGGCTCACGCTGTGGTAGGCGAGCATACGCTTGGCGTTGTGCTGGCCGAGCGCGAGGACGACGCCGATGGACATCGTTGCGATGCCGATCCAGAGCACGACGAGCCCGAAGTCGCTCGTCATGTGCCAGAGCTCCTCGGAGACCTCCTCGACCACCTCGGGGCGGAAGAGCGCGGTCACCGTGCGGAAGATACCGTACGCGCCGGCCTTGATCATCACGCCGGAGAGCAGGGCGCTCGCCGGGGACGGCGCGACCGGGTGGGCGTCGGGGAGCCACACGTGGACGGGCAGCATGCCCGCTTTCACACCGAACCCCAACACAAGGAGTCCGAACGTGACCCAACGAAGGGTCTCCGTGCCTCCCTCGAGAGGGATCGGCCCGATCGCGCCGGTGTGCCCCAGCGCGTAGGTGAGGAAGATCCCGCCGACGAGCGCGAGTCCTCCGAGCACCGTCATCCAGAGGTACTTGACCGAGGCGCATTTGGCCTCCTCGGTCTCGGTATGGATGACGAAGAGGAACGCCACCAGCCCGAGCACCTCGAAGAACAGATAGAGCGTGATGAGGTCGCCGGCGAGCACGACGCCGAGCATCGCGCCGAGCACGACGAGGCTCGTCGTGTGGAACCGGTCGCGGTTCTTCTCGTGCTGCATGTAGTCGAGGGCGTGCAGCGTCGCGGCGAACCACACGAACGTCGTGAAGAGTGCGAAGAGCATCCCGAACGGGTCGACCACGAAGTGCAGCGTGCTGACCAGCACCGGGATATCGGACGTGATCTTGTGCTCGGCTGAGAGCACCGGGATGAGCGCCGCCGCTCCGAGCAGCGTCACGCCGGTCGCGAACAGCACGAAGCCGTTGCGCACGTCCTCGCGCCACCTGCCGAGCGGACGTACTGCGAGCGCGCACAGCAGCGGCCAGAGTACCAGCAGTGCCGGCAGCGGGTGGTAGGCGATGTCCGCGGCTTCGTGCACGTCGGTCTCCTAGCGGAAGAACGCTTCGGTGGCCATGCGTGCGAGCGAGTAGGGGAATCCGGGTACGGTTGCGGCGAGTCCGAGCACGAGCGTGAGCGTCGAGGCGATCACCGTCGGCACGAGCATCGAGGCAGGCGCCTCCGCGCCCTCACCCGTGTCCTCCGCCGCGATGGTGGGTGGCGTCTTGAAGTAGGCGGCGTAGACGATCGGCAGCAGGTAGATCGCCGCGAGCAGCGCTCCGCCCAGCAACACGGCCAGGTAGAGCGGCTGATCGACGTCGAGGATGCCCAGGCCCAGATACCACTTGCTGATGAATCCGGACAGCGGTGGCGTGCCGATCATACCGAGGGTGGCGAGCGCGAACGCCGCCATCGTCACGGGCATGCGCTTTGCCGCTCCTGCGATCTCGCTCACGTTGTGGATGCCGGCGCGCTTGATGAGCAGGCCGGCACAGAGGAAGAGCGTCCCCTTCATGAACGCGTGGTTCGTGACGTGTACGAGCGCCCCGATCGTCGCCTCGGCACCGAGCAGGCCCACGCCCAGCGCGACGTAACCCATCTGGCTGATCGTCGAGTACGCGAGCCGGCGCTTGATGTTGTCCTGGCCGACCGCGAGGATCGCGGCGAACACCACGGTGAACGCGGCGATGCCCGCCAATACCGGCATCACCCCCAGCTCCGCCAGCAGCTCCACCCCGAACACCTGGAAGGCGACGCGCATGATGCCGAAGGAGCCTGCCGCCACCATCACGCCGGACAGCACCGCCGAGAAGGGCGCGGGGGCCGCGGGATGAGCGTCGGGGACCCACCCGTGCATAGGGACGAGCGCGGCCTTCACGCCGAACCCGACGATGAAGCACCAGAAGATGACGAGCAGCGAGGTGCGGTCCATCGTGGCGTTGAGGATGCCTCCTGCCGCGAGCGTCTGCTCGCCTGCGAGGAAGAAGGTGAACACCACTCCGAGCAGCACGAGGCTCCCGCCCATCAGGATGTAGATGATGTACTTGGTCCCCGCCGCCATCGCCTCCGGCGTCTCCTCGTGAACGACGAGCGGGTAGGTCAGGATGGAGAAGAGCTCGTAGAAGATCAGGAACGTGAGCAGGTTGCCCGCATACGCCACGCCGAGCGTCCAGCTCAGGCAGAGCATGAAGAACGCGTAGTAGCGGCCGAGCCGGTGCTCGTTTGCCATGTATCCGACCGAGTAGACGAGCGCCAGCAGCCACAACAGAGCGGCCGTTGCGGCGAAGAGCGCTCCCATCGCGTCGACCCGCAGGTGGATCCAGATGACCGGGGTGAGCCTCAACAGGTAGATCTCGTACACCGATCCGTCCAGGACGCCCGGGATGAGCGCGATCGTCAGTGCGGCGGTAGCCGCACAGATGGCCCCGAGGCCCCACGCACGGGCGCGCCCGGAGATGCGTCCGAGCACGAGGCCGGCGACGACCCCGACCAGCGGCAGGAACACCGCTGCGACGGGCACCATCGACGTTACGAGCCTCCCGGTCATCCCGATCACCCCTCACATCCCGAACACGAAGTGCACCGCAGCCTGAGCGAGCGAGAAGGGCATGCCGGGCACTTCGGCGGTCGTTCCGAGCACGATCACGTATGCGGCGGCCACCAGCGTCGATATCAGCAGCGTCGGGCGCGCCTCGGCCACGCGCAGCTGCGTGCCGGGCGGCGCCTTGAAGAACGCCAGGTAGACGATGGGCAGGAAGTACGCCGCATTGAACAGGGAACTCGCGATCATCACGGCCAGTACCCAGTACTCGCCGGACTCCAGGGCACCGAGCGAGAGGTACCACTTGGTGATGAAGCCGGCGAAGAGCGGCATGCCGATGAAGCTCAGCGCAGCCACGGTGAACGCACCCATCGTCCAGGGCATGCGGTAGCCGATACCCGCGAGCTCGTGGACGTTCGTCTTGCCCGTGGTGCGCTGGATAGCGCCCGCCACGAAGAACATCGTGATCTTGGCGAAGGCCTGGTTGGCGATGTGCACGATGGCTGCCGTTGCCGCGAACGGCGTGAGCAGCGCTGCGCCGAGCACGATGTAGGAGAGCTGGCTGATGGTCGAGAACGCGAGCCGGCGCTTGATGTTGTCCTGGAAGATGGCGACGAGCGAGGCCGCGAGGATCGTGAAGGCGGCGATCCACATGAGCGGGACGGCAAAGCCGATATCCTCGAGGAGATCGACCCCGAACACGTTGTAAACGGTGCGCAGGATGCCGAACGCTCCCGCCTTGACCACGGCGACGGCGTGCAGCAGAGCGCTCACCGGGGTGGGGGCGACCATCGCGCTCGGCAGCCAGCCGTGCAGCGGCATGACCGCGGCCTTGACCGCGAAACCTCCCACGAGCGAGACGAAGATCAGCAGTAGCGTGCGCGTCCCGAGCTC
Source organism: Anaerosomatales bacterium (assembly GCA_029210645.1). Taxonomy (GTDB): domain Bacteria; phylum Actinomycetota; class Coriobacteriia; order Anaerosomatales; family SLCP01; genus SKKZ01. The sequence goes on along the minus strand of JARGFT010000004.1, from coordinate 63,620 downwards.
GGCCGAGAGGATGCCCGGATGGCCGAGACTGAGCGTGCCGGTCGCGTCGTAGACGATGACCGAGCCGACCATGATGAAGGCGCCCCCGATGAGCGTGTAGGTGAGGTACTTGCGCCCGGCCTTGAGCGCATCGGGCGTCTCGTCGTGGATGACGAGGGGGTAGGTGCAGATCGTCAGCATCTCGTAGAAGAGGAAGAACGTCAGCAGGTTCTCCGCGAAGGCGAGGCCGACGGTCGTCGAGACGCACAGCGCGAAGAACCCGAAGAAGCGCACCCGGTGCTCATCACCGGTCATGTAGCCGATCGCGTAGATGGTGGTGATCACCCACAGGGTCGAGGAGACGACCGCGAAGAACATCCCCAGGGCGTCGGCCCGGAACGCCAGTCCGATGCCGGGGGTGAACTCGATCATGCCCCAGGTGTACACGGTGCCCTGCAGCGAGCCGGGCAGCATCGACATGACCACGCCGAGCTTGAGGGTTGCGGCGGACAGCATCCAGAAACGGCGCCAGTGCTTGTTCGACCCGGCCAGGAAGACCAGGGCAGCACAGAGGAGCGAGATGGCCGGAGCCAGGATCACCCGGATGTCGGTGACTTCCATCTCAGCCTCCTAACGGTGCGAGCAGACGGGCCGCCGCGGGCTCGATGAAGGCAAGTGGGATCCGGCCGAGGATCCCCATGATCAGGCAGAGCGAGGCGAGCAACAGCGTTGGAGCGAGCATCGAGAGCGGCGCCTCGGCAACCTCGAGGATCTCCGGGTGGACCGGTGCCTGGAAGTAGAACGCATTCACCATGCGGATGTAGTAGATGAAGATGAACAGAGCTCCGAAGATCAGCGCGAAGCCGAAGAACGGCTGGTCCGCCTCGAACGCGCCGAGCGCGATGTACCACTTGCACAGAAACCCCGCTGTCGGCGGGATGCCGACGATCGAGATGGCGCCGATAGAGATGGCGATGCAGGTGAGCGGCATCGAGCGCCCGATGCCGCGCAGGTCGGTGAGCGTGCGGTACCCGGTCCGGTAGATGAGCGCGCCCGCTGCCAGGAAGAGGGTGGCCTTGATGAGGGCATGGTTGAAGACGTGCACGCTGCCGCCGATCACGCTGAAGTTCGTCGACAGGCCCAGCCCCATCACGATGTAGCCAACGTTGGAGATGGTCGAGTAGGCGAGCATCAGCTTGATGTCGTCCTGGAAGATCGCGAAGAACGCCCCCATCACGATCGAGATCGCCCCGAGCCAGACGAGCACCTGGTTGAGGGTGTGGAGGTCCAGGACGCCCGCCGCGTAGTAGATCTGGTAGACACGGATCAGCCCGATGATCCCGACCTTGACCACGAGGCCCGAAAGCACCGCGCTGATCGGGCTCGGGGCGATGGCGTGAGCGTCGGGTAGCCAGATGTGCACGGGAAAGACTGCAGCTTTGACCATGAACCCGATCGCCAGCATGGCCAGGGCGAGTGCGGCCGGCGCCGCGGAGTCGAGCTGACCGATCCGCGTAGCCACATCTGCCATGTTGAGGCTGCCGGTGATACCGAAGATGATGCCGACCGAGAACAGGACGAGCAGTGAGGAGATGGCGCCCATCAGGAGATACTTGAACGCTGCCATCTCCGCGATGTGCTCGCCGCTGAACGCCACCAGCGCATACGCCGAGAGCGAGAGGATCTCGAGGAAGACGAAGAGGTTGAACAGGTCGCCCGTGACGACGAACCCGATCATGCCGCCGAGGTTGAGCAGAAGCAGGGCGTAGTAGTAGGGGATGCGCTGCTTGGGGACTTCCCGGAGCCACTCGGTGTATCGAAGCGAGTAGAGGACCGCGAGCCACCCGATGAGGCAGATCACGCTGATCACCGCGCTGAACTCGTCGAAGCGCAGTTCGATGCCGTATGGAGGCTGCCACCCCCCGGGCAGGTATGAGAAGGGGCCTTCCGAAGCGACCCTCAGCACCAGGAACAGAGCGGCTACCGAGGTCGCCGACATCACGGCGAGCGCCCACCACGGAGCGACGTGCCGGCTGCGCAGCGACACGACCGGCGTGAAGACCGCACCCAGCAGCGGCGCGAGCACCACGAGCGGGAGCCAGTGTGGCCAGGCAGCCATCTACTCCATCTCCCTGAGCTCGTCGGCCTCGATCGTCCCGCACTGCCGGTAGATGCGGATGATGAGACTGAGCGCGAGTGCCGTGGTCGAGACGGCCACGACGATCCCGGTGAGCACGAGTGCCTGCGGAACGGGACTGGAAAACGGGGCATGCGCTCCGGCGCCCATGATGGGGGCGTCGCCGCCATCGATGACACCCAGGGCGATGATGAAGGAGAAGACGGCCGTCTCCATGATGTTCAGGCCGAGGAACTTCTTGATCAGGTTGTTCTTGGCGATGATGATGTAGAGCCCGATGCAGAAGAGCACCACCGAAGCGACGTAGTCCACGTTGTTCCAGAGCGCTTCGAGCATCACTCGGCCTCCATCTGGAGGAAGAGGGTCGCGAACACCGCCGCGCCGCCCAGGCCGATCCCCGCTTCGAGCACGAGCATCATCAGCTTGCGTGCAAGATGCAGCGACGCGTCTGCGGGAAAGCCGAGGAAGTAGCCGGTGAGCGCACCCCCCACGATGCCCACGCCGACGAAGGTCAGCAGTGCCGCTCCCTGCATCCAGGGTTGCGCGAGCCGCGGCATGAGCGTGCGGGTCCGCTCTCGGCCGAGCACGATGGTGAGCGCGATGAAGAGCGCTCCGAGGATGGCGCCGCCCTGGAACCCGCCTCCCGGGGTCACGTGTCCGTTGACGATCACGTAGACAGCGAACAGCGCGATGAACGGTGCGAGCAGGCGCACGACGAAGCTCACCACGGGGCTCACGGGTGCCCGGACGGGCGCGTCTTCGGCGGCGGCTTCAGCCGCATCATATGCCGCATCGCCCTCTGGCTGCTTCTTGTGGGAGATGAGCACCGCGAGGCCGGCCATGAGTGCGGTGAAGATGACGGTGACCTCGCCGGCCGTGTCCAGTCCGCGGTAGTTGAGCAGCACGCCGGTCACGATATTGTCGGCGCCGGCCTCCTCTCGGCCCTCCTCCAGATAGCGGGCGGAGATGTGCGTGTGTACGGGCGTGTCGGGATCGCCGTGGGGAGGCAGTGCGGCAACGCCGATGAGCAGTGGCATCGCCGTCAGGATGAGCAGGGCCGCTACGAACGCCTTCTTCACTTCTCTCGCCTCGTCGTCCGTCCGATGGCAACCAAGAAGAGCACAGTCGTGATGCCCGCACCGACAGCGGCCTCGGTCATCGCAACGTCGGGCGCTCCCCGGTGCTGCCAGAGCAAGCACATCATCAGGCTGTACGAGGAGAAGAGGATTGCTGCGCCAAGGAGGTCCTTGGCGCGGGCCACCGCCAGTGCGGTCACGATGAGGAAGACCAACAGCATGATGTCGAAGACCGCGCTCACGACGTGCGCCCCTTGCGTGCCTGCCAGGGAGCCACACCGGTCCTGTGAGCCGCGCGGGCGAGCGCATGCCCGATGGTCGGGCTGGACAGCAGGACGAGCCCCGCGAGCGCGATGATCTTGAGCGTCGAGACATCCACTCCGTTGAAAACGGCGAGCGCGAGAAGCAGCGAGCCGGCGCCCACCGTGTCGCACTTCGTGGCCGCGTGGGTCCGCGCGTAGAAGTCGGGGAGCCGGACCAGGCCGATCGTACCGATGAGGAAGAAGAGCGCACCCACGGCAGCGAGTACGACGGTGACCGCGTTGCGGATGTCGACAGCCGAGATCACGGTCGCTCACCCGACAGGCGTCCGGTCTCGAGGAAGCGGCCGGCGGTGATGGTGATGACGAAGTTGAGCAGGCCGTAGACGAGCGCGACATCGAGCAACATGCTCCTGCCGAACACCAGCGCGAGCACGACCAGCACGACGAGCGTGGTGGTTCCCACGATATTCACGGCGAGGATACGGTCCATCACCGTGGGGCCGACATGTGCGCGCCACAGACAAACGAAGGCGTTGAGCAGCAGGAAGATGCCGACACCCCAGAAGAACGCCTCCATACGCCCTCACTCCTCGAAGACGCGTAGAACCCGGCGTTCAAGGTCTCCCGTGGCGATATCGGTGGCAAAATGCTCCGCCAGACAGTGGACGTAGAAGGTGTCCGAGTCGATGTCGACCGCGAGTGTGCCGGGCGTGAGCGTGATCGAGTTGGCGTACGCAACGCGCGAGATGTCGCGGGTGAACGATGTCCGGTGGCTGATGACGACCGGGTCGACGGGCATGCGCGGGTCGAGCACCACCTCGGCGACTTGCAGCGCGGCCATGACGACAGAGGTGAGGAGCCGGGGGATGTAGAGCAGGAAGCGACCCGCCTGGCGCGGGGTGAGGGCGGGCGCATCGGCAGGCCACAGGAAGCGGGCAGCCCATGCCCCGAGGAAGAGCGATACGACGACACCGAGCGCGAGGTCGAGCAGTCCGAGCGACCCCGTGAGAATGAGCCAGAAGGCGAAGAGCAGCGTGGATGCCTGAGCGGTCTTCACGACGCGCCGCCCTCGAGCCGCTGCTCTGCGATATCGAGCAAACCCTTGCGCTCGCACGCATCATCCGGGTACGTCGCCTGTCCGCTCCGGATGACACACCGGGTCACCGGCTCGAGCACGTCACCTTCGAACTCGGTCTCATCCACGATCGCTCTCAGGCGGTCCGCGACGCTGCTGGCCCCCTCAGGGCCCGCGAAGGGAAGCAGGATTCCGAAGGAGATCGGCCCGTAGCGGCCCACGATGTCGTGGTCCCGGATGCTCACCCGGATGACGTCGCCGAGGTGCTCGAGGAGCATCTCGGCTTTGTAGTGTCCGAACAGTTCCTTGAAGGCGTCGAAGCAGTCGACCTGGACGAGGACCACCGAGCACCGCAATCCGTAACGCTCGCTGCGCCGGATCTCCTCGGCAAGGCGGCGTTCGAAGTGTGCGCGCTTGTACACGCCGGTCAGTGGATCGAGGATGGATGTCTCTTCGAGCAGGTAGCCATGGCGGGTGCTGCGCTGCGCCTGGAGGCCGATGACGATGGCCGATATGGTGAAGGCCGCCATGCCTATGGCGAGCTCGGGCAGCGCAGCGGGATCGAGACCGGTGCCGTACAGCGTAAAGGCGACGAGCGCAACCGAGATGGCTGACACCAGGATGGCGCCGGCGACGTGGTAGGCGAGGGCCGCGATCACGATGGGGACGACGTAGAGCGGCCAGAGCGTCAGCAGCTCCCCGGTCATCAGGATCAGAACAGTCGCGAAGACGCCGGTGATTCCCACCAGCACGAGTGCGGCGAGGTGAAGACTGGTCGGCCGCCGTTCCGTTTCCGGCATCGCGACACACCCCCTGTGGGCGCATCTGATGCCCCGACCACCCGTGCGTGCGGGCGTTCATATCAGGCGCCCGGGGAGCTCTGTGTACAGGGACACGCGCTCCCTACAGGTACTATTGCCGTTCATGTGGAGGAAGTCACAATATCTCCCAAACCTGAGGGAGTCTGAGAAGCGGCCGCCGGAGCCGCCCGGGGAGGCGCGATACTCATGCTGCGGGCCCTGCGACCCGCTATGATGTCCCTCGGAGCCGTACAACTGAGCGCGAGGAGAGACCGCCCATGCCCTCGACCGCACCGGACGCCTCCGAGCGGCCGCGTCCCGGGCGCCACCACCCGATAGATGCCTGGATGCTTGCCGTCCGGCCCAAGACACTTCCCGCAGCGGCGGCGAGTGTCGTCGTGGGCACCGCGCTTGCAGCGGCGGACGGCGGATTCTCGCCCGGGCCGGCGCTTGCGGCGCTCGCGATCGCGCTCCTCCTGCAGATCGGCAGCAATCTCGCGAACGACGTCTACGACCACGAACGGGGCGCGGACACTGCCGAGCGGCTCGGTCCGGTGCGCGTCACGCAGTCGGGGATGCTCACGCGGTCGCAGGTCAAACGCGGGATGAAGGTCGTCTTCGCCCTCGCCTTCGCGCTCGGGCTGTACCTCGCGTACGTCCGCGGGCCGCTCGTGCTCGCGATCGGTGCTGCTGCGATCCTCTCGGCGTATGCCTACACCGGCGGGCCGTGGCCGCTCGGCTACCATGGGCTCGGCGAGGTATTTGTCTTCCTGTTCTTCGGGGTGACGGCGGTCGTCGGTACGTACTGGGTGCAGACCGGAGCGGTCACCCCGCTCGTGTGGCTCATGTCGCTGCCGGTGGGCTTCCTCATCACCGCGATCATCGTCGTCAACAACCTGCGCGACATCGAGCAGGACCGGGCGGCGGGCAAGCGAACCGTCGCGGTCCGCATCGGTGCGCCCGCCACCCGCGTCGAGTACCTGGCGCTCGTGGCGCTCGCCTACGCGGTCGTCGCGGGCGCGGTGATCGCGGGTTTGCTCCCGCCGGCCAATCTCGCGGTTTTCGCCTCGCTCCCGCTCGCGTACCGGGCCACGCGCGTGGTCTTCACGCAGGTTGGCCGCCCGCTCAACGGCGCGCTCGCGGGCACCGGCCAGCTCTCGCTCGCGTTCGGCGTACTGCTCGCGCTGGGGCTGCTGATCGGGTAGCGTCTGACTAGCGCGCTTGCGATCAGGGAAGTATGTCGGCTGGCGTGATCGGTGCCTGCAGGTAGCCCTTCTCGTCCATCCAGTCGAGCACCTTCTGTACGTCTGTCGCGGCGGGAGGAGCGGCGAGCGGATAGTCGCTCACGTTGTAGGTCTCGGTGAGGGGCTCGGGCAGGCGGGCCTTGCTCACGAGCGTCGTGCGGAAGGCGTCCGGGTCGGCGTTGATGTCGGTGACGGCTGCGTCCCACGCCTCGAGGAGTGCGGCGACGGCCGCGTCTCCCTCGGCGGTGTCGGCGAAGGCCTTGTTCACGCAGAGTACGCTCTGGGAGATGTTCGAGGCGGCCATGGTGTCGTCGCCACCAGGCACGATGGAGGCGCCTTCGAGCTCGGCGAGCGTGACGAACGGCTCGGGGAGCGAGGCCGCCGCGAGCTGGCCGGACATGAGCAGCTGGAAGCGGACCGGCATCTTCTGGACCTCCTCCTTGACCACGTCGGCGGCGACACCGGCTTCGGCCATCAGCATGTCGAGGATGTACTCGGTGATGGTGGCCGAGGCGGTACCCACGGGCACGCCGGCAAGGTCGGACATGGAGGTGACGTCGGAGCCGGGTGCGGCGACGATGGCGAAGCGGCCCTGCTCGGTGGTGGCACCGAGCATCACGGTCGGAACGATGACCGGGGTGCCGGATGCGTGCAGGTTCGCTGCCACGATGAGGTCGGTCATCAGCGCGTCGACCGCGCCCGAGACGAAGGCGGTCTGTGACTCCTGGGCGCTCTGGAACGTGACGATCTCCACCTCGGGCAGGCCCGCGTCGGAGAAGTATCCCTTCTCCTCGGCTGCCCACAGCGGGAGCGAGTCCTGCGTGGCAAGGGTGCCGATGGTGATCTTGGCCGGCTCTCCCGGCTGCTCGGACGGGGCCTCGGCCGGCTCATCGGAGCTGCAGCCGGCCAGGGCGAGCGCAGCGGCCAGTGCAAGCACGAGCGTGAAACGGACGATTCGTCGCATGGTTACGGTCCCCTTTCCCCGGTAGGTCGAGCAGCACAAGTGTACACCGCCGCACGCTGCGTGCGGCGACCTTGGCGAGCGGTAGACGCGGTAGCCTTCAGGTTCTCTGAACCCTGTATGATGTAGCCGGTCTGTCAGTACGACCTTGGAGTACTCCGGTTCGGCGAGGTATTGCGCGTAAGAACTGTGCTTCTTGCGCCCGCTCACTCCACGCTGACAACAGGGCATCTCATTTGCTTTCGAGCACAGCGTTCGTGTTGAGCCGAGGCTGGCGCGGTACGTGCAAGGCCAGACACAGCGCGGGTCTTTGCGTGTCGAAGCCTGCGGGGTTTTCAGTGAGAGGAGCGCGATCGAGCTGCAGTCAACAGACAACAACGCTGGCACGCCCCAACGCTCCTCGTCGCACGACCCGGAACACGCGACGGCAGACCTGAGGTCGCCGGGTGTGCAGGCAGTCATGTCGTGGGTCTCGGCGGTACGTGAGTCGGTGCCACGCGGCCAGTTGGCGCTTGTCAGCACCCTGTTCGTAGCAGTCATGATCGCCGGGGGGCTGCTCGTCGCACTCAAGTTCACGGGCAACGGCGAAGTCTACACGGACGTGCGCATCAGGTCGCTCGAGAACCAGCTTGTCGCCCGGCCTGACGACCTGGCGACTCGAAGGGCGCTCGCGTTCGCGCACCAACAGGCGGGTGACGATCGGTCCGCGCTTCGTGAGTACGATCGGGTCCTCGCACACGATGCGAACGATCTCGCTTCGCTCTTCAACGTGGGCGTCATCCACCTCGGTCGTGGTGACATGGATGAAGGTGAGCGGTATCTTCTGCAGGTTCTCGAGCTGGCTCCCACGCATACGCTTGCTGCTTTGACGCTAGGAGACCTCTACTTGGAGCGCGGAGCATACGATCGCATCGTCGAGGTGGCACTTCCCCCATCCAAGGCTCGCCCGGAGCTGGCGGATCTCCATTACCTCCTCGGCAGGGGATACGCCGGTATCGGAAATACCGCCGAAGCGCGGGCCTGCTACACACGAGCGCTGCAGCGAGTACCGGACATGGCGGAGGCTCGAGCGGCGCTCGACGAGTTGGAGGCTGACCGGTGACCCCCGACGCAGCTGTTACTCCCGTCAACTCACGCATGCGGATACGCCGTTCGATGCAGATATTGTCTGCGGTGCTCCTCGTCGTGCTACTCGTCCTCCTCGTACTCTTGTTCCGGGAGCTGCTCACCGGGGCCCCCGAGTATCCCGTGTCTCAAGAGGGGATCCGCCCGCTCCATGTGATACTCGGCCCCGGCGTGGGCAACCGGCCCTTCTTCGACGGGCCGATGGGTGTGACGTTCGGCGCGGACGGTCGCATCTACGTCGCGGACAGCGGCAACCACCGCGTCGTCGTCTTCGACAGCGAGGGAGAGTACCTCTTCCAGTTCGGAGGATTGGGGGTCGGCAAGCCGGCCGCCGGCATCGAGCCGTCATGGAAGCCCGGTCTGTTCAACTACCCGACCGACATATGCTCCGACGATGTCGGCAACATCTACGTGGCCGATTTCCGCAACGATCAGATACAGGTCTTCGATGCTGACGGCGACTTCCTCAGGGTGTTTCCCGATCGCAACGAACCCCTTGGAAGGGGAGCATCGGGTCAGGACGGAGCCGGAATCGCTGTGACAAGTCTGACCGTGCACGGGGAGCGCGTGTACGCGACTGATACCTATCAGGTCGCTGTGTTCAGCACCGAGGGCGAACTCCTCGACCAGTTCGGGAGGCCCGGCGCGGAACCGGGCGACCTCGATCATCCCAACGGCATCGCGGTCGGCGCGCCGTCGGTCGTGGTCGTCTCAAACTCGAACAGGAATCAGGTCCTGGCGTTCGCGCCGGGCGGAAGGTTCATGTGGAGTTTCGGCAAGCCGCTCGGCAACGATCTTGCGGGTCTCTCCGGTGAGCTGGAGCTGCCACGGGGGTTGACGATCATGGACGACGGCACCGTATTGGTGGCCGACGCGCTCGCCGATTCGATCGTGCGTCTGACTCTGGCCGGCGAATTCGACGGACGCTTCGGCACGCGCGGCGCGGCACCTGGCCAGTTCAACGCCCCGATGGACGTCGATGAGGCTGACAACAGGCTCGCCATCGCGGAGAAGGGCAACGACCGGGTCCAGGTCATCGTCATCGAGGACTAGTGGTCGCTGCGCTGAGAGAAAGGGTCCGCCTCGCTTGTAGCTGGTGTGAGAACGCGATAGGGTTTATCCAGGAATCGCGGCTGCCGAACGGCGCGCGAAGGGTCGGTGCGGGAACGATGGCTTTCAGGATGTTCATCATAGGGCTCGTGCTCGTCGGTTCGCTCGCGGCGGCGCCGGCAGCGTGGGCGTACAGCGAGTCCGATCCGTCGGCGAATCCGGACATCGATCCGTCGGACTGCGAGTCGTGTCACACGGGGACTCCCGAGATCGCAGGCACCGAAGAGGCCAGGCAAGGGCCGCACGCTAACTACTCCGCCACCAGCCGTTCGTGCTACGCCTGCCATCAGGTGCACCAGGCGTACGCCGACGGGTATCTCCTGATGCCCGGAGCTACCACGACCGAGACGTGCGAACTGTGCCACGACGGCACTGGTGGCAAGGGCGTGTACGGCGCGCTTGAGGCACGCGGGCTGGCGGTCGCCTCACAGCACCGCACCGAGGTCACGACACAGATCCCGGGCGGAGACGAGGCGACGGGCGGTATGGCGACTGCAGCTTTGTCAGGGTATCAAGGGACGTTGAGTTGCGGCGATTGCCATTCGCCGCACGGAGGCGGCACCGTCGAGCCGTTCACGACCGATCGTTCGCGCATAGAGACCGACGTTGCCGGCTTCTTCAGCAACCAGTTGCTCAGGCGGGCGCCGACCGGCGCTACCTATGAGATCGGCGTCTACGGCTCCGACTGGTGCGCCGCCTGCCACAGCGGGCGTGCGTCGGGCGTACACGATCTGATCAACCACCCGGTCGACACGAGCGCCACGGTTGGTCCCACCGCGTTCACCTACGAGAGCGTGCAGGTGGTAGACGGCGTCGACAGCCCGCAGACGGTACAGGGTTCTCTGGGGCGCAGCAACTTCGGCTACGTCATGCCCTGGCCGAGAACAGCCGGACAGGGAACGCACGCACCCGTATGCCAGCAGTGCCACGAGGACGGGCGAAGCGTGGGAGACGTCGCGTCCGGCCGCATCAAGGCATCCGAGGTCTTCACTGTGACAAGTGCCGATGGCGGGACAGCCGGCGACAACCCGCGCTTCCAGAACTTCCCTCACGAGTCGTACGTGGAGAACCTTCTGATCGAGTCCTACGACGACTTGTGCTCGAACTGCCATCATCCGAACCAACTGCCGTGACCGCGCGAGCAGGCACCGGTCTGCAGGGGTCTCGGGTTCCTCGTGGTGCCCGGGCCGACGCACCGCGGTCGGCACGCTCACGGTGAAACCGCGGTACCGAGGCTTCTCTCGAGCGTCGCGTGAGATGCCTTCGAAGTTCTTAGCATTCCTGAAGAAATCCACAAGAATCCCAGAATATCGGCCGTGTCGCGACTGGAAGCGAAGGTCGATTCCGAGTAGTATGTAACGGAATGACGCAGAGCGTTTCCCAACGAATGGATCGCACACGATGAACCTCAACGTCCGGGCGGACCGCAGAGCCCGTCTCCTGTTGTTCGCTGCGGCTGTGTCCGCACTCATCCTGGTTGGTGCGGCGGGCTGCGCATCGGGCCCTGAAGACGAGCAGGCGCGAACCACGCTCAAGCAGGCCGCCAGGGAGGACTACGAAGCAGGCAGGTTTGCCGAATCCGAGGAGGCACTTCAGGAAGTCCTCGCGTCGGCGCCCGACGATGTCGAGGCGATGCAGACCCTCGCCCTCGCCCAGGCGGCCCAGGGCAAGAACGAGGAGGCGCTGGAGACCTACGCGGAGATCGTCGAAGAGACACCCGAAGATCACGCCAGTTGGTATCGCATGGCACTGCTCGAGAGGGTCGTGGGCAGTGCGAAGGAGTCCGCAGATCATCTCAAGACCGCACTCGAACTAAACCCGGGTGACCCGAGCTACACCGACGAGCTCGCGCGCACGCAGATGAGCCTCGGGCGCTACGAGGAAGCCGCAGCGCTCTGGGGAGATCTGCTCGAGGACGCTGATCCGTCCGATGAGAGTCGCAAGGAGCTGTTTCTCCTGCAAGGCCAGGCCTATCAGGCCGCAAAGGATTACGGCAGCGCCAAGCAAGCGTTCGAAGCGGCGCTGGAACTCGATCCGGATGACGAGGCCCTTCGTGCCAGGGTCGACTCATTCGAGTAGAAGGGCGAGCTGACGGTGTGCAGTTCACTGGCATCATAACCACTGCAGATCGATGCGGGGCGCTACCGTGGTAGCGCAGGTCCGCAGCTGGTGGGGCAGGCATCCGCGCGTGGCGTGGGGGCTTGTCTTAGTCTTGGCTCTGGTCGTTTTGCTTGCAGGCGTGGTGAATGCACTTGCGATGAGGAGCGCGTTCGATACCTTGTCTGTGTCGCCGCAGACGGTCAGCTCGGCGGCCACGTACAGCATATCGGGCGGTCTTGCAGACAAAAGCGAGACCATCAGCTCGGTCACGGTGGACTTCCCGAGCGGGACGGACCTTTCGAACGTCGTGCTCGGGAGCGTGACGCCCAGCTGGCAGACGCCGAGCACCATCTCGAAGACCGCTGCGTCTGTAACCGTCACTTTTGCCTCGCCAGTCTCGCTGGCCAATAGGCAGGCCTTGTCGATTGCCATCGCCAACGTTGGGAATCTGTCGACGCCGGGATCGTACTCTGTGAGCGGAAGTTGGACCGGCAGTGCGTCAGGCAGCTTCGGTCCACTCTCGTTCACCCTCATCGGTCCCGAGTTGACCGTCACCCAGGGCGCCGACGCGGGTCGACCTACCGCGCTCACTCACGCTGCTCGCTCCACGGACCGGGTCGTCGACGAGCTTGCGCTCGCGGCCACGAACGGCACGGTCACCCTCAGCAGCATCACCGTGCGCGGCCTGGACACCGTCGGGACCCTGCAAGACGACGTCTCCGGCGTGCGGCTGTTCCGCGACGACGGCTCGACACCGGGCCAGTGGGACGGAGCGGACACCCAGCTGGGCACCACGCAGACCTTCTCCGGCCAGGCGTCCGGCTCGACGGCGACCTTCTCCGGACTGTCGCTTGCCATCCCTGCCGCCACGACCGAGAAGGTCTGGATCGTCTACACTATCGGCGCGTCTGCCGCAGACGGGCACATCGTCGGCTCCCGGGTCAACAACGGAGACGTTTCGGTATCGTTCGGTACGGTCGACACGTTCAACGACATCCTGTCCGCGGGCATCACCGCGGGCCAGACCATCCAGGTCGACACGCTCGCGCCGTCGGTCGACACCTCCGATCCCATCGATAACGCGGTGCTCACCGGGACGAGCAAGACGATCTCGGGCACGGCGTCCGACGGCACCGGTTCGGGGGTCGCCTCGGTAGAGGTGCGCATCGCCCGCTCCGACGGCCAGTACTGGACCGGTTCCGGCTGGACCGGCACCGAGACGTGGGTGGCGGCGGCCGGCACCACCAACTGGACGTACGCCTGGAGCCTCGACGCGGG
>JARGFT010000004.1:49253-50164 GCA_029210645.1 Anaerosomatales bacterium | reverse complement strand
TGGAGTGCGCCGCCGGCAACGTGCTCGACATCGCCGGCAACGCCAACACGCTCACCAGCGCGAACTTCACGGGGTATGCACCCGTGACACTTACCGTCACCCAGGGCGCCGACGCGGGGCGGCCCACCGCGCTGACGTATGCGGCACGCTCGACCGACCGCGTCGTCGACGAGCTTGCGCTCGCGGCCACGAACGGCACGATGACCCTCACCGGCATCACCGTGCGCGGCCTGGACACGGTCGGGACCCTGCAAGACGACGTCTCCGGCGTGAAACTCTATCGCGACGACGGCTCGACACCGGGCCAGTGGGACGGAGCAGACACGCAGCTCGGCACCACGCAGACCTTCAGCGGCCAGGCGTCCGGCTCGACGGCGACCTTCTCGGGACTGTCGCTTGCCATCCCTGCCAGCACGACCGAGAAGGTCTGGATCGTCTACACGATCGGCGCGTCTGCCGTAGACGGGCACATCGTCGGCTCCGAGGTGCAGGACGGTGACGTGACCGCCACGGGCGGCACCGTCACCCAAGCTGCCACGATCACGTCGGCCAACACCGGCCAGACCATCCACATCGACGCGGCCGCACCGACCGCCAACACCTCCGACCCGCTCGACAACGACGTTCTCACCGGCACGAGCAAGACGATCTCGGGCACGGCGTCCGACGGCACCGGTTCGGGGGTCGCCTCGGTAGAGGTGCGCATCGCCCGCTCTGACGGCCAGTACTGGACCGGTTCCGGCTGGACCGGCACCGAGACGTGGGTGGCGGCGGCCGGCACCACCAACTGGACGTACGCCTGGAGCCTCGACGCGGGTCAGAACAACGGCCCGCTCACCTACACGATCACCGCACGCGCCACCGATGGCGTCGGGCTTGTGGGCACCGACGCCACGCCGGTCACCGGGGTG
>JARGFT010000004.1:0-49041 GCA_029210645.1 Anaerosomatales bacterium | reverse complement strand
GTGGAGTGCGCCGCCGGCAACGTGCTCGACATCGCCGGCAACGCCAACACGCTCACCAGCGCGAACTTCACGGGGTATGCTGAATCGGACATCGAGCCGCCGTCCGTTCCGACCGGTATCTTGGCCAGCGGCGGCACCTCCGCACCGACCATCGCGACTGTGAGCTGGACGGCGTCGACGGATAACGTCGGTGTGACCGGCTACCGCGTGTGGCGCGCACTCCTGCCCGACGGTCCCTATGAGTCTATCGGCACCACCGTCGCTGTACCCTCGCCGTCCCTCTCGGACGTTCTCGGTATTCCCGCCCAGACGTACTACTACAAGGTCAGCGCGTACGATGCTGTCGGAAACGAATCCGTCCTCTCGGAAGCGAGCGCCGGGGTCTACTCGAGCTGGACGACCAACCCTCACCAGCAGCCCACAGGGAGTACCCGCTATTGCTCCTGGTGCCACGTGCCGCATGTCGCCGCAGCCGACAACCTGCTGCGCGACACCGGTGGTACTCCGGTCGGCCAGTACGTGGTGTGCTACAACTGCCATGACGGCAGGAGTTCCGGCAGCAATGTCGCGGACGGGCCGACCGACTCGTTTGGCCTTTCGAGCGGACACACTCTCGAGTGGGCACTGCCGAGTACAATCTCTTCGCCACCGGTTGCCGGCGAACTCACGAATGATTGTGCCGGATGCCACTCGGTTCACAGCGACTCCACGCTAAACGCGAAGCTGCCCAAGAAGATGATCGTCACGGTCAACGGCAGCGTCGAGCCCACGACCACCGACAACTCGTGGTGTGAGGCGTGCCACAATGACTCTGACGATTGGTACGGAGTCGGCTACCCTGCAGTTCCCACGCGAGATGCAACCGGATACCCGGTCCTCGGCACGTTCCCGGGTCCGACGATCTACGGCGACCCCGCCAAGAACGCTCACGACCTGATACCGCCATCAGGCACCGCAGTGAATCGTCCGGTAGGCTCATGTCTGTATTGCCACGCTGCGCACGGGGGACCGAACGGCTACGACGGTCTTCGGGACACGTTCCGCCCGACGACCACGGCTACCGTCCTCACCGACCAGGCGAACGGTACCTACGCTGCATCGTGCTTCTACTGCCACGGCGGCGTGACGCCGAGCGAGCTGGAGACCCGGCCTGCTGACATCAAGCAGTTCGTGACGGCAGGCGATACCAACTCGGGGCACCGCATCAAGACAGCAGGCGGGACGCTGCCTGTGGGATCCCCGCTGCCGTGCTACGACTGCCATAACCCGCACGGTTCCTCGCGCGGCAACGCCTGGTTGATCTCCGATGAGCTCGGAGCCGACCTCGGGACCTCGAGCGCGTCGGGCACCCGCAGGTTCTGCTTCTCGTGTCACTCGAGCTGGGACGGTCGCGTCTGGAACAGCGACACTCTCAGCTACGAGGCGGTCGGTATCCAAACGGTCGAAGGTCTGCAACGTGACGGGTCGGACGGTTCCGTGCTGCGTCTCCCGAGTGTGACCGGTCACGGGTGGGAGGACACGGGTTCATGCAGCGATTGCCATGGCAAGGACTACACTGGGGGCGGATACAACGTCCACAACCCCGGGCCGGGCGCATCCCTCGGCGGCCTCGACTGTTTCACCTGCCACGACTACCAGTCGATGCAGTCTCCCAACTCGTACCACCACTACATGGCCTCGGATGTGGCTACTCCATACCCGTCGATTCCGGATCCCGGATCGCTGACCGCGAGTGACAGTCGCCGTACGTGCCTGGTCTGCCACGTGGATCACGACTACTTCGATCCGGGGATCAACACAGACCCCGCCCACACCGGCGGCCGAGCGCAGAACCTCAGGTCGAGTGCGGGCGTCCAGCCAAACAAGTCCGACGGCTCGACCTACGTGAACCGGGACCACGATCAGGATGACCCCGTTTCGGGGGGCGTATGCGTGAGCTGTCACCGCGTGCAGATGACCAAGAACACAGCGAACCGGAAGTCGTCGCAGGACCGGTTCCCCCAGACCCTGCTGGTTCCGCCCGACACCTACTACTACTCCGCGCACAACTACATCTCGGCAACCGCAACGTTTACGACCGACGGCTCGACCTTTGACGCGAACTGCGTGAAGTGCCATAACGACGAGTACACGAAGGCGTTCCAGACCGGACCATACGAGTTCGGCGCGCACGACTCCAGTCTCAGCGCTCTCCAGACCGACGGTGGGCAAGGGGGATTCGCCGAGGACCCGCAGGAGCAGCTGTGCTGGCTGTGCCACAGCCGCAGTTTCGAGGTGGTGGGTCCGTACAACCCCAACGGTGGGATTGCGTACGGGAGTTTCGGCTCCGACTTCTACGGCACCGGACTCCAGATGGACGAGATGTGGAGCAGCGCGCTCAACCTCAAGGGCCTCTTCACGAACGCTGCGATCGTCTCCAGACATCCGATTGACGGGGACGGGACGACGACTGCACGAGTCGAGTGCGTGAACTGCCACAACGTTCACAAGACGGAGCCCGATCTCGGCTTCTCCGGTGATGGTGTCGCCCAGGACCCGGACAACACGCTTGTCGGCGGCGGTCCGGCGTCCGGGGGCCCGAGCGTCTACTACACAGACCCGTCGGCGGATACGCAGTACGCCACCAACCGCAATTACTGTCTGAGGTGTCATGACGGCGCAACGCCGACGAAGGTCAACGACGGTACGACGTACGTGCCGTACGACGTGTTCATCCCTGCGGCCTCACAGGCGAACCCGAACCCGAGCGAGCGGCCCGACAAGTCCAAGTACGTCGGGCGCAGCCACTTCAACGCAGTGGCGGCGGACACCTCATCGACTGCTCAGACGATTGCGTTGCAGTGCTCGACGTGTCACGACAACCACGGCTCCATATACCCGTCGCTCATCGGCGTCAGCAACGACGTGACCGGTACTCCGACGATCAGCGGATCGCCGGTCACAGGCAACAACAACACGGTGTGCTACGCCTGCCATACGGCAGGCTCCGGCGGTGTTTTCACGTACGACGGTACCGGCTACCCCACCACCGGCCCGTGGCCGGGGCAGGCCACGTACGACACCGCATATAATGTCGGCACGAACACGGGTAATGGGCACCTCGGGGCCGTCTGGCCGGGCAGGACGTATGTGGCGGGCGACTGCAAGAACTGCCACGACGTGCATGGGACGGCTAACGACTACGACCAGCTGCGCACCGAGGACCCGTCCGGTACGGAAGGCGTGTACGGGTTCTCGAGCGACGACCTGACGCTCTGCTTCAACTGCCACGACGGCTCGCCGGCCGTTGCGAACATCAAGGCGCTGTACCCTGGGAGCGTCGGCGGCACGAGCACCGGCACGAGGGCTGGCCACCGGGTGCTGTCCGACACGTCCGGGCTACCAGGTGCCACCCTTTCGCAGGGCGACGCGGTCCCGTGCTACGACTGCCACAACCCGCACGGCTCGAGCTCGCCCTTCATGTTGCAGGTCCGCAACATCGGCGATGAGGTCACCGATGCGTTCGACCTCTCGGATGGGCCTGGCGTGCGCAAGTTCTGCTTCGCCTGCCACCTCACGTCCGATACGCACACAGGCTGGAATGGTTCGGCGTACGCGACGGTCACCGTCGGCGTAGACGACACGGTAGAGGGCATCATGCGTGACAGCTCCTCGTACAAGCTGCTCCTGCCGGCGCTCGCCGACCACACCGAAACGAACACCAGCGACTGTTTCAACTGCCATATGGACCCGCACGAGCCATCGGGCGGCGTCTCGGCGGGCGGCATCGAGTGCTACACGTGCCACAAGGCATACCAGGAGACCATGGATGCGGACGGCACGGACCGCACCAGCTACTACCACCACGTGCTCGGCACGGGTGGCGGTACGTACAGCGGTGACGACACGTCGACGGTCGGGTCGTATCCCGGTGCCGGCACCGACGTGTACTGCATGAGCTGCCACGTCGATCACGACACGTTCAACTCGTCGAAGGCCTCCAACCTGCGTGCGGATCTGTCGGCGAGCTCTGGAGCGGCTGATACCGACTTCCCGGCCGGCGGTGGCGGCACGGGCGTATGCGTCGGCTGTCACAGCGTGTCGCTCGTCAAGGACGTGACGAACCAGAAGTCGAGCGCCAACGGCAACAGCAGCGATGCATCCACACGCACGCCCGCCATCAGTGGCACCGACTTTCCGAGCTCGGCGCACAACTACTCAGTGGCCTCGACCTTCGACGACGCGACCTCTTTCAAGGCCAACTGCTCGAAGTGTCACAACGATGAGGACATCGGGGGCTACAAGGGCTTCCAGACGAGCGAGAACAAGTTCGGTCCGCACTTCTCGGCGGTGCGTCGCATCTTGACGGCCTTCGGCGTGACGCCATCCGATCCGGCGGGCGAGTGGGATTGCTACGGGTGTCACGCACCCGTGGGTTCGTTCCCTGATGCGAAGACGACGGCGGGTTACGACTGGTACGGCACGTCAGGTGCGGCGATGACGCCGCTCGCCGAGAAGGTCTACCTGCAATTCAGATGGGTCGGCGCGTCAAGCCATCCGGTCGAGAGCGTCGGCGGGAACCAGGTCACCTGCGTCAACTGCCACAACACGCACGTGGTGTCCTCGGCCGATCGCGTCGTCGATCCTGAGAACACCTACAACACTACTGCGTATGGAAGCGCGGCAGAGCAGGCAGCGTTCTGCCTGAAGTGCCATGACAGCACGCTCCCGGCGTATCAGGTGGACGGCACTGCCTACGTGCCGCAGTCGGTGACCGTCGATCCGGCAGACGCTGCCGCACACGACAAGACGGCATATGCATCGCGGGGCCACTGGTCGGCGAGCGGATCCATCTCGTCTATCGAGGTCGTTCCGTGTGCGAGCTGTCACGACAATCACGGTTCGAATGCACCCAAGCTGCTCGGCGAGTTCACGTGGTCCGACAACTCGAGCCGCATCAACAACCACGTCATCACTGCGAACGACAACACGGTGTGTGTGGCGTGTCACAGCACAGCCTCGTCGAGCTTCCCCGCAGGAGAGGCTCAGCGAGAGGCCGGGACCGGCTACCTGATGGACGGCACGTGGCCGGGTGAGGCGCCGTACACTTCGGCGTACAACGCCACGGCACACACGGGCAACGGTCACCTGACGGCGTCCTGGCCGGGTACCACGTACGCTGCCGGTGACTGCAAGAACTGTCACAACGTCCACGGTACGGCCAACACGTACGACCAGCTGCGCTCGGAGGACGCTTCGGGCACGTACGTCTACTCCGATGCCGAGTTCACGATGTGCTTCAAGTGCCACGGGGCGGATGCCGGGACCCCCGGCTTCGCGACCTCGAACATCGAACAGTACTACCCGGTGGCAGCTGGCGGCACCGGAACCGGCGACAACGCGGGCCATCAGATCAAGACGGTCGGCGGGAACCTGGCCGTGGGCGACGCGATGCCGTGCTACAACTGCCACAATCCGCATGGATCGCGCGGGCAGTTCATGTTGCAGGTGCGCGACATCGGTGACGTTGCGGGCGAGATCGACGTGTCTGACGACTCCGGTGTGCGCGAGTTCTGCTTCACCTGCCACGCGACGTCAGACACCGCCGTCGGCTGGACGGGCGGCGCGTATTCCGGTGTGAGCACAACCACCGTCGAGGGCCTGCGCCGCGACGGCAGCGACGGCAGCGGCCTCAAGCTCCCGTCGGTGACCGGCCACAGCAGCACGGACCTGCAGAGCTGTTACCAGTGTCACCTCAACGGACCGGGCAACAACCCGCACAACCCGGCCGGCGGCGTATCACCGGGTGGGCTTTCGTGCTACACCTGTCACACCGGGTATCAGAGCTACATGGAGGACGACAGTGGCTCGGCCACCGGCGCCAACAACGCGACCGTCTACCACCACGTCCTCGGTGGAGCGGCGGGCGAGGGCGACATCGCTCCGAATGCGGGCAGCTACCCGACCTCGACGTCCGACGTGTACTGCGTCAGCTGCCACACGGACCACAACTACTTCAATGCGTCGAACGCCACCAACCTGCGTTCCGATATCACCAACAGCTCGGGTTCGGCCAGCGCGGACACCGACTACTCCACGAACTCGAACGCCGGTATCTGCACCAGCTGTCATGCGACGAGCCTGACGAAGCAGGGCATGGGGACCGAGCAGAAGGACGACGGCTCGACGGCTACTCCCAAGATCGTTGCGGGAGCCGGCGCCAACCAGTTCGGCGCTTCCGCACACAACTACACTGCGACATCGACCTTCGACGATGCGACGACCTTCAAGGCGAACTGCTCGAAGTGTCATAACGATGAGAACGATCCCGCGTACAAGGTGTTCCAGACATCGGCCAACAAGTTCGGAACGCACTGGTCGGCCGAGCGCCGCATCCTCTCCGCGCTCGGCGGTACCCTGACCGATCCGCTCTCGGAGACGCACTGCTATGGCTGCCACACCGGAGGCACGGCCGGCAACGACTACTACGGCGTTCAGTCGATGACCCAGGCTGCGCGTTCGACCCAGGCACAGTTCGGGCTGGCATACACGCACCCGGTGGTCGCGACAGGCGGCAACTCGGTCGAGTGTGCGAACTGCCACAACCCGCACGTGGTCACCGCTGGCACCGGCAAGGTCACCGACCCGGCCAACACCTACAACACCGTTGCCTACGGTACCGAGGCGGAGAAGGCGACCTTCTGCCTGAAGTGCCACTCGGACGCACTGGTTCCGGCCACCACGGTCAACGACACGACATACGTTCCGTCCACGGTGACCATCGCAGCGGGTGACCAGGCCCTGATGGACAAGTCGACGTACGGTACTCGCGGTCACTGGAGCGCGAGCGGTTCCATCGGCTCCGGCGAGATCAGCTCGTGTGGCGTCTGTCACGCCAAGCACGGGTCCAGCTATGCGAAGATGCTGGGCGCATACGACCCGGCCACCGCGGCGAACAAGATCAACGGGGCCGCCATCACCGGCAACAACACCACGGTGTGCTTCGCCTGCCATACCTCGGCGTCGAGCAGCTTCCCGTCGGGCACTCGTGACCCGGTTGACGGCTACCCCATCGATGGCACGTGGCCGGGTTCGACCGTCTACAGCTTGTCGTACGACCCCGTGAACAGCACTGGCAGTATGCACAACACGACCAATGCGGTTTGGCCGGGCAAGGCGTATCTCGGCGGTGACTGCAAGAACTGCCACGACGTGCACGGGACGGCCAACGTGCGTGACGAGCTGCGCACTGAAGACGCAGTCGGAACCCACGGCGTGAACGGCTACTCGGCGAGCGATTTCACGTTCTGCTTCAACTGTCACGACACCGACGGCCCCGCGACCCGCAACATCAAGACGTACTACCCGTCGAGCGTGGGCGGTTCGGCGGGCGGAAGCGGACATGAGATGAAGACGGCCGGCGGCACGTTGCCGGTCGGAGGCGTCCTGCCATGCTACAACTGCCACAACCCGCACGGCTCGGCGAGTGCATCCTATGGCCTGACGATCGTCTCGGCGATCGACGGGATCACCAACGTGCTCGTCGGCGATGCGGCGGGCGAGATCCTCATGAGCCCCGCCAATCAGGCAGCGGATCCCAACAACGTGCGCAACTTCTGCTTCACCTGCCACACGACCGCAGATACCACCAAGGGCTGGGACGGCTCCGCCATGGTGGTCATCACTGCGGGCGCTGAGGTGGAAGGCATCGACCGCACTACGTCGACGGTTCTTCACCTGCCGGCGCAGTCCGGTCACAACGAAGGCGACACGACTCAGAGCTGCTACGGATGTCACGGGAACGACTACGCGTCGCTCTCAGGCAACAACGTCCACAACCCGAGCGGCGGCATCTCGAACGGCGGTTCGGACTGCTACACGTGCCACGGGACCTACCAGACGTACATGGAAGACGGCATCGGTGCGAAGACCGGTTCGAGCCGGGCCACGGTCTACCACCACGTCATGGGCAGTGCCACCAACGACGGTGACAAGGCCTTCGCGAGCGGAAGCTACCCGACCTCCTCCACCGACGTGTACTGCTTGAGCTGTCACGTGGATCACGACAAGTTCAACGGCAGCAAGTCGGGCAACCTGCGATCCGGCATGTCTGTCGAGACCTCGGCCGCAGTCGACTACGACTCTGTCGGCGACAGCGGCGTGTGCACGGAATGCCACGCGGCGAGTCTGACCAAGCAGGTCGGTACCGATCAGAAGAGCGATGGCTCGACGGCGACACCGAAGATCGTTGCGGGTGGAGGCGCGAATCAGTACGGCGCGTCGGCGCACGACTACTACGCCACATCCCAGTTCGGTGACTCGACCACGTTCAACGCCAACTGTTCGAAGTGCCACAACGACGAGAACAGCCCAACGTACAAGGACTTCCAGATCTCGACGTATCGGTTCGGGCCGCACTGGTCGGCCGAGCGCCGTATCCTTTCCGCCCTCGGGGGCGCCCTGACCGACCCGCTCTCGGAGTCGCACTGCTACGGCTGCCACACCGGAGTCACGGCCGGCAACGACTACTACGGCGTTCAGCCGATGACCCAGGCGGCTCGTTCGACCCAGGCGCAGTTCGGCCTGACCTCCAAGCACCCGGTGGTGGCCGCAGGCGGAAACTCGGTCGAGTGTGCGAACTGCCACAACCCGCACGTGGTCGACACGAGCACCGGCAAGGTCACCGATCCGGCCAATACCTACAACACGATCGCCTACTCGAGTGACAGCGAGCGCTCCGCCTTCTGCCTCAAGTGCCACTCGTCGGCCGCTCTGCCGAGCTATACCGTGAACGGCACGACCTACATCCCGTCGACGGTGACGATCGCGGGTGGCGACCAGGCGCTCATGAACAAGAGCACCAACGCTGCGCGCGGCCACTGGAGTCAGACGGGCGCGATCGGGCCCGGCGAAGAGGTCACGTGCGCCGAGTGTCATGATAACCACGGCTCGAACGCGGCGAAACTGCTCGGCGTATACGATCCGGTCAGCGCAACGAACAAGATCGGCACGACCACGATCTCTGCCAACGACAACACCGTGTGCGCCGGGTGCCACACCTCGGCCACCGGCACGACCTACACGCGTCTCGCCAATGGCTACCCCAACATAGGCACGTGGCCGGGCACCGCCATCTACGACGGCGCAAACGGCATCCACAAGGGCTCCGCAGTTGTCTGGCCGGGTTCAACCTACGCAGGCGGAGACTGCAAGAACTGCCATGACGTACACGGCACCTCGTACACCTACGATGAGCTTGTCGGACAGTTCGATCCTGCGAGCATCGGCAGCGATCGCTACGCACTG
Source organism: Anaerosomatales bacterium (assembly GCA_029210645.1). Taxonomy (GTDB): domain Bacteria; phylum Actinomycetota; class Coriobacteriia; order Anaerosomatales; family SLCP01; genus SKKZ01. Next base: position 39,756 of record JARGFT010000004.1, on the reverse strand, counting down.
TGCTTCAACTGCCACGACGGCGCGCCGTCGACGAAGAATATCAAGCAGCACTACCCGGTCGCCGATGGCGGCACGAGCACAGCCCCTAATGCCGGTCACCAGATCAAGACCGCCGGTGGCACACTCAGCGCCGGCCAGGGGCTGCCGTGCTACGACTGCCACAACCCGCACGGCTCGGCCGAGCCCGACGGCCTGATGGTCGAGACGATGATCAACGGTACGAAGTACCTGCTCGGCGACAACGGGACCGAAATCGGCGCAATCAGCGCCGCAGCTGGCGACGCTGCCAGCGTGCGCCTGTTCTGCTTCACCTGCCACGCCACGGCAGCCGGTGAGGGCACTAACGCGACCGGCACGGGCTACACGGCCGCCGCCGGCATCAAGGCGGGCGACCTCGTCGAGGGCCTGAGCCGGACGGGTGCGAACAAACTCAAGCTTTCATCGACCACGGCGGAGCACCTGGTCGGCGCGACCACCGCCAACTGTTTCGACTGCCACGGCACCATGACCGCCGACAGCGCCACCAACGTCCACAATCCCAGCGGCGGGGCGGGCAACGATGACTGCCTGGTCTGCCATGGCGTGGGCTCGACCGAGCGACTCGACAACATGCTGCCGACCGCTACGAGCAGCTACCACCACGTGCTGGATGCCGCGAATCCGGACGCGTGGAACACCGCATATCCCACGACCACCGGCACGCTGGAATGTCGGAGCTGCCACGTCGATCACGCCAACTTCAACACTGCCGCAGGCAACCTGCGCGGCTCATACAACGACTCGCCGAGTGGGGCCTTCGGCAAGAACACCGACTATCAGGGCGGCGCGGGCGGCTACAGCATCTGCATGAGCTGCCACAGCACCGGTAGCCTCACTAAGAACACGGGACAGGCGTCGCTTGGCGCCGGTACAGGAGCGTCCGCAGCCACGCCGCAGCTCAACGATGCCGGCTACGACGCCTCGGCGCATGACTACCAGATCAACGACGCGGCAAAGGTCGGCTACGGCACGGGCCGCCCGTTCCTCGCGAACTGCATCAAGTGCCACGATGACGGTTCCCCTTCGGGCCGACAGAAGGGTACCTTCACACTGGCTCCGCACTACTCGGCCGATAACCGCATAGCGCAAGCACTCGGCGCCAGTCTGGCAGGGGCGAGCACGTCGAGCGAGGAGAACCTGTGCTACGTCTGCCACAGCGGCGGCGGGACTGCGGACGGATACGGCGTGGGCACGATGACCGCCCGCACCACGGGCATCCAGACGCAGTTCGCCAAGACGAGCAAGCACAACGTCGCCGGCTACTCGGGCATCCATAAGGCCGATGAGTATACGGCTGCGCCGAGTTCCGTGAACGGTCAGAGTCCGACGGGCTCCGGCTGGTGGGGCACGTCCAACGCGAGCAAGCACGTCGAGTGCGAGGACTGCCACAACCCGCATGAGGCGCAAGACTCGAGCTACGTGTTCCCGAACGACAACACGGCACTTCGTGGCAACACGACCGGCGTACCCGTCTCCGGCGCGAACAAGGGCGTCTGGGGCGTCGATATCAGCGGGTCTGCAAGCGGTAAGTGGACCGGCACCGGTTCGATCGGCGCACCCACGGCACCGACCTACAACAAGACCGCATCGGTTACCTACGAGTGGCAACTGTGCCTCAAGTGCCACAGTGCCTATGCGTGGGGCAACAACACGCCGCCGAACGTCCCGTCGGGGTCGATCAAGGGCAACAACCCGGTCACCTCGCCGGATGGCGGCGGCAACATCGCAGGCCCGATGACGGACGTGGGCAAGGACTTCAACCCGCAGCACTATGCCTACCACCCGCTGTTCGCGTCGGGCCGCAACCAGCCGAGCAATCCAACCATCTACGACCGCAAGGGACTTCCCGCTGGACTCTACGATAGTGTGTGGGACACGTCCAACGCACGCAGGAACGTGAACGGGACCAGCACCGGGCTCCGCCTGACGAACACCTTCGTCGACGGATGGACCTCCACGAGCCTTGTGACGTGCTCGGACTGCCACAACAACGACGACGATCTCGCGTCGACAGGGTCCCACGGCCCGCACGGTTCGGCCAATCGCTGGCTGCTGCGCGGTATCAACACCGGCATCAAGGTCACGACGGTCTCGGGCGTGGTCTATCCGAACAACGTCGGCTACACGCCTGCCGAAGAAGAGCAGATTCGCAACTTCTGCGTCAACTGCCACCGCCGTGACGTGTACGGAGACGGCGACCGCGGACTCACTATCACGGGCGCAGGCACGGCCGACATCTTCTCGCGCCTCGATCACGACGGCGGCATGAACAGCTCATGTGACGCCGGCGACAAGCTGTATAACGTGCCCACAGGCTGCTACAACTGCCACGGAGGACGCGGGAACGACGGCGCGACGGCGTCGGGTCTCCTCCATGGCACCTCCATGACTCGTGGCGATGGGGACAACACCGGAGGCTTGGTGCAGAACGGCACGCTCGTCGGCGACAACATGGGTACCCGGTTCATGAACGGCGCCTCATGGGACGCACACCTCCTGACGGACGCCTACGCCAACGGGGGCGACGCGGGTTGCTCGACCATCGATGTAGCGGACAGCTACAGCTCGTGTACGCAGCACAGTACTGTATGGGGTCAGGGCAGTGCCATGAACTACTACAACCCGTAGTGAGCGAGAAACGAGACGGTCTGAACCCCCAGCGCGACGAGAGATCGACTTCACCGAGAACCCGGGGACCGCTTTCCGCTGTGCCCGGGATTCTCGCTTCTCGTCGGTTGGCCACCGCAGTGATGACCGCGTGGCTTCTGCTACTCGTGGTCTGGGTGGTACCGTTCGAGTTGTACGGACTGCCGTCGGCACAGATCCGTGCGATCGTGCTGGGCGAGCCGTTCTTTCAGGTGCTCTACGCGCTGCTCGTGATCAGCACGGTGGGCTGTATCGTCCCCAGGGTCGGGCGCAATGTACGGCGCGCTCGAAGCGGACCTACCGTCAACTCCAGACCTACTGATTCGGCCGGCAACGAACTCACCGATGAGCACGCCGAGGTCTGGGCGGCAAGGCTGAAGCGGCTGGGATTTCGCCGAGTCGTGCGCGCGCCTGACTTCGTCTGGGGGGTACGGAACCGCTGGGCACCGCTGTGCAGCTCGGCTTGGCATCTCGCCTTCGTCGGCCTGGTCGTGTCGATGACTCTCTACCTTGCTGATGGCGGTCCGACCATCGTCAAGTTCGCGCTCACCGAAGGCGAGACCTTCCTCGGCCAAGAACAGCAGTTCGTCGATCCCGATTCGGGCGATGTCTACGCGAGGCTTGGCGGCAACCCCCTGCCTCCGCTTTCAGTTGAGCGCATCGACGTGGAGTTCTTCAAAGACATGCTGCTGTTCACGCGACTGGAAGCCCTCATGTCTGAGGGTGACGGCCAGCGGCAGATGTCGGTCGGGAATCCCCTCCTCGTCGATCCGACTACGTGGGTAGCGATCGAGGACTTCGGCTACTCCCTCGACGTTGAGTTCAGACCCCCGCAAGGTGAGTCCCAAGAGCGGGTGTACCGCACCAACACGTTCCCGTCGGGGACGGCGGACACCTTCGATTCACCACAGCTGGGCACGGGGACCGCGGCCCGCACCTACCGGTTGGACGTGAGGGTCTTCGGAGACTACGTCGACAATGAGGGCGCTCCGACCATCCAATCCTTCAACCGTTCGAACCCCTACGTTGAGATCGCAGCATCACGCGTGCTTGCGAACGGGGAGATGCGGAGGGTACTCGAGCCGACCGTGATGCCCGTGGGGTCCACCGTCGATCTCGGGAACGACGCGATCGTGATCCGTGGCATGCCGTACTACGGCGTGTTTCGCATGGTGCGAACACCTTGGGCGCTTGCGGTGCTCATCTCGTTCGCCCTTGTCGCAGGGTTCGCCGCGTTGCGATTACTGTTTCCGCGTATCGAAGTGCTGGTGCTCGCATCCGCAGACGGTGGCCCCGACGTGCGCGTGAACAGGGAGCTCTACGGTGACACCGGCGAGTACGCGGGCCGCGTCAGACACAAACTCAGGGACGATCGTGAACGCTGAGACGCTTGTCATAGCTGGGTATGTCGCAGCGATTCCTACCGTGTTCACAGCGGCCATCGCAGCGTGGATAGACCGAGTCACGGCAGCACGCTGGAGTCTTGCCGCAAGCGCCGGTTTGTTGTGCGCCGTTGCGGCAGTGCGTTGGGTGGTCACCGCCCATCCGCCGATCTTCGGCACGCACGAGAACGCGATCGCCTCGGCGCTCGCGCTGATCATCACAGCGTGGTTCATGGTCCGTCCCGGCTCAGACCGAGCGCACTCCGCACCGGCGGCGCTGCTGACGCTTTTCGCCTGTGTCACGCTCGTCTACGGACTCTTCTTCGAGACCGCGCTCTACCCGCTCACGATCTCCGAGCGGAGCCTCTGGGTGGACCTGCACGTACTGCTGGCGTGGCTCGCCTATGCGCAGCTACTGGCGGCGGTGGCGGTCGCGATCGTTGCGTTGGCGGGGATAGCCGATGCATCGATCGCCTCGAGTGCGTCACAGCTAGGGCGGTTAGGCCTGGGGTTTGCTGCTTTCACGGCGATGACGTCGGTCGGTGCGTTCTACAGCTTCCAGCTGTTCTCGGATTGGTTCCGTTGGGAGGTCGTGGAGTCGCTCGCCGCGGCGTCCTGGGTCGCTTTGGGCCTCGTGATACACGGCCGGCAGTTCTGGGGCTGGCGGGAGAAGCGCCTTGCGGCCGCGACGGTGATGCTCCTGCCGTTGATAGTGCTCACATACTGGATCTGGAGCCTCTACGCGGGCACCTACCACTACTTCGAGATACCGATGATCACTGCTGGAGGGATCTGAGCTTGCGCATCGACTTTGCAGAGCTGCATGATCGGCTATGGCGCCGTCGTCGCTTCGTGTTATGGGCGGTCGCAGTCCTCGCCTTCGTGATGATCTTTCCGGCGCTAACCTTCTTCTCGAACCGAGCCGGGCAGCCCGATGTCCCCGAGAGCGTGTCGAGCAGCTCACCGGTGCTCGATCTGGGGACTCCCTACCGGGCGTCGGTCGCCTTCTCGTGGGCGGTGTCGGTCGATCCGGAGCTGGAAGAGGCGTCGCGCGCAGATGGAACGAGCCCTGTCTCGATCGAGGTCGTCGCACCGAGTGGTGACGGCAGGTTCTGGGTCGTCGATCACCCGGTGGGCGTGAGGCCCCGCGCACGCGTGCGGCTGCTCTCGAAAGAGGGCGAGGAGGAGTCGGCTTTCGTCTTCGACGAGCTGGCGACTCTATTCACCCCCGGTCCCGACCTGACGCTGTGGGCTGTGAAGCTTGACGCCGAAACCGGTGCGGAGACCGTTGTCGCGTACGACTCGGAAGGCGGGCTCATCGGGCAGTTCGACGTGCCTGAACGGGTGCTTTCCCGAGCCATCGTGTTCGGGCGCGGCGGCGTGTACGTGCTCAATGATGAGTGGGCGTACGATCCGCAGTCGAAAGAGACGCTTTACGCAGGTGCGCTCAGCCCCGTCGCGGTCGGTGGCCCGTCCTACCGCGGCCCCACTGCCGAGGAAGCCGAGCCCATCGCCGGCGCAATCATGTTCGACGCGAACGACAACCTCTATCGCGTCGAGCCTGCGGACTCAGGCGCGGGCTTTCCTCTTCGTGTCGAAGCGCCCGATGGCAGGATCGTGGCCAGCATCGCGGTTCCGTCCGGATATCGCCCGTTCGCCGCAGACACTGCAGGTCGGGTCTTCGCCGAGGGACCCAAGCCCGTGGACACCGATGCCCCGGGCCGCTCTACGATCGGTGACGGCGCGGGGGAGCGTGCGACGCTCAAGGTACTAGATCCTGAGGGTACGGTGGCAACCATTCAGGTGCCGCGCATCAGCGGAGTCTGGGGCTGGACGCCGCCTGCATGGCTGGACTCTGACGGCACGCTGGTGAGTTGGGACCTTGGGTCCAAGCGGGCTGATGTGTTGCTGATCGGCCCTGATGAGGCGGCCGATCACCGCACCGCCTCGGCGGCTCCGGTCACCCCCGACCTCAGGGTCGTACATCCCTCAGAGCCTGAGTCGGGCGACCCGTACCGAGCCCGAGACGCCGTGGAACGGGACCTCTTCCAGCTTGTGTATTCCGGCCTGGTCTCCTTCGACGCGAATCTGACGCCGATGCCCGAGATGGTCGAGGACATACCAACACGAGCGAACGGTGGCGTGTCGGAAGATGGGCTCACACTGAGCTATGAGCTGCGAGCCGGTCAGCTCTGGCATGACGGCACTCCTGTGACCGCTGAAGATGTCGTCGCCACCTGGCGCTATCTCAAAGAGAACCCAGTAGCGGGACCGCCCTCGTTTCCAGGCTTCGCCTCGATCACAGGGGTGCGCGCAGAGGGACTGGCGCTGACGGTGACGCTGAGCGAGCCGTTCGGGGCGGGTCCGGAGTGCTTCTTTCCCTTTGTCCTGCCTGCTCAGATCGTCTCGGACAACGCGGGCCTGCTGAATGGAGGGCTTGCGGCCGCGCCTCTCGGCAGCGGCCCGTTCAAGCTCGTTCGCTGGGAAGCCGGATCACGCTGGCTTCTCGAATCGACCGGCTCGGATGGGTTGGCGAACCTGCGTCCGCGAACGATCGAGGTCCGCTTCGCATCCGGGGACGCAGGACGGCAGGCATATCTGAGCGCGGAGGCGTCTGTGTGGAGTTGGGTGGGCACGGAGGAGGCGCAGACTCTCGCGCGCGATGGGCTCGGCACCGTGATAGAGAGCGCAACGGGGCGCTGGGTCGGTTCGGTGCTCGACACGCGTGAGGACGATCTCGCCGACAAGCGCATACGCGAGGCACTGATCGCTGTCTATCCGTTCGAATTGCTGCGTGATTCCATCTACGATGCCGAGCCCGCGCCGGTCGATCCATTCCCGCCCGGTACCGCCGCCCATTCGGCGGAGACCGAGACATCGAGGCTCGATGCGCAGGTCGCCAGTGAGACGCTCGATGCGGCTGATGTGGCGGTCACGCTGGCCCATACATCGAGGGGAGGACTGCCCGAGCTCGCTCCCGAGCATCCGCTAGCGGTCGAAGAGGCGTGGTCTGAGGCCGGTGTTGCGGTGAAGCGTGCTTTTGCCACACCGCGCTTCTACTCCTCCTGGTGGTTCGCGGGCTGGCTTTCAGCACAGGATCACTCCGTGTCCATCGGTGTCTATCCCGGGCACCCCGATGCAGGCTGGGGCGGTGTCTTTGACATCACCGATGCCCCCTCGGTCGAGAACCCGTGGGGCCAGGGAGTGGATGCAGGCGACGACAGACTGCTGCGCCAGCTGTTCGCCGAGGCGCGTTCGAGCTACGACTCGGATGAACGAGACCGGTTGAGCAGGGAGATCTCGGCGCGCCTCGTCGAGGAGCGCCTGGCCATCTTCGACTACTACGAGAAGCGCCAACTTGTCTGGAACTCGCGAGTCGAGGGTGTGCGTCCCGGACCGTACCCCGCAGGCGACTTCTGGAACGTCGCCGACTGGCGCATCGCCGAGTCGCCACGATGAGTCGCCGCGGATGGATCATCGTCGTCGCGGTGCTTGTGTTGTGCCTCGTGGCAGCCGGAATCTGGTGGTATCTGGACCAGCCGCGTCGTATCGCCGCTCGCGCAGTTCGAGCCTATGACGTGACCCTGTCGCGCGCTGTACGCGAGCTCGATCCTGAACTGCTCGGCGATGTTGCGACTGAGGAGGAGAAGCAGCGCGTTGCGAGCTACATCACTCTCCTATGGGGCAGGGCAATGGCACTCGACGCTACGCTCGAGTCTCTCGAAGTCACATCGGCTGAGCGGAACGAGGACGGGTCGATCACGGTTGAGGTGACCGAGGTTTGGTCCTACCAAGATCTTGAGCTCGACTCAGGAAAGGCACTCGGCGAGCCGCGTCGCGAAACCATGCGGCTGAGGTACTCGCTCGTGCGTGACGACGAGAACTGGATCGTTGGTCGGTCCGAGCTCGTTGAGACCGATACCCAAGCCGGAGTCTCGAGATGATTCCTCGCGCCGTCCGTAAGCTCGCATCCGCCCGCCTGGCGATCGTGCTCATAGCCACGTTGATGCTCTTGACAGTGCTCAATGTGCTGTTTCCGCAGAAGACCTACTTCTCGGCGGCTGACTTCGCGCGATTCCAGAGTGATGCCCCGGACCTCGCACGGGCGCTCTCACTTCTCGGTCTTGACGTCGTGTTCGGCGGATGGCTCTTTGCGGTCATCTGCATCATTCTCTGCCTGAACGTCTCGGCGTGCACTTGGCTGCGCATAAGTGAGCGGCGCTCCCGTGGTGTCAGAGTCCCGATTCGCACCGAGAAGGGGCTGCTCGCGGCATCGTGGCGCGGGCGAGCGACGGACTTGCTGGACCTCGCGAGCCGACGTCTTACCTCTGATGGTTGGGTTTTGACGGGCAACAGTAAATGGGTTGACGCGACGAAGCGGGGCGCAGGCTTCTGGGGTTCGGTCGTGCTTCACGCGAGTATCCTTGTCATCGCTCTGGGCGGCGCTCTCGTACCCCTCACGTCCTTCGCCGGCACGATGGTGATCGCGGAGGGCCAGAGCGTCATCGATGAGCCGGCGACGTACCTGACGGTGACGCGAGAGCCGCGAATCGGCGAGCCGTTCACGGGGGCTCAACTCCGACTCGAGAGCATGAATGTGGAGTATGAAGACGGCATCGTCGTGGGTGCCGAGGGGCAGATGTCGGCGCTCGACACCGAAGGAGACTCGGTTTCACGGCTTGTTCGCGTCAACCATCCGCTGGACGTGGCGGGCAAGTCGTACTTGCTTCAGAACACCGGCTTCGCTGTGGACGCGGATCTCTCGATCGACGGTCAGGAGCAGGCCGTTGTGCTGAATCTGGCCGATCGGACGCCGCGGGGATACTCCGACACCATCGAGGCGCCGCGTGCCGGAGGGGGAACAACGCCGGTCAGGCTCGAGTTGACGCCGGTGCCGCTGGGTCCGGAGGAGATAGCTCCGCAGAGACTGCTGTCGGCCGACGACCCAAGGCTCGAGGTTCAGGTTCAGGCTGACTCTTCGAGCTCAGCTGCCACAGGTGCGGTCTTGAAGCGTGGCGAGTCGGTCGAGCTGTCTCCGGGCGTGACCTTGACCTTCCGTGAAGTGCGATACTGGAGTACGTTCCTCGTTCGCTCAGAGCCCGCGCGCACCGTCGTGTACCTAGGCTTCGCACTGGCGGTGGTAGGCTCGCTCGTGCGGTTCATCTCGGCTGACAGGCGTATCGCCGTTCGCATCATCGACGAGAAGGGTGAACCTACAGTGGTCGTAGGCTATGCATCGAGGCCATGGGGGAGTGGCTACACTCGAGATCGCGCCGAGGCGCGCCAGCTCCTGCGGCTGGGTGCGGAAGGCGAGGAATCGTGAGCACGGCAGAAAGCGTGCTGATTTGGAGCGCTGCGGCTCTCTACGCGGCGGCGACCATCCTCGCGTTCTCGGCCTTGGTCTGGGGGAGACGCGAAATGCTGCGCTGGTCGATCGGGCTGGCGGTCGTTGGATGCGTGGCTCACGCTGTAGCGATTGGCGTTCGTTGGTACTCGGCCGGGCACTTCCCCTACGTCGAAGACTACGAGAACGTCCTTGTCGGCTCCTTCGCCATGGTGGCGGCCTATCTTGCTATGACGTACGTACGCCGCGGCTTCGGCGTTGCTGCGGTAGTCGTGCTGCCAACTGTACTCATCACGCTCGGCTACGGTGTGACGCAAGCGGGGGCGATCCAACCGGTCACGCCGCCGTATCAGAGTGCATGGCTCGTGATACACGTGACCTTTGCCTGGATAACCTATGCCGCCTACTCGGCGGTGGCCGGACTTGCGGTGATCGTCCTGTGGCGCGAACGGGCGAGAAGCAAAGCGATCGATGCCCCCATACTGCCTGAGTGGATCCCGTCTGAGGAGGAGACCGATGACGTCTCGATGCGCTTGGTAGCATTCGGCTTCCTGAACAACGCCGTGATGATCGCGTCGGGTTCGATCTGGGCCTACCGACTGTGGGGTTCTTTCTGGCGTTGGGATCCGGTGGAGACGTGGAGCCTGCTCACATGGCTGGCCTACGGGTTCTACATGCACGCGCACTTCACGCTTGGTTGGCGCGGACGTCGCTTGGCGTGGGTGGCGCTTCTGGCATTGCTCGGCGTGCTCATGGCATTCTGGGGAGTACAGCTCCTACCGAACTCGTACCATCTGTTCAACAGCCTCGGCGAGACACTGAGCAATCAGCGATTCTAGGACGTGGCAATTGACCGACATCCTCATCATCATGAACAACTACTTCCATGACCTCGCCTCGGCGGTGTTGCTCGGCAGCGCGGTGATCATGTACGCGCTGGGCAGGCAGGCGCGCCGAGAGGGTCCGCAGGCCTACACCACGCTCGCGGGCCTCTATGCCACGCTCACGAAGTTCGCGTGGGGTGCCGTGGCCTGGATCGTGATCGGCGGCATCCCGCGCGTGATCTTCTTTCGTACGCACGAGTTCATACCGGCCGTCGAGAAAGGCCTGCTTGCGGCTCTGGCAGTCAAGCACGTGCTGTTCTTCTCGGCGGTGATAGCGGGCTTGATCCTGTGGCGCAGCGTCAAGCGCACGATCGAGGTCGGCGCTGCGGAGGTGGGAAGATGAGTCGCACGCGCTACACCCTGGCGCTGGCCGCATGTGCGATCGCGTTACTGGCGACGCCTGTCGGAGGCTGCGTTTCGCGTACAGCGGAGCTCGACCCGCCCGCGCAAGCGGTGCAGGATGCCCTCGAACTGAGGTACGATCGGTCGTCCGATGCTTCCGCTTACGCCGAAGTCTTCGCATCGGAGGATCTCGCTGAAGCGCTCGCTGAGGACGCGACGGCGTCCGTCCCCCGACCGCCACAGCTGGACCTCCCATCCCCGAGTGGGAGCCCCCCTACGTAAGCGCTCAGACGAGCGCGACCGCCGATGTCGTCGTGAAGTGGCAGGACGACACGGACTCTCCCGAGTGGCCGACGGCGATGCTGTTCAACTTGGAGTTCTTGACCGGGGCGTGGAAGATCGTTGACGCGCAGGAACTCACCGGTACAGCGCCACCCAGACTCGATTCATCAGGTGCGGCACAGACTCCGTAGCCTCGGCAGATTACGCGCCCTTCCGCGCTCGGCCCATCTTCGGCATGCCGGGTATCTTCGGCATCTTAGGATGACTGATGCCGAGGAAGTCGAAGTGCTCTCCGTAGTCCCTCATCATCTGCTGGAAGGCGGAGAGCATGTAGCGGCGCTTGAAGCCATCGGGCATGGCGAGCACCTCGGTCATCTTGTTGCTGTAGAAGGTCATGTAGCAACGACCAAGTGCCATCGTCACGTCCTTGAGCGACATCTCGTACGGTTCGACGATGGGCGTGACCAGGTTGTACTGTGTATAATCGAACACGCGGATGCGGTCCTTCATCTCCTCGTAAATAGGGGTGAAGGGCATGGGCGTGAGCACGGGGAAGACGGCGATATCCGGGTTGAGCCGTATCGCCTCGTCGGTAGTGCGCTTGATCGAGTCCCACGTCTCGCCGGGTGAGCCGATCATGAACGAGGCCTCGGTCATGATGTCGTTCTCGCGCGCGAGGTCGAGGGCTCGTCTGTTCATGTCGACGTCGGTGCCCTTGTTCAGGCTTGCGAGCATCTCGTCGCTGCTGCTCTCCGCTCCCAGATACAGGTGGATGATGCCGGCGTCACGGTACTTGGGCAGAATGTCGGCGTCGCGGATGATGTCCTCGACGCGCGTCTCCATAAGCAGCGAGACGTCAAGATCCGCTCCGATGAGCAGGTCGAGAAGTTCCTCCCAGCGATCCCGGTCCTTGGTGGGATAGGCATCGATCAAGGTGATGAACTTGACCTGGTACTCCTCGACGAGGTGGCGGATCTCCTCGAGCACCTTCTGCGGGTCGCGCGCGCGCCAGTCGCCGCGCCAGAAGAGGCGCTGGCTGCAAAACGAGCAGCCCATCATACAGCCGCGTGACGTGAGGATCGAAGCCATCCGCCCCTGCGGTTCGATGTTGTAGTGGTAGGCGTCCCAGTCGAGCAGGTGCCACGCTGGACTCAACGTATCGAGGTCGGCGATGTGCGGACGCGTACGAGTGGCGATCACCTCGCCGTCGCGAAGGAACGAGATGCCGGCGACCTCCTCGGCGCGCCCCTCGGGAATCGCCGCAAGAAGCTCCACGAGCGTGTCTTCCATCTCGCCACGCAGCACGTAGTCGGCGTGGTTGTCGGGATCGCCGAGGATCTCCTCGTAGAGGAAGGTCGGATGCGGGCCGCCGATCATCGTCGTGATGCCGGCGTCCACGTCTTTCGCCATGCCGAGCACTTGCAGTGCGGCCGGAACCGTCGCCGTAGAGATCGCGCCGGTGACCGGCAGGTAGTCCATCGTCATGACGACGTCGGGTCGGACCCTATCGATCTCCGCCCGCACGTCATCGAAGGACAGCTCCCGGTTCATTGCGTCGTAGATGCTCGCCACGTGGCCTGCGTGTTCCGCGGCACCGGCGAGGTAGGCGAGCTGGAGCGGAGGCCAGTTGCCGATGACCTGCACACCCCAGCAGCGATACGGCGGGACTACGAACAGGATCTTGCTCATGTGGACGGTTCTCCCGGGGGGTCAGTGGCGCTGGATGCGCCCGCTCAGACTAGCACTTGAGGAAGCGGTTGTTCTACCGTGCAGGTTGCTCGCCCGGCTCTGACAGCGGGGAGCACGGCGACACCACGCATTGACGAGCCGAGACCCGTTGAGGCGTAGTATGGGGTCGTGCCATACCGGCATCGCCGTTGCACATGGCGCGGCACGTCGCTCTCGTAAGCGATCAGCGTGCCGGGGTTTCGACAGCGGAAGGACTACAGCGCGTGAAGAAGACGACCACTCCTCTCGACCCCGACGGGGGACGCACACGCCTGGGCCGCCTGGTCAGGGGCACGCTGGCTCTCGTCGTCCTCCTGGCGATCGTTGGGGCGACGTGGTATCTGTACGAAACCTCCCGACCCGAGCCGCTTCCCGCTCCTGCGCAGGCGATACAGTCGATTCTCGAACTGCGCTCGAAAAGCTCGACCGATACAGTCGAGTACGAACGCTACGTCGAGTCCACCGAGGTCGCCGGCGCACTCGCGGAAGACGCCGCTGGCAAGCAGGGGCAGTCGCCCATTCCCGGCTGGGAGATTCCCGAGGTCGTCAGCTCGAGCGAGACGACAGCCAGCGTGAGAGTAGTGTGGAAGCCGACGGACCGGTTCCCCGAGTGGCCGGAAGAGACCATATTCTCACTGATGAACATTGAAGGACTCTGGAAGATCGTCGACGCATTCGAGTCGGCATCCGGCGAGACTACTAGCACTCCCTGAGGGCACGACTGGAGTGTAGCGGTGCGCTCCCGTGGTCGACTTGCATCGTCGCGCGGGTGCTGGTAACATCATCGTCCGCTCCCGAGGGAGCCAATTGGATACTGCGGGGTGGAGCAGTCTGGTAGCTCGTCGGGCTCATAACCCGAAGGTCGCAGGTTCGAATCCTGTCCCCGCTACCAAGCATAATCGCAGGCCAGCACCGGAAACGGGAGCTGGCCTGTCTTCATTGTGACAGTTGCCGCCTGACACTCGGTCGCTCCGGCCTCGGTGTGTGCATACGCGTTGTGCGACGGCTTGGACCGGCCGGGACGCGAATCGGACTCGAATGACGCAAGTCACCGAGCAGCTCTGCAGCAGCTCGCGAAGGCCCGACATGCCGCGGTCGTCCTGTCTCCCGTCGCCCACCGTGTTCGCCTCGTCCTACACGCCCGCGGGCACCGGCTCCGCCTCCTCGGCGAATGTGGGTGCCGGCTCGTGCTCCAGCCCCCGGAAGATGTGCCGGAACCAGAAGACCGCCGCCACCCCGCTTGCCGCGTTCGCGGTGAACGCCGCCCACCACACGCCGGTCAGGCCGAGAAGCGAGGATCCGAGGAACGCCAACGGCACGTAGAGCACGAACATGCGCAGGATCGAAAGCGTCATCGACTTCAGCGGCTCGTGCAGCGCGTTCAGCGAGTTGGCGACCGTCGTGAGCACACCGAGGAACATGAGACTCGGGAAGACGATGGTCATGTATCCGGTGACGGTCTCGATCACGGTGGGGTTGTCGTTGAAGACCGCGGCCACCGGCCCGCCCACTACGAGCGAGAGCACCCAGACGAACGCCCCCCAGCCCGACGCGAGCATGAGGGCTGCCTTGACGGCCCGTCCGACGCGGGCCTTTTTGCCCGCACCCCAGTTCTGGCCGATGAAGGGCACGAGCGCGCTGCCCATCGCCATGATGACCATCAGCGCGAACATCTCGAGCCTGGTCGCCACCCCGAACCCCGCAACGGCGGCGATGCCGTACGTTGCGACGATGCCGGTGATGACACCGGTGGAGATCGGCGCGATGAGCTGCGTGATCGCGGCGGGCACACCGATGGTGAGGATGCGCTTCCAGGAGGCGGTCAGGTCGCTCCACGATTCGCGCTCGAACATGATCAGGCCGCGCTTCCGCAGCACCCTGAACGAGATGGCAAGCGCGATGGCCTGCGAGATCACGGTTGCCACGGCCGCACCCTGGAGGCCCAGGCGGGGGACCGGTCCGAGACCGAAGATGAAGATGGGGTCGAGGATCGCGTTTGCGGTGAGCGCGGCGATCATGATCTTGGCGGGTGTCTTCGTGTCGCCGGTCGCGCGGATGCTGCTGTTGCCGACCTGCGGCACGATGATGAGCGGAAGTCCCAGGTACCACACGATCATGTAAGCGTGGATATGCTCCAGCACCACGCCTCCGGCACCCATCAGCCCGAAGATGGCATCCACCGTGAGCAGGCCGGTGAGCGAGATGGTCGTGGCCACGAGCACGCCGAGCAGGATTGCGTTCATGGCGAGGCGCTGCATGCCCCGGGAATCGCCCTGGCCGATGACCTTGGAGATGACGGCGGTCGTTCCCATGCCCAGGCCCATGCTCACCGAGTTGACTGCCATGACCACGGCAAGCGTGAAGCCCATCGCGGCGAGTTCCTCGGTTCCCAGGCGGCCCACGTAGAAGGTGTCGACGATGTTGAAGCCGACCATGGCGAACATCGCCATGAGCATCGGTAGGGTCAGGCGCACGAGCGTGCGCACGACGGGACCCTCTATCAGTGCGGCGTTGCGCTGCATAGGGCGGTCAGGCACCTTCTTCCGGTGAGCGAACGATGCTGCCGCCGAGGCGCCCGACGGCGAACGCCACCACGCTCACCAGGTAGATCTGGCCGATCGTCGCCTCTGCGACCGAGAGGGCACGGACCACGTAGGATACCGGCGAGATGTCGCCGTATCCGAGCGTCGAGAGGGTGACGTAGCTGAAGTACAGGCAGCCGGAGAGCCCCTGGCTACCCTGGGCGAACGCTGCGATTCCCCGGCTCTCGACGAGCAGGTAGCCGAGTCCGAACGACAGGCCTATCAGCAGGTGGATGGTGAGCAGACCCAAGACGAGCTGGAGGTTGACCCGGCGGTACGTCACGAGGCGGCGGACGATGGCGACGAGAGTGGCCAGGGTCAGCGCCAACCAGAGCACGATGCCGATCGACGTGCGATCGCCGCCGCCGGTGAGCGTCGAGACCAGCACGAGCAGGAAGGCGATGCCGTACGCGTCTCTGACCTGGTGCTGCTCGCGCGCATCGGCGTTCGACTGAGCGGGTAGAGACATCCGTGCTATCCGATCTCGTCGAGTTCACACGCGTTGGACTTCTTGAGCAGCCACCACGAGATCCCGATGGCGAGCAGCAGCGCGGCGAGTCCGAGTGCGGTCTGGAGGTAGTCTTCCTTCGGCTCGAACACGACGAACTTCCGTGCGACGGCGACGAGTGCGGCTTCGAACACCGTCGGGATGACGTTGCTGTGCTTCATGTATGCGAGTGCGATCCGGAAGAGTTCGATGACGATGAAGACCTCGAGGGCCGTAGAGATGATGCGCGTGAACTCGGTCCGGTCCATCGTGAAACCGCCGGTCACGATGCCGGTGAGCTCGACCGCGAGCGTGACGACGAGCAGCGCGGCGATGACGACGAGCGCCGCGGAGACAGCGATCTCCAGCCCGAGCACGAACTTGTTGAGCGCCTTCTCGATGCCGGTCACGGTGACCCCCTCTATCTGCGAACCGGGCTTCGTTCCAATGGTTGCCCAACTTGGGCGGGATGTCCACGCACGAGCCTGTCGAACCGCGGGTCGCTGGAGTAGCATTATGCGGGTTGCGCCTACCGGAAGGATCATCGGGGTGAAGGGTAGACGGGTCATGGGGATCGTGCTCGCGGTAGGTGTCGTCGTACTCGCGGTGGGCTGGCTGGGCTTCCAGGTCACCCCGCGTCCCTTCGCCGACTATCCCGAGGAGTCTCACGAGCCTCGCACCGTCGCGCTGCCTGATGGGCTTCCCGCCCCGGTCGAGCGGTGCTTCCGTACGATGTACGGCGACGAGGTACCGGTGGTCGACTCGGTGATCATCACGGGACGCGGGAGGATCCGGCCCGTAGGGCTGTGGATGCCGGCCCGCTATCGATTCATACACGACGCGGGTCGGGGCTATCGTCACTACATCGAGGCGACCTGGTTCGGGCTGCCGATCATGAAGGTCAACGAGCGCTACGTCGACGGCGAGGCACTGATGGAGCTGCCGTGGGCGACCGACTCAGGGCCGAAGCTCGTGCAAGCGGCCAACATCGGGATGTGGGCCGAGCTGTCCTCGGCAGCCCCGGCCGTGCTCGTCACCGACCCTCGCGTGCGCTGGGAGCCGGTGGACGGCGACACCGCGGTGCTTGTCGTGCCGCTTGGCCAGGGTGCGACCGACACCTTCATCGTTCGTTTCGATCCGCAGACCGGCCTGATCGACTCGCTCGAGGCGATGCGCTACCGGGACTCGAAGAGCGAGGCGAAGGTGCTCTGGATCGCGGCCGGCGAAGGGGAGACTACGATCGGCCCGGCCGGCACGCTTGCGATTGGCTCGGCGACCTGGCTCGACCAGGGGCGACCCTGGGCGTATTTCGAGGCCGAGGAGCTGCGATTCAACGTGGGCGTCAGCGAGTACCTGAGGGCGCGGGGACTGTAGCGCGAACGCCTGCTCCCACGTGGCTGAGAACGCGTACACTCTCGCCAGGGCATCATGATCGTCTGGGGGGGACGCATCACGATGTAGGGGCAATCCGGGTTCTGCCGGGCGCGGCGCGCCCGGACTTCGATAGCGCTAGCCTGCGTGCTGCTGGCGTTCGCGGTGCTGTCCGCGTGCTCGGCCGAGGAGCCCTCGATGGGCTACTCGCCGGGTCATGGCCGGACGATCCCGCCTGACGGCCGGGGAGCCGGTCTGGCGGCATCGCCTTCCACGACTCCGGTCGAGATCCGCATGCCCGAAGGCGCGTCGATGACGGTACCGGCGCGATTCACGTGGCGGGCGACGAAACGTGCACGGGCTTCAGGGTCGGCGACGTGGTGCTGGTCGACGGAGTGGTGCACGTCGGGGACTCACCCTTTCGCGTCGAAGTGGAAGCCGTCGAGGTGGAGGTCAGGTAGCAGCAGGACCGGACGTACTAGGAGCCTCTGCAGTCCCCAACCCCGAATCAGGCGCCCCCACGCTTGGTGACTCGCGGCTGTCTCAGTTAGACTCAAGCAACGAAGCAGAACACAATTGGTTCTGCGCGGGCAGCGAGCGTTGAGGGAGGGATGGCATCGGCATCGATGTGGAGCCGCTGGTTCGGCTCCGGTGCGCGTCCGACAACAGAAGTGGGGAGTCTGACTATGAAACGTGTACTGATCGTAGTGTGTATCCTTGCCGTGGCCTCGATGATGCTGCCCGGTTGCGGCGGTTCCGACAACGGAGCCGAGGCGCCTGAGGGCGGCGAGCCGATCATCATCGGCGCAGCACTTTGCCAGACCGGCATCCAGGCACCCCTCGACGAGCCCGCACTTCGCGGCGCGCAGCTCGCCGTCGACGAGCTCAATGCTAACGGTGGAATCCTCGGTCGGCAGGTCCAGCTCGTCGCGATGGACGGCAAGAGCGACCCGGTGACGGTGGGCAACGTCGCCAAGCAGATGATCGATCAGGGCGCCGTGGCGATCATCGCCCCGAGCGACTTCGACTTCGGTGGCCCCGCCTCCCGCGAGGCGCAGAACGCCGGACTCGTCGGGATCTCGCCTTGCGCGTCTTCGCCGCTTTACGGCTCTGCCGCACTGGGCGACAAGCAGTTCACGATGTCGATGTGGAATACCACCATGGGTGCCGTGGCCGCCGAGTACGCCTACAACGAGATGGGCTACCGCACCGTCTACGTCATCACCGACGACTTCATCGACTACACCAAGAGCCTGTCGCGCTACTTCATCATCCATTTCGAGGACCTCGGCGGCGAGGTGTTCTTCGAGGACACCTACACGCAGGGCCAGGCGGACGTCTCGGCACAGCTGGCTCGCATCAAGGCGCTGCCCGAGCAGCCCGACTTCATCTACATCTCCTCGTACATGCCCGACCTTGCACTCATGATCCGCACCCTGCGCGAGTCGGGCGTCAACCAGCCCATCGTCGGCGGAGACGCGTATGACGATCCGGGTCTGTTCGAGGCACTCGGTGCCGAGTACGGCAGCGAGATCTACTTCGACACGCACGGGTTCCTCTCTGACGAGGCGAACTCCAACTACTCCTCGTTCGCGACCGCGTACGAGGAGAAGTTCGGCGCCGAGCCCGACGCTGTGTGGATCCTCCCGGGTTACGACGTTGTCATGTTGCTTGCCGAGGCGATGGAGCTTGCCGGAAGCACCGACGGTGCCGAGATGGCGAAGGCCATGGAGGAGAACACCTTCGAGCTCATGACCGGCACGCTTGAGTGGTCTGACGCCGCGTCAGGCCATGAGCCGAACAAGGCTGCCGCGATGGTGGAACTCGTCGAGGGCGAACCGCAGTTCCTCGGCTGGGTGATCCCGGACAGCATCCCGGCTCCGTAGTCGTTCGTTGGTACACGCGTACGGTGAATCAGCGGGGAGGGCCGAACGGGGGCTCTCCCCGCTCTCACCGGGCGACGACGGGTCCACTCATTCGCGGGAGAGGTGCATGGAATCGCACGACCCTGAGAAGGCTAGCATGCTGGAGATCCGGCACTTGGCTAAGTCCTTTGCCGGCCTGAAGGCCGTCGATGACGTCAGTTTCAGTCTCGAGACCGGAGAGATACTGGGACTGATCGGCCCCAACGGCTCCGGCAAGACCACGCTCATCAACGTCGTCACCGGACTGCTGCGCGCCGACAGTGGCTCGGTGCTCGTGGACGGCACAGAACTGGCGCGCAAGCGGCCTCACGTAGTCGCGCGCGCCGGCATCGCGCGCACATTCCAGACGATCCGTCTGTTCGGCGAACTCACCGTGCTCGAAAACGTCGAGGTGGGCGCGGTGAGCCAGGGCATGTCCCGCTCACAGGCGGTGACGATCGCCCGCGACCTGCTCGAGGAGATGGGAATCGCCGAGTGGGGTTCGTACCTCGCGCGCGAACTTCCCTTCGGTCACCAGCGGAAGCTGGAGATCGCCCGTGCGCTGGCGATGAATCCGAAGTTCCTGCTCCTCGACGAGCCGGCCGCCGGTCTGAACGAGGACGAGAGCGACCTGCTCCTCGAGCTTCTCCGCGAGATCCCGAGTCGCAAGCACGTCGGTCTGCTCGTAGTCGAACACGACATGAGGTTGATGATGAACCTCTGCGCTCGCCTTCATGTGCTGAACTACGGGAAGACGATCGCCGAGGGAACGCCCGCAGACGTACGGGCGAACCGCGAAGTGGTCACCGCATACCTCGGCAGCACGGCGTAGAGGAGGCCTGGATGCTCACGATAGAGAACCTGACCGCCTCCTACGGGGCCATCACAGCACTGCACGGTATCTCGCTTGAGGTCGGCGAGGGTGAACTCGTTGCTCTGCTGGGCTCGAACGGCGCCGGCAAGTCGACCACACTCAAGTCGATCTGCGGTCTCCTGCGTCCCGGACAAGGCACCATTCGGTTCCTCGGCGAAGACATCGCCGGTAGGGCGCCGGAGGTCATCCTGAAGAAGGGCATCTCCATGGTGCCCGAGGGGCGCGAGATCTTCGGCGGGCTGACGGTTGAGGAGAACCTCCGGCTGGGGGCGTTCACCTCGTACCAGCGCGACCGCTACAGGACCGATCTCGATGAGATGTTCGCGCTCTTCCCGATTCTCAAGGAGCGCTTCACCCAGGCCGGTGGGTTGCTCTCCGGGGGCGAGCAGCAGATGCTCGCCATCGCGCGCGCGCTCATGAGCCATCCGAAGCTACTCATGCTCGACGAGCCGTCGCTCGGCCTCTCGCCGACGATGACGGACAGCATCTTCGAGCTTATCAGTGACCTGCGCGACCGCGGTACGACGATCCTGCTCGTGGAGCAGAATGCCGAGCGGGCGCTGGAGATAGTGGACCGCGCCTATCTGCTGACAACCGGCTCGATCGAGTTTTCCGGTACGCCGGACGAACTCAAGCGGCGCGTCGACATCGCGTCGGTCTACTTCGGCGGGGAAGACGATGGCACTTGTGAGGTGCGCCTGTGATCGATCTCGAATTCATGATCAACACCGTGAGCTTGGGGAGCCTGTATGCGCTGCTCTCGCTGGGCCTTGTGTTCGTCTACGGCATCCTGAAGCTTGTGAACTTCGCGTACGGCGAGTACCTGATGGTCGCGGGGTACGCGATGTACGTTCTGGGCACCTTCACCGGTGTGCCGTGGTATGCGACGTTGGTGCTCGCGGTACTGACCGCAGCCCTCGTAAGCTATCTGACCGAACTGGTCGCTTTCCGCCCGGTGCGTACCAAGTCCCTCACGGCGATGCTGGTCACCTCGTTCGCGGTTAGCGTATTCCTTCAGAACGTGGTGCTCATCACCATCTCTTCGCGTTCACGGGCTGTCAGGTTCCCGAGCTTCTTCTCGCAGACCATCACGCTCGGTGATGCTACCGTGCCGTTGCGAAACCTCATGATCATTGCCATCACTATCATCCTGCTGACGGCCCTGACCCTCGTGATGAAGAAGACGGTCCTCGGCATGGCGATGAGGGCCGCGGCCGACCGGTTCACCACGACCCGGCTGATGGGCGTGCCCGCCAACCTGGTCATATCGGCAGCGTTCCTCATCAGCGGCACGTTGGCGGGCGTCGTTTCCATCTTCTGGGTGAGCCGCTCTGCCTCGGTCGACCCGCTGATCGGGATGGCCCCACTGCTCATCGCATTCATCGCCACCGTCATGGGCGGCATGCACAGCCTGGTCGGTGCGGTCATAGGAGGCTTCGTGTACGGCTTGCTCTTCAACGTGTTGAGCATCACGCTTCCGGCATCGCTCATCAGCTACCGTGACGCGTTCATGTTCGTCATCGTCATCCTCTTCCTGCTGTTCAGGCCCGAAGGCATATGGAAGGGCGGCTATACCGAGGAGCGTGTCGGATGAGGCAGGGAATCCAGGCACCCGGATGGCTCGCCAAGCGGTCCACCGTGTGGATACTGCTCGTCCCGATGGTCGCGGTTGCGGGGCTACTCCAACTGTTCGCCTCGTCGCTCGTCGTGGACATCTACACCCAGTTCTGCGTGAACCTCATGATCGTGCTCGCACTTCAGGCGTTCATGGGCAACTCGGGCATTCTTCCCTTCACCCATGTGGGCTGGATGGGAATAGGCGCGTACGCCTCGGGCATCCTCTCGATGGCACCGATGGTCAAGAGCCTCGGAGTTCCCAACATGTACCCGGTGCTCGTCGCGGTCCAGGTACCGATACCGGTGGCCATCGTTCTCGGTGGAGTCGTGGCAGCGCTCGTTGCCGCCTTGATCGGCTGGCCGCTCATGCGTCTTTCAAATGCGGTCGGCGTCATCACGCTCTTCGCTACGCTGATCGTGATGCACGTGGTGATGACCCAGTGGGACAACGTGACCAACGGTCCGCGAACGTTCTTCGGTCTGCAGAAGTTCACGACGCTGTGGATCGCGGTGATCGGCGCGGCGATCGTGCTCTACGTCGTGCACTGGTACCGGGAGTCCTCCCCGGGGCTTCGCCTCCGCGCCTCGCGCGATGACCGCTATGCCGCCATGGCGGTCGGCATCAACGTCGTCCAGGTGCGCTACATCGGATTCGTCTTCTCGGCGCTACTGGCAGGCATGGCGGGCGGGCTGTGGGCGCACCTGATCACGTCGTTCTCGCCCAAGGCCTTCTACATCCTCGAGATGTTCGTGTTGCTCGCCATGCTGGTGATCGGCGGGCAAGGGTCGGTGTCCGGTGCGTTTCTCGGCACCGCGATCGTGACCGCGGCACGCCAGTTCCTGCTGCAGGTGGAAGCGGGTATCAACAACTCAGGCGCACTGACGCTCGAGGTCTTCGGGCTCACCGACATCGTGATGGCCATCTTCATGGTGGTGGTGCTCATCTGGAGACCGAACGGCATCGTAGGTGGCCGGGAGTTCACCTGGCCGCTTTTCCGGCGGCGGATGAAGCCGGCTGCCGATGGGGCGACGGGCTCGCAGCAGACCTGAGGAGAAGCACGTCCGAACAAGGAGGTACGACCATGGCGTCCGAACTGACCCGTGACAAGGCATTCTTCGGGTTCTCCCCCAATCTGACCCCGCTCGCCCGCGTCAAGCAGGGCGAGGAGTTGCTCATCGAGACGCACGACTGCTTCAGCGGACAGCTGAAGACGCCCGCAGACACGCTCGAGACACTCGACTGGAGCATCACCAACCCGGCGACCGGTCCCCTCTACGTCGGGGGCACGAAGCCGGGGGACATCCTCCGCGTCGACCTGCACGAGGTGAAAGCGGTCGGGCAGTCCGTCATGGTCGCGGTTCCGGACGTGGGCGCTCTCGGCGATGTCATCACCGAGATGGAGACCACGATCCTGGAGAACGCCGGGGATGAGGTCGTGTACAAGGGTAAGGTGCGGCTGCGGCAGAAGCCGATGCTGGGGGTCATCGGTGTGGCGCCTGCCGATGGGACGATCCCCAACAGCACTCCGGGCGAGCACGGCGGCAACATGGACTGCACGCTTGTGACCTCGGGTGCGAGTCTCTACTTCACCGTCGGCGTCGAGGGCGCCCTCTTCGGCTGTGGCGACATGCATGCGGTGATGGGTGACGGAGAGATCGTCATCTGCGGTGCGGAGACTCCCGGTGAGGTGCGCCTCACGATGCAGGTGGTCGACATTCCCGGTTTGCCCACGCCCTTCATCGAGAACGACGAGCTCGTCTCGGTGATCTGCTCGGCGGGGACCACCGATGAGGCGTACAAGATGGCGGTGCACCGCATGCACGACTTCCTTACCAAGGTCGCGGGCCTCTCGGTCAACGACGCCGCGTTGCTCATGAGCCTGGCGGGCGACCTGAAGTTCTGCCAGGTCGTCGACCCGCTGTTGACCGTGCGCTTCGAGTTCCCGAAGGCCGTGCTTGCGGAGTATGGCTTCGAGATGCCTCGGTAGGCGCTGCCGGGAGCCCTTGTCACCCGATGAGTCTGACCCGGCACGATCGGGTCGCGGCCTGACGGCGGTCCGCGGTCACGAGTTCGGCCTCGAGACGTGCAGCCAGGGCGATGAAGGTGGCGTCGTAGAGGGCGATGCGCTCGGAGTGAGCGATGCGGGCCGCGTCGACGAGCAGAGCGTCGTCGACGGCTGCGACGAGCACGTCGGCGTCGGCGAGGAACCGAACTGCCCGCTCGATCTCCTCTGGCGCGACCCTTCGGCACACCAGCGTGTTGATGAGTTCCAGGTGCAGATGGGCGGGAGCGAGCAGAGCGGTATCGTCGCGCTTGTGCTCCCGTAGCAGACCGACGGCGATGTCAGCCCCCTGTTCGGTAGCGTCGAACCACTTGAACGCGACCGAGCTGTCGATGACTACCGTTCTGCCGGTTGCCACCCGCAGCGGTCTACTCATCTCGGGGTTCGGGCGCAGGGGTGAGCCATTCGGGCACCTCCTCGCGCATCCGTCGGATGAGCGTCACGCCGTCAGGGCCCGGAGGTAGGCTCGCCCCGATCTCGCGCATGCCCTCGATCGCCCGCTCGATCCTCTCGGCACGAGCTTCACGTTCGCGCTCGTAGTCGAGTTGCGCGACGTAGTGGCCGACAGCTTCCTGGACAAACGCGCTACGGGGTATGCCCGCCGCCGCTGCCCTGCGGTCGATCTCCTCGAGCATGCCCCCGGGGAAGGAGATGTTGGCCTTTCCCATCGGTAGCCCTTCCGGTAGCACTAGTGGTAGCACTGAGTGTACGAAGGGAGGTGCGTCGCGTCAACGTGACGGCCTACCCGCCCGCCTGCTCCCGCAGCGTCTCGAGCAGGCGCACCATCGCCAGCGTGTCCATCCCGCAGTACTCGACCAGATCGGCGTGCAGCTGCTCGACCTCGCGGGGCGGGAGCATCCCGCGCACGGACTTGAGGTAGCGCACGCTTGCGGCCGACCCGTCACCGAGCGCGAGGTCAGCGTAGGAGAGATCCGGGCACCACGCGGGTAGGACCCGCTTGATGGAGGTGAGTCCGTTGGTGGCCGGGTGCGTTGTGCGCGCCCGGATGATGGCCTCGAGGTCGACGAGGCGCGCGAGGATGGCACCGATCTGTCCGGCGAGGTCGGGGAGGGCCGCCGCGAGGTCGTTCAGGCGCGTGCGCTCGAAGGCGGTGTAGTGCATGACCGAGCCCGCGTTGTCGAGATCGGCGATGAGCCGCTCGGCAAGAGGGCGGCGAGGGTCATCGGCGGTGGTGTGGAGGTACTCCCGGTGCTCGTGCGAGCCGTCCTCGTGGTGCACGTGAACCGAGTACTGGAAGGGGATGGTCTGGTAGGGCCGGGTACCGGGCCAGAGCGGCAACGCCGGGTTGACGGTCTCGAAATCGAGGTGGTAGACCGGCCAGGCGAGCGAAGCGAGGTCAAGGGCGAGGCCGGGGACGTCGACGTCCGGCAAGCCACTCTTGACCACCCGCACCACTCTGGCCTGGGCGGGGCTCAGCATCCGGAAGTCGTCGGGGATGTCACGGATGCACGTAACACCCAGTTCGAGCAGGGCATGGAGCGCCTCCTCCCCCAGACGCGGCAGGCTCGTCACGGGGTGCTGGCCGTCAAGCCCGGCGTGACAGTAGGAGGCGAAGTCACACTCGTAGGGCTTGCTGCACCGCGAGCCGATCCTGATCTCCGGCTCGGGGCCGGCGAGCATCGCGCGGAACTCCTCGAGCAGTGCGGGCACCTCACCGATCACGGCCCGTGCCCGGTCGGTCACGTCCTCGATGGCGAAGAGCCGCGCCAGGTCGTAGGGGCCACCGTCCCACACGTATGAGGTGTCGAGGTGGACGATGTGGGCGCGCCGGACGGGCAGCCCGGCGCCCTCGGTCACGTAGACCTGCACGGCCGCATCGGTGATGTTCTCGTCTTTCACGCGGCTGCCCGACTTCACCTCGAAAAGGTCCCAGGTACCGTCGCCGACCGCGACGAGGGCGTCCACTCGCACGAGCACGCCGTCGTGATAGAAGGCAGGCTCGAACAGCGTGGTCGCCCCCTCGGCAAGCAGGCGCTGCGTGGTCTCGAGCGCTGCGGCCGTGTGCCGGTAGTCCTCGGTGACCTCCGCGCCGCCGGGGAAGAGTTGCTGCGCGAGCCGGCCGACCTCGGTGCCCTGGTCGAAGATCCACTGGCGCGCCTCGGTTACCGGCTCGGCGAGCTCGGGACGGTGTACGGCGAGCCACAGTGCCTTCTCGCACTGCAGGCCCTTCTGGAACCGTGACTTGGAGAGTCGTGTGCTCATGGCAGGAGCGTAGCAGACGGGTCTGACACGGCTCTGCCCCGACCCTTACTCCTACGGGACGAACGCGTGGCAGTCCCTGCACGTGCGGTCGATGAAGTCGCGGTGGTTCTCCGGCAGCGTGCTCTTCGGCTCGACGAAATGGCAGTCCGAGCAGCGCTGGAAGATGCCGCTGATCGGATGCGGGATGTCGGCGGCGTACGCGAGCGAGAGCCCTGCCGGGCCCGCCTCGCGGTTGTGGAACCGCGTATCCACCTGGTGGCAGAGCAGGCACTGGTCGGTCTCGAAGCGCAGGTGGCTCTCGGGGATGCCGAGATCGCGCCCCGGCTCGCCGTGGCAGAGGGGGCAGCGCGCGTCGCCCATCGTGATCGTGTGCGGCACGAGCACGCGCACGGCGGGGCGATGGCACGCCTCGCAGCTCTCCTCGGCGTAGAAGCGGTGCGTCACGGGCAGCATGTCCTGCTCGACGGTGTGGCACTCGAGGCAGGCGTCGGTGCGACGCGCGGGCGGGTGGGGGTTGTCGGGGGCGTGCCCGGCCCGGCCGGTGGGCGGGGAGACCACGCTCGCGGTCCACGTGAACGCCAGCGATGCGATGGCGAAGAGCGCCACGATAATCACGACCACGGTCGACACGATGCGATGATGCACGGGCGCCTCCCTACACCATGTCGAATCGCTCGGTATGCACCCGGTCGCGGGGTACCCCGATGGCGGGCAGGGTCTTCTCCATCGCGTCCATGAGCGGTCCGGGACCGCAGATGAAGTACTGGAACCGCCGGTAGAGGGTCGGCGGG
Source organism: Anaerosomatales bacterium (assembly GCA_029210645.1). Taxonomy (GTDB): domain Bacteria; phylum Actinomycetota; class Coriobacteriia; order Anaerosomatales; family SLCP01; genus SKKZ01. The sequence continues at coordinate 13,197 of JARGFT010000004.1, read as the reverse complement.
AGATAGCGGCTCAGCATGTCGGCGGTGACAAAGCCGGTCTCACCGTCCCAGCCCTCCGGCGGGTTCAGGAGCACTGTCACGAGCGTAAGCGTGGGAATGCGCCCGGCCATCTCGGCGAGCTCCTCGCGAAACGTGAGGTCGTCGTACTCGTTGGCGGCGTGGAACATGAAGACCGGCCGGGGGTCGTCTCTGGTCTCGAGCGCCTGGAGCATCGCGTAGAGGGGCGTGATGCCAACCCCTCCGCCGATCAGGCAGTAGCCGGCGCCCTCCTCGCGGTCGATGGTGAACACGCCGTGCGGGCCGTCCACCCACGCCCTCGTGCCCGGCTCGACGTGAGGCACCACGTCGCGGGACCAGTCGCCGAGCCGTTTGATCGTGAAGGCGATCGTCCCGTCGTGGCTCGGGATGTCGCCGTTAGACGAGAAGGAGATGGGGTGCTGGTCGGCGGCGAACGGGCTTCGCCCGAACCCGATCCAGGCGAACTGTCCGGGCTCGAAACGGAAGCCCTCGTGTCCTACCGGTCGAAGCACGAGGGTGTGAGACTGTCCGTGCTCGGCACGGTTTTCGACGATCTCCCAGGGTCGGTGGAGGAGCGAGAGCGGCCTGAAGAACCGGTAGCGCAGGAACATACCCACGAAGAAAAGCAGGTAGAGGATCCACACCACGCGCATCACCGGGAGCGCGGCGAACCGGCCGATCCCGAGGACGTGGGCGGCGGCGAATCCGATGAGCGCGATGGAGAAGAGCCCGTGCGTGAGGTGCCACACGCCGTAGGAGATGCGCAGCTGGCGGCGGTACACCGAGAGCCCCACCACCAGCACGGCTATCGCGAACGCGACGACTCCGACGGTCACCGGCCACGGGGTGCCGGCGGAGGAAATGAAGTAGAGGGGCGAGTACGCCCGGTCGAAGAGCAGCAGGACCGGGTGGGCGATCGCGAAGACCATCGACGCGATGCCGATCTGGCGGTGGAACTGGAGCAGCGAGTCGAGGCCGAAGGCACCGGCAACCCCGCCGAAGCGAGAGACGAGCGCGAGCTCGGTGGCCATGAGCGCGAGCGCGATGTAGCCGGAGGCGATGGCGAGGTGGACGAGCGGGCTTGCGGATTGCTGCGAGCCGATGAAGACCACGCCGACGATGAGCGGAAGGAGGATGATCGTCAGGTAGATGCCGAACCAGAAGACACCGCGAATGATCAGCCTCACGTCGATCTACCTCGCAATTCCCGGCTCCGGCAAGCCACGGTTGCCCGTGCAGATCTCCTGGTTCCCAGTATACAGAACTCCCGGGAGCCGTCTCGGGCGCATCCTGCTCGACGACCCCGTCCACCCCGCAGTTCTCGCGACTGCCGTGTGGCCCGGTAGGTGTGAGAGTCCCGGCGGCGTGCTCGCACCGGGTACAAACCCGGTATGGACGCACTCGGCCCGACAGTTCTCGTCGTCAACTCTGGCAGCTCGTCAGTGAAGTACGAGCTGTTCTCGATGGAGCCCCGGCGGTCGCTCCTGGAGGGTGAGGTCGCGGGCATCGGCGGGTCGGACGACGACTACTCGACCGCACTGGAGCGTGTCTTCGATGCGCTTGCCGAAGCGGGCGTTCTCGGAGACTCCTGCGAGCTCACGGCCATCGGCCACCGGGTGGTGCATGGCGGCGATGCGTTCGCCGACCCCGTGCTCATCGATGACGAGACCGTCGAGCGCATCCGCCGGCTCGCGCTCTTCGCCCCGCTGCACATCGGCGCCAACCTCGCGGGCATCGCGGCCGCGCGTGCGGTGTGTCCGGACGTCCCCCATGTCGCGGTCTTCGACACGGCGTTTCACCGGACACTCCCCGAGTACGCGCGCGAGTACGCGCTCCCGCGCTCGCTCGCCCGCGAGCACGGGATCCGCCGCTACGGCTTCCATGGTACGTCGCACGAGTACGTCGCCCGGCAGGCAGCCGGTCTCCTCGGCAAGCCGGTCGAGGAGCTGAACCTCATCACGCTGCACCTCGGCAACGGTGCGAGTGTGACGGCCATCCGTGGCGGTCGGAGCGTGGACACCTCGATGGGCATGACGCCGCTCGAGGGGCTCGTCATGGGAACGCGCTGCGGGGATGTCGACCCGGCGGTACCGCTCCTCATCCGCGAGCTCACCGATCTGAGCAGGGAAGACGTGCACCGCATCCTCAACAACGAGAGCGGGCTTAAGGGCCTGTGTGGCGAGCGCGACATGCGCGAGGTCCACAAGCTCGTCGATGCGGGTGACCCCGACGCTGCCCTCGCGCTCGAGATGTTCTCCTACCGCGCGAAGAAGTACATCGGCGCCTACTGCGCCGTGCTGGGAAGCGTGGACGCGGTCGTCTTCACGGCCGGCATCGGAGAGAACGATCCCGACGTTCGCGCGCGGGTCTGCGAGGGACTCGAGATGTTCGGGATCGCTGTCGACCCGCAGCGCAACGCCGCGCCGGCATCCGGGCCGCGTCCCATCTCGCCCGACGGCGCGCCTACGGCCGTGCTTGTCATCCCTACCGACGAGGAAGCCGAGATCGCCCGGCTGACCTACGACTGCCTGACAGAGGAGTGAGTCGCTATGAACGCGAGCGAGGAGACCCGGACCGAGCGCACGCTCTCCACCGAGGAGCTTGCGCGCATCGATGCGTGGTGGCGGGCGGCGAACTACCTGTCCGTAGGGCAGATATACCTGCTCGACAACCCGCTGCTGGAGGAGCCGCTTGCGGTCGAGCACATCAAGCCGCGGCTCCTCGGCCACTGGGGCACCACTCCGGGGCTGAACTTCATCTACGCCCACCTCAACCGGATCATCCAGCTCAACGATCTGGATATGATCTACGTGACCGGGCCCGGTCACGGCGGACCGGCGCTGGTGGCGAGCACGTGGCTCGAGGGGACCTTCTCCGAGTATTACCATGACGTCCCGCTCGACCGCCGGGGGATGGCCCGGCTCTTCAAGCAGTTCTCCTTCCCGGGCGGCATTCCGAGCCACGTCGCACCGGAGGTGCCCGGCTCGATCCATGAGGGTGGGGAGCTCGGGTACTCGCTCTCACACGCGTTTGGAGCGGCATTCGACAACCCCGATCTGGTGGTGGCCTGCGTCATCGGCGACGGCGAGGCCGAGACCGGTCCGCTTGCCGCTGCCTGGCACTCGAACAAGTTCCTCAACCCGTGCAGGGACGGCGCGGTGCTGCCGATCCTGCATCTCAACGGCTACAAGATCGCCAACCCGGCGGTTCTCGCGCGCATCCCGCGCAGCGAGCTCACGGCCATGCTGGAGGGCAACGGCTGGAAGCCGTACTTCGTGGAGGGTGACGACCCTGAGGGGATGCACGAGCTCATGGCTGCCGCGCTCGACTCGGTGACCGGGGAGATTCGCGCCATCCAGCAGGGGTGTCGTGCCGAGGGGACGAAGGACCGCCAGATCTGGCCGATGATCGTGCTTGTCACCCCCAAGGGCTGGACCGGGCCGGACGTCGTCGACGGCAAGCAGGTCGAGGGCTACTGGCGCTCGCACCAGGTGCCGCTCTCCGGCATGAGGGAGGATCCCGAGCATCTCAAGATGCTCGAGGAGTGGATGCGCTCGTATCGCCCCGAGGAGCTCTTCGATGAGAATGGCACCCCGGTGCCCGAGATCCGGGCGCTCGCGCCTGAGGGCGCGCGCCGGATGGGCGCCAACCCGCACGCCAACGGAGGCCTGCTCCGCAAGGACCTCGACCTGCCGGACTTCCGCGACTACGCGATCGAGGTGCCCGAACCGGGGCGTACCCTGGCCGAGGCCACCAAGGTACTCGGCGTGTGGCTTCGCGACGTCATGGCCGCGAACATGGACGATTTCCGCATCTTCGGTCCGGACGAGACCGCCTCGAACCGCCTCGACGCGGTGTTCGAGGTGAGCCCGAAGACCTGGGTCGCCGAGTACCTGCCGGTCGACGCCCAGGACGGCCACCTCGCGCCTGACGGGCGGGTCATGGAGATCTTAAGCGAGCACACCTGTCTGGGCTGGCTCGAGGGCTACGTGCTGACGGGACGGCACGGGCTGTTCAACACCTACGAGGCGTTCGCGCACATCGTCGATTCGATGTTCAACCAGCACGCGAAGTGGCTGAAGGTAGCGTCGCACGAGATCGAGTGGCGGGCCTCGATCTCCTCGGTGAACATCCTGATGTCCTCACACGTGTGGCGCCAGGACCACAACGGCTTCTCGCACCAGGACCCGGGCTTTATCGACAACGTGGTCAACAAGAAAGGCGACGTGATCCGCGTCTACCTCCCGCCGGACGCGAACTCGCTGCTCGTGATAGGCGACCGGTGTTTGCGCAGCCGCGACCACGTGAACGTGATCGTCGCCGGCAAGCAGCCCGGGCTGCAGTACATGACGATGGATCAGGCGGCAAAGCACTGCTCGAACGGCATCGGTATCTGGGAGTGGGCGAGCAACGACTACGGCGAGGACCCCGACGTGGTGATGGCGTGCTGCGGAGACGTCCCCTCACTGGAGACGCTCGCGGCAGTCGATCTGCTACGTGAGTGGGCGCCGGAGCTCAAGGTCAGGGTGGTCAACGTCGTCGATCTCATGACGCTGACACCGCCCGAGGAGCATCCCCACGGTATCTCGGACAAGGACTTCGACGCGCTGTTCACGACAGACGCGCCCATCATATTCGCGTTCCATGGCTACCCGTGGCTCATCCACCGCCTCGCGTACCGGCGCACGAACCACCACAACCTCCACGTGCGCGGCTACAAGGAGGAGGGGACCACGACCACGCCCTTCGACATGGCGGTCCGAAACGATATCGACCGGTACCACCTGTTCGGCGACGTCGTCGACCGGGTCGACGCGCTGACGCCGATCGCCGCATACGCGCGCCAGTTCATACGGGACAAGCTCGTCGAGCACCGGCAGTACATCGACACGTACGGTGAGGACATGCCGGCCATTCGCGAGTGGCGCTGGCCCGAATAGGCGATACGGCCCGAGGTAGCTGGGCCGACGCGATCGACGATGATCTCCGCGCGCGGATGGGTGCGGCGTCGGGCGGCACCGCTCTGGACGCTGCCGGGGCGCAAGGGGTCATGGCCGCGCTCGAGTGGGGGGGCGCCCGGGCAGCGAGATCGCCGCTGAGTTCGGCATCAGCCCCAGCATGGTGAGCGCGATCAAGCGCGGGGAGGCGTGGTCGCCGCCGAGTTCGGCGTTTCCGCGTCGACCGTACAGGCGATCGCGCAGGGCAGGACGTGGGCCGGTGTTGAGCCGGGCGAAGCCGGGGAGAATCCGGCTGAAGATCCGGGCGGCTGACAGCCAGACGGCCACGTCCGCTTGTGCAAGGTGGAACCCTTTTCGCTAGGCACGCGTCGGTCGGCACGACGCCGAATCATGTCGGATAGCGAGAGTGCGCAGGTGTACCTGGTGCCAGCCCGCGGGGATTCCCGGAAGATCAGATTCATCGACCTGCACCAGGACATGCTGTCCGGCGTGTCGAGGCTCGATGGCGGCTTTTCGATGTATGGCTCGAACTACCTCACCGGCGCGTCGCATGCCTCGGCCGTCTGGTCCTCCCTCTACCCCCACACGCCCGGGAGCTCTCTCATCGGCGAGCTGCACGCTCACCGCGAGTTGCTCGGGTCCCACAGCTCCTCGCTCCGGCTCATCACCACCGTTGCAGACCTGGATGCTGACGATTCGCGGACGGGCCTACTGCCGCATTCGGAGGGTTTTCACCTGTCATCTGTCGAGCCCGACGTGCTCGACTCCCTCTGGACGGAGCACTCACTGCGCAGCCTTGCGCTGACCTGGAACCACGAGACCGAGTACGGGTACAGCTGCTACGACGACGGCGCCGCTCCCCTCAAGCCGGCCGGACGGCAGCTGGTCCGCGCACTCGAGCACAGCCCGCTCATGCTCGACCTGGCTCACCTGAACGACGCCGGCTTCTACGAGGCGCTCGAGCTGTACGCTCCCCCGGTGCTCGTGACGCACACGTTCTGCCGGGCTTTGACCGACCACCCGCGGGGCCTGACCGACGATCAACTGCGGGCCCTCGGCGATCACGGCGGACTCATCGGCCTCGCATTCGACCCCGACTTCCTGGGTCAGGGATCGATCGACGAGGCGCTGCGTCACGTCGAGAGGATCGTGTCGCTGGCCGGAGAGGGAGCGGTTTCGATCGGCAGCGACTGGGGCGTGGTGACCATGGGCGAGTTGGGAGACCACGAAGCGCTTGCGGGACTGCTCGCTGCGGTCGCCGCAGGCTACGGCGCCGACCTCGCCGAGAGGTTCGCGTTCGCCAACGCCTACGATTTCTTGAGCGCCGGGTTACCCGTCGATTACGCCGTTTAGCCGTTCGGCCAGTTCGGGGAACGCCCGGACCACCATCTCGACCAGCCGGTCGGGTGAGCGCGTGAGCGCATCGGTGGCAGGGATGCCGAGTTCGGACTCGTACCGTTCGATCGCCCCGCTCACCTCGGCGTCGCTCATGTTCTCATGGTTGATGGTGATTCCGATGACCCTGGTGTCGACGAACGCCTCGATGAGGTCGATCTCGCTTTCGGGAGTCGGCATCGGCACGCCGCCGAAGTCGCCGAGTCTCCGCCGCGCGGGCGCGTGCTGCAGGATGACGCCCTGCGGTTGGCCGCCGCGCAGGATGTAGACCGAGGAGAGGTAGGCGGGGTGGCTGAGCGCACCCTGTCCCTCGATGACGATCACGTCGGGCTGCTCGGATTCGAACGCCTCTACTACGGCGGCCTCCATCTCACCCGAGCAGAACTGGGCCGGGATCGCGTCGAGTGCCACCCCGTGACGCGCGCCCTGGATGAGGCTCGTCTGCCCGGTGCCGACGAGGACCGCGTTGATCCCGCGGTCGTTGAGTGCCCGGGTGAGGATCGTTGCGGTGGTGCGCTTGCCGATGGCGCTGTCGGTACCGAGCACGGCGATGCGGGGGCAGGCGACCGATGAGATCCGGCCGCTGAACATCCGGAGGTTCTTCTTCTGACGCGGTCGCCGGACGTCTCTGATGGTGACCTTGTGGGCCTCGCTTGCCGCGGCGAACTCCGGGTCGTCGTTCAGGAACTCGTGCAGACCGTTGATGATGTTCATGCCCTGCTCGATGGCGTCGAGCACGACGCTGCGCTCCAGCGGCGAGAGAAGCCCGCTGGCGGGCGCCACCCCGATGATGAAGAAGTCCGGAACACTCCCCACCGCGGCGATAGCATCGTCCAGATCCGCACAGACGGGGATCCCGTTCGGCGTGCCGTCCAGCACCTCACCGGCGTCGAGCCCGGCCTTCTCGCTGTCGATCACCGCGAGGATCTCGTACCGCTCCGAGTGGCGCACCAGACCGTTCGCCGTCTTGCCGTCGTCCGTGCCGAAGTTCGCTTCGCAGTGGACGACAGCGGTGCCGCCGACGTGGGCCACAGCAGCGAGCAGATCGCCCGGGCGGAGGGGAACAGCGCCCTCAGGGGGAGTCCGGTCGGGGGTGGGGTCGGATGCGCCTGAAGGGTCGGTCGGTGGGCTCGGAGGCATGGCTCTCCTGAAGGTGGACTCTGATGGGTCACTCCTGATAGTACGCCTTCGCTCTCGGCGGCGCTCCGGAGGCGCTGCCTCTCGCCGGCCCAGGCCGGCCTCGAGCTCGCCCCGATCGTCCATGAGCTCCACGCCGGCGTGGTGTCCGGTGCCCTCGAAAAGTGTCCTGCCGCCGCGGCGGAGGTGGGCGCTCACGCGCGCTTCGAGGCTCTCCCAGACCACGCCGTCCATCGCGCCGAGGACCGGAGAGCGCAGCTCCCCCGGATGAGCACCCTCCACCGCCACCTCGAGTTCGAGTTCCCGGCGTGCCAGCACCAGGTGCGCCTCGCCGTCTTGCAGCGCGAAGGCGCGCACCTTCGCGCCGTTGTAGGTCGTGAACGCGTGCAGCTCCCCGTCGTGCAGCAGGCCGACGATGTAGCCGATGAACGAGCTGCCGAGCCAGGGGATGCGCGCTACCGAGATGCTCACCGACGTGCCCGGTGACGCGGTGCCCGCCGAGCCGAAGTGGTTGCTCTGCGCCCAGACCCATGCGCTCGGGAACGAGCGGCCCCAGTCCTTCTCGATGTAACCTCGGCCGTTTGCGAAATCGAGCGCCGTCCCGTCGATCTGGAGCTGGCCCGAGAGCGAGTGGTCCATGCTGAGGACCCCGTGGTAGGTCTCCATGAACGGCACGAAGCGGTACCACCCCATGATGCCCGGCGAGAGGGTCCGGACCGGCCACGGGCTCAAGTTCCCGAACTCGACGCTTCCGCTCGCCCGTCCGGCCTCGCCGTGCAGGTCGAGCGTCATGCCTGCCGAGGAGAAGCGATTGGGCCCGATCTCGACTTCGAACCGGTCTGCCGAGAACCGGAACTCATCGATCGGGTACTCCCAGTAGGCGGTCCGGCCGCCGGTCTGGATGAGCTGGACGAATGCGTGGGACGTCTGGCCCTGGCGGTCCAGCGAGACACCGGGGATGATCGCGATCGGGTGAGCGCCGCGCGTGCCGGCGCACTTGAGGTACCAGCCCTCGAAGTAGCCGTGCTTCCGGCGGCCGTCCTGGAAACGCCCAGGGTCCCATATGGCGGCAGCGCGGTACGCGGCCGGTGAGCGTCGGGCGCCGATGGTCTGCACGGGTGTCCGCTCCTCAGTTCCTACGTGATCTTCCGCCGCTCGGCGAAGCGCCCGGCGTCCAATGTTCAGCAGTCCTTCACGAGCGTCTTGCCGCAGCTGTAGGCGGCCTCGAGACGTTCTCCGAGGCGGAAGTACTCCCGGTTGCCCGTGGCGTAGACGAGCGGGTCCATGAGCGCGACGTCGGCGCGCGTTCCCTCGGCGTTCAGGACCTCTTCGTTGGCGTGCGACTGCACGACCTCGCCGACGATCATGTGCGATCCGGTGGGCAGGTCGTACTCGGCCATGAGGCGACACTCGTGGTTGTACGGACACTCGGCGATCATGGGCGGGCCGACGATCGCCGACTCGACGAGCGTGAGTCCGCTCTCGGAGACTTTGTCCCGGTCGCGTCCGGAAACGACGCCACAGTAGTCGACCTCGCGGAAGAGACGGGCGGGCGCGAAGTTCACGGTGAACTCGCCGCACCGTTCGATCAGCTCCCACGTGTGGTGGCGCCTTCCCATGACCATCGCGAGCGCCGGCGGCTTGCTGCCGGCCGGCATGATCCACGCGAGCGCGAGCATGCTCGCCTCCTCGCCGAGTCCGCTCATGACGAGCGGGATCGGCGTGGGGAAGACGCCGTTCTGTGGTCCGAGCGCGCGCTTCACGGGCAGCCTCCCGGGTCGGTGTAGCGGGTGTACGGTTGGTTCTTACCCGAGGGCGGCGTCACGTGCCGCCGAGAGGCGGTCGGCCGCTGCGTTGAGGGTGTCTGCGGTGTGCAGGTAGCGCAGCGCGGTCTGCATCTGGCGCCAGCCGTGGATATCCATCACCTCGCGTACGGTAGCGCCGTGCTGCAGGTAGAGCGAGGCGCTCGTGTGCCGCAGGTCGTGGATGCGCACTGTCTCGGGCAGCCCTGCCGAGCGGACCGCCGGTCGCCATACGCTTGCCCGGAACGTGTCGGCGTCGAGCAGCCTGCCGGACTTGTTCGGGAAGAGCGGGCCGTCCTCTGCCGAGGGGCAGACTGCGCGCCAGGCGCGCAGGTTGTCGGCTACGTGGGCCGGGATCGGCACCGTGCGGTCGTAGCCGCTCTTGGTGGAGCGCTGGAGCCGGTTGCGGTAGTAGGTCTTGTCGATGCGCGCGGTGCGGGCTTCGAGGTCGAGATCGGGCCAGGTGAGCGCACGCAGCTCGCCGAGGCGCACGCCGGTATACGCGGCGAACGTCACGAGCGGGCGGTAGAAGGCGGGTATCGCGGCGATGAGCCGCTCGACCTGCTCGATGGTCAGTATGCGCCGCTCGTCGGCGAGTGGGGCCGACGCGTCGAACCAGGGCGTGGGGTCGCGCGGGAAGGCACCCATGCGGTGGTGCCAGCGCAGGCATGCGCGCACGGGAACGAGCACGTTGGCGAGCCGCTTGGGTCGCATGCCGGTGGCCGAGAGGGTGACGACGAGCCCGGCGATGACGGTGCCGTCGATCTCGGCCAGCGGCACGTCGCCGAGGTGCGAGCCGAGGTGGCAGCGGTAGACGGACTCGTAGTCGGCGAGCGTTGAGAGCCGCAGCGGGCGCTGGCCGCACGCGCGGTAGCGTAACCACGCGTGCCAGGCGTCTGCGAAGGTCGACGGCGGGGTCATGGGGCCATCATGGCGCGAGGTGCCGAACAGGGTCTTTCCGAAGTCTGACCCGATGTGGATGGCAGGCCGCGGCAACCCAGGTGCCCGCACGGCAGACTCGGTGGGTGACCGCGCAGGGTGACGAGGGGACCCGGTCTCATCGTCTGTTAAGAGAAATAGCGGAAAAATACCTCAAAGACTGCTACAATAGTGGCCGTAGGGTTCTTCGAAAGGGCGTGCGATGGAGCCGACAGTCAGCGTCCGAGAGGCCGCTCGTTTGTTGCGGGTAACACCGCGTACCGTGCGCAACTGGATTGCCGCCGGGCGCATGGACGCGACTCGCGTCTCGGAGCGGGTCACCCTGGTGCCGCTCGCCGAGGTCGAACGTCTCGCAGGCAGGCCCGTGCGGCCTGACCTGTCGTCCGTGATCTGGGACGTCGACCTGACGCGGCTCGACGAGGACAGGAATGCCGACTTCATCATCCGGCGCGTGCTCGAGGCGGGGCGTCCCGACCAGGTGGCGTGGTTGTTCCGTCGCTACCCGGAGCAGCGTATCGCGCGCGTGGCCGAACAGGACCGTGCGCTCCCGGCGCGCGTCCGGACGGCCTGGAGCGAGCTTTTGCGGAGGCGTCGTGAACGGGCTGCATGAAGAGGCGTTCTCTCCCGAGACGCGCAACGTGTTCGAGTGTCTCGGTGCCCAGTCGAGTCTTGGGATCTTCTACCTTGCGGGCGGGACCGGTGCTGCACTTCAGCTGGGGCATCGTCTGTCCGAGGACCTCGACCTGTTCACCGAGCGGCCCTGGTCGTGGCAGAGCGCGATGTCTGCGTTGCGCGCTTGCGGGCCCGTCATCGCCGACCGTCAGGAGGAGGGAACGTTCGTTGGTTCGGTGGATGGGGTGCGGGTGAGCCTCTTTCACTACCCCAGCGTGCTGCTCGAGGAGGTGGTGGAGACGCCGTACAGCCTGCCTGTCGCGAGCCTCCTCGACATCGGCTGCATGAAGCTGATCGCCGCTGCCCAGCGCGGAACCCGGAAGGACTTCATCGACCTGTACTATCTGGGTGCCGCGGGATACACGGTCAGGGAGTTGCTTGCTTCTCTTCCGCGCAAGATGCCGCCGGCCGAGATCAATCCGGTGCACATCCTTCGTAGCCTCGCCTACTTCGACGACGCCGAGGCGGACCCGGATCCCGTGATGCTGGCCGAGTACGATTGGTGTGCTGTGCGAGAGTATTGCCTGAGGCAGGCCGACGCGCTGCTCGATGAGATCATCGGCGGGTGAGGCGATGGAGAACCGGGTCGGCTCCGTCATTTCCAGCTGGGCTGTTCAACCGATGTCCGGCCAGTCACCGAGTTCCGCGCGAACGCCTCAGCGGTCCTCGATCAGGTCCACTCCACGAAGCGTCCGGTCATTCTGACTCAGCATGGTCGTAGCGCGGCCGTACTGCTGGACGTCGAGGTGTACGAGGCACTGCTCGATGAGGTTGAGACTCGTGCGCGCGCGAAGCTCGCGAAATGAGCGTTGTCTGGACGCGCCAGGCGGAGGCGATTACTGCCCCCGCACTCTCAACGATCGGCTCAACTGCAGTAGCAGGGCTGGACACGAGCTGCAACTCGTGAGAGTGTGTGCAATATGTCAAGCAAAACGATACATAACGCACACAATGAGGATGCTGCGTCGTCGCCTGACGCCGATGCACTCTATTCCGTCGCCGAGACCCAGGCCGGCTACTTCACAACCGCTCAGGCGGCGGAGGCTGGCTATTCGAGATCCCTCGTTTCCCACCATGCCGCAGCCGGCAACTTCCTGCGTGTCCGACGGGGCGTGTATCGGCTGTCTCGCTTTCCCGGGAGCGCCAGCGAGGACCTGTATGTCGCCTGGCTGCGTGTCGGCCCGCGTGCTGTGGTCTCTCACGAAAGTGCGCTCGCACTCTATAGCCTTTCGGATGTCCTGCCGTCGGAGATCCATCTGACAGTTCCCAGGACGAGCTCGCGACGACGGACCGGGATCCGAATGCACACATCGTCTCTGCGCCCTGACGAGGTGGCTGTCCGAGATGGTCTGCCAGTTACCACGGTGGCAAGGACGATCGTCGATCTCATCCGTGCGGGGATGTCATCAGAGCACGTCAAGCCTGCGATTGCTCAGGCACTGGAGCGGGGGATGGTCACACGGGCAGACCTGCAGGCAGAAGCCTCTGCACGCGGTGGAAGGGTCGCGAGCGTCATTGCGGTTGCGTTTGACGAATGCGGCGTGCGATGAGATACGCCGGTGCGAGCTGACCTTCGGGACTGGTTCGAGTTCGAGGTGTCTGAGCCCGTTCGGCAGCCGCTGCATGAGGGCTTGCGGATGTCCGTGCGCTCGTTGCTAGATGGACGCGAGTTCGAGACGTTCCCCGTGGACGTCGGCATCGGCGACCCGGTCACCGCTGCACCGGAGCCACTGCGAGTCACTCGGCTCCTGGAGTTCGCTGGTGTCGAGCCGACGCTGGTTCCGTGCTATCCGCTCGTGCAGCACGTCGCCGAGAAGCTTCACGCGTACTCACGACCGCACGGTGCTCGCGAGAACAGCAGGGTGAAGGACTATGTCGACCTTGTGTGTCTCGCCGAGCGATACGCGTTCGAAGCCGAAGCACTGGATCAAGCGATTCAGGCGGCCTTCAATGCACGTGCGACACATCCGTTGCCTCCGGGGCTGGCAGATCCTCCGGCCTCCTGGACTCCGGAGTATCGGCGCATGGCGAAAGAGGTGGATGCAGACGCCGGAGAACTCGCTGTAGCCTCTCCTCTCCTGCGAGCGTTTCTTGAGCCGATGATGAATGGAAGCGCGACTGGAGTCTGGGACCCAGGACGAGCGGAGTGGTGTTAGTCCCGGACCCGGGATCCTTTGCTAAGACCTGCTCGTCGTCTGGTCGCTGACCCGAAGGGGTGGGGGCGGTCGGGTATGCTGGTGATGGTCTTACGCAGACCACAGAATCACGGACTAGAC
>JARGFT010000046.1 GCA_029210645.1 Anaerosomatales bacterium | reverse complement strand
CAGGGGCTGATCTCATCGCCTGCACGCACGCCGCTGTCGGCGCGGCACCCCGCGGGGAAGGCCAGATGCGACAAGGTGCCCGTCGCGGGCAGAAACCCCTTGGGCACATCCTCGGCATAAAGCCGCGCCTCGAAGGCGTGGCCATTGATCGTCAGGTCGTCCTGACGCGCGGGCAGCGCCTCACCGGCGGCCACCCGCAACTGCCATTCGACCAGATCGACGCCGGTTATGGCCTCCGTCACCGGATGCTCGACCTGAAGGCGCGTGTTCATCTCCATGAACCAGAAGCGGTCAGCCCGCAGGCCCTCCGAGCCATCGACGATGAACTCCACCGTGCCCGCACCGCTATAGCCGATCGCCTCCGCCGCGCGCACCGCCGCGCCGCCCATCGCCGCGCGCATCTCTTGCGTCATGCCGGGCGCGGGGGCCTCCTCGATCACCTTCTGATGGCGGCGCTGAAGCGAGCAATCGCGCTCGAACAGATGCACCGCCCGCGTGCCGTCACCGAACACCTGCACCTCGAT
>JARGFT010000045.1 GCA_029210645.1 Anaerosomatales bacterium | reverse complement strand
ATGGGAGTTATTCGACGACGCCGCGGGACTGCCGCGTTTCTGCCCTCACTTCTCCGTGGAAATGGAGACCGGCACGGGCAAGACCTACGTCTACCTGCGCACTATCTTCGAACTGTCACGGCGGTACGGGCTCCAGAAGTTCATCATCGTCGTGCCGAGCGTGGCCATCCGCGAAGGCGTGCTTAAGAACATCGAGATCACGGCCGAGCACTTCCGCGCTCTCTACAACAACCTGCCCTTCGAGCATTTCGTCTACGACGCCAAGAAGGTCAATCGCCTGCGCCGCTTCGCCACCAGCACCACTCTGCAGATCTTGGTGATCAACATCGACGCCTTTCGCAAGAACTTCACGGGCACCGAAGAAAAGCGCTAGAGCAACGTCATCTACAAGGAGAGCGACCGGCTCTCCGGCCGGCAGCCCATCGAGTTCGTCCAGGCCGCCCGCCCCATCGTCATCATCGATGAGCCACAGAGTGTCGATTCCACCGAGAAAGCGCAGGAGGCCATCAAGGCCCTCAACCCGCT
>JARGFT010000044.1 GCA_029210645.1 Anaerosomatales bacterium | reverse complement strand
GAAACACTGTTCTTTGAAATTTTAGAAGTAGCCTGAGGTGGAGCAATTAGCTGGAACGTCCACTACCGTTTTTAGTCCAGCTATTTGTGCAACCCAGTCGACAGTAACCAGGACGGCTCTAACGGGGGTGGTTGCTGAAGGTCGCCGAGGGCAGGTGTTCAAGTTTTAAGGGGCTCTGGCGTAAATGGGAACGCACCTGCTTTGCACGCAGGGGAGTAAGGGTTCAAGTCCCTTGAGCTCCACCACTCGGAACGTAGCGCAGCCTGGTAGCGCATCTGCTTTGGGAGCAGAGGGTCGCCAGTTCGAATCTGGCCGTTCCGACCAAATGGCTGGGTGGTGTAACAGGAAGCATCGCCCAACACCTGTCAGACGTGGTTGCCCAAGGGAGAAATCCTGGAAGGTCGAGTTGGCAGGGAAATCCCCGCCCGAGTACAGCGGGTTCTGTAACGGGGGTTGGAGGAGCAGGTTCGAGTCCTGCCCCGGCCACAGTAAGACTTGGTAAGTCTGTTCTTTGAAAACTGAAGAGTGTGTGAA
>JARGFT010000043.1 GCA_029210645.1 Anaerosomatales bacterium | reverse complement strand
CCGCTCCGTTGGATGACTACGTCAGGGATTGGCTGACCGGCTTCAATCCAAAGCTGGCTTTCCTGGCTGCAGAGGTCAAGGGTGTTGAATGACCCATCAACCGCCAGTGCCTGGGTTAGCTTGGCTGGTCCGTCGGTCCATCCGCGTTTATGTGAGAGATAGGGGCGGTTTTCTGCCATCAGCTCCTGTCCTTCGACCGGGTGAATCGCGCGGATCAGCACGGCTGCGGGCGTGCCGTCATCGCCGGTGACCGCGTTCAGCAGCCAGTGCATGCCGTAGGTGAAGTACACGTAGGCATGCCCGGGCGGTCCGTACATCACCGAGGTGCGCGGCGTTTTCCCAGAGGAGGCATGGCTGCCCAGGTCATCTTCACCCTGGTAGGCTTCGGTTTCAATGATGATGCCAGCTAATCGCATCCCGGATTGAACCCGCACAAGGCAGCAGCCAAGCAGGTCACGCGCCACGTCCAGGGCAGAGCGCTGATAGAAATCTCGTTGTAAAACAGACATGTTGTTATTTTACTTGATTAACGATTTGGGGATGGGAGGAAGCCTTGGAGTATTTGTAGGGCGGGAT
>JARGFT010000042.1 GCA_029210645.1 Anaerosomatales bacterium | reverse complement strand
CGTAACAAGGTAGCCCTAGGGGAACCTGGGGCTGGATCACCTCCTTACAAAGCATGTCAATGCTGTATGAGTATCCACAACAAATTATTTTGATTAGAAAGACATCGAGTCTGATCCAGTTATTGGGTCTGTAGCTCAGTTGGTTAGAGCGCACCCCTGATAAGGGTGAGGTCGGTGGTTCGAATCCACCCAGACCCACCAAATTTTGCACTACCCGGCGTTAAAATATCACTCATGTTAACTACATATCGTGAGATTTTACCTTGGTTAGCACAAAATTAAGCGAGATGAACCATTTATCACCGAAACTAACGTTTCGCTTTGTATTAAATGGATATTCAGCTTCTTAGACGGGGGACGTAAAAGCCCAAAACCAGTAGGGGGCCATAGCTCAGCTGGGAGAGCGCCTGCCTTGCACGCAGGAGGTCAGGAGTTCGATCCTCCTTGGCTCCACCATACTTGATGTAAAAAAGCTTGGCAAAGCAACAAAAAAGATAAAAAAATTAATTCTATAAATTTTGAAGGGACTTTAATAGATTCTTATTAAAGCCGCAATCAGAACTTATAGCATTAGTGATTTT
>JARGFT010000041.1 GCA_029210645.1 Anaerosomatales bacterium | reverse complement strand
CCGCTTGCTGGAATGGCGATGGATGACCTGCTCGACAACATCATGAGTGGCGACGCCTACGTGAACGTGCACACGCTGGCGAACCCTGCTGGTGAGATTCGGGGACAGATCCGCTAGCTTGGAGGGTCCCTGATCCCATCGGTACCATGGTCGACCTCGGCCTGTCCGGTAGGAGAGATCGGCTCCAACTGACGGCAACCGAGGGACACCCGCCCCTCACGTTCGAGGAACGGGCGTCATTGCGAGCGTATCTGGCGGAGAGGGAGGTGTGTGAGGAGAGGGAGGGATTCGAACCCTCGAGACGGGGGTAACCCCCAATCACGGTTTTCGAGGGGGAAGAACGGCTAGCGAGACGACACCAGGCACCTGGGGTACAACCTAGTCAGCAAAGCCCTGCACCGGGCTTCAGGTGCCGAGGACCCAGACGGAGGCACGGTCGTGCCAACACACATCCGACTAGTTCACGCGCACGAGTTCATCCAGGCAAGCCCGGAGGGAACGGTCGATCTCGACCGCAGCAAGGAACTGCTTGTTGAGATCGCTGCCTGTTCATCGCCGGAGCACGACTACGACATCATCCTGGACA
>JARGFT010000040.1 GCA_029210645.1 Anaerosomatales bacterium | reverse complement strand
CACCGCTTCATCGCCTGCCTCCAAGAAGTAGCGGACTTGCTCCTGGCCGAGGCGGACCGCTACCCGGACATCTTCGACCTCGAACGCGCGCCCGAGCCCTTCCTGGATCTGGTCCTGCGTGACCTCGGCAACCCGTTCCCCTTCGACCTCGACGACATCGGCAAGCGTCGCCTGGCCTCGGTCCTCGTCGAGATGTACCGGCAGAAGGGGACCGCCCGCGGCATCATCAACGCCGTCCGCTTCTTCCTCGGTGTCGAGATCGAGGCCGTCACCGCGTACGGTGGCGAAGCGCTGGTGCTCGGCGAGTCCGAGCTGGGCGTCGACTGGATCCTCGGACCGTCGAGCCGCTTCGCACTCTACGCCTTCGACGTCATTGTCGACGTCCCGCTCACCGACCCCGAGCGCAAGCAGCTGCGCGCCATCGTCGAGTACCTCAAGCCCGCGCACACCCACTTCGTGACGCTGGTCGAGCCCGCGCCGCCGGCGTTCATCGACCACTGGGAGCTCGGCGTCAGCGAGGTCGGGGTGACGACCGATCTGCACTGACGGCTTCAGGAACTACTCGTCATCCTCGGCGGCAGGGAGCACGTAGATTCCGGGCTTCGC
>JARGFT010000003.1:109044-176779 GCA_029210645.1 Anaerosomatales bacterium | reverse complement strand
GGAAGCGGTCGCGGGGACGCTGAATCGCGTGCTCCCCGACTCGGTCCCTGGCTGCGTCGCCGAGGTCGGCGCCGGCACCGGCTACTACCTCGCCCGGGCACTTGACCGTCTCCCGGACCGCACGGGCATCGCGCTCGACATCTCGAAGCCCGCGCTCAGGCGCGCCGCTCGGGTTCACCCCCGCATCGGTGCAGTCGCATGCGACGTCTGGCGCGGCCTACCGCTCCGCTCCGGCTCGGTCGCCGCGCTCCTCGACGTCTTCTCGCCCCGCAACCCTGCCGAGTTCCACCGCGTCTTGACCCCGGACGGGGTGCTCGTCGTCGTGACCCCGGATCGCGATCACCTCGCCGAACTCGTCGGAGCGCTCGATCTCGTCCGGGTCGATGCGGAGAAGGAAGATCGTCTGGCCGCCCAGTTCGCGACCGGCTTCGGGCTGCTCGAGTCGAACCGGGTGCAACACCCGCTGGAACTCTCACGGTCCGACGCGCTCACCCTCATCGCGATGGGGCCCAGTTCGCGCCACTCCGACCCCGAAGAGCTCGCCACCCGGCTTGACGCATTCGACGAGCCCGTGCGCACCCGACTCTCGGTCACCCTTGCCGTCTACCGCAGCAGTCCTAAGCAGGGCTGACACCTCGACACCTCGACCGGAACCGCCCGGATATGAGATGCTATACGGGTTCTGGACCCGACCTCAACCCGAGTGCCCGAGGGCGCAAGGAGGCGATGGCGCGCGTGGAGAACCAGTACGACGTGCCGGTCGAAGATGCGCCAGTCTCCGAGGAGACGGACGACACCGAGCGTAACCGCTCGCTTCTCGCAGGTCTTGCCCTCGCAGTCATAGTGCTGCTGATCATCTGGTGGATCCTCTCCCAACTCGTGGTCGTCCCCGATGTCGTGGGCATGCAGGAGCGCAACGCCGTGGCGGCTGTCGAGGCGACCGGGCTTGAGGTCGGCGAGGTCTTCCGCATCCCGGCGACCACACAACCCGGCGGCGAGGTCATCGCCCAATGTCCCGAAGAGGGCATGCGTGTCTTCAAGTGGCGCCTGGTGCGGCTGTTCGTCGTGACAGGCGACGGTACGGACGATGGCGCCGAGGGGCCCGACACCGACGGTTTCGACCTCGCCTGGGGTGGCGAGCGAGACGGCGAGCCGGGAGCGGCTCCGACCCGGCCGCCCGGACCGCAGGTGATCCCGCAGGTCTTCGACATGACCGAGTCGGCGGCGATCGCACGGCTTGCACGCGACGGGTACCGTGCCACCGTCGAGTACGGCTCTTCGAGCACCGACGTCAAGCGCGGGCTCGTCTTCTACCAGGATCCGCCACCGGACACGGTCGCCCCGCGCGGCACGGTGGTTACGATACGCGTCTCGACGGGGCCGCCGGTGCTCGGCCAGCCGGCTTCCGACGAGTAGGCTGTCGACCGGCTCCCTCGTCCTCCTCCGAATGGGGCCGGAATCCGGTTCCGTCCCCTCGCTGCTCCTGCTACAATGATGCGGCGTTTCTCGCCATCCGTGACGGATCGGGGCACGCCACACGGAGAGTTGGCCGAGTCGGCTGAAGGCGCTCGCCTGCTAAGCGAGTAAGGGGCTAATTGCCCCTTCGAGGGTTCGAATCCCTCACTCTCCGCCATTTGACATCACGCCTGCATCCTGGCAGGATTGCAAAGCCCATCTCGGGCACGAGCGCCCTTAGCTCAGCTGGATAGAGCGTCTGACTACGAATCAGAAGGTCGCAGGTTCGAATCCTGCAGGGCGCACCACAGCACTTTCCGAAGGCCCCGCGATGCGGGGCCTTCGTGCGCCTGAGGGTGATGCTGTACTACCATGTGCGTGAGGCGAGATGCATCCGGGAGGGGCCTCTGTGCGCACGGTCATCGGAGTCATGGGCGGCGGAGTGGCCGACGAGGCGACGAGAGCGCTCGCATACGAGGTCGGCGCACTGATCGCCGCCGAAGGCTGGGTCCTCCTCAACGGGGGCCGCGACTGCGGCGTCATGGCGGCCTCGGCAGCCGGTGCCGCATCTGCAGGGGGCCTCGTCGTTGGCGTCCTTCCCGACGATGACTTCTCCGGCGTCGCCGCAGGGGTGGACATCGCGATTCCCACCGGTATGGGCGACGCCCGCAACGTCATCAACATACTCGCGAGCCACGTGGTGATCGCCCTGCCGGGTGGAGCCGGAACGCTCTCGGAGGTCGCCCACGCGCTCAAGGCCGGGCGCCCGGTGGTCGTCGTCGGCTGGGACCCGGGCGAGGCGCTGAGGGCTGCCGGGGGATCGCGACTGACGCGTGTTGACTCGGCCGCCGATGCCATCGCAGCCGCCAAGCGCTTCCTCGGCGAGCCGCGTGCACGATCACGGGTGACGCACTGATGGACCGCCGCGACCGCAAGCCCACCTATCTCCGGTCGGCGCCCTCGAAGAGGCGCCGCAGTGCCCACTCGCGCCCACAGGCGACTCGCAGTCGCATGCGGTCGCACCGGCCCGGACCTCGGCGGCGCCGTGGGAGTTCCGGACCGAGACTGCTAGGTCTGCTCGTCATCCTCGCCGTCCTGATCGGGGCAGCCGGCGGCGTCTGGGTCTTCACCCGCCCGCTCTCGCTCACGCTCACCGCCACCCCGGCCGATGCGACCATCCGCTTCGCCGAGGCCAGCCAGGAGGCCACTGGCACGCTTGCCGCGGAGGAACTGCGCCCGGGCATCTACTCGCTCGAGGTCTTCCGCAGCGGCTTCGCGACACAGACCGTCGAGTTCGAGGTGGAACGGTTCGCCAGCAACCGGTTCGAGGTGGCGCTCGACCCGCTGCCCTGGGACGTGAGCGTCACCACCAAGCCCGAGGGTGCGGCGTGCACGATCACCCGTGACGGCACCGAGCTCCTCGCGGGCGCGAGCGCGCTGAGCGGAGAGGTGCTCGCCGGACCGGCGGTGCTCCGGGTGGCGCACGACGGCTACAACATCGTCGAGCGCGAGCTGTTCATCGAGGGCCCGACCTCGCTGGAGGTCTGGCTCGACCCCGAGGGGCAGGTCCTGCGCGGAGTGCGCACCATCACGACACTCGGCGCGCCCAAGGGTGTGTCCGTGACACCGGACGGCTCCGAGGCGTGGACGAGCATCCTCAACGGCCCGCCCTCGATCGAGATCTTCGACCCGCGGACCGGCGCCAAGATCGGCGAGGTCGATATCGGCACGCACGGTGCGGTCGAAGTGATCTTCAACAAAGCAGGCACGCTCGCCTACACCTCGCAGATGGAGACCGCGAAGTGCTTCGCGATCGACGTGAAAAGCCGCGCGGTCGTCCGCGAGTTCGACACGCAGAGCGCCTGGACGAAGTGGGTGTCGCTCTCGCCGGACGAGGAGACGCTCTACGCATCGAACTGGTCAGGCGACGATGTCTCGATCATCGACCTCGGCACCGGCGAGCTCATCGACCGCGTGCGGGTCTCGAACACGCCACGCGGGATGTACGCCACGGCTGACGGAAGGTCGCTCTACGTGGCGGGCTTCGACAGCGGGGACCTGGAGCGCATCGATCTGGCGACCGGCGAGGTGACCGCGCTCTACACCGATGGCGGCGCACTGCGCCACATCGTCGGCGACGAGAAGACCGGACGCTTGTTCATCTCGGACATGGCCAGAAACGTCGTGCTCGTGCACGACATCGCCGCCGGCACCACGGAGAAGTTCGTCGACACCGACCAGAAGCCAAACACGATCGACCTGACCCCCGACGGCAGGCTGCTCTTTGTGAGCTGCCGGGGCGCGAACAATCCCAAGTCCTACTACATCCCGGGTCCCGAGTGGGGCTCGATACTCGTCTTCGATACCGGGAGCGGCGAAGGGCTCGACGCTGTTGTGGCGGGCAACCAGCCCACAGCGCTCGACGTCTCCGACGACGGCAAGCTGCTCGTCTTCAGCGACTTCCTCGACAACCGCCTGCGGGTCTACGAGATCCCTCCGTACGAGGAGTTCGCAGCCGGGGGCGGCCGGCGCTTTGAGGGGCGTCTCACGGAAATCCGCAAGTGACGCCGGAGGTGCGTCGCCGGGTCCGCCCCCGCTCCCCCTACATCGCGTGCCCTCCGAAGCGGTTGCGCAGCGCCGAGAGTACCTGCCCCGCATAGCTCGGATCGCGCTCGGACTCCTTGCGGAACTCGAGCGCACCGCGGATGACCCGTGCCTCCAGCCCCATCTCCTCGGCAGTGCGCACGGTCCACTCGCCCTCGCCGGTATGTCCGACCATTCCCGAGACACCCTCGAGCGCCTCGCCGTGCAGCTCGAATGCCTCCCCAAGCCAGCCGACCAGACGTGATTCGATCACGCTCCCGTGCTGGTAGACATCGGCGACGGCGGTCAGGTCGAGGTCGAACTCCGCCTCGCGCATGATCTGGAAACCCTCGGCGATCGCCTGCATCATCCCGTACTCGATGCCGTTGTGGACCATCTTCACGAAGTGGCCCGCGCCGTGGCCGTCGAAGAACCGGTAGGCGTCGGGTAGCGCGGCATCGGCGAAGAGCGCCTCGAGTCGCTCGAACTCCTCGCGCACGCCCCCGATCATGAGGCAGGCACCCGTGCGTGCGCCTGCAGGGCCGCCGCTCGTACCGCAGTCCATGAAGCCGATACCGTGCTCGGCCAGGCGCTTCCCGCGCTCCGCCGCATCGCGGTAGTAGGAGTTGCCGCCGTCCACGACCACGTCGCCGGGGTCGAGCAGCCCGGCGAGGCCTCCCTCGCCGAAGAGCACCTGATCGTTGGGCTTGCCGGCCGTGAGCATGAGCCAGATGGTGCGCGGCGGTTCGAGCGCGCCGACCAGGTCGGCAAGCGAGTACACGCCCTCGGCCGAGCGGTCCTGCGCCACCACCTCGTCTACCTTCTCCGGTGTCCGGTTGTACGCAACCACGCGCCACCCGTGCTCGGCCAGGTTGAGCGCGAGGCCGACCCCCATCTTGCCGAGCCCAACCACGCCTACGCTGCCGCGCGCGGCGGGCTGCGCAACGACATCGGCAGCACGCACCGTGACTTCGGCCGAGTCGGGCTCATAGGTTTCCAGCGGCACCGCGCCCTCGTGCCATGCCCGAAAGACCGGGTCGATGAACGCCCACATCGCGGCGACCTCATCGGTGGAGACGAAGAGCGTCTGGTCGCCCTCGATCGCGTCGCGCAGCAGCTTGGCGTACTCCTCGACGTACTGGGCCTTCTCCTCCTTCTCGTAGAGGAAAAAGTCGAAGGTGCGCAGCTCCACCTCATCGGCAAAGCCCGGGCGCTTGGCCCAGAACTCGATCTCGATCGAGTCGGTCGGCTCGAGCTTGAAGATCACCCGGTTCTGGTAGTGGGTCCACTTGTCGCAGAGGCAGTGGTACGGGTGGCGGAACGTGACCACGATGTCCTTGCGTGGCTCGCCGAGACGCTTGCCTGCCTGGAAGGTCACCGGCACACCGGCCCAGCGCCGTCCGGTCATCTCGAAGCGCAGCCGGAAGTAGGTCTCGGTATCGGATTCCGGGGCGACACCTTCGATCCCGCGGTAGCCGTCGTACTGCGCCCGGAAGCTTGCGTGTGCGACCTCCTCGGGTGCGGGCGGCCTCAGGCCGTGGAGCAGCTCGGACCGCGCCTGACGGATCGCTGCAGCTCCCCGGCTCGCCGGCTGGTCCATCGTGATGAGCGCAAGCATCTGCAACAGGTGGTTCTGGCCAACGTCACGCAGCGCCCCCACCCCGTCGTAGAACCTACCGCGCTTCTCCACCCCGATCGACTCGAGCAGCGAGATCTCTATCGACTCGATCGCGCTGCGGTCCCATGAAGTCTCGAGCAGGTTGTTGGTGAACCGGAAGTTCATGATGCCCTGCAGCATCTCTTTGGCGAGGTAGTGGTCGATACGGTAGATCTGGTCCTCCCTGAAAAGACTGCCGAGGAACTCATCGAGCTCCTGAGAGGTGCGCGAGTCATCGCCGAAGGGTTTCTCGACGAGTACGCGCGTCCAACCGGTCAGGTCGCTGCACGGCTCGGTCAGCCCGCTCTCGGCAAGCCGGCCGAGGATGGTTCGGTAGTGCTCGGGTGGCACAGCGAGGTAGAAGAGCTTGTTGGCGCACACTCCCCATCCCTCGTCAATCGTGCGCAGATGGGAGGCGAGTCCGTCGTACGCCGCAGCATCCTCGAAAGAGCCCCGCGCGTAGGTGAAGCGTGAGAGAAACTCCTCGACGTCGTCGGCATCCGCGTCGGAGAAGCGCTGTACGAGGATCTCGCGAGCCCGCGAGCGCAGGTCGTCGTCGCTCCAGTCACGCCGCGAGAAGCCGACGACCGCGAAGCGTTCGGGCAGTTCGCCCTTCCCCCGCAGATAGAAGAGTGCCGGCACGATCTTGCGCGCCATGAGATCGCCGGTCGCACCGAAGACGGTGAGTATCGTGGGCATCCGGTTGTCGAAACCCCCGGTGTCCTCGGCGATGGACGCCACACCCGACGCAGATTGCATGCCGCTCACTCCCTGGATCTCATTCTTCTTTGGATGGGCCGTCGATACAGAGCATTCCCGAGTCCGCCGGTATGAAGCAATCGCCGGACACAGGTGAAGGGAGCGCACGACAGCGCGGGCCGCCCGGGGGGCGGCCCGCTCTCGAATCGGATCGCCTCACGACGATCGTTCGCCCGCTACATGCCGGGCATGGGCTGTCCGGGTTGCATCGGACCGATGCGGAACGGCCGCATCATCTCGTTGTCCTCGTGCTCGACGATGTGACAGTGCCACACGAACTGCCCCGGTGTGCCGAACGTGGCGCGAACACGGGTGACCTGACCGGGATAGGCGGTGACCGTGTCCTTGAAGCCCGTCTCCCACGGCTCTGGCGGCGTCACGACGCCGTCGAGTTGAACCGGTTCGACGACCTCGTCTGCGGCATCGAGAAGCAGCCCCTCGCGATTAACGACCTCGAAGACGATCTCGTGGATGTGCATCGGGTGCGCGTCGCCGGTGGTGTTGTAGAACTCCCACACCTCGGTGGCGCCCACCGCCGGAGTCTCGGTCACCGGCTCCATCCACTTACGCTCGGTCCACACCCCGGCGGGGATGGTACCGTCGATGCTGTCAGGACCAACCGTGCCGAGCAACGCCTCCACCGGACCCTCGACCGGGTCGCCGTTGGCGTCCACGCCCATCCCCATCATCTCGATGAGTGCGAGCGGCCGTGTGACGGTCTCGGGGGGTAGCGGGGTGATCGGCGGTAGGACGAGGAACTGGGGCGGTGTCGTCGTATCGGGCGCCACAGCCGGCACGACGCGGAACTGCATGACCTTGCCGGTCGAGCCCGGGTCCGACGGGTCGAAGTCCACTCCGGGGACTCCGCCACCGAACGGTTCGTCGGGACCGACGTTGCCGAGTTCGTAGTTGCCGACAGGCACGTTGGTGAAGTCC
This sequence comes from Anaerosomatales bacterium, assembly GCA_029210645.1. Lineage (GTDB taxonomy): Bacteria > Actinomycetota > Coriobacteriia > Anaerosomatales > SLCP01 > SKKZ01. The sequence goes on along the minus strand of JARGFT010000003.1, from coordinate 169,389 downwards.
ACGATAACGTCGGCACGCTCGGCGAGGGCCATGAGCAGCTGGTTCCCTGCGACCGCCGTGAGGTTGACGGGTGCAGCGAGGAAGCCGCCCTCGTTACCGATCTGCCAGACTTCGACACCCGGGATCTGGCTGAAGTCGAGAATCAGGAAGCGCGACTGGCATCCGTTGAGGAAGCGGAACCGGTAGCGACGCTGCTCCACGGTCTGGAACGGCCACGTATTGCCGTTCGCGATGATGGAGTTGCCGAAGAACTCGGGATTCCAGATCGGAGAGAAATCGCCGTCCGGTATATGCGGGCCGACGAGGTCGTCGAAGAACTCACGCGTGTCCGGGTAGAAGAGCGAACCATCGGTGTTGAACGCACGGTCCTGTATGGCAATGGGGATCTCGTAGTAGGTCTTGTTCGGCGGGAACTTGTCGTTGGCCTTCGGAGCCGGGCCCGGCAGAACCGCCGGAAGGCCGGTCTGCGAGTCCAGCACAGCGGCATCGCCGTCTGGGCCGCCGCGGATGATGTAGAATCCCGCAGGTCCCGCGTACACGTTCACGCGGGTCATACCCAGCGTGTGGTCGTGATACCAGATGGTCGAAGCCCTGTTGAGGTTCGGGTACTCGAACGTCGCGTACCCCGGCCCCCAGCCGATGCCGTAAGACGCCGCGGCCTTGGCGGCGAAGAAGTCGTACCAGGTACCTTCGGTGGCGTAACCGGCCGGGATGTTGCCCGCGCTCGGCAGATACCACGCCTCTGCGTACCCGTCGCTGTCATCGGCAACGCCGACGGCGCCGTGCACGTGTGTGCAGATCGGCACCGGGCCCCCATACGGGCCGGGTGTGGGCATCCCGGTGAAATCGGGCCGGGTATCGCGCCCGGACATGCCGCCGGGCGGGTTCGCCCAGTGGAGAGTCTGGTCGACCGGGAGCAGGTGCGGCAGGAACTCTCCCGTGGTCGCGTCCACCAGATCATTGATCCACTTCACGCGAACGGGACGTTGCCACTCCGCCTCGATCGTGAGTGACGGCGCATTGTGCAGCAGCAAACCACGCTTGCTGTCGGTTGCCACGGCGCCGTAGCCCCAGAGCGTTGTCGCCGGGAAGCCTGCGGGCAGAACCTGCTGCTGCAACTGCTTCATCGAGATCTCGTAGTAGTCGGCGTTCTGGCCCCCCTTCATCTTAATCGTACCTGCCGTCGGCATGACCGGAGGGATGAGCAGGGGCGTCGCGTACTTGGGAATTGCATCCGGAATGAGGGAGCCTCCCGCGATGGGAGCACCGAACGCGGCCTCAAGCAGCTTGGACGACCCGGTGAGCGGGTTCACGTAGATCCAGGCGCCTGCGGCCGCGCTCCATTTGACGAAGTCGCGTCTCGATATCATTGAATGCCTCCAAACTCAGGTAGGAAGAACGGCCGAACCCTGCGAACATGAACACAACCTCACGTGAATCCGGTGAACGTCCTTGTGCTTGATACCGTGGTTTCGAATAGAAATCACCGCGACCGGGCGGGTTTCTGTCTGGCGGACGCATCAGGGGGTTGTGCGGTCGATTCTGCCGACCGGCGGCACCGGGACTTACCCGTGTCAGACGTGCGGGCGAATCTCGGTCTGCCCACCGAGATACGGCCTCAGTACCTCGGGCACCTCGACCGAGCCGTCGGTCCGCTGGTAGTTCTCGAGGACGGCGACGAGCGTGCGGCCGACCGCGAGCCCCGAACCGTTGAGCGTGTGTACGAAGCGGCTGCCCCTGAACTCGCCGGGGCTGCGGTACTTGATGCCCGCCCGGCGCGCTTGGAAGTCGGTGCAGTTCGAGCAGCTCGAAATCTCCTTGAAGTCGTTGTAGCTCGGCAGCCAGACCTCGATGTCGTAGGTCTTGGCGGCCGCGAAGCCCATGTCACCGGTGCAGAGCACCACGGTGCGGTAGGCGAGCCCGAGCTGCTGCAGGATGTGCTCTGCATCTGCCGCCATGGCCTCGAGCGCGTCCATCGAGGTCTCGGGCGTGGCGAACTTCACGAGCTCGACCTTGTCGAACTGGTGAACGCGGATCATGCCGCGCGTGTCTCGCCCCGCGCTGCCCGCCTCCTCGCGGAAGCACGGCGTGTAGGCGGTGTAGTCCAGCGGCAGGTCAGAGGCCTCGAGGACCTCGTCGCGGTGCAGGTTGGTGAGCTGGACCTCCGCGGTCGGGATGAGGTAGAGCCCCTCGCCGGTCTTGAAGAGATCGTCCTCGAACTTGGGCAGTTGGCCGGTCGCCGTGAGTGTCTCGGCGTTGGCAAGCGCCGGCACCCACCACTCGCGGTAGCCGCGCTGACCGTGAGTGTCGAGCATGAAGCTGATGAGCGCGCGTGTCAGCCGTGCACCCTCCCGGCCAAGCACGACGAAGCGTGACTTCGCCAGCTTAACCCCGCGCTCGAAGTCGATGACGCCCAGCTCCGGGCCGAGGTCCCAGTGCGCTTTGGGCTCGAAGGCGAACTCCGGCGGCGTCCCCCACCGGCGGACCTCGACGTTCTCGGACTCGTCGGACCCGCACGGCACCGAGGCATCGGGCATGTTGGGGATGGTGAGCAGCATCTCGCGGGTCTGCGCATCGGCCTCGGTGGTACGAGACTCGATCGCGCCGATCTCGTCGTTGATGCGTCGCACCTCGTCTTTGGCAGCCTCGGCCTGGTCGCGCTCACCCGACTTCATCAGCGCGCCGATCGCCTTGGACGCCTCGTTGCGGCGCGCCTGCAACGTCTCGACCGCGCCGATCAGTTCGCGGCGTGTGGCGTCCAGCGCGAGGAAGCCATCGATGTCCCAGGAGTAGTCGCGGGCAGCGAGTGCCGCGCGCACCTCATCGGCGTTGTCCCTGACGAACTTCGCGTCGAGCATCGGACCTCCCGGCTATGGCGGTTGAGCGCCTCCAGCGTGCTTCACCGCAGTATAGCCGAGCAGGTCACCTGCGCCGCGCCCCGGGCGGACGGTGCGATCCGGTTCCCCGGTGAGCGTGCTAGCTCCCGAGCTGGCTCGTGCACGCAGGGCAGCGGGTCGCTGCAAGCGGGATGGCCGAGAGGCAGTGCGGGCACTCCTTGGTGTCGGCGACCTCTTCCGCCTCGTCGCGCTTCATCCTGTTCATGGCCTTGACGACCATAAAGATCGCAAGCGCCACGATGACGAAGTAGACGATCGCGTTGATGAAGACCCCGTAGTTAAGCGTGACGGCGCCCGCTTCAGCGGCAGCGGCGACGGTCGCGTACGGCCCCGGTGCCGCGCCCTCCTTGAGCACGACGAAGAGCTGGGCGAAGTCCACGTCCCCGAGAAGCAGACCGATCGGCGGCATGACGACGTCGTTGACGAGCGACGCGACGATGGCGCCGAAGGCGGTGCCGAGAACCAGGCCGACGGCCAGGTCGACCGCGTTCCCCTTGATCGCAAACTCCTTGAACTCCTTGAGCATGCGCTCCTCCTTCCGAAGCCGACCCGCTCTACCACTCGGTCTATTCCACTGCGAGCTGCTTTCGACGCAGTAACGTACCGCCGGCTACGTGGTGTCCCGTGACCGGCTGCAGGGTAGACTGGTGCCATGGAATCACTGGCGATCGCAGAGATAGCGGGGCGCGACAGCGTTGCGGCGGCCGTGGCGGCCGTGCGCGAACACGGATTCACCCGGCTGCTGCCTACGATCGCGCTCACCGGGACAGAGACCGGTGACAGGCGGGCGCCGCTGCGGGCCATCGATACACTCGCCGGACTGCTCGGCGACGCCTGCGAGGTGCTCGAGCCGATCACGCTCTCCGACCCGGCACTCTGGGCGGCGATGAACGCCCGGCACGCTGCGGTCATCCGTTCCCGCTACGGAAGCTGGTCACCGTGCCTGGCCTGCCACCTCTACCTGCACCTCCTGCGGGTTCCGGTGTCGTGGGACCGGGGCAACGCTCCGGTCATCGCCGGAGAGCGTGACTCACACGACGGTCGCATCAAGCTGAGCCAGCTTCCCGCAGGTATCGATTCCTCGATCCGCGTGCTCGCTCACGCGGGCGTCGAACTCATCGAGCCGATACGTCACGCCAGCGGGGCGGACGTTGCAGACATCGTCGGGGCCGGCTGGGAACAGGACGGGGGTCAGCTCGGCTGCGTGCTCTCGGGCAACTACGTCGAACTCGACGGCTCGGTGCGTCACGACGAGGCCGCATACGAGCGCTACGTCTCCGGATTCTTCGAACCGGTCGGAAACGCGATCGTCGACGCATGGCGAGCCCGGCGCGATGGCGGAGCAACGCCCGACTACGCCGCCATCGTCGGCGCGATCCTTGCGGGGTAGCCGACCGATGGCTGACTCGACACCCACCCGTAACCACCCGATTCTCGTCGTCATGATCGACGGGCTCGGCGACCGGACCTGGCCCGAGCTCGGCGATCGCACGCCTCTCGAAGCCGCCCTCACGCCCAACCTCGACGCACTCGCACGCACGAGCGCGACGGGAGTCCTCTACCCCCTCGGCCCGGGTCGTGCACCGGGCACAGAGCTCGCGCACTTCGTGCTCCTGGGGTATCCGGCACACACCTATCCCGGGCGCGTGGTCTTCGAGGCGGCGGGGTGCGGCTTCGAGCTCTCGCCGGACGACGTCGCGTTCCGTGCGCTCTTCAGCATGGTCCACCGCGAGGAAGACGGAGCGCTCGTCCTCGTGGAGCACTTCGCCGGCGTGGACGACGTGCTCTGCCGCGATCTCACAGACGCCCTCGAACCCCTCGAGCACTCGGGGCTCACCGTATCGCTTGCCTTCACCGGTGCGCGCCAGGGCGTGCTCACGGTGTCGGGAGGAGCGAGCGAGGACGTCACCGACTGCGATCCCTTCTTCACGGGCGAGCCGGTGGCAGCCGTGCGTCCGCTCGACAACGCGCGGGACGCCGCTGCTGCTTCCCGGACCGCCACCGCGATGACCGCATTCCTCGAGCACGCGTACCGCTTCCTCCGCGAGAACGGTCCCTCCTCTGCCGGGGAGTCGCTGTTCCCTCTCGTCAAGTGGGTCGGCCGCAAACGCCCGCTGCCGGCCTTCGCCGAGCGCACGGGCATGCAGGGCGTGATCGTCGGTTCGGGATCGCTTCTGCCCGGGATCGCCGCCGAGCTGGAGATGGGATTCCGCCCGGTCCCGACACGTGACGATCCGCGGACCGACATCGAGCAGCGGCTCGCCGAGACGGGTCGCGCGCTGGCCGAAGGAGCGGACTTCGTCCTCGCCCACACCAAGGTTGCCGACGAGGCGGGCCACGCGAAGGACCCGTCACTCAAGCGCGACGTCATCGCCGCGCTCGATCGGGGGATGGCCTCGCTCGCGAGCCGCTCCGGACTCCCGCCGGACACCATCGTCTGCGTCACCTCGGACCACGGCACCCCCTCGGGCACGAGGCTCATCCACTCCGGCGACCCGGTCCCGGTGATCATCAGCGGCCCGGGCGTCGGCGCTGATGCCGTCGAACGATTCAGCGAGCGCGCCTGCGCGACAGGTTCTCTCGGCCACCTGCGAGGCGAGGACTTCATGCCGGTGCTGCTCAACGCCCGCGGCACGACTCGATACCTCGGGGCCCGTCTGTCCTCACACGTGGGGTTGCACTGGCCGGAGGAGTACGAAACGTTCCGGGTCCGCTAGCCGTGCACTTCCGCCCTAGCGACCGAGCGCCCGTGCGAGACCCGCGAAGGAGCACTCATCCAACTGCAGCGTCGTGCGTCGCCTGCCGATCTCGGACGGGCTGTGCGCATCCGAGGATGCGATGATCGGGACGCCTGGCGCCCGCCTCTGGACCTCGGTCCGATTGGCCGGATCGACCAGCTCCACCGCCACGATCGCGGCGTCAACGGCGAGCTCGTCGAATAACTCGCTGTCGAGGAGGCGGTAGGGTCCGAAGTAGCGGTCGGCGTGGCCGATGTGGCAGAGTCCGCCGAGACCCGCGACGCATCGGGCTACCTCGCAAGGATGGGCGTCGACCTTCACCGCGGGCAGCTCGCTCACGGGCAGCGAACTCTGATCGATCCCCAAACCCGCCGACAGGTCCTCGAAGCGCTCGTCGTACGAGTCCGGGGGGAACAGCGCGATGAGATGCGCCTCGTCGCCGTCCCAGCGCACCTTGATCTCGGCGCCGGCGAGCACGGCGAGCTTCTCTCCGGACTCCAGCTCGTGCCGGTCGGCCGCGATCTGCATCCGCGGCACGTAGCGCACCGAGAAGTGGTCGGTGACGGCGAGCAGCCCGAGACCTGCGCGCACAGCTGCCTCCACGACGGTGCGCGCCGTCGTCTCCGCCGGGCCACGGTAATCGGTAGGCACCAGCGGGCTGTGCGTATGAAGGTCGAGCTCGAGCGTGGCCATGCGGGATCTCCCGGGGAGACGTGCGCCTGCCCGTCAGACTAGCACCCGGCGTGCCGAATCATCAAGCTCGGCTATGCAACCTATAAGTCTGCTCCGCGGGATCCCACCGCGACCCGTGCACGTGCGCTACCGGCGCGCCCTCGGGTAGCTCCCGAGCACCTTGACCTGCCGCAGCTTGAGACGCAGGCAGTCGAGTGCGAGCGCGACCGCAGGATCGTCGACGTGCCCTTCGAGATCGACGAAGAACATGTACTCGCCGAGTGCCCGTTTGGTGGGGCGCGACTGGATCTTGGTCAGGTTGATGCTGCCGTAGGCGAACTCCGAGAGGATCATCAACAGCGCTCCGGGCCGGTCCTCGTACATGAAGAGTGCGAGCGTGGTCTTGTCCTCCTCGGTGCGCTCGGCAACGCTGTTGCCGACCACGACGAAGCGGGTCTTGTTGTCAGCGTAGTCACCGATCGAGTCGGCGAGCACCACACCGTGATGGATCTCCGCAGCCACGCGCGTCCCGACCGCGGCGACTCCGTGCTCGGCGACCGCACGCTGTACCGCCTCGGCGGTCGAGTTCGCCGCGGCGATTGTGCGGCCGGGCAGGTGCTCTGCGAGCCAGCGCCTGCACTGGGCGGTGGCGTGCGGGTGGCTGGCGACGATCTCGATCTCGTCGAGGGTGGCGCCGGGCTCGGCGATCAGCGCGTGGTTGATGTCGAGCACCACCTCGCGATGGATGGTGAGCGACGAGTCGAACGCGAGCGCGTCGAGGGTGGCGTTCACACTGCCCTCCACCGAGTTCTCGATCGGCACGATGCCCGCCCCGGCACGTCCGTCCTCCACCGCCGCAAACACCTCCTCGATCGAGGAGCAGGCGACCGCATCGAGATCGGGTATGCCCAGACTGAGGAGCGCCTCCTCGGTGAAGGTGCCCGAGGGGCCGAGGAACGCGTAGCGGGTCATCGATTCCTCCCCGTTGTGCGGAGCGGTATAGTCGTACCCGCAGGTTACACCGCGCGTGACGCGTCGTCACGCGCTGCCGATGACCGTACTAGCAGCGAGGACGCCATGGATCCCCAGCATCTCCGTCGCCTGCTCGAAGACGTCGCCGCGGGCGCAACGCCGGTAGACGGCGCGCTCAGCGAGCTCAAATCACTGCCCTTCGCCGACCACGCCGAGGTCAAGATCGACCACCACCGCGCTTTGCGCTGCGGCTTTGCCGAGGTGGTGCTCTGCGAGAGCAAGTCGGCCGGGCAGGTGCGCTCGGCCGCACGCGAGCTGCTCGAGCACGGCGACGTGCTCCTCGGCACGCGGGCCACGCCCTCGCACTACCAGGCCGTCGCACAGGTCGCCTCCGACGCGCGCTTCTTCGAGCAGGCACACCTCGTCGTGGTCGACCGGCGCGAAGAACGCCCGCAACTCGGTCACATCGTCGTGGTCACCGGAGGCACCGCGGACGTCCCCGTCGCCGAGGAGGCCGCGATCTCGGCCGAGGTCATGGGCAACCGGGTGACCCGCGTCTACGACGTGGGCGTCGCCGGGGTGCACCGCCTGCTCGCCCACCAGGACGTGTTGGGCGACGCCCGGGCGATCATCGCGGTCGCAGGCATGGAGGGCGCGCTCCCCTCGCTCGTGACCGGACTCGTCTCGGTCCCGGTGATCGCGGTGCCGACCTCCGTGGGCTACGGCGTGAGCCTGTCTGGCATCGCGGCTCTGCTTGCGATGCTCAACTCGTGTGCCTCGGGCATGGCCGTGGTCAACATCGACAACGGCTTCGGGGCAGCGGCGATGGCGAGCCGCATCAACCTCGGCGCCCAGGGCGACACAGCGTGATCGCCTACCTCGACTGCACCACCGGCATCTCAGGCGACAAGTTCCTTGCCGCTCTTATCGATGCGGGTGCGCCGGTGGAGGCGGTCCGCGAGGCAGTCGCGGCCATCGACCCGTCGGTACGGATCGAGGTCGAGTCGGTGATGCGCGGGGGCTTGAGCGGGCTGGCGGTCAGCGTCGATGCCGCCGCAGCACCCCACTCCCGGACCTGGGCAGCGGTCCGTGCGCTCATCGAGAGCGCGGACCTCGCGGAGCCGGTCCGGCAGACCGCGCTGGCAATCTTCACGTTGCTGGCCAAGGCCGAGGCCGAGGTGCACGGCGTACCCGTCGGGGAGGTCCACTTCCACGAGGTGGGCGCGATCGACTCGATCGCCGACGTGGTCGGGGTCGCCGCGGCACTGCACGCGCTCGGGATCGAAACCCTGGTCTGCGGGCCCGTCTCGGTGGGCAACGGCACCGTCCAGACCTCGCACGGCACGCTGCCGGTTCCCGCACCCGCTACTGCACTGCTGCTGCGCGGCGTGCCGGTCGCAGCGGGCCCTCTGCCCGGTGAAGCGACCACACCCACCGGCGCTGCGCTCGTGCGCGCACTGGTCGACTCCTTCGGGCCGATGCCTGCGATGACACTCGCGGCTGTCGGTCACGGAGCCGGCCAGAGGGACCCGGCCGGGGTGCCTAACGTCGCGCGCATCCTCCTCGGCGCAGCGCCCGCCACTGACGCCGCAGGCGCTCCCGCCATCGAGCCGGTCACGGAGCTCGAGACCACCGTCGACCATCTGTCGGCCGAGCACCTCGCCTTCTGCATCGAGGAGCTCCTCGCTTCCGGCGCGCGTGACGCGTGGCACACGCCCGCTCTCATGAAGAAGGGGCGCGCGGGCGCCGCAGTGACCGTGCTGTGCGCTCCCGCCGACGAGACCCGCCTCGCCACGCTGCTGGCCGAGCTCACCGGCACGCTCGGGATCAGGGTCCGGCGCATCTCACGTTATGTGGTCGAGCGCCAGGCGAGCAGCGTCGACACTACGTTCGGCCCGGTTCGCGTGAAGGTCGCCGGCACCGGTGTATGGCGCAGGGTCCGGCCTGAGTACGAGGACCTCGCCGCCATCGCCCGGCGCGAAGAGTTACCCGTCGACGTGGTCGCGCGCGAGGTCGAGGCGCAGGCACGCCAGGCGCTCTCGAGCGAGGACGCCTAACGCGAAGGCCCGCCTCCCGGGCGGGCCTTTCACGCGGTGCTTGCTGCTTGTTTCCAGCGCCCGCAAGTCACCGAGATTCGACGCTGAGACCCGTCTGCCGAGGCGTGTTCGCTCGGGTCTCTCCCGATATCTTCGGCAGGAAGCGCCGGCAGGTTGAGAGGCGACGGCGCCTCGGCTACCGAACCCGGTACTGTCCGTCCTCCTGTGCGAGGAAGCCATCCGCAGCAAGCTCGTCGAGTGCGCCTTCGACGCGTGCCGCGTCCTCGCCCAGGGCGTTGGCCAGCTCGTCGGCGGTACTTCCGGGGAGGTCCATCACAACCCTGAGCAACCACGCACGCAGCTGGCGGTGCGAACCCTCGAACGGGGTCTGGCGTGTGTGATGTCGGCTGCGCCGTGAGGGGTTGGGCACGCTGCGCTTGAGATGCGCGCCGTAGTCGAGGAGTGCCCAGTACCACGTGCGCGGGTTGTCGCGGTCGAGCATCACCTCGAGCAGCGGCGTCAGCTCGCTATCGGGAACCCCCTCGGCGTCCGCGAAAAACTCGTGGAGCAGGACGGCACGCACGTTGGTCTCCAGATAGAGGTCGGGCTCGCCGAAGGCGAACGCCCGGACTCCGGCGGCGGTCGCCGGACCCACGCCCGGAAGCGCGAGCAGCTGGTCACGATCGCGAGGCACCTCACCACCGTGAAGTTCGACGACTACCCCGGCTGCACGAACGAGTGCGATCGCGCGGCGGTTGTACCCGAGCCCCTGCCACGCGCGCAGCACCGCTTCCAGCGGTGCTGCTGCCAGCACGTCAGGAGCGGGGAAGCTCTCCAACCATGCCTCGTAATACGGAACCACGCGCCCGACCTGGGTCTGCTGCAGCATCACCTCGCTCACGAGCACCGCGTACGGGTCGCGCGTCTGCCGCCACGGTAGATCGTGACGACCGTACTCACGGTAGTGCGCGTAGACCCGCTCGCGGAAGGCGGTGACCGCCTCGGAGTTCATGGGACCAGCCGCTCCGCCCGCCATCACGCCGCACATCCGATTCGCACGCGGCTGTCTAGAAGCGGCGCCCGCGACCCGAGCGCCCCCCGCGACGGTGGACTCCGCCGCTGAAGAGCGTGCGCGTTGACGCGGTCGTGCCACGGTCCGCTCGAGGGACGACACGGTCCATGTAGTCGAAGCCCTCGACGTCGCGGCTCTCCATCGTCTTGCCCACCACGCGCTCGATGTGACGCAGCGACTCGAGTTCGTCATGCCCGAGCAGGCTGATCGCGACACCGGTCTCACCGGCACGCGCGGTGCGGCCGATCCGGTGCACGTAGTCTTCCGGCCGGTCCGGGATGTCGTAGTTGATGACGTGCGTGACTCCCTCGACGTCGATCCCGCGTGCCATCACGTCGGTCGCGACGAGCAGCGCGTGCTTGCCGGACTTGAAGTCGGCGAGCGTGCGTTCGCGCTGGCTTTGCGAGCGGTCGGAGTGAACGGTGTCGGATTGCACGCCGCTCACACGGAGAGCCGCGTCAAGACGGTCGGCGCGCTGCTTGGTGCGGGTGAAGACGATCGCACGGTACTCGTCGATCTCTTCGAGAAGGGCCACGAGCAGCTCGGTCTTCTGCCCTGCGTTCACCGGGTAGACGTACTGCTCTACCGCGTCGACCGGCACCGAAGCCGGAGAAACGTCCACGCGAACCGGATCGTGGACCGCCTTGCCGATCACCCTCAGCACGTCGTCAGAGAGCGTTGCCGAGAAGAGCATGTTCTGCCGTTCGGGAGGCAGGAGACGCAGAATGCGGCTCACGTCGGGCCAGAACCCCATGTCGAGCATTCGGTCCGCCTCGTCGAGCACGAGGATCTCGACCTCACTGAGATCGATGTCACCCTTGCTCTGCAAATCGAGCAGGCGGCCAGGCGTCGCGACGAGCAGGTCGACGCCAGCGCGAAGACGCTTGAGTTGTGGCGGATAGGGCATGCCCCCGTAGACCGCAAGGACTGCGTGCCCCGTCTGCCCCGCGATGACGAGGGCCTCCTCCTCGATCTGAGTCGCGAGTTCGCGAGTCGGCGTCACCACGAGTGCGCGGATGCGGCCTTCGACGGGTATGCGCTGCACGGTGGGCAGAAGAAAGGCAGCCGTCTTACCGGTGCCAGTTTGCGCACAGGCGAGGATGTCGTCACCCCTCAGGGCAACGGGTATCGCCTGTTCCTGTACGGGTGTGGGCTTGGTGTAGCCAAGCGCGGTCACACCGGCACGTACTTCCTCGGACAGGCCGAGTACGGTGAACTCCATGGGCCTCCTTGGAGGTGTCTGCGGCGCAGCAACGGCCGCACGTCATCTATCCGGGCGGACCCGAATACACGAGCCACCCCACAAGATGATACACGGCGTGCGCAAACCGACGCCCGACAGACACCCGGGGCGCTAGGAGAAGGCCATCACACCGGCGACCGTGGCGCCGTTCATCCCCACCCAAAGCGAGCTCGAAGCCCAGAGTGCCGTCTGGCGAGTCATCGCGCCGTATGCGGTCCACAGGAGCGACATCAGCAGGGCAGCGCTGACGGTGAACAGGCTTAGGCCCGCTACGGCGTGCAGTCCCCAGATCTGATACAGCTGCGGCACAGCCGTAATCGGATTGATCATCCCGATGACAAAGACGACCCTTTCGAGCAGGGTCAGAACCTCGGCCTGCGTCCTGGGTCGAAGGAAATGTGAGAGTCGCGCGCGTACAAGGTGCATTCGTTCTTGCTCCGTCTCGCTCGTGTGTGATGTATCAGGTACGAGCGAGCAGTATCGAGCCTCGGGATGATGCGCGCAAGAGCCAGTCACCCAGTTGTTACCTTGGGAATCAAACTGCCGAAAAACCCCAGCTCAGCCTGATTTGATGTAGTAGCGGCAGTGCCGGATCTGCGGGCAGTCTTCCGGCACCTCGCTGTAAGGGTAGAGCCAGTAGTAGCCCTCGACGAAACAGGTACAGCGTACGCGCTTGTCCTCCTGCTTGATCGTGGCGTTGTGCAGGTCCTCGTCGATCATGACCTCCCGCCACCACGTGCACTTGCCTTTGACCGATGAGAACGGATCCATGCGTCTTCCTTTGAACGGCACACTATGGGACTACTGTACCCCTCGGAGTGCGCTCATCCCCCGCACAGCCCCACGGCCGGGCCACAACGCAACGAGGCCCCGGTCGCCCGGGGCCTCGTCTTGGTAGCACTGGTGCGGGTGAAAGGAGTTGAACCTTCACGGGCCTAAGCCCACATGGACCTGAACCATGCGCGTCTGCCATTCCGCCACACCCGCGTAGCGCGAGTAGAGATGATAGCACCCTGCAGCAGCACTCGGCAAAGCACGGCCGGTACGAGTCCGGCTACTCCTCGGGCGTAAGGGTGACGCCGCGCAACTCGACGGCGGTATCGCTTCGGACGATGGTCAGCACGAAGGGGCCGCGCACGATGTCGTTGGCGATGATCCCCGAGACGATCCCGGTCGTGTTCCTCAGTCTGGCCCAGTAGCCGAACTCCCCGTTCACCTCGCCCAGGTACGTACCCGGCTCGATATCGGGGCCAACGCGGTAGGTCCCATCGGTGAACACCCCCGCGGACACCTGGGACTCGTCACCCGGCTCGGCTGTGCGTGCTTCCTCGACTTGCAGGTAGAGCATCCAATTGCGCTCCTGCAGGACCGCGTGTGCCCGGGCGAGCCTCTCGAGGTCCTCACGTGCGAGCAACGCCTCGGCCGCGGACTCCCGCACCTGCGATAGCGCGATCGAGTATCCCACGCCGATGCCGACGACCAGCGTCACGGCGACGAGCACTGCGACAACGGGGCTCCCGATGCGTCGCACTCGTCTCCGAGGTGCGTCACGGTGGCCGGACGCCCCAGGGGCGGGTTCCTGCGGCATGTGTGCCTCCATTCGCCCCATACCATGCCCGTTCGGCCCGTATACTAACAGCAACGATGCGGGAGGATGGGACGATGTCACGCGGCGGAGCCAGGGGCGACAGGAACGTGTCGGCACGCTTCTACGCCGGGGCCGTCGTGATCGTGCTCGCAGCAGCTGTGGCCGTCACCGCCTACAGCGTCGAACTCGGTCTCGCACGGCCGAGCGTGAACACCAGGCGGATCGTGATCGCGGTCGCCGAGGTCGACGGGGCACTCGAGCGCGGTGCCGACTTCCGACAGTACAGCGAGGCGCTGTACGCCGGTCTGGTGGCTCGCCGTTCGCTCGCCGTACGCAACCCTGCAGATAGCCGCGTCAACCGCGCGCTCATCGGGGCGCTCGACTGCTACTCGGCACTGAGGGAGTCGTGGCAGACAGAGCTCGAGGGCGACTGGGACCCGTCCCTGCATGGCGACCCCGCGTACTGGCGCTCGTTCCACCCCGCGATCGACCTCGCCGATGCCGGTCCGCTCACCGTTGCCGGACTTCGCACGGCGCTCCGGGCAGAGGCCCGCGCCTACCTCGACGACGCGCTGGCGGTCGTCGAGCGCTAGCGGTCGCGCCCCTCGAACCTCTTTCTGTTCACAACTTTTACATCTATCTGAACATTTGGAATAATGTGCTCGTCCCCGGACCACGTCGGTGCCCGACCAGGAGGAGCCGCATGGGAGCAGCAGATGACCGTGAAAGACGCAGGGCCGCCATGCTCGACAAGCTCGCAACCGTGCTCGAGCAGGTCGGATTCCCCCACGGGATGGCCAAGGTGTACGCGGCCCTGACGCTTGCCGATGGCGAGGGCCTCTCTACGAGCGACCTCATCGAAGAGCTCGGCATCAGCAAGGCCTCGGTCAGCAACGCGATGCAGTTCCTCGTAGGGACGGACCTCGTGGAACGGTACCGGGTGCGCGGATCGCGCAAAGCCCACTACCGCATCCTCAAGGGGCGCTGGGGCGACATACTCGCCCGCAAGTTCGCAGCCACGTCGTACGTGCGCTCCGTGGCCGAGGAGGCGATGTCGGCGACCGACTCCCCCGCAGCATGCGCGCGCCTCGAGGAGATGCGCGACGTGTACGCCTTCTTCGAACAGGAGTTCGAGAACGTGATGCAGCGTTTCAACGAAAGGACGGGACGATGACGACACCCGCGATCAAGGTCGAGGACCTCTGCTTCTCGTACGGCGACATAGAGGCGGTCAAGAACGTAAGCTTCGAGGTGCAGCCCGGGGAGATCCTCGGCTTCCTCGGCCCGAACGGAGCCGGCAAGTCGACGACGATCAAGGTGCTGACCGGCCAGATGCCCCCCGACAGCGGGCGTGCCGAGATCCTCGGGATGGAGATCGGGCACGACAACCCCGATATCCAGGCACAGATCAGCGTCTGCTTCGAGGAGAAGAACCTCTACCTGAACATGACCGCGCTCGAGAACCTGGACTTCTTCGCCTCCCTCTTCGGGATCAAGGACGCCGACTCGATGGAGATCCTGCGGCGGGTCGGGCTTGCCGAGCGAGCGAAGGACCGCGTCCACAGCTTCTCTAAGGGCATGCGCCAGCGCATGATGATCTCGCGCGCCTTCATCAACAAGCCGAGCGTGCTCTTCCTCGACGAACCCACCGACGGGCTCGACCCCGTGACCTCGGCAGCCATCCGCAAGACCATCAAAGAGGAGGCCGACCGCGGTGCGGCGGTCCTGCTCACCACACACGACATGTTCGAGGCCGACGAGCTCTCGGACCGCGTGGCCTTCATCAACGAAGGCGAGATCGTCGCGCTCGATACCGCCGAGAATCTCAAGCTGAAGTACGGCACGCGCTCGGTACGCGTGCGGCTGCGCGACGGCGAGGGCGTGAGCGAGGAACACATCGCGCTCGACGAGGGAGGATCCTCCGAGCGGCTCGCGCACCTGGCCGCCTCGCCGGACTTGATGACCATCCACACCGAGGAGGCCACGCTCGAGGCCATCTTCATCGAGCTGACCGGTAGGAGGCTGGAAGGATGAGCCGCACGGTATCGCGCGGTGAGATCCTGGGCGCGCTCCTCAAGAAGGAGCTCATCGCCTACTCCCGCGACAAGCTCTACCTCTTCCTCACGCTGCTCACCCTCGTCTTCGTCGTGGGCATCTTCTGGGTGGTGCCCGACAGCGTGGAGGAGTCGATAACGCTCGGCGTGACACCGCCGGTTCAGACGCTGGTCGACGATGGAATCGAGACACTCCGGGCCCTCGGCGCCACCGACGAACAGCTTGCCGAGTTGCGTGAGGCCGACCTGGCGGAGGGTGAGGAGGGGTTCTCGGTCGTCGAGTTCGAGAGCGCCGAGCAGATGGCTGCGGTCATCGAGGGCACGCTGCAGGCCTGGCGCACCGATGAGGGCGAACTCGTGTTGCGCGACCGCGAGGCCGGCGAGGCCCGGCCCGCCGACGCCGAGCGCGTACCCGTCGACATCGGCATAGCCTTCCCGCCGAGCTTCATCGGCGACGTGGCCACCGGGGCCGAGGGTGTCTCGGTCACCGTCTACTCGGACGCGGCCGTTCCCGAGGAGATCCAGGGAGCGATGACGAGCTTCGTGCGCGAGATGGCCTACGAGTTCGCGGGCAGGGAGCTGCCGGTCGAGATGCCCGACGAAGAGACGATCGTGCTCGGTACCGACCGTGCGGGCGACCAGGTCTCGATGCGCGAGAAGCTCATCCCGATGCTCGCGTTCATGATGCTGCTCATCGAGACGTTCGCGATGGCCTCGCTCATCTCGGTCGAGGTGCTGCAGCGCACCGTGACGGCGGTACTCGTCACGCCGGCGCGCGTGATCGACTTCCTCACCGCGAAGTCGATATTCGGCACCGGGCTCGCGCTCAGCCAGGGACTCATCGTGCTTGCTCTCATCGGCGCCTTCACGGCCCAGAACTGGTGGTTGCTGCTGATCACGATGCTGCTCGGCGCCATGATGTTCACCGGTGTGGCGATGATCGTCGGTGCTGCGGGCAAGGACTTCATGGGCCAGCTGTTCTACGCGATGCTCTTCACGGTCCCGCTGCTCATCCCGGCCTTCTCGGTGCTCTTCCCGGGTTCGGCGGCGGCGTGGGTGCGCGTCCTCCCGACCTTCCCGCTGCTCGATGCCCTGGTGAACATCACCATCTACGAGGCCGTGTGGGCAGACGTCTGGCGCTCGTTCGCACTCGGAGCGGCGTGGCTCGTCGTGCTCTTCGGCGCCGGCCTCGTGATCCTGAAGCGGAAGGTGGAATCGCTATGAGCCTCACACGTATCCTGAAGATGCTCCGAAAGGACTTCGCGCTGGGGCCGCGCTCGCCGATCTTCCTCTACATGATCCTGCTGCCCTTCGCGCTCACCGGACTCTTCCAGTTCGCGTTCGGGTCGCTCTTCACGCCCCAGCCCCGGCTCGGCATCGTAGATGCGGGCAACTCCGCGATCACCGCGGCTGTGGAGGGTGCCGACGGCATCGACCTCACCCTGCTCGACGACGCCGCTGAGCTCAGAGCACAGGTCGAGGCGAACGACCTGGATGCCGGACTCGTGCTCCCCGCCGGTTTCGACGATGCGGTGCGCGATGGCGGGCGGCCTCCGCTGCAGTTCTACATCGGTGGCGAGAGCTACGCCTCGAACCGCGTCATCCTCACCGTGACCGCACTCGACGCGATCCGCGACCTCGAAGGCTCGGCCGCCCCGGTCGACGTCGAGGTGGTGAGCTTCGGCGAGGCCGGGCTGCCGATCAACCTGCGTCTCGTGCCGATCATCGTCTTCTACGCGCTCGCGCTCGCCGGGATCTTCCTGCCAGGCTCGAGTCTCGTGGAAGAGAAGGAACACGGGACGCTCAATGCGTTGCTCGTCACCCCGGTGAAGGTGAGCGAGGTACTGGTGAGCAAGTGGATCTTCGGCGTGGTGCTCGCGACCGTCATGAGCGGCGTGACCCTCGCGCTCAACGGAGCGCTCGGCCCCCGCCCGCTCGACGTGCTCACGGTGCTCGTCACCGGAGCGATCCTGGTGGCCACGCTCGGGCTGCTCATCGGCGTGCTCGCCAAGGACTCGACGATGCTCTTCGCGCTGATCAAGGGGACCGGCATACTCATGTTCGCGCCGGCCATCTTCTATCTCTTCCCCGACTGGCCGCAGTGGATCGCGAAGCTCTTCCCGCTCTACTGGGTCATCGAACCCATCTGGCAGGTCTCGGTCATGGGAGGCGCGGTAACGGAGGTCTGGTTCGAGGTCCTCGTCGCGCTTCTCATCAGCGCGGCACTGCTCCCGCTCATCGTCGTGGTCGCCAGACGCATGCAGGCACAGATGGTGTCGCAGTAGACTGCCACCGTCCCCCCTCTGCAGACCCGCCGCGCCCCCTCGCGGCGGGTCTGCTCCATTCGGGCACGAACCGCGCCGAACGCTACAATGAGCCCGGAGACGACGTGTCGGGGGAGACCATGGAGCAGCCGCTCATCCTGGACAGATACCGCCCGCTGGAGACCCTCGGCGAGGGCGGATACGGCTCGGTGGTGCTCGCGTACGACACGCGGATGCAGCGCCGGGTGGCCATCAAGCGCCTCCCCTTCCCTTCCGATCGTTCCGGCAGACCGGTGGCCCCTGCCGGCCTTGCCGAGGCGAGGACCGCAGCACTCCTCAACCATCCCAGCATCGTCACCGTTCATGAGTGGGATACCGACGCCGACGAGGCGTTCATCATCATGGAGCACGTCGACGGTGCGACCCTTGCCGACCTGCTGCGCGCCTCCAACGGACCGCTGACCCTCGACGAGGCCGCCGCGGTAGTCGAGGCCGTGGCCGACGCGCTTGAGTTCGCGCACGACAACGGCGTCCTGCACCTCGACATCAAGCCCGACAACGTGATCGTCACGCGTGATGGCCGGGTGAAAGTCGCGGACTTCGGCATCGCCGCGCTTTCCAGCTCGACGGGCCATGGACACGGTGCGGGCGGGACTCCGGGATACATGCCGCTCGAACAGATCCGTGGAGAGGACCTCGACGAGCGGACCGACGTGTGGGCGTTCGGCGTGCTCGTCTACGAGATTCTGACCGACGCGAACCCCTACTACGCCGACACGTGGGAAGGTGCGGTCTTCAAGGCAGAGGTGGTCGAGCCTCCCGCGCCACGAGAGTTCGTGCCCGAGTTGCCGGCCGCGCTCGATGAAGTTCTGCTGACCGCGCTCGCCCCCGTAGTCTCCGACCGATACCCGGGCGTCCGTTCCCTCGCAAACCACCTGCTCGCCGGGCTCGGGGACCCGAGAGCAGGTAGACGGTCGCTGGCAGCCCTCGTCGAAGAGGCGTGCCGCGAAGGTCTCTGCGACGAGGTCGAGTCCGAGCAGGTGGGCCTGTGGGACCGCCTGGCCCCCTGGAGCCGGGCCGCCTCCGGTGCCGCAGGTGCACTGGCGGCTGCCTGGATGGCGTGGGCAGGACTCACGCCCTTCGCGCTCGGCGGCCTCGCGGTCGGCGCCGCCAGTGCGCTCCTCGCACTCGCCGCGCTCCTCGCGCCCGGCCTGGGGCTCGGGGTCGCCACCGTACTGCTGCTTGCAGGGATCGCACGCGAGGGCATGCTGCTGGCCGCCGCGCTGCTCCTCGTCGCTGTCGCAGCGGCGTGGTGGTTCTTCGGAAGGCGGGGCGCCACGTGGCTGGCTGCTCTCGCCGGCCCTGTGCTCGGCGTGGCGCGGGTCTCGCCTGCCGCCCCGCTGCTCGCAGGCTTCATGCTCCCTCCCCTGCCCGCGGCCGTACTCTCCGCACTCGGCGCGGTCCTCACGATGGGCGCGTCGGCCGCATCCGGTGCCGGCGCTCCCTTCACCGATGTCAGCGTGGCATTTCTTATCGATCCGTGGGCAAGCGCCGGCGGGTCGCAGGCCGCTCGCGATCTCGTAAGCTCGGTAGCGCCGCTGATGGTGGTCCTCGGGTGGTCGGGTGCGGCAGCCGCGATGTCGCTGTTCTGCCGCTCGGCGTCGCGCCTTATGGCATTGCTCGGCACCGCCCTCGGAGCGCTGGTCCTTCTCGGTGGCTACCTGCTGGCCGATGCCGTCGCGCTCGAGGTCAACGCCTCGGTTACGTGGTTCGACCAGCCCTTGCTTCTGAGCGTCGCAGCCTCCTCTATACTGATGGTGCTGGTCATAGCGGCCGGACCGCCGACCAGACCCGAGGAGGAGTAGTCCTTCCGGCAGACGGGACATGGCCTCATGAGCATCCTCTCCGATTTCGAAGACCGCATCGCCTCAGCCGTCGAAGGCGTCTTCGCCGGAGCTTTCCGCTCGCCCGTCCAGCCTGCCGAGATCGCCAAGGCTCTCGGCAAGGCGATGGACGATCGTCGTGCGGTCGGCGTGGGCAAGGTCTACGTTCCGCACGCGTACACGGTCGCGCTCTCCCCCGCTGACGAGGAGGGCATCGGTGGCTTTCGCTCCACCCTGGCCGGAGAGCTGGCGACCTTCCTGGTCGGTCACGCCGCCGAGCGCGGCTACACGCTGTCGGCCCGCCCCAGCATCACCTTCACCGTTCACGACGATCTCCGGCTGGGGCGCTTCCGCGTTGCTGCAACGCCCGCATCCGAGGGTCCGCCGGACGTCGAGCATCTCGCCGACAACCCTCCCCCGTCACCGCCGCCTCCTCCGATCAAACCCGCGACGCAGCCACCGTCACCCAAGAACGCCCCTATCCACGGAATCGCCACGGTTACCGTAAGCGGGGTCGAACACGACGTCGCGCTCGCGGGAGAGCGGGTCTGCGTGGGCCGACTGTCCTCCTGCGACATCAAACTCTCCGACGCAAACGTCTCGCGCGAGCACGCCGCCTTCGTGCGCGAAGGCGCCGGGTGGGCCATCGAGGACCTCGACTCCACCAACGGGACGTACCTGAACTCAGAACGCGTGACATTCGAGCGCCTGCGCGATGGCGATGTGGTCTCCGTGGGTGCGAGCGAACTGTACTTCCACGAGCCGAGGGGGTAGCGCCATGGTCGATATCATCCTGCTCGTCGGCAAGTTGGTCCTTCTCGCACTCCTCTACCTGTTCCTCTTCGCGGCCGTCCGCGCGGGGCTGGGATACGTCCGCGCCGCCGGGCCTGCTGCAGCCGGAGCACGACTCGCTCTCGCTGTGGTGGAGGGCCCGAGGGAACTCAAGGGCGTGAGCGTGCCGGTCACCGGGCCGATCATAATCGGGCGCTCGCCGGGAGCCGACATCGTCATCGCGGATGACTTCATCTCCTCGACTCACGCACGGGTCACGCCCTCTCCGGACGGCACCGCCGTCATCGAGGACCTCGAGTCGACCAACGGCACCGTCGTCAACGGCTCGGTCATCGTTCGCCCTGTTGCGCTCGCGTCGGGCGACATGGTCGACCTGGGCTCGGTGCGCCTCAAGGTGGTGCGCGCGTGAGGGCACGTCCGGGCAAGCGCACGTACGCGGGCCTGACGGATGTCGGCCGCGTACGGGCTCACAACGAGGACTCGGTCCTGCTCGAGCAGCCGCTCTTCGCCGTCGCGGACGGGCTCGGCGGGCACGAGGCCGGTGAAGTCGCGAGCGGCATGGCGGTCGGCGCCCTGCGCGACGCCGCCCCCGCTCACGCCGATGCGAATGCTCTCGGCCGCGCCGTGCGCGCAGCCAACCGTGCCGTCATCAAAGCTGCACGCGAGGGCCGTGGTCGCGAGGGCATGGGAACCACGCTGACGGCAGCGATCGTCGAGGGGACCCGCATCGTCGTTGCACACGTCGGCGACAGCAGGGCGTACCTCCTGCATGGCGACACGATGGAGCGCATCACCGGCGACCATTCGATGGTCGCCGACATGATCCGCCAGGGCACGCTCACCGAGGAGGAGTCGCGCTCGCACCCCAACCGCAGCGTGATAACGCGTGCGCTGGGTACCGACCCCAACATGTACGCGGACACCTACGAGGTCGACGCCGAGCCGGGAGACCGGCTGCTGATCTGCTCCGACGGTTTGACCGGCATGCTCACCGACGACCGGATCGCCGATCTACTCGGCCATTACGGCGATCCGGAGATGGCCGTGCGCGAGCTCGTCGACGCGGCCAACGAGGCGGGCGGACACGACAACGTATCCGTCGTCGTCGTCGACATCGTGGGAGAACGTGTCTCCACCGAGCCGGCACGATCGCACCGCGGATGGCTCGCCGTCCTCGTCTGGGCGCTCGCCGTGGCCGCCGTGATCGGGATCGCGGTGTGGGGCACATACCGCTACGCTGCTGACCGAGCGTACCTGGTCGCCGAGAATGACGTCGTCGTGGTCTACCGTGGTCTGCCGGGTGAGTTCGCGGGAATCAGCCTTCGCTGGCTGGCCGAGGAGACCACGATCACCGTCGGGCTGCTCGACCCTGTCACCGCGGGACGCCTCGCCCAGGGGATACCCGTCGAGGACCTCGATGCCGCCAAGGCGCTCGTGGAGCAGTACCGGACGATCGCCGAGGCGCGCTCGGGTGACGTGGACAGCGCACCCGGGGGCCCGTAGCCGTGCGCTCGCGGCGGTCGACAGAGCTGCTCCTGCTACTCGCTGCCGCCCCTGCCGTGCTGCTCGTCTTCGGGCTCGTTGACGCGCGGACGGCCGAGACCCTTTCCTGGCGAGACTTCGCGGTTCCAGCCGGGCTGATCGCGTCGTTCCTCGCCGCACACATCGCCGTACGCTTCCTGGCGCCCGCGGCCGACCCGGTGCTCCTGCCGCTGACCGCGCTTCTCTCGGGTGTCGGGGTCGCCTACGTCACCCGACTCGATCCAGTTGCCGGTGCCCAGCAGGTCGTGTGGCTCTTCGTAGGGGTCGCCGCGATGGTGGGCACGCTCATCGTGGTGCCCTCGCTCGAACGGATCGCTCGCTACAAGTACACGATCATGCTCGCCGGTCTGACCCTGCTCGTCCTGCCCTCTATCGTGGGTGTCGAGATCAACGGGGCCCAGCTCTGGCTTCGTTTCGCGGGCATGTCGTTCCAGCCCGGCGAGGTCGCCAAGGTGCTCATCGTGCTCTTCCTCGCCGCGTACCTGGCGGAGAACCGCGAGGTGCTGTCCGTCTCGACGCGCAAGATCCTCGGTGTGGGCGTTCCGGCGTTGCGCCATCTCGGGCCGCTCGTCTTCATGTGGGCGGTCTCGCTCTTCGTCCTCGTCTCGCAGAAGGACCTCGGCTCGAGCCTGCTGTTCTTCGGCATCTTCCTCGTGATGATCTACGTCGCGACCGGCAGGATCGGCTACGTGATCGTTGGACTGGGGCTCTTCTCGGCCGGGACCGCAGCGGCCTACTCCCTCTTCTCGCACGTGCAGACACGCGTGGAGATCTGGATAGACCCCTTCGCCGATTCGGCCGGACGCGGCTACCAGCTGGTGCAGTCGATCTTCGCGCTCGCCGCCGGGCAGGTGACCGGCGTGGGTGTGGCGCGCGGGTTGCCGGGACGGATTCCGTTCGTGGAGACCGACTTCATCTTCGCGGCCATCGGCGAGGAGCTCGGGCTGCTCGGCGGGGCGGCTCTCATCATCGCGTACCTGCTCTTCTGCATGCGCGGTCTCGCCACGGCCGCGCGGGCACGCTCCGACATGGCGGCATTCACGGCGACGGGCCTGGTTGCCGCACTCGGATTGCAGACCTTCGTCATCATCGGCGGAGTCACCCGCCTCATCCCGTTGACCGGCATCACCCTGCCCTTCGTGTCATACGGCGGATCGTCGATACTCGCGAACTTCATGATCCTCGGTCTGCTGCTGCGTGCCGGAGACGCGGCCACGGGCCGGGAGTCCGAGATCGTCTCGCTGTCCGGCTCCTCGGCGGTGCTCGGCAGGGTCGCCCTTGCCACACGTCTCTCGCGCTCGGCAACGATGCTCGCCGTGATGTTGATCGCACTCGTGGCGAACCTCACCTCCATCCAGGTCATCCAGGCGCGTGCGCTCAACAACCACCCCGCCAACACGCGGGGCCTGGCCGAGGAGATCCGCTCGCCACGCGGCGCGATCGTCGCCGCCGACGGCGTCGTGCTCGCCGAATCCGCCCCGGACGGCGAGATCTACCGGCGGCGTTACCCGCAGGGCTCGCTGGCGGCGCACACCATCGGCTACTACAGCACTACCTACGGTCGGGCCGGGATCGAAGCCGCGATGAACGACGCGCTGTCCGGGCAGCGGGTGTTCCGATCGTTCCGTGACGCGATCGAGGCAGCAGCGGGACTTCCCGTCCCGGGCAGCGACGTCTGGCTCACCCTCGACAGCCGGGTGCAGCGCGCAGCGGAGCAGGCCCTCTCGGGATACCGGGGAGCGGTCGTAGCTGTCGACCCCGGAACCGGGGCGGTGCTCGCGATGGCCTCCTCTCCCTCCTACGATCCGGGCGCAGTCGACGACTCGTGGGACGCCCTGGTGGCTGACGGCTCGGCGCCGCTCTACGACCGGGCCGCCCAGAGCCTCTACCCGCCGGGCTCGACGTTCAAGATCGTCACCCTCACCGGTGCGCTGGGCTCGGGTGTTGCGAGCGAGGAGACCACCTACACCGGTCCCGGCCGCCTGGAGATCGGCGGTGCTCCGGTCACTAACTACGGCGGGGGCAGCTACGGGGTCATCGACGTTCGCTCGGCGACCATGCGCTCGGTCAACACCGTCTTCGCCCAGATGGCGGTGGACATCGGAGCGCAGGAACTCGTCTCGCAGAGCGAACGGTTCGGGTTCAACAAGATGCCCCCGATCGAGACCCCGGCCCGCGCGTCGCTCATGCCGGTTCCCGGAGAGATGACCACCTGGGAGACCGCTTGGGCGGGCGTGGGACAACCCGTCGGCGAGCATGACAGCCCTCCCGGGCCGCAGACGACCGCGCTGCAGATGGCGCTCGTCTCGGCGGGCCTCGCCAACGAAGGGGTCGTGATGCGCCCCCACGTCGTCCAGCGCATCACCGACCAGGCGGGCAGGATCATCACGTCCACGGAGCCACGGCGCTGGACAGCCGCGACCGACGCCGCCACCGCCTCGCAGGTCACGGCGATCATGGTCGACACCGTGAACTCCGGGACCGGCACGCGCGCACGGATACCGGGCGTGGCGGTTGCCGGAAAGACGGGCACCGCCGAGACCGGGAAGGAAGCCGAGTCCCACGCGTGGTTTATCGCCTTCGCCCCCGCAGAGAATCCAACAGTCGCGGTGGCGGTCGTCCTCGAGAACGCAGGCACGGGCGGAAGCATGGCCGCACCTGCCGCGAGGGGCGTGCTGGAGGCGGCTCTCGCGCGCTGATACGGTAGAATAGTCCGGATGGTCGGGCCCCTTCGCGGGTCCGCGTCGAGAGACACGGGAGTTCACGTGGAAGAGCTGGTGTTCGGACGCAGATACCGGGTCACCGAGAAGGTCGGCTCCGGAGGCATGGCGGAGGTCTACAAGGCCGTCGACGAGGTCCTCGGCCGGACCGTCGCGGTCAAGGTGCTCCACCCGCGCTACGCTTCCGACCCCGGCTTCGTTGCTCGCTTCCGGCAGGAGGCTCAGGCCGCTGCCAACCTCTCGCACCCCGGCATCGTCAACATCTACGACTGGGGCCGCGACAACGAGACCTACTTCATCGTCATGGAGTACGTGCACGGCACGGACCTCAAGGCGCTCGTTTCACAGCGCGGCGCGCTCGATCCGATGAAGGCCGCCGAGTGGGCCTCCCAGGTGTGCGCAGCGCTCGCCGTCGCGCACGGCTACGACATCATCCACCGTGACATCAAGCCCCACAACATCGTGCTTGCCCCCGACGGCACCGTGAAGGTCATGGACTTCGGCATCGCCCGGGCGGGTAATACCACGATGACGCAGACCGGTTCGGTCCTCGGCACGGCGCACTACGTGAGCCCCGAGCAGGCGCAGGGTCGCGCGCTGGGCCCGTCGAGCGACCTGTACTCGCTCGGTATCGTGCTCTACGAGCTGACGACCGGCCGTCTGCCCTTCGACGCGGACACGCCGGTCGCGGTCGCGCTCAAGCAGGTCAACGAGGAGCCGGTCCCGCCACGCCGCATCAACCCCGAGATCCCCGAGGCGCTCGAAGCGGTCATCATGCGGGCGCTCCAAAAGGACCCCTCGGCACGGTACTCGTCGGCCGACGAGATGCGCACGGACCTCAAGCGAGTGGTGGCGGGCGGCTTGGTGCAGGCGCCTGCTGCCGTCGCTGCGGGCGGCATGGACGAGACATCGGTCATGCCCGCCGTGGGGGGAGCGGCGGCAGGCGCGCCCCGCGTGCGTCCCGTCCCGCAGCGGCGTAACCCCTGGCCCTGGATCGTCGCCGTCGTGCTGGTCCTCACCGCGGGGCTCGGCATCGCCTGGGCGCTCGGCGCCTTCGAGCGCACCGAGATGGTCGTCGTGCCCGATGTCATCGGCCTGACGCTCGAGGAAGCAGCTGAGGAGATCCAGGCGGCGCAGCTCGCCGTCGGTCCCACCACCACGCGTGCGAGCGACGAGCACGAGGAAGGCCTCATCATCGAGCAGTCGCCCGAGGGCGAGGAGGAGGCGCCGGAGGGCTCCGAGATCACGCTCGTCATCAGCGGCGGCCCCGACCTCGTGGAGGTCCCCGACGTCGTCGAGAGGACCGAGTCCGACGCGATGCGGATCCTCCGCGACCTCGATTTCGAGGTCAATATCGAGCGCGAGTACAACAGCGACGTCCCCGACGGCCAGGTGTTCAGGCAGTCGCCCGAGGCCGGTGAGACGGCGGCTCCGGAGAGCACCGTGACCATCGTGATCAGCCGTGGCACCCAACTGGTACGTGTGCCCGACGTCGGAGGCAAGACCAAGGACGCCGCGACCGCCGAGCTTGAGGGCGTCGGCTTCCGGGTCAACCCGACCGAGGAGTTCCACGACAGCGTGGCCGCGGGCCGCGTGATCAGCCAGAGCCCCGAGAGCGGCGTGTCCATCGACTCCGGCTCGACAGTGACCATCCGCATCTCCAAGGGACGCGATGAGGTCACCGTGCCCGACGTCATCGAGTTGAGCGAGGCCCAGGCGCGGCGCGACCTGCGCGACGCGGGTCTGGACGTGGACGTGAGTTACCAGGTGAGCCCCGAGGACGACGTAGTGCTCACCCAGGACCCGCTCCCGGGACAGAAAGTCGCGCGAAACTCCACGGTGAAGATCCTGGTCGGAAAGGCACCGCCTCCCGAAGACGGGGGGTAGTCGGTCCTCCTAGGGAGCTTCTCCGAGCATCCGCGTGAGCGACGCGTGGAAGTGCTCCCGGTCCTCGTCTTCAAAGGGCGCGGGGCCCTTCGTACGCCCGCCTGCCCTCCGGTGCCGCTGCTCGGCATGGCGCACCGCGAGCTCCATGTCGATGGTCGCCATCGAGAACACCCGTCCCCGGGGGCTGATCGCCCGCGCGCCGCGACCGAGCACCATCGCGGCCAGCCCGATGTCGCCGGTGACAACCACGTCACCGGCTGAGATTCGCTCGACGATCGCGAAGTCCGCCGCATCGCGCCCCCCGCTGACCTGCACGCAATCGACGCCCGGTCGATCGGCGTAGCGGGAGAGGTTCTGCGTCGCGTTGGCAACCATCACGACCGGGAGCTTCCTGGCACGCGCGACCGTGAGCGCATCGCGGGTCACCGGGCACGCGTCGGCATCTATGAAGATTGTGGGTGTCATCAGCCGAGTGTAGCGCACGCGTTTGGGGTCACCGGCATGCTGGCTCCTACTGGACGAACGTCACGTTGTGACCCGGCGGCACTGCCTAGATCCACGTCGTGCCCACTGCAAGCGGGAACGGCTCTCCTTCTGCGTCCTCGAACCGGGGAGGCGCTTCGTCCGAGGCCGCCCATCGCAGATCGTAGCGGCGCCCGTCGCGCAGCACCACCGCTTCACCGGAGCCATCGAGGCGGATGTCGAGCACCACCGAACCAGCGGCATCGCGCATGTCGGTCTCGCGCATCTCGGCGTACATGATGATGACATTGGCCGCCCGGTAGGGCTGCTCGGCGTCCTCGTCTGCATGCGGCGCGCCACCAACCTCGCGCAGCCATCCTCCAGCCGACTCATCCCATGCCCACACCACGTCGTTGCCGCCGGCGAACGGGATCGCCACCTGACTCGCGGGGGCGCCTGCGTCCCGGAGGCAGCCTCGTCAGCATCAGTGGCGTCGGAACCGGGCACGTCGCCAAAGAGGAACCCTCGTGGCGCGACCACGGTCATGAAGCCCGCGTCACCTGCCGCACCCTGGAAGGCAGCCGTGCTCGTGAACACGTTGTGGGGCGCCGAGCGTGTTGAGTCCCGTTCGTAGAGGACCGGATGGCTCTCCATGCCCAGATCGTCGATCCCGGCCGCCCGGATGCGCTGCCGGGTGGTCTCGTTCGCTCCCGAGTAGGCGAAGAGCGCACCGTACTGCGGGACGAGATAGGAGTCGGAGAGGCGCGCGCCGCGCACCGGCCCCACGCGATCGGGCAGCGACGAGTGGAACAGCACGTTGAACCGGGGGATTCCTCCCTCGGAGATGGTCTCGTAGACGACATCCGCCTCGGCCAGGCCGGCCTGGGGTCGAGCGGTCGCCGAGTTCTCGACCTTGACCGATACGACACGGGTCCGGATGCTGTCCGCGTCGGGAGCGACCTCGCCGGTGAGCGGCCAGTGGTAGACCTCCTCTGGCAGGTCGGCCGCAGGGTCATCCTCCGCACCCGACAGGTACCAGACGGCAGTTGCTCCCACGAGGACCGCCAGGACGATTAGGAGGCCGACCAGAGTTCCGCGCTTCATGACTTCGCTATTTCACGAGACGTCCCTGGGTATGTCCCCATCCGACACTGCTCGCTGCCTGTCGTGTCATGCCCGGACGCCAATCCCCGTGCTAGAATCCTCTGGCACGCCTCCGTAGCTCAGGGGATAGAGCACAGGTTTCCTAAACCTGGTGTCGCAGGTTCGAATCCTGCCGGGGGCACCATTGCACGCTACCGGGCAGGCAGCCTCTGGAGGGCCGCCTGCCTTCTTCGTTTCTCCCTCAACCCCGAGAATGATGGGCGCTAACCGCATTGTTCCTCCAGGAAGTGGGAACAAGAAGTATGCGGCGTGTCGCGGGCACACGGGTCGTCGATTCATGGTGATCGGGGTGCGTGACAGCGCAAACGGGGCACTCACAGTCGTGCCGCGCACATGTGACGATACAGATGCCTGCCTTGCCTAGTACCACAGCGGAGCGGAGCGGGGCATCCACGTCAGGTGCGGCGGCGCTTTCGCAGCTACTCGCAGCAGACGCGCGTCGTGACACGCGGGCATGCCTGCGCACACACGTGCGCCCTGTACTTTGACAAGCGAAGATTGCGAGGCGATACGCCATGAAGAGGGGGATCATCCTGTCCCTCCTCGTCGGGCTTGTCCTCCTGTTTGGCGCCCAGACCGCACTCGCGAGCGAGAAGAGCGGAGCTGCAGGGCCGGTAACCATCTCACTCCACGGCCCCCATGTCGGCGCAAGCAGCGAGACATTCCAGAGGGGGTCGGCTACCGGAGGTTCGAGCGATGAGGTCGTGTGGTACTTCGTTGTGAACGGTCTCGATCGGGGCACTGCGCCCGCCCAGCTCACCGTCACGTTCAAGGGAGCAGGGCAGCGGTCGGCCACCGGCCGGCCGGCCGGCAACGGGTCCACGCAGCACTTCTACGTAGGGACCCCCGGCCATGACCAGCTTCTCGGCGCGTCAGTGGTCGCGGCGAGCAACCGCGGGGGCAAACTGGTACTGGGCCACGTGTCGTGGAAGACGGCTTCGCAGGCTACGAAGCCGGAGCAGCCGTCGGCACCCAAGGAGAAGGAGACTTCAGAGAAGCCCGCCGAGTCGAAGAAGCCAAAGACCCCGGCAGCCGAAGCGCCACCGAAGCCCGCAGAGAACGAGGGACAAGCCCCGAGCAAGAAGACCGTGTGGGTCTCCGCCGAGTCGCCGATAACCGTGCTGCTCCACAGCCCTCACGTGGGCACGGACAGCCGGACATTCGGCAACGAACCAGATGAAACAGGGGGACTGACCGATGTGGTCGTGTGGCACTTCGTACTGAACGGACTGGACCACGGGACCGCACCCGCTCATCTGACCGCCACCTTCCAAGGTGCGGGCGAGGTGACAGCGATCGGCAGGCCGGTGGGAAACGGCTCGACACAGCACTTCTTCGTCGGGACCTCCGATCACGACGTGCTCCTTGGCGCAGCAGCTCTCGTTGAGAGTGTCGGCGTCGGGAAGCTCGTTCTGAGCCACGTGGCCTGGGACGACGAGCCGGAACCGGAACCCGAGCCCGAACCGGAACCCGAGCCCGAACCGGAACCCGAGCCCGAACCGGAACCGGAACCCGAGCCCGAACCGGAACCCGAACCCGAGCCCACTCCGGAGCCCGAGGAACCGTTCCTTCCGTTCACCGAGGAGAAGGTCACGGTCATCATGGAGCCCTACCTTCCGTACACCGGTGACAACCGTTCCCACCTGCTGTGGATAGCGACGTGGGCCGCGCTAGCCGGACTTGGCACGAGAAGGTTGGCCTTCCGCAGGGCACGTTAGAGATGCACGATCACGACCGTGAAGAGGCCGCCCCGAGGGGGCGGCCTCTTGGCGTCCGGGGAGTGTCTGTAGGTCACAGCGCTAGCGGCAGGCACGACAGCCCTGCTAGTCCCCGTACCCGAACTCGCGCAGCACCTCGAGAACCTCGTCGTCGCTCGTCTGAGGGAAGTTACGGTAGAACTGGCCCACTGCCATGAAGTGTGTGGGCTGCTCCGGTGCCACGATCTCGTCGACTTCCCGCTCGAACGCCGGCATCGTACCGGATGCGATCACCGGCACGGCGAGCACGATGCGGTCGACGCCCTGTGCCCGCACGTAGCGGACAGCCGCCAGAGCGGTGAGCCCGGTGGCGATACCGTCGTCTGTCACGATAGCCGTCGCGCCCTCGAGGTCGAGAGGCTCCTCGCCGCCACGGTAGAGCTCGATCCGGCGACGGATCTTGTCGCGAACCGGACGCGCGAGGTGCTCGAGCTCGCCGGCGTCATAGCCAGCCTGCGGGTTGGGTGTCACTCGTCCGTCCGCGTCCACAGCACCGATCGCGTACTCGGCATTGTGCGGCGCTCCGATCTTACTCGCGACAACGACGTCGAGCGCCAGGTCCAGCCGACCGGCGATCTCGCCACCGACGATCACACCGCCGCGGGGAATCCCGAGCACCACGACGTCCTCATCGCCGGCGAAACGGACGAGTTCCTCGGCAAGCCGGCGTCCGGCATCGTGTCGGTCCCGGTACATGGCTCCCGCCTCCCGCGGTCGTCAGGTCACATAGGGATGCATTCCCCTGACGCGGCTCACCGACACGTGAGAGCGGCTATCGTTCGACGCGTGTCCAGCGGCACAGGCGCGCCTCCGCGACCTCGAGCAGCTCGTAGATGACCACTCCGAGCAGAGCCATGCCGAGGATACCCGCGAACATCGCGTCGTAGGCGAGGCGGCCCCAGGCATCGACGATGTAGTAGCCCAGACCCGTCGTACCCCCGATCGACTCGGCGAGGAAGAGCACCGCGACCGCGGTGCCGGTACCGATGCGGAGCGCGGTGAAGATGTCGGGAAGGGAGGCGGGCACGACGACGTGGCGGAACACGTCGATCCTCCCCGCACCGAGCGAGCGGACCGAGAGCACCGAGCCTGCCGGGATCGCGCGGGCCGCATCTCGCGCTGTGACGAGCAGCTGGAAGAAGATGATGAGCGTGATGAGCACGATCTTGCTGGCATCCCCGAGGCCGAGGATGACGAGCAGAACCGGCAGGAACACCACCTTCGGGATCGGGTAGGTCAGGAATATGAGGGGCGCGGCAACTGCATCGGCACGCGGAGAGCGGCCAAGCACCAGGCCGAGCGGGACGGCGAGCACCGTGCCGAACGCAGTCGCGGCCACCACCCGCCACGTGCTCACGGCGAGATGCGGAGCCAGCTCGCTCCCGAACGCAGAGAAGAACGCCGTGAGCGCGGGCACCGGCCCGGGGAGCGCGCTCGAGTCCAGCGCGAGCGCGGCAAGCTGCCAGAATACGAGGATCGCGGCGACGGCACCGAGGTAGCCGACGACCTTGCGGCCCCACCCGCTCACCGGTGCTCACCAGCCTCGATGAGGCCGGTCTCCCGGTCTACCAGGCCGCCGACAGCCCCCTCCTCGGCGAGCAGCGTGCGAAGCTCGGCGCAGCGCTCGTAGAACTCCGGCGTGGATCGGTATCCCGGCTCCCCCATCCGCGGATTGTCGACCACGGAAGCGACCCGCCCGGGTCTGGGTGAGAGCACGATGACGCGCCGTCCGAGGAAGACCGCTTCTTCGATCGAGTGGGTCACGAGCACGCAGGTGTGCCTCCGCTGACGCCACAGCTCGAGCAGCAGGTCCTGGAGGTCCTCGCGGGTGAGCGCATCGAGCGCGGAGAGCGGTTCGTCCATCAGCAGGAGATCGGCGTCGAGCGCAAGTGCTCTGGCCACCGCCAGGCGCTGGCGCATGCCACCCGAGAGCTCACCGGGGTAGGAGTCGACGAACTCCGCGAGGCCTACGCGGGCGAGCGAGGTCATGACGCGCTCGCGTCGCTCTGCACGAGGCACGCGCCGGACCTCAAGCCCGAGAGCTGCGTTGTGAAGGACGGTCTTCCAGGGCAGGAGCCCGAAGTCCTGCAGGATAAGCGCGGTCGCCAGACGCGGTCCTGCCACTCGCGCTCCACCGACCCGCAAGGTGCCGGAGTCCGGTTGGAGCAAGCCGGAGGCAAGCAGCAGCAGAGTCGACTTCCCGCAGCCCGAGGGGCCGATGACAGCAACGGGCTCTCCGTCGGCGACGTTCAGGTCGAGGCGATCGAGTGCGACGGTGTCCCGACCGACGCCCGTATAGGTGAGCGAAACTGCTTCGGCAACGAGCCCGGCCACGTGCGCCTCCCTACGGCGTTACCAGCACGAGGTCTTCGTACGTGATCTCGCGCTGGAGCGTGTCCTTCTCCCGCATCCAGTCGATCACGGCGTCGATCTGCGCGGTGGTGGGTATCTGGGCGGTCGGGTACGCGTTGATGCGATACGTGTCCTTGATCGGCTCGGGAACGCGAGCCTGCTCGACGAGCAGATCGCGCCACGCGTCCGGATCGGCGTTGACTATCTCGACGCCGGCGTCCCACACCTTCAGGAGCGCCGCCATGGTATCCACGCCGCCGATCTCGGAGAGGTACTCGTCGGAGAACACGAGAACCGTCTGGGAGAGGTTCTCTCCTGTCGTGTCATCGGCAAGCACCGTGGAGCCCTCGGACTCGGCAAGGCTGAGCAGCGGCTCGGGCAACACAGCGGCCTTGAGTTCCCCCCGCATGAGCAGTCCCTGGCGCGTCGACACCGTCGCCACCACCTCGATCGCGACGTCGCCGGCGGGCACGCCAGCCTGACGCATCAGGCCATCGAACACGTACTCTTCGATGGTGTTGACCGAAGTGGCAACCGGCACGCCTGCGAGCGCGACGATATCCGTGTAGCCCGAGTCCGGGGCCGCGACCACACCGAACCGGCCTTCGGCAGGTGTGGCGCCGAGCATGACGGTCGCGATGGTCACCGGGGTGCTACCCGTCTCAAGCTGCGCGGCTGCGATGATGTCGCCCGCGAACGCATTGATCTCGCCCGCAGCGAACGCTGCATCGCGCTCCTGGACCGCCTGGAAGGTCACAATCTCGACCGAATCCAGCCCGTACTCGGCGAACAGGCTCTCCTGCTCGGCGACCCACAGCGGCAGCATGTCCTCGGTTGGCAGCGTACCGATGACCACCGGCACCGGCTCGGGAACACGCGGCGTGGTCTGGGGCTGAGTCTCCTGCTGCGGGGAGCAGCCCGAGACCGCACTCGTTCCGAGTGCAAGCGCGCACACTACCGCGACGAATCGGCGGTTCATCAGAAAGGTCCTCCTTGCGGGTTGCGACACGGCGCTACGCTGCACACACGGAGCGGCGGAGCCGCACCTCGTCGCGGGAAGGGATGCCGGAGAAGCCCGCTACGGCGGCTCCGGCACGGTCTGCCAGCAGCCCGAGGGCGATATCGTACAGGGCGAAACCGTG
Source organism: Anaerosomatales bacterium (assembly GCA_029210645.1). Lineage (GTDB taxonomy): Bacteria > Actinomycetota > Coriobacteriia > Anaerosomatales > SLCP01 > SKKZ01. The sequence goes on along the minus strand of JARGFT010000003.1, from coordinate 136,152 downwards.
ACGCTGGTAGAAGTAGAGCAGCGGTATGTCGTCGTTGGAGACGGCGACGCGGACGGCGGGCAGACCCCGGTCTCGCGCCAGGTCGACCGCGGCGCGAAGCAACGCCGCCCCCACTCCCTGCCCCTGGTGCTCGGGGTAGACCGAGAGCAGCACGATGACGAGTTCGCCGCCGTGCACCGCGGTCGACAGCAGGCCGATGAGCGCTCCGTCGGCCTCGGCGATAAGGTTCTCGCCACGCAGCACGTCGAAGGTGCGATCGAAGACGTCGATCTCCGTCTCGCCGAGCGCGCGATCGCAGATCTCTTCGATGTCGTGACGGTCCCCGGCACGGGCGGAGCGGACCGTGAAATCTCGCGAGTCCGCGGCCTGATGCTCGGCGCACGTGACCGTCATCCGGGCCTCGTTAAGGGGCAGGTCCGTCGCACACGTCGGACAGCGGTACTGCGGATACGGAAGATCTATCTCGTCAACCATGGTGGTGTCGAACCGTTCTTCAGCTGCGTCGGCCATCCGGCCCGGGAACGTACGCACATCATTATGCCGCTTCGGCCGCCGTGGCGCACCCGCGCTCCAGCCCCTGCGATAGAATGGCAGAGGCCCGCCAGGCTCCCCGCGGAGGAACCCATGCCCGCACCCGTATCCTCGCTCGAGACCCACCCGCTCGCGACGGACGCGCTCCGCCGGGCGAGCATCCTGTATACCGATCTCGACGGCACGCTGCTGGGCCCCGGCGCGCGGCTGCTCTCAGACGCGGCTGGCGCGCCCTCGCTCACCACGGCCGAGGCGGTAGTCGCCCTCAACCGCGCAGGAGTGACCTGCGTGCTCTGCTCCGGCCGGAACCGCTGGCAGCTCATGGAGGTCTCCCGCCTGCTCGGCTGGGACTCCTACATCGCCGAGGTCGGCTGCGTGATCGTGCCCGGTCGGGGCCAGGCCCCCATCTACTACACCGGCTCGTGGGGACCCGACGCGATCCGCGAGGGTGAGACACCATTCGAGGCGATCGCGCGGGTCGGTTCGCTCCGGCTGCTCGGGCGCGAGTTTCCCGGGCTGATCGAGGAGCACGCCCCGTGGCACCTCAATCGCGAGGCCACCCACGTGCTGCGCGGCAACGTGCCGCTGGCCGACGCCCAGGCCGTACTCGACACGCTCGAGCTGCCGGTTCGCATCGTGGACAACGGTATCATCAACCCGCCCCGCCACACGCTGCTCGGAGTGACCGAGGTGCATGCCTACCACCTCATCCCCGACGGGGTGCACAAGAGCGACGCGATCGAGCGCGACCTCGCGCGACGAGACCTCAACAGAGCGGATGCCCTCGCCATCGGCGACTCGACCACCGATGTCGAGATGGCCGACGCCGTCGCGCTCGGCGTGCTGGTGGCCAACGCACTCGATGACGCGCGCGTCGTCGAGGCGGCGCTCACCCGCGACAACGTCGCGGTGACGCGGCGCGAACGTGGCGAGGGCTGGGCAGACCTCGCGAGTGCCTGGCTGAGCGCCCGCGACGGCGACCGATCGTGACCGGGGAGCACGCCGAGGCCAAGCACGCCGCACGTAGCGACGGTCGCGCGGCCCGTCAGGGAATCCCCTCCGGGGAACGTCAGGCCAGGGCGTCAGCAGCGGCCGAGAGGGTGCTCGGGCTCCCCGAGATCGCGGCCGCACGCACCGTGCTCGCGTACTCGGCGACCCGGGAGGAGATCGACCCGGCGCCCGTGCTCGCGGCCCTCCGCGGACGAGGCGTCGTCGTCGCGCTACCGCGCGTGAGCGGTCCGGGACAGCTCACGCTTCACCGGGTGGACGATGCCGCCGAGCTCGTCGACGGGCCCTTCGGGCTGCTGGAACCGTCTGAAGGCGCGCCGGTCGTCGCGCCGGCGGATGTCGACGTGGCTATCGTGCCGGGCGTGGCGTTCGATGGCGCGTGCCGTCGTGTCGGGCACGGAGGTGGCTACTACGACCGTCTGCTCGAAGCGATGACCCACGCGGTCACGGTGGGGATCGGCTTCGACGAGCAGGTGTTCTCGGAGGTGCCGTGCGAGCCCCACGACGTGTGTGTCGACGTGCTCGTCACGCCCACGCGGACGTTCAGACGCGCCCGGCCCTAGCTGAACTGGTCGAGTGTCACGAAGAGGTAGCCCCGCTCCTTGAGCTCCTCGATGAGGCGGGGCAGCATCTCGATGGTCTGGCTGCGGTTTCCGCCGCCGTCGTGCAGCAGCACGACCGATCCCGGTCCGATGTCTGCGAGCAGCTTCTCGAGCATGGGCTCGACACCGGGGCGGCGCCAGTCCTGCGGATCGACATCCCACATCACGAGGTCCATGCCCGCACGCTTCGCTTCACGCAGCACGCTCGCGTTCATCCCGCCGCCCGGGGGCCTGAACCATGCCGGCGCGATACCCGTCACCTTCTGGAGCGACTCGCTCGCGGTCGCGACCTGCTCCCGGGTGAACTCGGCGCTCTGGCGGCTCAGGACCGTGTGGTCCTGCGTATGGTTGCCGATGAGGTGGCCTTCGTCGGCCACCCGGCGTGCGACATCCGGATAACGCTCGGCAAGGTAGCCGAGCATGAAGAAGTTCGCAGTGACATCCGCTTCCGCGAGGATGTCGAGCACCTGCTCCGTCTGGGCGGGCCACGGGCCGTCGTCGAAGGTCAGCGCCACGACCTTGCTCGAGGGATCGGGCACCCAACGGCGCACCACCATCGGCTCGGCAGGCTCGAGCACGCGCGTGGAAACGGCCTTTCCGGAGATCGCACCGACAGTGTCCTGACGGACGCCCACGGCACCCGGACTCTCGAGCGAGACGAGCGGCCCCTTGCCGACCCGTTCGAGCTCGATGGGTATGGGCACCTCGACGAGCTCCGTTGCCTCGATGCGGTCCCCGCCACGTCGGGCCGAGATCCGGTCACCGTCGCGCAGGCGCTCGGAGGGCAGCACGGCCTTGCCGTTCACGAAGTACACGGCCGGTCCGCCGGCGCCCTCCTCGAGCACCTCGCCGGTCACGTCCAGAAGGTCGCCGGAGAGTGGTGCGAGGATGCCCTCGTCGGCAAGATCGGCGACGGTCGCACCCATCGCGATCGGGTACGACTCGCCCGCTACCGTGACTTCGGCCTGGTAGGAGGGCATCGCAACGGCAACGAGAGCCGCGGCCACCAGCGCGGCCACGGACATGTAGAGGCGCGAAGGGGCGACCTCGCTCCTCGGTGGTGTGACGATATAAGACCCCATCTCGCCCCGATTACTGCGATATTCGTGCCACGCGCGCACCCGTGAGCTCGAGCAGATGCGCGAGGCGGATCCGTACCATCGATGACGGCGTCCCCGCGGCGGGATAGACGATCTCGTACCGGCCGAGCGAGTCGTCGGCAAGCAGCATCAACCCGCGCGGAAGGTCGAAGGGCGACACCCCGCCGATCGCGTACCCCGTTGCCGCGCGGACGGTGTCCGCATCGGCGAAGCGTGCCTCGGCTGCACCCGCCAGCTCTGCGATGGCCTGCGTATCCCCGCGGCGATCTCCCGCGACGAGAGCGAGCACCGGCGTTCCCCCGGCCACAAATACCAGCGACTTGACGATCTGGCCGAGCTCACAGCCCATCGCGTCGGCAGCCATCTGGGCGGTCTTCGTCGACTGCTCGAAGGTCACGATCTCATCGGCAAGACCGTGCTCGGCGAGGTAGGCCCGCACGCGGTCTGCGGAGCGCGTGCGCTTCGGTGCGTCATCCTTCGGGCGGTCGCTCATCGGTCGGGTCCTCTCAGTCGACTGACGGAGTCGGCATACGGCGCGCCCTGCCGAGCGGCAGCAGCAGCGATTCGAGGGCGGCCTCGAGGTTCTCGGTCCACGCCGCAAGCGTGCGCAGGTCCAGACGGAGCAACGGGTAAACGAGGTGGGCCCGTTCGATGGTGAAGCCCTGCTCGAGCAGGAACTCGAGGTCCGGCATGGGCATCCGCTCGTGATCGCCCGACACGCTCCCGTACGCGTAGACCGCGCGCACCCCCTGCATGTTGAGATCACGCAGTACCGTGTGCAGGAGTACGCGATCCAGTCCCCGGCACCGGGCCTCATCGAGAACGTGCAGGCAGGCGATGAGCGGAGCATCGGCGTCCGGCGCGCCTGTCGGAAGCCGGCGCGCCTGCGGGAAGTATCTGGTCGGCGCGCACTTGATGAAGCCGAGGACCACCTTGTCCTCGAGCGCCATCCTGCCGTACTCGCCCCACTCCCTGCGAACGGTAGAAAGGTTCGAGCGCAGAAGCTCCTCGTCGCACGCAGCGCCGCACTCTATCGGCAACAGCTCAGGCGACTCCCAGTAGGCGCATACCGCGCACTCGCGGTCGATGCCCGCGATGCCCTCCAGCGTCAGTGCCCGGAGCCGCCGGCTCATCGTCCGGAGTCCTCCTCGTCCTCGGCCATGCCTTCACGGATGCCCTCGGTGAAGCCCTTCCACGAGGAGGATGCTCGCTTCGCGAGCGAGCTGCGTTTCGCGGCGCGAGCGGCGACGACTGCGGTCGAGACTGCGCTTGCGGCCGCTCGCTCCGCGCCGACCTTGGCGACAGCGGCTCCCTTCCCGGCACTGGCCGCCATGCCCCCGCTGAACTCCGGCGCGTCCACGGCGTCATCGATGCGCACGGCTCCGTCCGCAAAGCCGAGCACAGACTCGCCCGGCACCTCTCTCACGCCGATCGCCACGTCGCTCGTTGCGCCGCGCGTCAGAACCAATCGGGAAACGCGGCCTCCGGTGTCGAGTTCGGCATCCTTGACCTCGCCGAGGAGCTTCCCCGGGGCGGTGCGGACCGGCATTCCCAGCCAGATGACGACCTGCTCCCAGTCGATGTCCGAGCGGGTCTGGTCCGCCCGCTCCAGGCGTGCCTTCTCGGCAAGCGTCGCCTGTCCCGATGCGATGGTGACATCGGACCGCGGCACGTAGCGGCGGGGCCGTTCCAGCAGATGCCCGAGCGGTCTCATCCGGACTTCGAAGCCCACAAGGACCGGGTCTGCCGGGTCGAACAGCGCGCGCGCAACCCTGCCCACGGTCTTGCCCCGGGCGTCGACGACGACCAGTTCATCAAAGTCGGTCAAACGCATGCGCCTACCTGCTCGCCCTCGCATCCTGACATGAGCAACGAGCCGGCCGTCGCGAACGACGCCGGCCCGTGCGTTTGAATCTCAGTACGGGAAGATCAGGACTCGGTCGCGGCCTCCTCGACCGTGTCGGCGGCCTTCTTCGCCTTCTCGCCGAGGGAATCCAGTGCACCCGCCGCCTTGCCCTGTGCGGTGTCGATGCCTTTCTTGGCGCTCTCGCCCGCGTGCACGACCTTCTCCTTGGCGACCGGCACGAAGTCGCTGACCTTCTCGCGAGCAGACTCGGAGGTGTGGCCGACCTGCTCCTTGAGGCGGTCCCTCGCGGAGTCGATCTTCAGCCGCAGCTCCTCGGCCTTCTCCGAGGCCACATCGCGGCCGCTCTCGTAGACCTCGCTTACGCGGGTGCGACCGGTCTCGTAAAGATCCTTGCCCTCGTCCATGTAGCGCTGCGCCGCGTCGGCGATCATCTCGCGGTTCTCCCTACCGGAACGCGGCGAGAAGAGCAGGCCCAGGACCGCGCCGATGACGCCGCCGAGCAAGAACGCACCGATAATGCTGCCACCATTCCTGTCGTAACCCACAGAAAACACCTCCGTCGTCGAGGTCCTGTCTTCGGAATGCCCCGGTGGGGCTTACTGGTATGTACCCGATTCCGGGGTCACACTCAGCACCCGCGAGCGAGTGCTGACCGCACTACTCTTTCTACCACATCTTGGAAGGTCATGTCCGCAGCCGTGGCCGCCATCGGGAGCAAGGATATCTCCGTCATGCCCGGCGAGGTGTTCGACTCCAGCACCCGGGGCGTGCCGTCCACACCGACCACCATGTCCACGCGGCTCACATCGCGACAGCCGAGCAGCTCATGGACGCGTCCGGCAAGGTGAACGACCTCGTCCATCACGTGGGCATCGAGGCGGGCGGGCACGTAGTAGTCGGTCTCTCCCGCCGTGTACATCGCGGAGAAGTCGAACAGCCCGCTCTTTGCGACGATCTCGACGGGCGGGAGCACCACGGGCCTTCCCTCATCGTCTTCCAGCACCGAGACCGCCAGCTCTGGCCCTTCGATCCACTTCTCCACGAGCGCCGCTTCGCCGAACGAGAGCGCCGCGAGCAGCGCCTCGGCAAGTCCGTCCGCCTCGTCGACTCGCGTCAACCCGAGAGCAGAGCCCTGCTTGGAGGGCTTCACGGCCACCGGGAACTCTCCGACCGCCCGGGGCACCAGGTCCAGCGCGGTCGCCGCCCCCATCTCCTTGAACGCATCGGCCGTCAGCGTGATCCAGGCAGGAGTCGGGATACCCGCCTCGGTGAACAGCCGCTTGGCAACCGACTTGTCCCAGGCCAGTGCCGACGCGGTCACGCCGGGGCCGGTATACGGGATGCGCAGGAACTCCAGGAGCTCCTGGATCGTCCCGTCCTCCCCGTACTTGCCGTGAAGCGCGATGTAGCACGCGTCAGGACGCTCGGCTCGCAGGGTTCCGACGAGGTCGGAAGTGACGTCGAGGGCGAGCACGCGGTACCCCCGGTCGGCGAGAGCCTCGGTCACCCGCTTCCCGCTCGCGAGCGAGATCTCCCGTTCGAGCGAACGGCCACCCATGAGCACGGCGATCTTCTCTCTCATGCGACCCCCTCGGCGACCGCCGGCAGCGCCCCGGCGTCGATGAACGCGCGGTAGAGATCCAGCCGGTCCTCGATGACCTCCGACAGTCTCCGGATGCCCTCGGTGATGGCCTCGGGCTCAGCGTAGCAGAAGGCCAGACGCATGCAGTTGCGCCCCCGACCGTCCGGGTAGAACGCCGAGCCGGGCACGAACGTCACGCCGTGCTCCACGGCCTCGGCGAGCAGGGCCCCGGCATCGATGAAGGAGGGCATCTCCACCCAGACGAAGAAGCCGCCTTCCGGCCGCGTCCAACGCACCTCGGCCGGGAAGTACTCCTCGAGCGCAGCCAGCATCGCGTTGCGCCGTTCGGCGTAGGTCCTCGTCAGTCCCTGGAGTACACGCCTCCAGCGCGTGCCGGCAAAGTAGCGCTCCGCGGTAACCTGCGCGAACGCGCTGCCGCAGAGGTCTGCTGCCTGCTTGGCGAGGAGCACCTTGGCCAGTATCGGGGGCGGAGCGGTCATCCATCCAAGCCGCAGGCCGGGTGCGAAGATCTTCGAGAAGGTTCCGAGGTAGATGACCTCGTCATCGAGCGCACGAAGCGGTTTCACGTGACCCCCCTCGAAGCGCAGGCGCCCGTACGGATCGTCCTCTATGACCGGGATGTCGTACTCGCGAGCAAGCTCAAGCAGGCGGCGCCGTCGCTCAGGCCGCAGCGTGACCCCGGCAGGATTCTGGAAGTTCGGGATGGTGTAGATGAACTTCGCACCACGCGGGCCCAGACGGGCGAGCTCGGCCTCGAGGAGATCGACGCGCATCCCGCCGTCATCCATCGACACGCAGACGATATCGGGCTCGTACGCCGAGAACGCCTGCAGGGCACCAACGTACGTGGGCCCCTCAGTGATGACCACGTCGCCCGGGTCGAGGAAGGTCTTCGCCAGTAGATCGAGACCCTGCTGAGCGCCGGCGGTCACCACGATGTCGTCTGCCGAGAGACGAACCCCTATCTCGGCCATCAGGTCGACGATCTCGGCGCGCAGCGCGGGTCGGCCCTCACTCGAGCCGTACTGGAGCGCGCATGCGCCTTCGTGCATGACCGCCTCGTATGCAGCGGTAGCGGCCGCCTCCGCGGGCACGCGGGAGACCTCGGGCATGCCCCCGGCGAAGCTGATCATGTCCGGACGGCTCGCAGCGGCGAACAGGTCCCGCACGGCACTGGAGCGCACCTGCGCCATGCGGTGGGCGTAGCGGCCGTCCCACCGGTCGAACACGACTCGTGCGGTACCCATCGGCTCATCCTCTCGCCGGAAACACAAGAAGCCCCTCCCATGGATAGGGCGAGGGGCTTCATCGCGGTACCACCTATCTTCGCCCGCCAGCACATCGTGGATGCGCGGCGAGCCTCGTTAGTGCCGGTATACCGGTCCGGCGCCGACCCGCTTCCGGTGCCGCTTCAAGACGACTCCCTGGCGGGGGACCTCGGAGGGGTGGCCGGGCTGATGGCGCCCTCTTCCCTCACGTCCCCGGTGCTGCTATTCGCCCCGGAAAGGCTCCGGGTTTGGGCGCGAGGATACCACCGGGCTCGCGCGGGGGTCAATCAGCGCGCTGCGCCGTGTCCTGTGCGCCGACCGGCCGACGACCTCCGCGTACAGCGCAGATGCGTGTTGTGATCGCACCGATATCCGCCGCGTCACGATCCTCGCGCACGAGCGCATCCACGATCCGGGACGCCTCTCGGAGCCCACCGAGGGCCACCAGATCGTCATCGTACTCCAGCGAGATCCTGAACACGCCGTGCCCGTCCGCCGAGAAGTCCCACGCCGTCTCCCCCCGCAGCGAGCGCGGGGATCCCGCCAGGGCCATCAACTCGAGCGCGATGTGCTCGAGCAGATGAGGGAGCTCGGTGTCCGCGAGCTCGGCGACGATGCCGTGCGCCGAGCCACACTCACACCTGTGCCGAACGATGCCGGGCAGAAGTGCAAGGACGCTGTCTGCTACGTGAGGGAGCTCAGACGTGCGAAGCGGGGCGTCGGAGGCCACGCGCACCACGCACGAGAGCCGCTCGGCCCCGACCGACACCTCCTCGACGGTCAGTGCCCTACTCTGCCCCATCGCAGGCAGGGCACCTCCGCGTGCCAAGATAGTACGCCAGCGATGCGACGACGAGGACGCCGACGACAGCATACGCGACGATCTGCGCCGGCTCGGTGCGGCTGATCCGACGCACCTCGGCCTTCGCAAGGTCGCGGACCTCCTCCGCATGATGACGCACATCGTTGACGGTCAGCGTGGGGCCGGGCGATCCGGGCTTGTTCGAACTCATCGCTGCATGCTCCTCATCTTGAGAACGGTGAAGATCACGGAACCGAGTACGAGGACGCCACCGACCGCCAGGAGGGCCCCAGGCCACGTCAGCCACTGCGCGAGCAAGAGCAGCAGGCCCACGGCGATAAAGCACAGGCCGAATACGAGCAGCATGGCCGCCGCCCACCCGGATGCGATGGTGAGACCAACTTTCTGCAGTGGAAGCGCGATCTTCTCGCGTACAAGCGCCTCTGCTTCCTGGCGCAGCCAGTCAACGAGCGTCTGCAACAGGTCTGCAGCCGCGTCGATGACGCTGCGCTCCTCCGGGACCTGCGTGGTCCCGCGCTCATCGGACATCCAGACACCTCCGTCGATCCGGCGCGGCGGGATTTCCGCGGCGACACGTATAAAGGTACCCCAAAGCAGCGACGCCGGTCCCCCGAAGGAGACCGGCGCCACCGCGACGAGAGCAGCAGTTACCTGCCGAGGATCCGATACTTGACCATACCGACCCCGCCGAAACCGAGTGCCTGTGCGGTTCCGGGTCCAAGGTCGAAGACGCGCCCATGGATGTACGGTCCGCGGTCATTGACCACCGCGGTGGCGGTACGGCCCTTGTACTCGAACTGGATGCGCGTGCCGAACGGCAGCGACTTGTGGGCCACGTTCATCATGCCCTCGGTGAGCACTGCGCCACTCGCCGTACGCCGGCCATAGAAACCCGGGCCGTACCACGACGCTTTGGCGCTCTGCCAGCCGGTGGCGGAAGCGGTCGCCCTGCTCGGAGCGGCGCTTCGCGAGGGCTTGGCGGCAACCTTGGGCTTGGGGACCGGTGCCTTGGCGCGCTTCGCTGCCGTGACCAGGGTCTCGGACACCTCAGCCTCCACTACTGGTACCTTGTCCTCCGCCTCGACGCCATCGAGGGAGGCGACCCTCTGGCCGACGCCGAGCAGGTCTGACGGGGCTGCTGCGGGTGACGCCTCGGCGTAGTGCGTAGGCATGACCCCTACGGCAAAGAGCACCGCGGTGGTCAGCGCGACCACTCCGAGGGCTGCGCTGGCGGCCAGAACCGGAAGAACGAACCTGTTTCTTGAACTCAAAACTACCTCCACGTACGGGAACAGGGCAGGCGACGGGCGCGGAGGCGTCCTGGGCACGCAAAGATGCCCGGGAGAGGTTGGAGAGAGGAGTGGCAAGGAAGCTGCCTCGCACCGGCATCAGGGGGCCTTACGGCCGTCGCCAGATGCCTCACAAGCACGAGTATGCTGTTCGGCTCGGACCTGGTGATACTCTCTCGCGAGTCTGAGGTCACCGTACTCGGTGACTCCGACCCCTTCGATCGGTTGTCGTCGCCTGCGGGCGTCGGTCCGTGCAACCGCACCGATCATCTGGCGGTCACGCGCCCTCACAGGTCATTACTGAACCATGACAAGAGGAAATCTTAGCACAGAGAGTATCGACACGCCACCTGGACGCCTTGAGCTGGACGCCTTGAGCATCCGGGTGGCGCGTCTTTCTCGTTACTCCTCGGGCACGTCGTCGACGGGGGCGTCAGGTAGCGCCGGCCCGGCGAGTTCCTGCAGCACTGAGCCGAGTTCCTCGAGCAGGCGCCCGTACTCGGCCCAATCACCTGCCCGCTGGGCGTCGAGTGCCTGGAGGTAGAGCTCCTGGGCGCGAGCGGCATCCGCGGGTAACCCCGGCTCACCGGGCTCTCCGGGCTCGGCGGCCGGACGCTCGCCGAACACGGCGAGCAGAGCCGCCTCGAGGTCCCGGGCCATCTCTACCTTATCGGCGTAGACGACGAGCACACGCACCAACTCGGGAATGGCAGTCTGCTCGGCCTGCAGGTAGAGCGGCTGCACGTAGACGACAGCGTCCTCGAGCGGGACGACGAGCATGTTGCCGAAGATCACCTGGCTCCCACGCTGGCTCCAGAGAGTAAGCTGCGGCGCGATGATGTCGTCCTGGTTGATGCGCGCCGCCACCTGCTCCGGCCCGAGGATGACCCGGCCCTGCGGGAAGGTGTAGACGACCCGCTTGCCGTAGTCGACGGGGTCGCAGTTCACCGACATCCACCCGATCATGTTGTCGCGGTTGCGCGGCGTGAAGGGCTGGATCATCTGAAAGGCCTCGGCGGGCTCGCCCGGCAGCTGCATCAGCACGTAGTACGGCTGCATCGGTACACCATCGCGCTCGCCGGGGAGTTCCCAGGCGTCCTCCTTGTTGTAGAAGTCACGCGGGTCGGTCATGTGGTACGTCTTGTAGACCTCGGCCTGCAGACTGAACAGGTCCTCCGGGTAGCGGAAGTGGCGACGCACTGCATCCGGGATCTCGGACTCCTCGGTGACGAGGTCGGGGAAGATGCTTCTCCATGTCTGCAGGATGGGATCGTCGGGGTCGAAGCCCCACAGCGTGGTCGTGCCATCGTAGGCATCCACGGTGATCTTCACGGAGTTGCGGACGTAGTTGACCCCCCGGAAGTACTGCGAATAGGGATACCGGTTCGAGGTCGTATACGCGTCGACGATCCAGACGATACGGCCATCGATGAGAGCCGGGTAGGCATCGCCGTCAACGGTGAGCCAGGGTGCGAGCTTGGCCACGCGGGTGGCGATGTCCCGGTCGAAGAGCACCCTGCTGTCCGACTCGATGTACTGGCTGAAGATGATCTGCGGAGCTCCGAACCGCAGCGCGAAAGCGGCCCGTCTCCCAATCGCGCCGACGGGAACGCCGGCCTCACCCTCGTAAAAGGTCTCCGCGCGACCTTCACCGACCGGGAAGTCGAACTCGGCGATTCCGGTGTTGACGACGACGTAGTCATCGGTCGCCTCGCCGAAGTAGATCGCCGGCTGCTCGATCTCGAACTCCTCGATGGCGTCCGGCGGGATATCTCCGACCCAGAAGTTCGGAAGCCCGCGAGTATCGGCCTCGTTAGAGGGGCTGGCCACCAGACCGTACCCGTGCGTGTACACGAGGTGCTGGTTGAGCCAGGTCTGGGCCTGCTCCGCAAGCTGGGACGTATCGAGCTCGCGCGCCGAGATGAGTACCTGGCGCATCCGGTCGTCGACCTCGTAGCGGTCGATGTCAACGTCCTTGAAGTCGTAGTACGTGCGGATGATCTGCAGCTGGCGATAGGTCTGGCCCGCGATCGACGGGTCCCAGAGCCGTACGTTCTCCAGCGTGGACCGGTTGGCGAGCACGTCGTCGGCCGTCAGCGTCTCTGCGGCCGGGAAGGGACGCGACTGGACGTCGTCAAGGTTGTACGCCCTGCGGGTCGACTCGATGTTGCGCGCGATGTAGGGCTCCTCGGCCGAGGCCTCGGTCGGTGCAACACGGAACTGCTGCACGAGATTCGGATAGAGGCTGCCGGCGATCAGCGACGCCCCGACCCACACCCCCAGCGCGATGATCGGTAGACGCCACCCCTTGAAACGGATATTGACGATCAGCGCCACGGCCGACACGACGGCGATCGCAATGAGGAGCCGCAACGCCGGCAGCTGGGCGTTGACATCCGTGTAGGACGCTCCGGTCACCTGACCCCGGGGCGAGAAGTTGAGTTCGTAGATCGCAAGGTAGTAGTCGAAAGCCTTGCTTGCCACGATAAGACCGAGGAGCACCGAGAGGTGCGCCTTGACGTGTGGGGCGAAGCCCTTGAGGCGTGCCCACGGCTGGATGGCGCCGTCCACGAGGTGAACCACCGCAGTGAAGACCGCGGTCAGTATGAGAATGATCGTCGCCCAGTCTGCTATGGCTCGAAGCGCCGGAAGCGTGAACACGAAGAACCCGATGTCGCGTCCGAACTGCGGATCGGTGATGCCGAAGGGTGCCGCCGCCAGCGCCAGCCGGAAGACGTCCCAGTTCACCGACATCGCCGCCCCGAGAAAGACTGCGAGACCCACGGAGACCCAGAGCACCACCCGGTCGACGATGGGGCCGACGCTACCCCGCAGCTGGCTCACGATCTCCTCGAACTGGTCGGGCATGGCGTCCGGGACAGACGTCACGACCGTCCGGGGCGCCATCGAGCGCGCGATCCGGGCGTTGACGAAGAGCAGTGAGAAGGCCACCACTCCGAAGAGAGCCCCCGTTGCCAGCCTGCTGAGCCAGGTGGTGACGAACACCTGCTGCTGGCCAAGATCGGCGAACCACAGGTAGTCGGTGAGCAGCGTGGCGAGCCAACCGAGGAACGGCAGGCCGAAGAAGAGCACGACCAGAACGATGACCGCAAGCGCGCGCGGGCGTCGGGACGGATTGGTTACCACAGTTGGCGACACGTCCTTCCTCATACCGGGGTCAGAGATAGTCGTCGACCTCTATGTTGAGCGAGGCAGGATCGAGGCATCGCTCGATGTCCGGCGCACCTGATCCACCGAGATCGAGCAATCCGGGCTCGACGAGCTCTCCGGTCGGCGCAGCGATCACCCTCACCACCGGACGCAGAGGGTCGCTCTCCCCGGGACGCACCACCACGGCGGTGCTCCCGTCTCCCAACCGTACCACGGAACGCGGGGGGTATACGCCGAGCATCATCACGAACAGACGCACGAGCGTCGGATCCAGAGTGCTGCCCGCACTCTCGGCGACGAGCGCCATCGCTTCGTCCTGGGGCCGTGCCTCGCTGTACGACCGGCGCGATGTCATCGCGTCGTACGCGTCAGCGACGGCCACGATCCGGGATGCGAGGTGCTGCATCTGCCCGGAGTGCCGACGTGGATAGCCCGAGCCGTCGTACGCCATGTGATGCTCCAGGATCACGACTGCCGCGGACTGGTCGAGACCGGGCATCCGCGCGGCCATGCGCGCGCCGGAGACGGGATGGTCGCGCATGCTGTTCCACTCTTCGGGAGTCAGCGCACCAGTCTTGTTGAGGATGTCGCGATCCACCGTCATCTTGCCGATGTCGTGCAGGAGCGCCCCGGTTCCCAGAGCGCCGAGGAACCGGGCGTCCTCGGTGACGAGCGAGCCGAGGGCAAGCGAGAGGATCGCCACGTTCGCCGAGTGGTAGAAGGTGTAGTGATCGAAGTCCCGTAGCGAGGCCAGTTCGAGCATGGCGGAGCGCCTCATCTGCACGCTGTCGACGAGGGCCGCGACGGTCGTGCGCACGAACCGGTGGTCCGGAGTACGGCCGCTTCGCACGATCTGGTCCATATCGCGGATGAGGTCCACGGCGCCCTCGTATGCGCGTCGGTCACGGTGCGCCTCCTCGCTTGCCTCCACATCGGAGTGGATCAGCCGCACGTGGCCGAAGCGCACGCCCGTCAGCCCGGCGGCCTGCGTCGCGCGCTCGATGCCACCCGCAGCCTCGATGTCGGACGCATCCGCTGAGAGTATGCGCATGGCGCGGGCGAGTTCGCTGCTGCTCACCCCGGGTACGATCTGCATGCTCTCGATCCCCAGGGCGCCGATGCTCCGGATGAGCTGATCGAAGAGTATGCTCTCCTGCGTCATGACCCTGTCCTCGAACACCAGCTCTCCATCGAAGAACGTGAGCGTCAGCTCGGCCCCACCCCGCTGGAGCCCGTCGATCGCCGACTTCAGGTCGCCGATGGCTTGTGCGACCGCGGGATGTTCCGGCGGGTAGAACTGCGAACTGCGTCGTGCTGCCGCGAGTGAGGTGAGGAGATCGCGCAGGTACGGTCCGTCGCCGGAGTGCGACTTCGGGTTGCCACCGGAGAGATCGACGCTCATCTCGTGCCACCTCCTTCAGCCGCCTCTATCGCGGCGATGGCCGCGCTCGCGACCGCTGCAAGATCCCGGGAGCGCTGACCCGCGAGCAACCGCGGGCCCGCGATGGCCTCCAGCTCCGGAAGCGCTTCGGGCGAGCCGATGACGCCGAGCGCCTCGATCGCCTCGGCCCGGGCGGCGTACTCACGGTTGCCGGCGCCCTCTCCACGGGCGACCGCGAGCAGCGCCGGAACCGAGGCCGCGTGTTTGAGCCTCCCCAGATAGCGGGCGGCAAGCTGGACGTTTCCGGCATCCGCGTCATCGAGCGCCGGGCCGAGCAACCCCGGCGAACGGGAGTCGGCGATACCCGCGAGGGCGCGGATCGACTCCCTGCGTACCCGGGCATCAGCGTGTCGCACGGTCCTGTCGAGGTAGGGCAGTGCGTCGGCATGGTGTGTCGACCCGAGGATAGACACCACGTTGCGGACGAAGTACCAGCGCGCATCGGTGATGCGATCGCCGACCTCGGCGATGTGATCGCGGGCTACCGAGGAGATGAGATCGACCAGCGATTTCCGGAGCGTCATGTCGGGTTCGTCGGCAAGCATCTCGAGCAGTGGGTCGATGGCGATACCGCCAAGGGTGCCGAGCAGACGTTCGCACGCCTGGTGCTCGGACGTGTCTCGCTCATATACGTGCATCGCGCGGTGCAGCGCCCTCATCTCCCGCTCATCGGCGAGCCGCCGCACGGCATCGGTCAGGCGCAGGCCCTCCTCCGCCGATGCCGTACGCGCTACTTCCAAGAGCGTCTCTGCCGCGACCGCGGCCACCTCGAACTCTCCCCTCTCGAGCAGGACTCCGAGTCCGGCCTCGAGCGAGGAGATGCTCTCTTCGAAACCGGATGTCCCGAGGCTGAGCACGGTGAGCGTTACGAGCGCCCCGGTGACGTCCCCGTCACGGAATCCCCGGTGAGCTTCATCCCTGAGGGCGAGCGTTCCAGCGTCATCCCCCGCCTCCCCCGGTGCGGCCGAGGCGAGTTCAACGAGTCTGAGAACGGAGTCCAGGTTCGCATCGGTGGGTCCTCCGTCACCCTCGGCGATCACGATACTCGATGGCGCCGCCGCACCGAGCACTGCCGATGTCGTCGACGCGGAGATGCCCGCCTCCTGCAGAGCGACTCCGGCCGCACGGCTGACCTCATCTCGTGCCGCGAGCGATATCTGGGTGAGATTTCGGATTGCGCGTGCGAGGCCCTCGACCGAGACGTCATCCTCCTCCAGACCCTCGGTCAGCATGCAGCACATGTCATCGATACCTACCTGGCGAACGTATGAAGCGACCGCCCTGTCGGTGCGTGCGGCGGCCAGGATCCGCTCCGCACTCCGGGCGCGCAACCGGCCCGCGGGAAGCTTGCGGGTCACGTCTGCGATCGAGCGGAGTGCCTCTCGGCGCTCCTCCTCCTCGAGGTTGGCGACGATGCGTGCGATATCCGCGAGTACGTCACCGGGCTCGAGCTGCGCCCGGGAGCCTGCGGCTCGCCGGAACACCGAGTCGACAAAGTCCGCCAGCGCCTCGGCGTCCAGAAGCACCCGGACGAGCACCCGGTGACCCTCGGAGTGCGGGTCTCTCCCGGTGAGCAGCAACTCCTCGATGCGGTCGTTGTCCGGCGGCCACACGACCTCCTGTCCTTCCCGGTCGACGGGAGGTGCATCCATCACCACCGTGCAGGTCTCAACGATCGTCACCGAGTCGACGCCGGTGTCCCACAGCATCGACTCGAATCCGCCCGACGCCTCGACCTCCTCGGGGGAGCGGCGAAGCACGCCGAGGAATCCCAGGAGGGCCTCCGCGGTGACGTCCGTACGGAAGCGGACTTCGGCAACCGACCGGTAGTAGAGCTCGCGTGCGAGGGTCGCAGCACCGGAGTGGCCCGCGAGCGCTCGCACTCCATCGACCCGCAGTCCGTCCTTGTCGACGCTGACACGCAGATCCTGATGCGCAGTGCCGTCCCCGCCCAGTTCCTTCACGGCGCGCGCGCTGTTCTCCCGCGGGATCGCACTGGTGTCGGGGTACAGGAGCACGGCCCGGTAGGTGGTCACCAGCTGGCGCAGGAACCGTTCGACCACGGAAGGGATGGTGCTTGTCTTCGGGGGAGTGTCCACGCCACCACGTCCTCACCGGCCGAAACGTCCTTCGATGACTCACAGTATAGATGTTGCGAGCCACCGCTCCCTGACTACTGCTATCATCCCTGCGTGTGCCCTGTAGCGGACAACCGGCTCATCCTCGCCTCAGCGTCTCCCCGGCGCAGACGCCTCCTTGCCATGCTCGGGCTTGAGCACCTGTGCACGTCGGCCGACACGCCCGAGGATCTCGACACCCCGCTTGCCGCTGACCCTCCCGCGCTCGCTGCTGCGCTTGCCGCCGAGAAGGCGGTTGCCGCGCGCGATGCCGGGGCGAGCGGTCCGGTCCTCGCCTTCGACACGGTGGTGGTTCACGACGGGCGCGTGCTGGGCAAGCCTGCCGACATCGCTGAAGCCTACGAGATGCTGCGCTCGCTCTCGGGTGCCACACACCGGGTCGTGACGGGGATGGCCATTCTGGCTCCGGGCGCAGGGGTCCCCGAGACGTCCTCCGTGACCACGCCGGTGCGCATGTGCGATCTCACGGAGCACGATATCGACACCTGGGCCGCGCACGGCGAACTCCTCGGCTGCGCCGGCGCGTACAACATCGAGAGCCATCTGGCCCGGGTCGACGACGACCAGTGCTTCCAGAACGTCGCGGGGCTGCCCCTCTGCCACCTCTACCTCGCACTTCAGCGGATGCACGACGCTCTCGGCATCGGAAAACCGGTGGTTCCGGTCGGCCCGTGCAACGCAGCGCGCAACACACGCTGCCAACTCGGGCCGCGACTGATGGAGGGCGACGTCCCGGAGTAGCCGCTAGAGCCCCCTGCGGTGCCCGACGACGATCACCGACTCGTCCGATGCTCTGTCGAAAGACCTTCCGCTGTGGTCGCCGTAGGTCTCGATCGCCTCGAAGCCCGCTTCGGCCAGCGCTTCTACGAGCAGATCGACCGGGAGCGCCGTGTGAACCGATCTGCGGGAACGCAGGTGCCAGCCGGTCTGGCCGGGATCGTCGTAGGCGAACGCGTTGCCTGAGCCCGGCTCGGCCCCGGGATCCCTGGTCAGCGTCACGAAGTCGAACATGATGCCCTCGTCGACGTAGTCCAGCACCTTCAGGAAGACCCGATCGCCCTCAGGTGTCTCTCTCAGGACCGCCGGCATCATCCGGACGTTGCCCTCGATGAGCCGCGCATGATTGAGCAGGTGCAGCACAACCAACCCGCCGGGCCTGAGCACGGCCGCGAAGTCAGCGAGTGTCGCATGCAGGCCCGTCACGCCGTCGACGTGCGGGAGCCCGTTGCCGAGGGTGAGTACGGCGTCGAATCCGGTGCCGAGGAGACCCTCCAGCTCGCCGAAGCCGCCCTCGACGAGCGCAATATCGACCCCGGCTGCTACAGCGTTCTCGCGCGCCTGGGCGAGCATCGAACCGCTCGGGTCGACACCCGTGACCTCATGCCCCCACTCCCGGAACATGATCGCGTGCTTCGCGCTCCCGCACCCGACGTCGATGATGCGGTCGACGTCGTAGCGGGCGAAGAGGTCCTCGAAGAAGGGGGCTTCGCGTGCGAGACGGCGGTTCCAGTCGACCATCTGGTCGTAGTCGGCTGCCGGCTCCACGTCGCGCTGTCTGTCGCTCATCGGTCTCACCCATCCAGTTTGAAGATGCGGGCCGCATTGCCGCGCACGATCAGATCGCGCTGCGCGTCGCCGAGCCCTATCGACTCGAGCGTCGCCAGCTGCTGGTACTTGATCCACGAGCGGTACGGCGCGGTGCTGCCCGAGTCGGTGCCGAAGAGCACCCGCTCGGGCCCGATCGCACCGAGCACCTGCTCGAAGACCCCGGCGAGCGTCATCGGGTGGGCCATGAAGTCCATCCAGTTGTTCGTTCCGGAGGAATCGACAGCCACGTTCGGGCACTGGTAGGCGACCTTGAGCAGCTGATCGAGGTAGCCGGCACCGAAGTGCGCGATCACGAAGGTGATCTCGGGGAAGTCCCGCGCAACGGGCGACAAGTCGGTCGGGTCTGCATAGCGCATGTCCCCACCCGGGTCGACCGTGACGCCATAGTGCACGATCATCGGCGCGCCCAACTCGGCAGCTTTCTCGAAGAACGGGCGGCACGCAGGGTCGGACAGCCGGAAGCACCGGTTGACCGGAAGCAGCTTGACGCCCTTGAATCCGGCGGCCATCTCACGCTCGAGCAGATCGGCAGCACCCGGATCGCGGGGGTCGACGTTGCACAGCGCGTGCACGTGGCCGGCGGCGGCGACGACGAACTCCCGCATGTACGACGAGTCGGGGATGACGGAGACGATGAGCGCCTTGGCCAGGCCTGCCGCGTGGATCCGGTCCGTGTACCACACGGCCATCTCCTCGGCAGGCAGATCGGGCAGGCTCTCCCCGCGCCTGCCGAACTTGCGCTCCTTGACCGCCTGCCTGAAACGGGGCGCCACATCGGGGTGCGCTTCGACGTACTCCTCCAGGAGCCGAACGGTGAAGAGATGGCAGTGCGTGTCGATCACATCTCCGGGCTGCGTCGACCCGGCAGGCTGAAGTGACGGCATGCGTCAGGAACCGTCCCCGTCTTCCTCGCGCGACAGTGGCGGGGCCGCGACAGTGGCGGGAGCGGTCTGCCGGTCGCCCTTCGGGGCCTCGGGGACGATGATCGCCGCCGTGATGTAGGCAACGAGCAGCGGCCCCCACGCGTCGAAGACAAGCGCGAAGAGCACGTAGGCGATGCGCGCGATCGTCACATCGACGGAGAAGTAGTCCGAGAGTCCGCCGAGGACGCCTGCGACCAGCTTCTTGTCGCGGGAGCGGAGCAGCCGGGCATCTCGTGACGGGAGCTTCGCTCCGGGTCGGCGGCTGTACACGATGATGAGCACGCCGAGCACGATGACCGCAAGCGGCCATCCGAAGCGCCGGACCTCCCGCATGGCATCGCGCATGATGTCCAACGGACCAGCCCACCCGAAGAAGGGTATCCCTCCGAGAAGACCGAGGCCCACCAGGATCAGCACCACCCCGATAACGACGTAGACCGCACGGAGATCCGTGCCCTTGCCTCCGCCCGAACCCTGATCACTCACGTTCGCACCCTCCTTCGCGGATCTCGGCCGCGTCAGTACGTGGAGACTCCGACATTGGAGACGCCGGCCTCGAAGCTGATGTGGTAGCCGCCGCTGTCGGGATAGCCCGACGTCATCCACGTCCGGCCGCCTCCGGAGACCCGGGGGATGTCGTTGTCGACGCTCACGTTCGTAAGTCCCGCCTCGGCGTCTACCCTGACCGGTGTGTCTCGCGGGACACGCACGGTGAAATCAGCCACACCGCCGCGCACGCTCACCGGGATCTCTCCTGCCCCGTGCACGACCTCTCCCAGCGTGATCGTCACCTGCGACACGCCGGAGCGGACATCCAGCGAGGTGACGGTGAGATCGGCCAGGTCGGCGTCGAGGTCGACGACTCCCGTGTCGATCTCCACGTCCCAGGGGATCGAGTCCGCGAGCCGCACATCCATGCTGCTCGTGCCGCGCATGCCGGGAATCCAGACCCGTTCGGCCTCGGGGCCTGTGACCCGCACGGTGACTCGTCGGCCGTCCTGCGTCACGTCGACCGACGGCTCACCGCGCGGACTGCGCCCGGTGACGCGGACGATCTCATCGCCGTCGGTGACGCGGTAGGACCCGACACCACCCTGGATGACGGCACGACCGCTGTCGACGCGCTGCGTCGCCGTCTTCACGATGTCGAAGTCGGTGCCGCGCATCGGCGTGAACCATCCGAAGCCCGACGTCGCATCCCCTATCGGGAGAACGAACGCCCCGACGAGCAGCCCTCCGATGATCAGGAGGCTCGAAACCACCCTGAGCCAGGGCGCGTCGATACCCTTCGCCACGATGTCCAGGCCCGCGGCGACCAGCAGCAACGGCCAGAGGCTCAGCACGTGCCACCAGACCGACCAGGGCAGTGAGCCCGTGGTGTTGAGCAGAAGGATGACGCCGATCAGGACCAGAGTCAGGCCCTCGAAGACCCGCTTCAGGGTCATCTCACTCACCGCCTCTCGGCCTGAAGATAACGACCAGACCCCACACGATCAGGACGAGCGGCCAGAATGCCCAGAGTCGTATCTGCGGGAGGAACATCTGGACGAGCAGCACGCCGCCCACGAACACGAGCACGAGACCGACCCATATCGATCCACGCCCCGCTGATGCGGGCGGCTTGGGAGGCACGGGCGGCAGCGGAGGCGCGACCTCCACCCTCGCCGGAGCCGGCTGTGCGGGTGGTGCCGTGGACGGGCGAGTCGGCGGTGGCGGTGGCTGGTCTGACGACCGGGCCGACGGAACTTCCTCGGACATAGGTGCTCCCTCCCCTGCAACGCCTGGTTCCTCCGGAACCACAGCCCACAGCACGATATACGCGATGATCGCCCCGCCGCTCGAGAGCAAGGCCGCCAGCACCGTGAGCATGCGTACTACCGTCGGATCGAGGTCGAAGTAGTCGGCGATGCCGGCACACACGCCGCCGGCCATTCGATCGTCCCTGGACCGATAGAGAGTCTTGTCAGCCATCACCGCTCCTCGCTCTCGCCACCTTCCTCACGGGTGACCAGGAGGCGCGCGATGCGCCGGCGGCGCACGGCCTGCACGCGGAAGAGCACCTCGTCTGCTCTGACCTGTTCGCCCGGTACAGGTATATGCCCGAGTTGCACGAGCATCCACCCGGCGATCGTCTCGTACTCGTCCGACTCCTCCACGGGCAGGCCGAGCTCGGCGGCGTCCTCCACCGGAAGCCGACCGTCGACAACCCACCGTCCCGGTGCAAGCTCGGTCACGTACGCCTGGTCCGGATCGAACTCGTCGACGACCTCGCCGATGATCTCCTCGACGATGTCTTCGATGGTGGCGATGCCCGCAGTGCCCCCGTACTCGTCGACGACGATCGCCATGTGGTTACGCATCCGCTGCATCTCGGAGAGCAGCGGCAGGATGGGCTTGGTCTCGGGGACGAAGACCGGGGACCGGAGATAGGCGGTCACCGGTTCGTCCAGACCGCCCTCGGATGCCGGCCTGACGAGGTCCTTGAGGAGCACGAGCCCCACGATCTTATCGGCATCCTCGTGGATCACCGGTAGGCGTGAGAACCCGCGCGAGCGGAATATCTCGAGTGCGTCGGCGATGGTGGCGTCGTCGTCGATGAACACGACGTCCACGCGCGGCACCATGATCTCCCTGACCACCGTGTCACCCAGTTCGAATATCTCATGGATCATCCGCTTCTCTTCATCGAGCAGGGAGCCCTGCTCGGTGACGAGAAGCTTGATCTCCTCCTCGGTCACGCCCGGACGCGCCCCGGAGCCGCGAACACCGAGCAGGCGCGAGGCTACATTGGTCGAGTGCGCGAGGACCCAGACCACCGGACTCATGATCCGTGCGAGCAGGAGCACGGGTCTGGCAACCCTGATCGAGACGCTCTCCGCCCGCTGCAGGCCGAGCCGCTTGGGCGCCAACTCGCCGAAGACGAGCGTCAGATACGCGATGGCCAGCGTCACGAGAAGGATGGAGAGACCCTGGGCGACGGAGGCGAGCCAGGCGCTCTCGAAGGAGCGTAGCCACTCGGCGAGCGGGGCGGCGAGACTAACGGCCGCGGTGGCCGAGGCGAGGAACCCCACCAACGTGATGCCGACCTGGATGGTTGCCAGGAGCCGTGACGGGTCCCCGGTCAGCTCGACCGCGGCCTTGGCGCCCGGAGAGCCCTCGGCTGCTCTGGATTGGAGCGCCGCTCGACGCGCGCTGATGAGAGCGATCTCAGACGCCGCGAAGTACCCGTTCAGGATGATGAGACCTAAGACGAGCACGATCTCGGTCGCGTAGCTGCTCATGGGAGTAAGAGTAGCAGCATATCGCCACCGTGACAGGCGCACCGAGACACGGCGGTCGACTCCTACACCTGACTGCGGGGTGCGATCTTGTGAAGCACGAGGGCGATCAGGGCTAGCCTGCGACCCCTGTCCTGACACGCGTCGACGAAGTCGCCGATCGTGTCCCTCGTGGGGGGCTCGGGATCGTAGCGTATCGAGCCGTCCTCACACCGCAGGATCGCGCACTCGCACAACGCTCTGATCTCAGGGCCGAGCTCATCGGGTCGGCGGCCGAGTCGCAGAGCAAGGTCATCGTGATCGATCGTCTGCTCCGGATTCTTGTGGAAGTATACGAGGATGTCCCATGTGAGAAGCGACCGCACATGGTCCTCCACGAACTGCATGACGGAGGGCCCTAAGACTCCCTCGAGGTCGTACACCCGTTGCCGTCCCCTGTCGAGATGAACCTGATGCCCTCCCGGCGGAGTGCGGCGTTCGGCCACCTGCCCCTCCGGAGAACATCCTTCTCCAGCAACTCGATTGTACCTAGACCCCTGGTAGCGGCACAAATCCGCAGACAGGGGACACCTTGCAGTGCCTGAAGGACGCTGAGACAGCCTCGCACGGTCTTGCGCTTCAGAGTTCGCAGGGCAAGAGCACCTCCCCTTCTCGCGAACCCCGCGCAGATGCGGTAGGGTTGATGACGCGCGGCCGGCAAAGACCGGCGCGCTGTGTTTCTGCGATTGGAAGGAGTGCCAGGATGGCTCACGTGGAAGGCACCACGGTACGGGTGCACTACCGCGGCACGCTCGAGGACGGCTCTGAGTTCGACACCAGCAGAGGGCGCGACCCGCTCGAGTTCACCATCGGGAGCGGCCAGGTGATTCCCGGCTTCGAGTCCGCCGTCGCGGACATGGCGGTCGGTGACAATACCACCATCACGCTCGATGCTGAAAACGCTTACGGTGGGTACCACGAGGAAGCAGTCCAGGTGGTGCCGGTAACGGCCTTCACGGACGATCCATACGAGGGTGCCGTCGTCCAGCTGCTCGGACCCAACGGCGAGCGCCTCGCCGCGACCATCACCGCGATCGAAGGCGATGACGTCACGCTCGACTTCAACCACCCGCTGGCGGGCAAGGAGCTGACGTTCGAGATCGAACTGATCGAAGTGGTTGCCGAGGAGGCGTAACGCTCCGCGGCAGGCGAGCACTGAACGGCGACGCCCCCGCAGCGCATGCGCTGCGGGGGCGTCGCTTCATGCAGTGAGGGTCTCTAGCTGCCCGGATGACTCTCAAGCATGCAAATCATCTGCATCCTCGAGGCGAGCAGGAAGAGCAGTGCGGCAAGCAACATCGGTCCGATGAGTGCGATGCCCATGACGACCCACAAAGGGGCCGCCCAACCGGCGATCACTCCCCAGACCACAACCCCGGCTGCTCCAAGTACCAGGATGAGAGCCGTGAGCTTCTCGTAGAAGAGCCCTACCACGAAGACGAGCACCGAGGCGGCCAGCGGCAGCAACGCGCTCCCCATCGCCGTGACAACCTCATCAAACGTGTACGTGAAGTTCGTGTACTTCGCAGCGGTCTCGGAGGCGAACAGCATCACTGTCCACAGCAGACCACCGATCACCACGAACGCGCGCGCGAACAAGCGTTCCACGTTCATCCGCTCGAAGTTGCACGTTCTCGTCATGAGCTCCATAGCCGATCCCCCTAGCAGGTCAAACAGACAATCCGGTATCTCTTCTCGCGCGAGCCCACGTGCATGTTCTGGTGCGTTTATACCCCTCGGCTGCTCCCGTGCGCACCTACAGTGTCACGCGGGCGGGCCGAACCGCTCGATCATGGCTCGCGATGCGGGGACCGCGAGTGCATCCAGGACCGCCTCCATAGCGCTCACCATGACCGGCGGGCCGGCGACGACAAAGAGCCACCCGTCAGAGGGGTCGAGACGTCCCCGGACGATCCGTGGCGTTATGAGGCCTCGCTCGCCCCGCCACTCTTCGGGGGCCTCCTCCACAACGTGCACCACTGACAGGCGCTCCCCCGCCAGCGCGGCGATCTCGTCGGCGAACGGAATGCAGGAGGGCTCGCGGTTCCCGTAGAACAGCACCGTCTCGGGTGCGGTCGCCGGGTCCCGGGAACGAAGCATGCTGATGACCGGCGTGATACCCACGCCCCCCACGAGGAACGCGACTCGACGTTCGTCGGCAGGTATCGTGAGTCGTCCCGCCGGGCCCGCGATCGAGACGCGGTCACCCGGTTCGAGCGCGGAGAGCGCCGCCTTGAACGTCGAGCCGCTCAGGCGTGTCGTGACCTCGAGGTGCGGGTCTCCCGTCCCCGATGAGTGACTGAACGGCTTGGTTTCGCGCCCCTGCGCTGTTCTGAGCGTGAGCGCCAGGTACTGCCCGGCGGCGAACGTATACCCCGGGGGCCGTTCGAAACGGACCGAGAGCACGTCGGAACAGCGCGCCTCCTGCTCTATAACGGCCACCTCGTGACTCGCCACCGCTTCTCCCTGCTCGCTTCGGCCTACGCTGGGAACATACCCTTCGTGGCCCCTATCGAGGAGTGTCCGTGACCCGTCCGACCCGGCAGCTTGTCGTCCTCGTAGCACTCGCGATGCTTCTCCTCCTGCCGGGCTGCCTGGCCGCCCCCCGCCCGGACGGACCGGCAGCCGGACGTGACGAGGGACCCGCACAGCTCGAGCGCGTCGAGGTCCGGGAGTACGAGGGCCTCGACCTCTCCTCGATCGACGACTTCCGCGAAAACTCGATCGCGGGCCCGCAGCAGGTGGAGCGGGACTCCTACCGGTTGAGCATCTCGGGATTCGTCGAAACGCCGGAGAGCCTGTCGTATGAGGAAGTGCTCGCCGGGCGGAGCTACCGTAAGGTCGTCACGCTCGACTGCGTCGAGGGATGGAGTGTCGACATCCTGTGGGAGGGCGTGCTCCTGCGCGACCTCATCCAAAACGCCGGGCCGCGCCCCCCGGCGAACACCGTGGTCTTCCGCGCGCAGGACGGCTACTCGACCTCGCTTCCCCTCGACTACCTGCTCGACAACGAGATTCTCCTTGCCTACTCGATGAACGGCGTGGAGCTGCCTGCCGAGCGCGGTTTCCCCTTCCAGCTCGTGGCCGAGGACAAGTGGGGCTACAAGTGGATCAAGTGGGTCACCGAGATCGAGCTCACCGACGATCCCACCTACCGCGGTTACTGGGAGAACCGCGGCTACAGCAACTCGGGCGACCGCGACCGCAGCTCGCGCGAGTAGCGATCCCGACGCACGGCGGTCAGGTGCGCTTGCGCCGCAGGTCCAACTTCATCGTGAGGATGCGGTCGGTGGAGAAGATGCGCCCCGCGGTGTAGATGAGCCCCGCACACCACAACGCCAGGTAACCGATGCCGATCCACACGGTCTGGTAGTTGCCGAGGAAGAGGTTCGGCGCAGCCGTGAAGGCGTGGCTGAACGGAATCGCGTACACGAACCATCGCACCGCCGGACCCAACTGCTCGAGATCGACGAAGAGCGTCAGGAAATACGGGATCATGAGCAGAACCATCAGCGGCGCCAGCAGCGACTGGACGGCCCGCACGTTCTCTGCGAACGCGCCGAGAATGACCGCGATCGCGAGCGCGACGAGTATCGAGAGGAAGAGCGTGAGCCCGAGGATGGTGTAGTCTCCCGTCCCGAGCGCAAGACCGAGGGCGGCGATGGCGTCCGGCGCTTCGGTCGCGCCGGGCAGCCCTCCTCCCAGTCCCTCGGTGACTCCCTGCATGTAGTAACGCAGACCGAACATGTAGACACCGGCCGAGAGCAGCGCGACCAGCGAAGCCGCCACCATCTTCGCACCGACGAGGCCGGTGCGGTTCACCGGCGCCGCAAGCAGGGTCTCGAGCGTCTTGTTCTCCTTCTCGTTTGCGATGGTGGTCGCGATCATCTGTGCCGCGAACACGATCACGATGAAGAGGATGATGGGGATGAAGGTTGTCTGGTTCGACACGAACGTCAGCACCTCAACGACCGACGCCCGTGCCTCGGTTGTGCCGATGACGACATTCTCCGAGAAGCGCACGGGGTTCTTGAGGGCCACCGGATCCGCACCGGGGGCCGCGGCCGCGATCATCTCGCCGCTCAGCCCCTCGTTCACTGCAAGCAGCACCGCCGAGAGCGCGCCGACGTCCCGGGTCGCGAAGAAGGAGAAGTTGCGAAGCACCGCGTAGACCTGAAGTTCCTGTGGCTCGCCCGCCGCAAGGCCTTGCTCGAAGCCGTCGGGGACGATCAGCCCGAGCGAGAGATTCACATCGGCCAGAGCCGCCGGTACGTCACTCGCACCCGCATCGAGGGGCACGACCGCGAAACCTCCCTGCTCGAGGGCGGCGGCCAGGCCGGCAGAGGCTTCGGTGCCGTCCCGATCGAGCACGGCGATCGCCTGAGCGTCCTCGGCTTGATCGCTCTGCTGGCCGATCAG
>JARGFT010000003.1:0-109025 GCA_029210645.1 Anaerosomatales bacterium | reverse complement strand
ACGAGAACCGTCACGAGGAAGGGCAGAAGGATCTGCGCCGTCAGCAGCTCGCGGACCTCCTTGCGCAGAAGTACGGTGAACTTCCTCATCGGGCCACCTCCGCAAAGACCTCTTCCAGGTTCGCGGCCGAGTAACGCTCCTTGAGCGAGGCGGGCGTGCCCACCTCGCGAATCCGACCCTGGTGAAGCAGACCGACGCGGTCCGAAAGGTACTCAATCTCGAGCATGTTGTGGCTCGAGAGTAGGATGGCCGTCCCGTCCGCTGCGTGACGCTTGATCGTGTCGCGCACCTCGAGTGCGTTGAGAACGTCGAGCCCGGACGTGGGCTCGTCGAGTATCGCGAGGTGCGGCTTGCACATCAGCGTGCGAGCCAACAGCAGCTTGCGCGTCATGCCCTTGGAATAGGAGCCCGCCTTGTCTTTCAGCCGCGCGCCGAGACCACAGATCTCGCGCGCTCTCTCCACCGCGTCGCGCTGGTCCACGGGGTCGGAGAAGTAGAGTTCGGAGAAGAACCGCAGGTACGCCATGCCCGTCATGTTCTTGTACGCACCGGCCTCTTCGGGCAGGTAGGAGATGTGCTCGCGGGCCTTCTCGGGTCGGTCGCCGACCTCGATGCCGTCCACCGTCGCCGTGCCTGCCGTCGACTTCAGGATAGTACCGACGATGCGCAGGACCGTTGTCTTCCCTGCTCCGTTAGGGCCGATGAGGGCGAAGATCTCGCCCGGGGCAACGTCGAACTCGACCCCGCTCACGGCTTCGAGATTCCCGTACCGTTTCACGAGGCCGCGTACGGACAGCACGGACGTATCCGCCATACCTGCCACTCCCCCTAACGGTTCGGATCTGACGCGGTTTGGCGCGCTACGCGGGGGTGATGACGGCCAGCATCACCGCAAGCACGTGGCACGCGCTTCCCGCAAGCACGAACAGGTGCCAGACCGCGTGCATGTACGGCACGCGCTTGAGCACGTAGAAGATGGTACCAAGCGTGTAGGCGAGGCCGCCAGCGACGAGAAGCCAGAGCCCGACGGGTGCGAGGCTCTCACGAAGCGGGCCCATCATCAGCAACGCCAACCAGCCCATGCCGAGGTAGATCAGGGCCGAGAGCCAGCCGGGCCGGTACGCCCAGAACGCCTCGAACGCTATGCCGAGGATGGCAAGCACCCAGACCAGTGCGAAGAGCTTCCACCCGCCCTGGTCCCGGAGCGTCACGAGCGTGAACGGGGTGTAGGTCCCGGCGATCAGGAGATAGATCCCCGCGTGGTCGAGAAGTTTGAAGACGTGCTTCACTCTCGGCCAGGGGAAGCTGTGGTAGAGCGTCGAGGCGGTGTAGAGCAACACGAGTGTGGTGCCGTAGACGATCGAACTGACGATCTCGATGGTCCCGCCCCGCATCACGGCGAAGGCCACCAGGAGCGTGAACGCGACGATTCCGAGAACCGTGCCTATCCCGTGTGTGACCGCGTTGGCGATCTCCTCGCCGAGACCGTAGCTGCGACCTGAAGGGGCCGATGCGTTGCGCTCGGTGTTCTCCACGTGGTCATTCTCCCTGCGCTCAGCGTATGTTGCTCTGCTCCTGCGCAGTCCATGCTACACCGTGACTTCCGGGAGTGACAGCGGGCATGAGCCCGGGAACCGGCCTCTTGATCCACATGCGAACGGCGCGCGTGACGGCTTCCGCTTCGCGAGCCATGACGATGGGGGGGACCTCGTCAGGACCGTGGATGACAGCGGAGGACCCCCCTGACAGAGTCAGCGCTATGCCGAGGGCGATGATGATGTTCTTGGCGGGCGACACGGCCGGACAACCTCCGATGTAGCTGTGGTTTGTGCTCCACATGCATCATCGGAGGCGCAGATTGAATAGCGGTGGCACCACGGTGACGGGCAGGTGACGCTCGGTGACAGCCCGTCAACGTCGCCTGCTTCCGGCCGTCCCGGCGCGGCTACACCCCGGGCATAGTCCCGCCCAGACAGAAGCACTCCGGCGCGGGGTCGTGCACGACGACCATGATGTCTGCCGGCTCGATCCCCGGCTCGAATCCGAGACGGGAGACCACCTCGGCATAGAGCGCACGCTTGAGCTCGGCATCTCGTCCGGAGAGCATCGTGATGTCGACCATCGTGAGCCGGTCCGTCTGCCGGCCGGGGGCGTCGATGTCCTCCGGGACGCTCTCGAAGATCCGCTGCATGACACGCTCCTCCGGCACCTCCAGGACCGAGGAGATGGCCTCCCGTACTCCGTGAAGTATGGCGCGCTTGTACGCGGTGGACTTCCCGGACTGGATGTCGATGCGAACGATAGGCATGGGGTCCTCCTCGGCGGGTCTGACGGGAATATACCCCTGCGAACCTTGACGGAGAAGGGAGGCTCGATGACCGCCGCAACGCTGAGGCGGCACGTGTGGGTGGACGGCGTCGTGCAGGGAGTCTTCTTCCGCGCGGCGACAGCGGAGATGGCAGACGGTCTCGGGCTCGCCGGATGGGTCCGCAACCTCGCGGACGGCCGTGTCGAGGCGGTGTTCGAGGGACCTCCCGAGTCGGTTGATGCCGCCGTGGCGTGGTGCCGCCGCGGCCCGCGGCGGGCTGTGGTCGAACGCGTCGAGGTGGCCGAGGAGGCTGCCGAGGGAGCGCGCGGGTTCCGGGTGATCGCATAGGCGGCTCTCTGCGGCCGCCCGCGAACGAGAGAAGCGCGCGAAACTGCAAATAGTACTATGTGCAAGTGCCCGCCTGCTGTCGGAAGGAGCCCTGCGTGAGTACCCCCGGTGGCCCCGTTCTGTCCTGCACCGACCTACGCAAGCGATTCGGCGAGCTGATAGCGGTGGACGGCGTCGGATTCGAGATCGCCGCAGGTGAAACGTACGGCCTTCTCGGCCCCAACGGCGCCGGAAAGACAACCACGATATCGATGGTGTGTGGCTTGCTCGAGCGCGACGCCGGTGAGGTGCGCGTGCTCGGAACACCGCTGACCACCCGCAGCGTCGCTCCCAAGCGTGAAGTCGGCTACGTACCCCAGGACATCGCCGTCTATCCCGACCTCACCGCCCGCGAGAACCTCACCTTCTTCGGCCGCCTCTACGGCCTGTCCGGCACCGACCTGACCGCCCGCGTCGACCACGTCCTGGAGCTCATCGGCCTGAGCGACCGGGCCCGCGACCGCTCCGATCAGTTCTCGGGAGGCATGAAGCGACGCCTCAACATCGGTATAGGCCTGCTGCATGGGCCGAAGCTCCTCGTGCTCGACGAGCCCACCGTCGGCGTGGACCCACAGAGCCGTAACGCCATCCTCGAGAGCGTCGAGCACCTCGGCACCGAGGGCATGGCGGTGCTCTACACGACACACTACATGGAGGAGGCCGAGCACCTCTGCGACCGCATCGGCATCATCGACCACGGCAGGATCGTCGCCGAGGGCACGAGGCGCGAGCTCGTCGAGCTGGTGGGTCAGCACGACCGGGTCCGGCTCGAGGCGACCGGCGACCTCGCGCGCGCGGCAGCGGCACTCGGCGAGCTTTCGCGCGTCAAGAGCGCGGACGCCCGCGAGGATGGGCTCGACCTCATCGTCGACGGTGCCCCAAACGCGCTCACCGAACTGCTGGCCGCGGTCACGGCGAGCGGCGCGACTGTTACGAACGTGGATGTCGACGAGCCGGACCTCGAGTCGGTCTTCCTGCACCTGACCGGCCGCGCGTTTCGGGACTGACGCCATGAAGACCGCACTGCTCATCGCGCGCAAGGACCTCACGGAGCGGATCCGCGACCGTTCGGTGTTCATCTACGGCATCCTCGCCCCGCTCGGCCTTGCCTTCATCTTCAACTTCGTGTTCGCGCCAATCGATAGTGCGACCTTCCACGCCGAGTACGCGCTGGTCAACGAGGACGGGGGGCCGATCGGAGACTCCTTCGTCGAGCTCCTCGAGGGGCTCGAGGACGAGGGTATCGCCACGATCCGGGAGGTGGACTCCGCCGCGGAGGCCGAGGACCAGGTCACACGGGGCTCCGATGAGTTCTCCGACGAGGGGGAGAGTGCCGGAGCGGCATTCGTCCTGCCTGCCGGGCTTTCCAAACGGGTGCTGAGCGGGCAGAGTGCCGAGATCACCGTGATCGGAGGTGCAGGGACCCCGCTCGCCTCCCAGGTCGCCCACTCGGTAGCACAGGGTTTCGCAGCCGAGGTGGGCGCTGTCGAAGTGGGGGTTCGCACCGTCCTCGAACTCGGAGGCGAGGGCGACCCGGAGTCGGTCGGGCGCATCACGCAGGCCGCCGCCCACACCACCGTGCCGGTGACCGTGGAGGACACGAGCGCCAGCACGCGTCAGCTCAAACAGACAACCTACCTGGCCGCAGGTATGTCGGTCTTCTTCCTCTTCTTCACCGTATCGTTCGGAGTGAGCGGGCTTCTCGAGGAGCGGAAGGTCGGGACGATGGACCGCCTGCTCGCGGCACCCATCGACCGCCGTTCGATCATCCTCGGCAAGGCCATCACCTCGTTCGCACTCGGCATCGTGAGCATGACAGTACTCGTTGTGGCCACCTCGCTGTTGCTCGGAGCCGAGTGGGGCAACCCGGCCGGTGTCGCGATCCTCGTCGTAGCGGTCGTCATCTCGGCCATGGGCATTCTCGGCGTCGTTGCGGCGACCGCAAAGACCCAGGCCCAGGCTGAGAACTTCCAGGCGATCATCTCGCTCGTGCTCGCCTTCCTCGGCGGCACGTTCTTCTCGGTGTCCCAGGTGGGCGGGTGGCTCGAGACGCTCAGCCTGCTCACGCCGCACGCGTGGTTCCTGCGCGGCCTGGGAGACCTCCAGGCCGGTGACATCTCCGCGGTGTATCTCCCGGTAGCCGCACTCCTGCTGTTCGGCGTGGTGACCGGCGGGATAGCGTGGCCGTTCATGCGAAGGGCGGTGGACCGATGAAGGCACTCGCGATAGCGGCCACCGGAGTCCGCCGTCTTCTCCGCGACCGCTCCAACATCTTCTTCGTCTTCATGCTCCCGATGATGCTCATCCTCGTCCTCGGAGCTTCGTTCGGCAGCGGAGCGTTCGATAGCCGAGTCGGCGTGGTCTCGCCGGACTCCGGGGAACTCGCGCAGGACCTGGTGGGGCGGATGGGAGAGCTCGACGCGGTCGCGCTCTCCGAGTGGGAGAACCGTGACGGCGCGGTGCTTGCGGTCGAACGCGGCCGCCTGGAAGCAGCCGTCATCATCCCCGACGACTATCACACGGCGCTGCTTGCCGGCGATGAGGTCACGATCGAGTTCGTCGCACGCCCCGACGCCTCGGCCCAGGCGATCCGCAACGCGATCGAGTCGGTCGTGGTCGAGCAGGGCTCCCTGTTGCGCGCCGCTGCCCTCGCCGGAGACTTCACCGACGTGTCCTCTGCCGAGGCGCTCGAGGTCGCCGGGGAGGTCGCAGGCGGCGCGCGCAGTCTGACGGTGGAGACCGAGGCCGTGGGCGAGATCTCGCCCTTCCAGAGCATGGGGCAGTTCGAGCTGGGCGCCTACTCCCAGCTGCTGCTCTTCGTGTTCCTCACGTCTATGACCGGCTCAACCGCGCTGATCGAGACGCGCAGGCTCGGGATCGCGTCACGGATGCTCGCGTCGCCGACGCCCGTGCGCACGATCCTGTTCGGCGAGGCGCTGGCCAGGCTCGGCGTCGCCCTCGTTCAAGGGCTCTTCATCATGCTCGGCTCCTCGCTCGTGTTCGGCGTGCGGTGGGGCGACCCGCTCGGTGCCGCCACGATCTTCCTCGTCTTCGCACTCGGTGCCTCGGGAACGGCGATGCTGATGGGCTCGCTGCTGCGCAACGAGCAGCAGGCCGGCGGGATCGGGGTGATGCTCGGAATCGGGCTCGGTGCGTTCGGTGGTGCGATGGTTCCGCTCACCGTCATGGAGATGTTCTCGCCGACCCTCTACCGCATCGCGCACATCACCCCGCACGCCTGGGGTATCGAGGCGTTCGAGACGCTCATCCTGCACGGGGGCACCATCGCCGACATCCTGCCGGAGCTCGGAGTGCTTACCGCGTTCGCGATCGTCGTCTACACGCTCGGCGCGTGGCGGTTGCGCGTGACGCTCACACGCTCGTGAGGCAACCGGCATGTGGGTGATCACGCACGCGCTCACGGGCATGTCGCTCGGTGCGGTCCTCGGCCAGCGGGGCGCCCCGGTGTGGGCGGTGGTTGCCGCCGCACTCCTCCTGCATGTCCTGCTCGACATGGTTCCGCACTGGGACTACGTGCGAACCCGTCACCGCGTGATCTGGTCGCTCGGTGACGTGGGAGCCACGGCCGCACTGCTGATATGGGCAGCCACGCTCGGTGACGCCTCGTGGGCGGTTCTTCTCGCCGGGGCGGTCTCTGCCCTCCCGGACCTCGATGTGCTCAACGCGCTGTGGCCGGGCGAGCGCAGGATCAGGATCTTCCCGAGTCACTGGAGCGGATTCCCGCACGGCTCGGCACCGCCGGTGCCCGGCACGGTGGTGCAGGCAGCGGTCTGGGTCGCCTCCGTGCTGGTTATGTGGAACGCGGGCTGGTAGCGACCGACCCCGGCTTCGAGGCTACGCCACGCACGTTGACGACGGCGACACCGGCAAGCGATATGACCCCTCCGACGAGCGCCAGCAGTGCGGGGACCTCGCCGAGCCACAGCCATGCGATGACGATCGCGTTCACCGGTTGGAAGTAGAGGAACGTGGAGAGCGCCGTGGCGGGCATCCGCGAGAGCGCGTAGGACCACAGGACGTAGGCCACCGCCCCGGGAAAGACGCCGAGGTAGACCACCGCCCAGGTAGCGGCAGGGGTGGCCTCTCCCATCTGGGCCGCGAGTCCGGGTGCGAAGACGAGCATCGGGACGGTTCCCGCCCAGATGGCGTACGACGTGAACTCCAGTGCCGTGTAGCGGCGCAGCGGGCGCTTCGACACGATGAAGTAGACCGAGGTCGCCACGGCGGAGACGAACACGAGAGCCGCCCCCGGTTCGAAGGTGAGCTCTCCCCCCTCGCCGAGCGAGATGAGGGCCACTCCCGCAAAAGAGACGAGGATCCCGAACCAGCCCCACACGCTCAGGCGCTCGCGAAGGAACACGGTCGAGAGCAGAGCGGTGATGATCGGGCTCGCCGAGATGATGAGACTGGCAGCCCCAGCGGTGACCGTGACCTCACCGTAGTTGAGCGCAACGTGATAGATGGTGATCCCGAGGAGCCCCGCCAGCACGATGCGCGGGATGTCCCGCGCGTCCGGGGGGCGCATCCGGGTGAGTGTGGCCCATACAAGGAAGACGACCGATGCGGTCCCGAAGCGCAAGAGCGCGACCTGCCCCGGCCCGTAGGATTCGAGCCCGGCGCGGATCCCGGCGAACGCCGAGGCCCACAGCAGGAGTGCGACGATGATGGCGGCCCAGGTCGCCGGCTCGCGACGCCAGGAGTGCTGGTCCACATGGCCTCCGAGCTCTAGCCGAGAGTGAAGCGAGCAACATCGGAGCGGTGCTCGCACAACTCCCATGAGCCCGATGCGCCTGCGGCTCGCACCGCAAGCTCGAAGTGTAGCATCGCGATCCCGCAATCGAGCCGCTTGGACACGATCGGCGTGTCGGGGCCGTCGAAAGAGACGACGACCGCTCCCCCCTCGACACGGAACCGCCAGGGCTGGCGGTTGTGAGCCGAAGGCGCGATCCTCGCCGACTCCACGCCCGGCCGGGCCCACGTCGGCCAGCTCGGGGCGTTCAGGTCGGGCGCGATCTGCTCGGACGGCTTGCGGGGTTTGGGCTTCCTCATTCCGTAGACTATGCGCTCGGTAGTCGAGACCTTCTGTAACGGCCGTCCCACGGGGCTCACGGCAAAGACCTTCTCCCCGTTGACCAGACCGGCGGTCTTTCGGGCCAGATTGCCATCGAACATGCCGCCCACCCAGCACGTGCCCAGTCCGAGGGCCGTGGCCTCCAGGATGAGCGCTTCGCCGGTGTAGCCGACGGCAGCCAGCGCCTGCAACGAGTCGGCGCTCGCGACGAACAACAGTGCCGAGGAGGCCCCAGTCACTTTGCCGTACGAGCCGACGATGCCCTTGAATAGGTCCTCCGATACGTCAGCCTCAAACACCGCGCGCGCCGAGGGCGAGGGCCGCATTCGCGCGCATGCCTCATGGAGTGCGGACACGTGCTCCCCGCTCACCTTCGTCCCGTCGAAGGAGCGCCTGGACCGGCGTTCGCGGGCGGCCTCGAGCCAGCGTTCGACGGGTGCGTCGGGCAGCGAGAGTGTCGTCATGCATCCTCCTTGGCAGGCAACAGAGCTACCGGGCCGAAAGGTGGCCCATGGGTACATTCATTCCCGACCGCACCGACGATTCACGAGGGCGAGGTCGAGTGGAGGCGAAACAGGGGTGCGCGGCGCTTCTCGAGGAGCTTCGCCGGAGGGCTGACCCGGTCAACGTCGAGGGCATGGCGCGATTCGGGATATCGAGCACAGGAACGCTCGGCGTTTCGATGCGTGACGTCCGCGCGCTCGGACGCGAAGCGCTCCGGGGGCACCGGCACGACGACGGGTGGCGGCACGAGATTGCCGGCTGCTTGTGGACAAGCGGAATCCACGAGGGACGAGGAGTTCGTCAAGCGGGCTGGGTTCGTGTTGATCGCAACGCTTGCGGTACATGCGAAAGACGAGCCTGCCTCGCGCTTCGCCGCGCTGCTGCGGCTGATTCCGGAGGGAGCGGCTGACGAGCGACCGATGGTGTCCAAGGGCGCCAACTGGGCGCTGCGACAGGTCGGGAAGCGCGGAGGCTCGCTCCACGGGCAGGCGCTCGCAGTCGCCGAGGAACTCTCGCACTGTCCGGCACGCAGCACGCGCCGGGTCGGCAGCGACGCCCTGCGCGAGCTCCGGAAGAGAACGTGACACCGGGGTTACCGCTAGCCACGCATCGCAAGCAGGAGAAGCAGCACCGCAAGCGCGCCTAGGGCCGAGGCCGCCGTGGCCCAGGCCAACAGACCGGTCTCCAGCGCCCCGGCATACTCGAGGAGCGACCGGCCTCTCTCCTCGGCTGGCGACACGGCAGGCGCCGGAGCTGAGGACATCACGCGAACCGCCTTGTCCCGGCGCTCGACGAGGCGGTCTGCCCACGCGAGGGCGGGCGCGTAGACGTCGGATGGAGGAAGCACTCCGGCGAAGCGGCTCGTCGCATTACCCGCGGTCCATGCGACAGCGGCCGCGACGATACCGGCCAGCACCGGCCAGCTCGCCACCCACAGGTAGTGAGCGGTCAGCGACTTCTCGGCTGCGTACCGGATCCCGGTCTCAGGCCAGAACCAGAGGGTCACCGCGACAGCTGCGAGCAGAAGCAGCCACGCAGCCACGCCCCGGGGAGTCGGTGCATCCACCGTGGACCCGGCCGTCGCGGGAGCACGTCGGGTCGCGACCAGGTACAAGAATCGCGCCATGAGCAGGGTCGTTCCGACTGCGGCGAGCGGCAGGAGCATCTCGAGGGCATCGTGCCAGGGGCCGGGCGCAAGGCCTGTGGCCTCCTTGAGCACCAGCTTGGCAACCGCGCCACTCGTCAGTGGCGCACCCGCCAGGGCCAGGGAGGGCAGCGCCAGCCCGAGCAGGATCGGCCGGGGCGACCTGGCACGGCGGGCGATGTCCTCACCGATGAAGAGCGCCGCCTTCGCAAGCCCATGGTGCACCGAGTAGGCGGTTGCCGCCGCTACGGCAAGAAGCCACGCGACTGGCTCGGCCAGCCCTACTCCGAGCGCAACGGTGATCAGACCGAACTGACTGATGCTCGAGTACGCCAGCACCACCTTGGGCCGCGTCTGCGTGACACCAACCGCCGCGCCGTAGAACGCCGCCGCGAGGCCGAACGCGATCACCACCGGCCCGAACGCGACCCCCGCTTCCTGCCCGGCGGGCAGGAAGCGCACCAAGCCGAGGACGCCTGCCTTGCTCATAGAGCCGGCGAGTGCGGCAGCGACCGCGGCGGGGGCGGCCGCGTAGGTGACCGGCATCCAGCCGTGTAAGCCCACAGCGCCGATCTTGATGCCGAAGGCGGCAAGCACCAGGCCGATGCCGACCGGCCCGAGCACCGGGCCGGGATCGACACCGAGTGCAGCCGCCCCTGCGATGAAGAGCCCGCAGACGAGGAAGGCCTCTCCCACGACCGTGAAGACCATGTACGCCCGGCCTGCGCTGCGATCTCCCCCGGAGGAGACGAGTGCGTACGTTGAGAGCGCCATCATCGCGAAGAACGTGTAGAACGCGGCCGGGTCGGTGACGCAGCACAGGGCGAGGTTGCCGGCCATCGACAACGCAAACCAGCCCGCGAACCAGGTCGGTCGCGACGAAGCGCGCGGCGGTGCGTACAGGGCGGCGGCCGTCCACACCAGCGCCGAGAGCGCCAGGAACACCCGTCCCGTGGCGTCGAGGTCGACCAGCACGCCGGTCATGAGCCAGCTGATAGTGACGGAACCCTCGGGTACGAGTGCCGCCGCGGCAAGCGCGGGCAACGCCGCGAACGGGAGTGCCCGCCGGGCGAAGATCCGGGTCGAGGGAAGCGCGCATCCCGCCGCTACCAGCAGCGGAACGAGCGCGGCAGCGAGAGCCATCCAGACAGGCAGGATCGTCACCATGGGAACTCCCATGCAGCAACGGTCTGTGCCCACGATGCCGGCGATAGTGCGACACCCGCAAGAAGGCCCATCGCCAACCCGATGGCTGCCGTCATGACCAGCGGGACGATCATCCGCATGTCACCCTCGGGCTTCCCTGCCGCGGGCCCGTGCGCCCACTCGGGCTTGGGCGTGCGGAACCACGCCCGGTGGATGATCGGGAAGAAGTAGGCGGCGTTGAGCACGCTGCTGATGCCAAGTACCGCGATGACCCAGCCGCTGCCCGCATCGATCGACCCGACTCCGAGCAGCCACTTGCTGGTGAAGCCCGCCACCGGCGGCACGCCGACGATGCCGATGGCCGCGAGCGAGAACGCCGTCATCGTAAGGGGCATGCGCCTCCCGAGACCGTCGAACTCGCTCACCCGGTACGCCTTGACCTCCTCGGAAACAGCACCCGCGGTGAAGAACATCGTGATCTTCATCGCAGCGTGGTGCGCGAGGTGCGCGATACCGCCCGCGATGGCGATCGGGCTCGCGAGTGCGACGCCGAGCGTGATATAGGAGAGCTGCGCGACGGTCGAGAACGCAAGCCGCTTCTTGAAGTCGTCCTGCGCAAGAGCGCGCACCGAGCCGAAGATGATCGTGAAGCCGGCAAGCGCTGCCAGCACCTGGGTGACCCCCAGCTCATGTCCGAGGGGTCCGTAGACCTCCAGCACGATGCGTGCGATGCCGAACACGCCCGCCTTGACCACCGCTACCGCGTGCAGCAGCGAACTCACCGGAGCCGGCGCGACCAT
This sequence comes from Anaerosomatales bacterium, assembly GCA_029210645.1. Classification (GTDB taxonomy): domain Bacteria; phylum Actinomycetota; class Coriobacteriia; order Anaerosomatales; family SLCP01; genus SKKZ01. Next base: position 97,644 of record JARGFT010000003.1, on the reverse strand, counting down.
CGCGGCCGGAAGCCATCCGTGCAGGGGGAAGAGCGCAGCCTTCACCCCGACGCCGAGTATCAACAGCGCGAAGATCGCTATCAGTGCGCCGGGATGCGTCGAGGCGAGAGCGGGATCCAGCGAGCCGCCCGCAGCGAACTCTACCGGGCCGGCGATCAGGTTGAGCCAGACCACACCGGCGGCCAGCGCTCCGCCTGCAGGCAGCGCATAGGTGAGGTAGGTCCGCCCACCCTTGAGCGCGGCGGGGGTGCCCGAGTGGATGACCAGGGGATAGGTCGCGAGCGTCAGCACCTCGTAGAAGACGAAGAACGTGAGCAGGTTGGCGGAGAGCGCGATGCCTATGGCCGAGCCCACACACACCGAGAAGAAGCCGAAGAAGCGGGCACGGTCGCTCGCGCGCGACATGTAGCCGATGGCGTAGACCGTGGTGATGAGCCAGAGTACGCCCGCCACGACCGCGAAGAGCGCGCCGAGCATGTCGGCTCGCAGGCTGAACCCGATGTCGAGCAGCGCGATGCCCGCGCTCGGATACGCATCCGGAGCGCCCGCCCGCGCCGCAACCGCTGCCGCGACAACCGCGACGACGGTGAGCGCGGCGCCTGCCAGATTGATGCGGGAGCGCGCAGCGTCACGGTGCTCTCCCAGAGCGAAGATCAGCACCGCGGTCAGAAACGGCGCACCGACCGCACCGACGAGCGCTGTGGTCTCCCAGGTCACGGAGTCACCCCCGCCACCAGCGCCGGGGCGCTTACCATGATCAGATCGAGCAGCGGCTGTCCGAGGACACCGAGGACGAGCGAGCCGAGTGCGAGTGCGAGTGCGGCGCCCTCCATCGTCCACGGCGACGGCCCTGGGTCGAGATCGGCCTCATCCATCGCCTCGGGCTCGCGGCCGAAGAAGGGGCCAAGCACCTTGAAGACGTAGGCGGCGGCGAGCAGCCCCCCTGCAACGACCACTACGGCCCACCACCACTGGCCCGACTCGATCGAGGCGCGAATCATCTGCCACTTGGCGACGAACCCGCCGCTCGGCGGGAGCCCCATCATCGTCACGCCGGCAAGCCCGAACGTCATCGCGGTGGCCGGCGCGCGCCGCGACAGCCCACCGAGCCCTTCGATGCGGTCGTGACCGAAACGGGCAAGCACGGTACCGGCAGCGAGGAACATCGCCGACTTGGCGAGCGCATGCGAGACGGCGTGGAAGACGCCCCCCGTCCATGCGTCGGCCGCCGCCGGCCCTCCACCGGTCACGAGCGGGAACATCAGGAAGAGGTATCCGATCTGGGCGACGGTGGAGTACGCGACGAGCATCTTGAGCCGCTCCTGCCGCAGCGCCTGGATCGAGCCCCAGAATATCGCCGTCGCGCCGAGGACGCCGAGCACGGTCGACGCGCCCGGAAACGCCGCAGTCTGGGCCACGTCGACCCAGAGCCGCACGAGGATGTAGAAGGACCCCTTGACGACGAGGGCCGAGAGCACCGCGCTCACCGGCGAGGGCGCGTTGGAGTGCGCCGGCGGCAGCCAGAAGTGCAGCGGGAAGAGCGCGGTCTTCAGCACGAGGCCCACCGTCATCAGCGCGAGCGCGGCCTGACCCGTGGTGTCGCCCCGGATGACCTCACGGAGTGTCTGCATGTCCACGCTGCCAAAGGCGCCGTAGATCAGCGCGACGCCAAGCAGGTAGAAGAGCGAGCCGAGGATAGCGGCGAGCATGTAGCGCATCGCCGCGACGAGCGCTTCGCGGCTCAACGTCAGCCCTACGAGCGCGACAGCCGACATGCTGACCAGCTCGAGACAGACGTAGAGGTTGAAGATGTCCCCCGAGAGGAAGAGCGCGAGCAGCGATCCCCAGAGAAACAGCCACAGCGGCCAGAAGAAACGGTACCGTTCCCGGTCCCCGAAGTAGCCGAGCGCGTACACGGTGACGAACAGTCCCACCACGGTCGTCACGAGGACCATCACCGCGGCAACGCCATCCACGACCAGGTCGATGCCGAGCGGACCACCCCAACCCCCGACCTCGTAGCGCAGGGTTCCTACCCTCGAAACCCTGATCGCGAGGAGGAGGGCGAGCGGCTGCGAGAGCAGGGCCGAGACGAGCGCGATCGGGCGCCCGAACTTCGCTCCCAGGAGATACGCGAGCGGTGCCGCCGTGAACGGCATGAGGATGACGAGAGCGGGCAGCTGCCGCACGATCCACTCAGCCACCGGCGTCCTCCTCGACGTCCACGTCGGACGCGTCGAGTGCCGCCGTCCCCGTCTCGGTGAAGATCCGCTTGGCCAGCGCGAGCGCGAATGCGGTCGAGCTCACCGTGACGACGATGCCCGTGAGCACCATGGCGTGTGGCAGGGGGTCGGGCGTCGTTCCGGGGATCCGTCGGGCGATGCCCACGAGCACGAAGAACACCCCGGCGCTCGAGATGTTGAGCGCGAGGACCTTATGGAGCAGGTGGGGCCGGGTCATCAGGCCATACAGCCCGATGACGAAGAGGGTGGATCCGGCCAGCGTATAGAGATCGGTCTGGCTCACCTCTCACCCCCCGACCGCATCCGGAGTTCCTCGGCAGGCGAGGCCGACGCGATGAAGAGGCTGACGAGGATGGCGCCGATGGAGACCGTGAGCCACGTTTCCACGAGAAGCATCAGCGTCTTGGCGAGGTCCGCGGGGTACTGGAGCAACAGCCCACCGGCGATCATCTCGCCGATGGCCACCGCGATGAACACGATGAACCCCACGCTGATCGCGGCGCGAAGCGCGAAGCGGCTGATCCACGCCGGTCGTGCATAGCCCGACAACGCGAGCAGGACGCCCGCCGCGCCGACGACCGACCCGGCCTGAAACGCCCCTCCCGGCGCATGCTCCCCGGCCCAGAGCAGGTAGCCCGAGACGAGTATCATGACGGGCGCGAGGAAGCGCGCCAGCGCGGAGAGGACGGGATCGGCCTGGGCAGCGATCGGGTCCCACGTACCCTTCTGGGTCACGCTGAGAGAGAGCACGCCGATGGTGGCGAGCATGAGCACCGCTATCTCGAGCAAGGTGTCGTAGCCCCGGAAGTTCAGGAGCACTGCAGTCACCGCATTCTTCACGCCACTTGCCTCTAGATTGGCGTCCACCAGCGGTGCCAAGCCGGACTCGGTCTCGGGTATCGCGAGTACCGCACGGGAGAGAAGCGCGCCGACGCCCGCACAGATGGCGAGTGCGGCGATGCGGATCGGCAGTGGACTCTTCGGCGTGACCTTACCCATCGGCGTCACCCCCGGACGACTTCTCTGCGTCGGGAGACGTGGGGTAGGGTTCGGCCCGACCGCGCATGTGCCCCACCGCATCGAGAAGCAGTGCTCCCGTGATGCCCGCACCGATCGCGGCCTCGGCAAGCGCGATATCGGGTGCGGAGAGCCTCACCCAGGCGAGTGCGACCAACAGGCCGAACGCGATGAACAGAACGACCGCTTTGAAGAGCTTCACCTCGGCAAGTGCGCGCACGGCGAGCCAGACGAGCGTGCCGACGAGCAGTATGTCGAAGACCCACCCTGACGCGGTCACGAGCGCTTCCTCCACGGCGGCACGTTGGACATACGTGCGGCTTCGGCCACCAGGTGACTCGCGGTGGCACCTGCGACGATCACGAGCGACCAGATCAGGAGCATCTTGAGCACGACGATCCACGAGTCCGCCCGTAGTGAGAGACCGAGCACGACGAAGCCGAGCCCAAGGTTGTCCGCCTTCGTCAGCGCGTGAAGACGGGTGTAGACGTCCGGGAATCGCAGGACGCCGGTCGACCCGGCCAGGAAGAAGAAGGCTCCGACCGCGATGAGCGCTAGAGAGATCCATCCGATCATGACGGATCTCCCTTCTCGTGAGGACCGGGATGCCACGCCCGCTTCACGAACGCGACGGCGGCCATCGCAGCCAGCAGCGCGAACACGAGAGCAACGTCTCGGAGCGCCGGGATCTCCATCGCCTCGGCAAGGAGGAGCAGGATAGCGACACCGGTCGTCCCGAAGAGCTGCGCTGCGAGCATCCGGTCCGCAGGGTTCGGCCCGCGCTCGACCCGGATGAGTCCCGCGATGACGGTGAGCATGAGAACGCTCGCAAACCCGATCAGCACCATCTTCATCGGTATTCACCCACGGCTCCGCCGTCGATCGCAGCGAGCTCGCCGCCCCCTACAGAGAGGTCCAGCCCGAAGACGTCGGCCACGCGCTCCTCGACGTCGCGCAGGCTCTGCTCCACGTCCAGCTCGCAGTCCAGAACGTGGAGCGTCATCGTGTCATCCTCGAAACCCGAACTCAGAGTGCCGGGGAGAAGGCTCACGGTATCCGCGAAGAGCACTCGTGCGTACTCCGGGACGAGCCGCATCCGATAGCGGAGAATAAGCGGATCGATCGGCAAGGACGGCTTGATGGCCCGCATCGAGACATCGATGCCCCCTAGAACTGACTGCTGGATGAAGTAGCCGGCGTACCGGAGCGCGCCGACCGGCCGGATCCGCCACTCCCTGGTGGGGGTGAGCGCGAGCGAGGCACCCGTGGCAAGTGCCACGAACGGTATGCCGAACACCCAGCCCTCGGGATCCGCCTCAGCGACGACCCACCAGACCGCGGCGAAGACGACCGCTCGTCTGAGCGGTCGCGTGAGGACGCGTATGCGCGATCGGGGTGTCGTTGTGGGCATAGGCGCTGCCGGAATCGGGGCCGCGGGAATGCGGTCACTATACCACTATCCTTCTTACCCCATGAGCGCCCGGCGGCCGCAAAGCACGCAGGGCGGCCGACCTCTACCGCGAGGTCGGCCGCCCGATACTGTTGGTGGACGAGAAGGGATTCGAACCCTCAACCCCCTGCGTGCAAAGCAGGTGCGCTCCCGTTGCGCCACTCGCCCGTGGATGTCTCCTGAGGCCACCGCTGTCGGTGGGCCGCTTGGAGCCGCGTGATTATATCACGCCATAAGACGGGGTTGCCGGGGGGATACACGAGAGCCCGCTCGAGGCGGGCTCTTCTTACTGCGTCCGGACAGGAGTAACCGGGATGGCCTTCGCACCGCCCGAGGCTCCCCTCCAAAGGGATATCCTTTGAGGACTCTTGGCCATTCGAGCTCTGACTCCCGGCCGCATCCTCACGTTTCCAGGGGCTTATGCCCGACTCTCCGGCGACCAGTCCTACCGTTCCAAACCTATCTAGTAAGCCTGCCTCACTTCGAGGCGGCTGGTCGAATCGATCACTCTCAACGATCTAACCGCTTCCTCTGCGAGGTCATCCGGAGGTCTTATCTGCCATCCCGGTTGAATCCTGGCTCTGCGTCTCATCCAATGAGATGCATTCACCCTCTCGACCGCCTCGGATACTGTCCAGACCCGACCTGCGGTCCCGGTCCGGGCCTATCAAGTTTGTACCCCTGTATGCAAAACCCCTATCACAGCCCTACTGCAGCGAATCGAGCAGTCTGCGCATCTCACTCTCCGAGGTCTCCCCGACGGCCCGGTTTGCCTCGGTTCCATCACTGTTGACGAACACGAAGGTCGGCACGTACTGGGCACCGTACTGCCGCATGAGCTCCTGGCCCTCGGAGTCCTTGTCAACGTCGTAGATCCGGAACTCGACCCTACCCTCGTATTCCTGCTTGAGCCTGTCGACCACAGGCTTCATCGCTTTGCAGGTGGGTCACCAGTCGGTGGAGAACTCGTACATGACCGGTGAATCTCCCGGCTTCACGTCTGCGGGCATCTCCGCGATCTCGCTCCCCTTCTCCAGGTCACCGGACCAGGTGACGATCCCGGCGTCCAGATGATAGATGGTCTCGAAGCCCTGCGCCTCCAGGTAGGTGACCGCCTGTGCGGAGCGCGCACCGGTGGTGCAGTAGATGAGCAACGGCTCGCCGGTGTCCCACGCTGACGCCTCGGAGGCGAGCACATCCATCGGGACGTTCTCGGCTCCGGGGATGTGGCTGAGGTCGTACTCGCCCGGCGTCCGCACGTCGACGACGCGCACCCCGTCGGCCACGAGTTCCGCGGCTCGATCAGGTGTGACGTTCTGAACGCCGCCGCTCGCCGGCCGCATGAGGAACACGGCTCCGACTATGATCACCAGGGCCACGCCGGCCCAGAGCAATATCTTCTTCGCGTCCAATGCGCACCTTCCGTCAGTCATCGATACCCGGACATCATACCCTGTGGGGTATTCCACGAGCAAGCAACCCAACCGCTGCCCGCACGGCGCATGCCGCAGGCATCACCTAGCAAGGAGCCCACCAAACGTGTTCGTGGTCGTCTAGACTACAGGTGTGGCCCCTGATGAAAGGTCGAGCGTGTGACCGACGTGCGTACCGCAGTACCGATGGCCCGTGATCAGGCGGGCATGGAGCTCCCTTATAGAGGTGAGCTCCTGAGCGCCGAGCGCATCGGAGATGCAGCACGGCGTATCGCTCGGGCGCAGACGTGGACCACCGAATCACCTCCGGCGACCACCCCGCTCATTCCGCTGCTCAAGCGCGCGGCGGCCTCCCTCGAGTCGGACAACGCCGTGCTGACGGCGGCCGTTCGCAACCTGCACCCGGTCTCCCCCGCGACCGAGTGGCTTCTCGACAACTACTACCTGATAGACGAGCAGGTACGAGCGGTGCTGCACGACCTGCCCGACCACTACGGTGTCGAGCTGCCACGCCTGGTCGCGGATCCGCTCAAAGGGTTCCCCCGCGTCTACGAGGCCACGGTATCCCTCGTGGCCTATACCGACGCCCACCTCGACGAGGAGTTCCTCTCACGGTTCGTGCAGGGCTTCCAGGACGTTTCCCCGCTCACCATTGGAGAGACGTGGGCGGTTCCCATCATGCTGCGGGTCGCACTCGTCGAGAACCTCCGCCGCCTGTCCGCCCGGGTGGTTGCCTCCTACCGGGCAACCCGGGCAGCGGACGAGTGGGCAGAGCGCCTTCTCCTGACCGCCCAGGACCGGCCCGACGAACTGCGCTCGCTCCTCGGCGAGCTCGGTGAGGTGTCGGGAGACGCGACGCCGGCGTTCTTCGTCCGTCTCTCGCAGCGTCTCCAGGGGGAGGACGCGGGCTCAGAGGCGACCAACGCGTTCCTCGCCCGGCGGTTCGTCTCGGCCGGTTATGACCTTGACGCACTAGCCCACAGCCTCCAACAGGAACAGGCCGCCGACCAGGTCTCGATCGCGAACTCCATCACCTCGGTGCGCTTCCTCGAGGCCTTCGACTGGAAGGGGTTCTTCGAGGAGACCAGCTTCGTCGAGATCATCCTTCGCACGGATCCTGCCGGCGTGTACGCGCGGATGGACTTTCACAGCCGCGATCGCTACCGGCACGTGCTCGAGAAGCTCGCACGACGCTGCGCGTTGGGGGAGATAGCGGTCGCCGAGGCAGTGATGAGCTGGGCTCTCGAGGGAGCGGAACTGGCGGACGGTGATCCCGCGCTCGGCCACGTCGGCTACTACCTGATAGGGGAAGGCCGGCCGGGTTTTGAAGAGAGCATCGCCTACTCCCGGAGTATGCGAGACCGGTTCGAGACGAGCCTGCACCGCCACCGCGCTCTCTTCTACTGGGGCTCGATCGCGGCGATCACCGCAGTGCTCGCGGCAGTGCTGGCGTTCTACGCGCTCTCCTCCGGCACTGCACCCGTGGTGCTCGTCCCGGTGATCCTGCTCGCACTCATACCGCTCTCCGATGTTGCGCTGACGGTGACTAACCGGCTCGCTGCTGCTGCGTTTCCCCCGCGCGTGTTGCCCAAACTCGACTACCTCGAGCCACTCGAAGAGCCGCACCGCACCCTGGTCGTCGTGCCCGCGCTGCTCACGTCCGTGGGATCGGTTCGCTCGGTGCTCGACAACATCGAGGTGGCGTACCTTGCGAACCGTGACGAGCAACTTGGCTTCGGGCTCCTCGGCGACCTCCGGGGCGGAGGCAGCGAACACCGCGAGGGCGACTCGGAGATCATCGAGGCAGCGATTCGCGGCGTGGCCGAGCTCAACGAGCGCTATGCCCCCGAGCACGGGCGGTCGCCCTTCTTCCTCTTCATGCGGGGCCGCACGTTCAACGAGATCGAGGGCACCTGGATGGGCTGGGAGCGCAAGCGCGGTTCGCTCGTCGAGCTCAACCGCCTGCTGAAACACTCGCGCGAGACGTCTTTCACCCACCGCATCGGAGATGAATCGTTCCTCGCGGGCGTCACCTTCGTGCTGACTCTCGATGCCGATACCCAGTTGCCGCGCGACACGGCACGCAAGCTCGTCTCAACCATCGCGCACCCGCTGAACCGCGCCCGCTGGACACCAGGCGACCCCGTTGTCCGGAGGGGCTACGGGCTCATCCAGCCGAGAGTCTCCATGGCGCTCCCCGCCTCGACCCGGTCCTTCTACGCGTGGTTGCACTCAGGGGTAACGGGCATCGACCCGTACTCCGGCGCCGTCTCCGACACCTACCAGGACGTCTTTGCCGAGGGTAGCTTCACCGGCAAAGGCATCTACGAGATCAACGTCTTCGAAGGCGTCCTGGACGGCGCCATCCCGGAAAACACCCTACTCTCTCACGACCTGCTCGAGGGGTGCTTCGTGCGCGTCGGGCTGGCGTCCGACATCGAGGTACTCGACGACTACCCCGCGGCCTACCGCGCTCAGGCGGCGCGGCTGCACCGGTGGGTGCGCGGTGACTGGCAGACGCTCCCCTGGCTCGGTGGTCGCATACCGCGCGAGCAGGGAACGGCACCCAACCCGCTGACCCCCCTGCACCGCTGGAAGATGATCGACAACCTGCGGCGCAGTCTCTCCGGACCGGCGATGCTGGCCCTGCTCACGCTGGGCTGGGCGCTCCTGCCCGGGCCCGCGTGGGCGTGGCCGCTCATCATGATGCTCGTGCTGCTCTTCCCCGTGTACTTCAGTGCTGCGAACGGCTTGCTCTTCCGGACTCCTGACGTGCCGTTCCTGCGGACCGCCTCGACCGTCTGGGCCAACTTCGGCCGGGACTCCGCACGCACGCTGCTCGCGCTTGCGGTACTCCCCCACCACGCGTACCAGATGCTCGACGCCACGTCGCGTGCTCTGTGGCGCATGTGGGTGTCGCGCCGCAATCTGCTCGAGTGGGAGACCGCCGCAGACGTGGAGCGCTCCGTCGGCCCGGGCGTCTCCGGATACCTGCGGCGTCTCGGCCCCGCCGCTGTCGCGGCCATCGTCCTGCTCCTGCCGGGCACGCTTGCCTCCCCCCTACGAGCGGCAGTGGCCACGCCACTCATCATGCTCTTCGCGGCGGGGCCGTTCGTTGCATGGCGCGTCTCGCGCCCGCGGACACTGGAGCGCAAGCCTCTGGAGCCCGCACTCGTCCAGGAGCTGCGGCACACCGCGCGGGCCACGTGGCGCTTCTTCGAGACCTTCGTGGGGCCTGAAGGCAACCACCTGGCACCCGACAACTTCCAGGAGGACCCGAAGGGCGAGGTGGCCTACCGGACCTCTCCCACCAACATCGGACTGCAGCTCATCGCAGGTCTGACCGCGTACGACCTCGGCTACCAAACGGTGGGCGCGCTCGTGGAGCGCACGGCGGACACGCTCTCCTCGATGGCCGGCATGCGGCGGTTCCGGGGCCACTTCTACAACTGGTACGACACTCGCACGCTCGAACCGCTGCCGCCGCACTACATCTCGACCGTGGACAGCGGTAACCTCGCCGGCCACCTGCTCGTGCTTCGCGGCGGCCTCCTGGAGGCGTCCGAAGCGCCGGTCCTCGGCCCGCAGCTGCGCTCCGGCCTCGAGGACACGGTCGCACTCGCGCTTCATGACCTTGCCGAGGAGCGCACGCATCTCGCACCGGAGGAGTCGGTCTCCGCGGTGCGCACGGCCCTCGAGGAACTACGGCGCGATGCCGCGATCGCCGATCTGCCGACCGATGCCGGCGGGTGGCGCGCGCTGCTGATGCGCTGGCACGGCCTTGCCGAGCGGGCGCTCGACGCGGTGGGAGGTCTCGAGAGCACCCCGGTTCCAGCCGTCTCTGCAGACACGCTCCACCTCACCGATCCGGCTTCCCGGATCCGCTCCTCGCTCGAGAGCGTCACCACCCTGGTCACCGACGCGCTCGCCCTCCTCGAGACATTCGCCCCGTGGGCCGACATCACCTCCGAAGTGCCCCGTGCGGTGACCACCGACGTGCGCGCGGCCGCACTCGCTCCCCTTCTCACGCACGTGCCGAGCCTGGTGGGGCTCTCCGAAGGCCTCGATCTGGCTCTCGAGGCCCTGGACTCCATCGTTCAGGATCCACCGGGTGAGGAGGAGTCAGAACGATCGACCGCGGCGCGGTGGGCCGGGACGGTCGCCGACGGCGTGCGCTCGGCGCGCCCGGCCTGCGGTGAGCTCCTCGGCAGACTCCGCCTCGGGGCCGACATCGCGCGCGAGATGTGGGAACACACCGACTTCTCGGTGCTCTTCGACGAGCGTCGGCTCCTCTTCTCGATCGGCTACAACACCGCAGAGGGCCACCTCGACGATTCCTACTACGACATGCTCGCCTCGGAGTGCCGTCTCGCGTCGTTCCTCGCCATCGCGAAGGGCGACGTACCGCAGGAGCACTGGTTCCGGCTCGGCAGACAGATCACGCGTGCGAACGGTGGTCAGGCGCTGCTCTCGTGGAGTGCGTCGATGTTCGAGTACCTCATGCCCCTGCTTGTCATGCGCTCCTGGCCGATGACCCTGCTCGACCAGACCTACGATGCCGTGGTCAGACGGCAGATCCACTACGGGCGGGAACTCGGAGTCCCGTGGGGCGTCTCGGAGTCCGCGTTCAACGTGCTCGACGCGGACCTGACCTACCAGTATCAGGCGTTCGGCGTCCCGGGTCTCGGCCTGAAGCGCGGCCTGTCCGAGGACATCGTCATCGCTCCCTACGCTACGCTGCTCGCACTGCCGGTGGCGGCAGATGACGCCCACGCTAACCTCGGGCGCCTCGCCGACATCGGCGCTCGCGGGCGCTACGGGTACTACGAGGCAGTCGACTTCACTCCCGGACGCGTACCCGCCGGCGAACGGCGGGCGGTGGTCCGCTCGTACTTCGCGCACCACCAGGGCATGAGCTTCGTTGCGATCGGCAACGCGCTCACGGGTGACCGCATGCGCGAGCGCTTCCACTGCGACCCGACCGTCGCCTCGGCCGAACTGCTGCTCCAGGAGCGCGCACCGCGTGCGGTGGCGCTCGCCACGCCCCACGTCGCCGAGGTCGAGTCGGTCCGCTCGGTCGAAGAGCTGCCGGTGCCGGTCACCCGCTCCTACCCGCTCGCGGACACTCCCGCACCCGCCACGCACTTCCTGTCCAACGGCCGTTACTCGGTCATGGTCACCAACGGGGGCGGGGGCTACAGCCGCTACAAGGGAATCTCGGTGACACGGTACCGGGAGGACATCACTCGCGACTGCTGGGGGCACTTCTTCTACCTGAGAGACGTTGACAGCGGCGCGGTGTGGTCGGCAGCGCACAACCCGGTCTCGACCCGGCCGGACAGTTACCACGTCACCTTCTCGGCGGACAAAGCCGAGTATTACCGTCGCGACGGAGATGTCGAGACCCGTACCGAGGTCGCGGTCTCTCCCGAAGACGACGTCGAGGTGCGCCGTCTCACCGTGTCGAACCGTGGACTGGCGCCCCACCGGATCGAGGTCACGAGTTACTTCGAGATCGCGCTGACCGATCAGGCCGGCGACCAGGCACACAAGGCCTTCTCCAATCTCTTCGTCGAGACCGAGGCCGTCGACACACAGCACACGCTGATCTTCTCGCGGCGCCCGCGCTCCTCGGCCGAGGAGCGACTATGGGGCTTCCACGTGCTGGGCTGCGAAGACGGTCCGTGCGAGTGGAGTTACGAGAGCGACCGCGCCCGCTTCCTCGGACGGCTGCACGGCGCAGATACTCCTGCGGCCGTACACGCCGGAGGCGCCCTGTCCGGGACCGCGGGCGCCGTGCTCGACCCGGCGTGCGCCATCCGGCATACGCTCGAGCTCGGTCCCGGTGAGAGCGCACGGCTCGCATACGTGACCGGCGTAGCCGCCAGCCGGGACGAGGCACTCACGCTGGCCGAGCGCTACCAGGACATCCGCACCTCACAGCGCGCCATCGATCTGTCCTGGACGGCAGCCCAGATCGAGCTGCGAGACCTGGGGATCGCGGCCGAGGACGCGGTGGTGCTGCAGCGACTCGCGTCTCGTCTGCTGCTCACCGATCCGTACTCACCGCTCAAAGCCAAGACGCCGGTCGAGAATGGCCTGCCGATCTCCGGGCTCTGGTCGCTCGGCATCTCCGGGGACAACCCCATCCTGCTCGTGCGCATCGACGAGCCGGAGCACGCACCGCTCGTACGTCAGGCGCTCCTTGCCCACCAGTACTGGCGGCACAAGGGACTCGTCTCCGACCTCGTCGTGCTCAACACGCGTCCCACCGCCTACTCCGACGAGCTCGACGACCGGCTGCGCCTGCTCGTGCGCACCGGACACGCTCTGCAGCTCGTCGACAAGCCGGGCGGCGTCTTCCTGCGCCGCTCCGACCAGATGCACCCCGACGTATTGAACTTGCTCGAGAGCGTGGCGCGCGCCGTGCTCGAGGGCGACGGCGGCTCCATCGAGCTGCAACTCAACCGCCGCGGCGAGCGGCCGGCCGATCCACCTGCACTGGAGTCGGCCCTGGAGCCGCGCGGGTTCGACGCGCCGGCCTTCGAGCGGCCGTCGCTCGTGCACGACAACGGTCTGGGCGGCTTCGACACGGACACCGGCGAGTACGTCATCGTGCTCGAGGGGGGTGCGACCACCCCGGCGCCGTGGGTCAACGTCATCGCCACGCCCGAGTTCGGCTGCCTGGTCTCCGAGGCCGGCATCGGATGCACGTGGGCGGTCAACAGCCACGAGAACCGGATCACCACGTGGAACAACGACCCGGTCTCCGACGGCTCGGGCGAGGTCATCTACATCCGCGACGAGGAGACCGGCGAGTACTGGAGCCCTACCCCGCTCCCCTGTCGCTCGACAGAGCCCTTTGTCGTGCGTCACGGGTTCGGCTACACGCGCTTCGAGCACACCTCCCACGGAATCGCCCACGAACTCGACTGGTTCGTGCCGGCTGAGGATCCCGTACGTCTCGTGCGCCTTCGCCTGACCAACGTGTCGAACGTGTCGAGGCGGCTCACCGCGACCCAGTTCGTCGAGTGGGTGCTCGGCTCGTCGCGCAGCAAAGCACAGCATCTGGTGGTGACCTGGTTCGATGCCGAGCACGAGACACTCACCGCGCACAACCACTACAACCCCGATTTCCCCGGCCGGTCGACCTTCCTCGCGTGCGACCGGCCACTCCACTCGTGGACCGCGAGCCGCAGCGAGTTCGTGGGCCGCAACCGCCGACCCGCCGCCCCCGCCGCGATGGACCGCATGCACCTTGACGGGCGCAGTGGGCGCTTCCACGACAACTGCGGCGCGCTCATGACCGAGGTCTCGCTCGCGCCCGGCGAGAGCAGCGAGGTCACGTTCATGCTCGGCCAGACCGAACGGCTCGAAGGAGCCCGCGACCTCGTCGCGCGCTACCGCTCCCCCGGCGCGGTGGACCGCGCGCTCGAGGGTGTTCGCGCGATGTGGACGGAGATGCTGCAGACCGTCCAGGTGAGCACCCCGGACCCGACGCTTGACCTGCTCGTCAACGGGCGCCTGCTCTACCAGTCGCTCGCGTGTCGCCTCTGGGGACGTACGGCAACCTACCAGTCGTCAGGAGCCCTCGGCTTCCGCGACCAACTGCAGGACACGCTCGGACTTGCGCTTGCACGCCCCGACCTCATGCGCGCCCAGATCGTCGAGGCCTCGCGGCGCCAGTTCGAACAGGGCGACGTGCTGCACTGGTGGCAGCCGATCTCCGGCCGGGGCGTGCGCACCCGCATCACCGACGACCGGCACTGGCTCGCCTTCGTGACCGCCGAGTACGTCGCCGCTACCGGGGACACGAGCGTACTCGACGTGCGAACCCCCTTCATCGAGGCACCCCTGCTCGAACCGGGTGCCGAGGACGCCTACGTGCAGCCGACGGTGAGCGAGAAGACCGCGAGCGTCTACGAGCACTGCGTGGCCGCGCTCGAGCTCGCCTTCGACGTCGGCGAACACGGGCTGCCACTCATCGGCGGCGGCGACTGGAACGATGGGATGAACCGCGTCGGACACGAGGGGCGCGGCGAGAGCGTATGGCTCGCGTGGTTCCTCGACGTTACCCTGCGTGCGTTCGCGCCGATCTGCGTGATGAAGGGTGAGCCCGACCGGGCCGAGCGCTACCGCGAGCACGCCGCCCGGCTCGTCGCAGCGGCCGACGAGTCCGGCTGGGACGGCGGATGGTACCGCCGCGCATACTTCGACGACGGGACACCGCTCGGTACCAAAGACGCCGAGGAGTGCCGTATCGACGCGATCGCTCAGGCGTGGGCGGTCATCTCCGGCCAGGGCGACACCACTCGCGCTGCCCGCGCGCTCGAGTCGGTCGAGGAGAAGCTGGTGCGGATGGAGGACGGGCTGGTCGCCCTGCTCTCACCGCCGTTCGACCGCATGTCGCACGATCCCGGCTACATCAAGGGCTATGTGCCCGGCGTCCGGGAGAACGGCGGACAGTACACGCATGCGGCGATCTGGGTCGCGCTCGCACACCTGCATCGGGGTGACGGCGACGAGGGAGTCTCGCTGATAGATCTCATCAACCCGATCAACCACGCACTCGATACCGGGGGTATGGCTCGCTACAAGGTCGAACCGTACGTGGTGGCTGCCGACGTCTACGCCGTCGCCCCGCACACCGGCCGGGGCGGGTGGACCTGGTACACCGGCTCGGCGTCGTGGTTCTACCGGGTGACCGTCAACAACCTGCTCGGCCTGCGCCCCCTGGCACGCGGCGGCCAACGCCATTTTGTCGTCGATCCGTGCATCCCGAAGACGTGGCCCGGGTTCGAGATGGTTTACCGCGACGGGGAATCGACGTACCACATCACGGTCGAGAACCCGCGCGGGGTGAACCGGGGCGTCGCGTGGATCGAGCTCGACGGTGCCGTGCTCGACGAGCCCCTCGTGCCGCTGGCAGACGACGGCCGGGAGCATCGCGTGAAGGTCATGCTGCTCGGAGGATAGGGGCCGGACACCGGCGCTGCTCTACTCGCCGATGATGACCGCACCGGGCATTCCGCCATGGGCGCGGCGATCGGCCGAGCAGAGAGTCGCCCCGATCTGCGCTGCAAGTGCGGGTGAGAGCGCGTCGTACAGCGTGCAGCCATACCGTTCGCGGATGTCGAACGCGTCGCGCATCAGCGAATCCCCGACCTCGCGCACGCTGATGCGCCAGTCGAGGAAGCGTGCCCACAGATCCCGTGCCTCATCGAGCTGGAGAAGTCGCGTGGCCACACCCGCGAACTCGTACACGAACAGCGACGGCACCACGATCCGTATCTCTCCGGAGCCGTGCGACCGAAGCATCGCGCGGGCCTCCGCCGAACCGGACTCGTCGCGAAACCACTTGACGCCTACCGAGGCATCGAGCACCACCGTGTTCATCGACGCCTCTCACTCCTGCGCCCATCGTGTTCGAGCGGAGTGCCGGCCGCCTCGTCTCCCCGAAGCTCCCGAAGGACCGCCAGGCTGTCTACGCCGGGAGCTGCTGAGCCGGACATCGCAAGCCCTTCGAGCCATACGATCCCGTCATCGACGGCATGTTTGCGCGCATCGGCCTCGGCGCGCGTGGCATGCGCCGTGAGATAGTGCGCCGCAGCTTCACGAACGACCTCGCTGCGTGCCACGCCCTCCTCGCGAGCGATCGTGTCGAGTCTATCGAGCACGTCCTCGGGCAGTGTGATCGTAACGCGTGCAGCCATGCTTACTCCTCGGACAGCCAATCGTTCATACCGATTGTATGCATCTTGGTATGACAACGCAAGCGCCCGCGTGCTCCCGTCGCCTACTTCCCCATCCACCGGGAGTGGAAGAAGCGCATCACCCTCAGGTCTCCGAGCCAGCGGCGCGCACGCAGCATCGGGCGGGCGTAGGCGGCAACCGGGTAGCGAAGCCGGTCTGAGGGATCGAGAATCGCCGTTCGTATCTCCTCGGCGGCCTGTTCCGGCGTCGAGCGGTTCGCGATCGACCCTTCGAAACCGACCATCGTCTCCATCGCCGGGCCGTACGGACCGGTGCCCTGGTAGGGGGTGTCTCCCCGGTTGCGCACCGACTTACCCCACACCGCGGTTTCGACGAACCCCGGCTCGACCGCCTTGACGCGTATCTTCGAGAGCTGGAGCTCGTGCCAGAGCCCTTCCGAGTACCCCTCGAGCGCATGCTTGCTGGAGTTGTATGTCGTGAAGAAGGGAAAGACCATCCGCCCGCCGAGCGAGGTCACGTTCACCACGGTTCCCCCGCCTGCCGAGCGCATCGCGGGTGCGAGCGCCCGGATGATCTCGACCGGCTCGAAGACGTTAACGCGGAAGACCTCCTCCGCGGAGTCGGGAGATTCGTCCTCCACCGGGCCGAACTCAAGCGTGCCGGCGTTGTTGACCACCACGTCGGGTGTCCCATGGGCGGCAAGCACTCGCCCGGCGAGGGCCCGACCCGACCCGCGCTCGGCAAGATCTGCGGTCTCGAGCCGCACCTCTCCCGGCCACTGCACGTCGGCCATCTTGGACGCATCGCGAACCGTTCCGACGACCGTCCACCCGTCGCGAGCGAAGCGCTCTGCAAGGGCGCGTCCGATTCCGGTGGACACGCCGGTGATCAGGATGAGCGACACGTCGAAACCTCCATTTCCCGCGGGGCGCCCGGGGTTTCGAGCGCCTCCTTCGGGAACATATACCCGAGACCGGTGCGCACGGGACGGTGCGCGTGAACGGAGGGGGGAACACGTGAGGATAGGTGTCGTCGGCTCGGGAATATCCGGAACCGGAGCGGCGTGGCTGCTCTCACCCATGCACGAAGTGGACCTCTTCGAGGCCGATGACAGACTCGGGGGGCACGCGCATACTCACGACGTGCTTCTCGGCGGGAGGATCGTTCCGGCCGACACCGGCTTCATGGTCTACAACAAGCGAACCTACCCGAACCTCATCCGCTTCTTCGAGCGCCTGGGGATCGAACACTCGTCGAGCGACATGTCCTTCTCCGTGCAGTGCCCCGGCGAGGGGATCGAGTGGGCCGGCAAGGGCCTTGACTCGGTCTTCGCCCAGCGGAGCAACCTCGTGAGCCCGGCGTTCCTGCGCATGCTCGTCGACATCGTGCGCTTCTCGGGCATGGCCGAGCGGCTGCTGGCTGACGACAGCCTGGACTCGCTCACCTTAGGTGAGCTGCTGCATCGCGAGGGGCTCGGCAAGGGATTCGCCGACTGGTACCTCATCCCGATGGGTTCTGCGATCTGGTCGACGCCCCCGGGGCAGATGCTCGGATTCCCGGCCAAGTCGTTCCTGCGCTTCTGCGACAACCACGGATTGCTGCACATAACCGGCAAGCCGCAGTGGCGAAGCGTGGTCGGCGGGAGCCGGACCTACGTCGACGCGGCCGCGCGGTCGATCTCCGGAACGACTCGCGTGTCGGCTCCCGTCGAGCGGATCGAGAGACGGCCAGAGGGCGTCGTCGTGCAGTGGCCGGGCGGTGAGGAGCTCTACGACGCGGTGGTGATCGCGTCCCATGCGGACCAGGCCCTCGGAATGCTTGCCGACCCGTCCGACGCCGAGCGCGAGATCCTCGGCGCGTTCGGCGCGAGCCCCAACGACACCGTGCTACACACCGACACCTCGTTCCTGCCCTCGCTCGAGCGTACGCACGCCTCGTGGAACTACTACTCCGAAGCTGCGGAGATGACCGGCGGCGGCCTGTCGCTGACGTACTACCTGAACCGGCTCCAGCCGCTCGGAGTCGAGACTCCCCTGCTCGTCACGCTCAACCCTGTGCGCGAGCCCGACCCGGAGCACATCATCGCGCGCATCGCCTACACGCACCCGCTCTTCTCGGCAGACGCGATGGCGGCGCAGGGGCGTCTCGCCGAGATCCAGGGCTGGCGCGGGACATGGTTCACCGGTGCGTGGCAGCGATACGGGTTCCACGAGGACGGTCTGCTCTCCGCGGTGCGCGTCGCCGAGGCGATCGGTGCCGGGCTGCCGTGGGCCGACGAGCTTGACGCGAGCCGCACGCAGGTCGTATAGGATTCAGGCATGGAAACCCCGGTGCACAGCACGCTCTACGTCGGGACCGTTGCTCACGAGCGGAAGGTCCCTCGCGTCAACCGGTTCCGCTACGGTGTGTACTTCGTCTACGCGGACCTCGACGAACTCGATGCCCTCGATGCGTCGCTGAGGCTCTTCTCGGTGGACAGGCCGAATCTCTTCTCGCTGAGACTGAAGGACCACGGTCCCCGCGACGGCTCGCCCTGGCGTCCCTGGATCGACGCCACCCTCGCCCGCGCAGGCATCGATCTCGAGGGTGGCCCCGTGCGCCTGCTCACCTTCCCGCGCGTCCTCGGATTCAAGTTCTACCCGGTGTCGTTCTGGTACTGCTTCCACGCCGACGGCACACCCATTGCCGTTCTCGCGGAGGTACAGAACACCTTCGGCGATCACCACAACTACCTGCTGCACAACGGCGGGGCACCGTACGACTGGCGCAGCTCACCGGAGAAGGTGAAGGTGTTCCACGTATCACCCTTCATCGAGATGGATGCGCGCTACCGGTTCCACGTCAGTGAACCTGCCGAGCGGTTGTCGGTCAGCATTTTCGACTACGTGAAGGGTCCGCTCCTTCTCGTGGCTGCGGTCTCGCTCGGTGCCCGCCCGCTGACCGACGGGCAGATCGTAAGGACCTTCCTGCGTTTCGGGCCGATGTCGGCACGGGCCTGGCTGCTCATCCACTTCCAGGCACTGCGCATCGTCGCCAAGCGCATCAAGTACGTACCGCGCACCGAGCCCCCGGCCGAGGAGACCACCTAGGGTGAGCGCAGCACGCACCATCGACGGGAAGGGTCCGTCCACGCTGACCGAGCGCGTCGTCGACACGATGCTTGACCGCGGGCTTCCCGCAGGCGGCCTCGAGATCACGTGGCCCCGCGGCGGCAGCACGACGTACGAAGGACGGGAGCCGGGACCGCACGCTCGGGTCACCCTGCACGACCACAATGTCGCACGACGTATCGCGCGCGAAGGTTCTCTCGGGCTCGCCGAGAGCTACATGGCCGGCGAGTGGGACACCCCGGACCTGCGAGCAGTGCTCGATCTCGGTGCGGCCGGCATGACGGCGGGCGGTATGGACGGAGCGAACCGGCGTGCCGGGTTCCTCGACCGGCTGACGCACGCTCTTCGCTTCAACAGCCGTCGCGGCTCGAAGCGCAACATTGCCGCACACTACGACCTCGGCAACGACTTCTACCGTCTGTGGCTCGACGATACGATGACGTACTCGGCCGCCTGCTTCGAGGAGGACTGCAGCGATCTGGCCGAGGCACAGCACCGCAAGTGGGACCGCATCCTGGAGATCGCCGATCCCGACAGCCGCTCGAACCTGCTCGAGATCGGGTGCGGCTGGGGCGGGTTCGCCATCCACGCTGCCAAGCAGGCCGGGTGCCGAGTGACGGGGGTCACCCTCTCGCAGGAGCAGCACGACTTCGCGAAGGCGCGCGTGGCCGAGGAGGGCCTGGAGGACAGGATCGAGATCCGGCTGCAGGACTACCGCGACGTTTCCGAGACCTACGACCGGCTCGTGTCGATCGAGATGTTCGAGGCGGTCGGAGAGAAGTACTGGCCCGTCTTCTTCAAGCGCGTGCGCGAACTGATGAAGGCCGGAGGAGCCGCGGCGCTGCAGACGATCACCATCCCCGAGGCGCGCTTCGAGGCGTACCGCAGCGGCCCGGACTTCATCCAGCGCTACATCTTCCCCGGTGGCATGCTGCCGAGTCCCGAGCGCTTCGACAAGGCCGCCCGCGATGCCGGTCTCGCAACGGATGAGCCGCGCTTCATCGGCGACTCCTACGCCCGCACCCTCGACACGTGGCTGCAGCGGTTCGACGCCGCCCACCCCGAGGTGCGTGCGCTCGGATTCGACGAACGGTTCATCCGCATGTGGCGCTTCTACCTTGCGTTTTGCCGGGCAGGTTTTTCCTACCGCACGATCGATGTCATGCAGGTCGGGCTTCGCCCCTGAACGCGCAGGGCACAGCAGGCGTTCGCACGCTGGTTCGCGAGGGTACATTCTGAACCGACAGCCGGGAGGATTCGGACTGTGGTTCTGGAACGGAAGAACACCGGCATGTTCGACGAGCACGGGAAGAGGGAGAGAGACATGTTGATGCTCGAGGGTAAGGTTGCAATCATCACCGGCGCAGGCTCAGGTATGGGCCGATCGATGGCACAGATCTTCTCAACGCAGGGCGCGAAGATTGTCGCAGCCGACTGGAATCAGGAGTCGCTCGACGGCATAGTCGCTGAGCTTCGCGACGCGGGTCGCGATGTGGTCGGGGTGCAGGGCGACGTCTCGAAGCGTGAGGACTGCGAGCGCATAGTGAAGAGCGCCGTGGACACCTTCGGCCGGCTCGATGTTCTCTGCAACAACGCAGGCGTGATGGACCTCAACCAGGGCGTTGCCGAACTCGAAGACGAGATGTGGAACAGGGTCATGGGCATCAACGTGTACGGCCCGATGTGCCTGACACGCGCGGCCGTGCCGGAGATGATCAAGGGCGGCGGCGGGTCCATCGTCAACAGCGGCTCGGTCGCCGGACAGGGAGGCGCGGCCGCGGGTGCCGCCTACACCGTTTCGAAGCATGCACTCAAGGGCCTCACCCGGAGCACCGCCTACATCTACGCGCACGATGGTATCCGGTGCAATCTGATCGCGATCGGAGCGGTCGAGACCAACATCATGCAGAGTATCGACCCCACGAAGATGGATCCGAAGGCCAGCGAGCGCCTGCAGAAGTGGTACGGGATGATCCCGTGGCAGCTCAAGCCCGAGGACATCGCGCACGTCGCGCTCTTCCTCGCTTCCGGCGAGGCGAAGGGCATCAACGGTGCCGTGCTGGCGACCGACGCCGGGTGGACGTCGGCGTAGGTGCGGACGCGGCAGGACAGGTAATGGCCGGCAAGCAGGGTGCGGCGCTCGGAGCCTCGGCCGCCGCGCTCCTGCTTGCCGGCGCGATCGCGTGGGCTGGTTCGCAGGGGGCTCCACCCTGGGCGGGGTTCCGGTGTTCGCACTCGGGGTGGTGCTCGCCTTCCTCGTGCAGTGGGTGGTCTTCATCCCCTCCTACGTGATGCGCACCGAGCGCTACTACGACCTGACCGGCAGCCTCACGTACATCTCGGTCATGGTGTTCGCTGTCGCGTCGAGCGCGTACGCCGACGCGCGCTCCATGCTGCTGCTGGTGCTCGTGCTCGTATGGGCAGGGCGACTGGGTACCTTCTTGTTCCGACGCGTCCTGCGATCCGGCAAAGACAGCCGCTTCGACGAGCTCAAGCGCTCCTTCGCCCGATTCCTTATGACGTGGACGCTGCAGGGGCTGTGGGTGAGCCTGACGCTCGCAGCGGCGCTTGCCGCCGTCACCTCACAGACGCGTGCCGGGGTCGACACCCTCATGCTCGTGGGGCTGGCAGCGTGGACAGCGGGATTCTCGATCGAAGTGGTAGCGGACTACCAGAAGAGCCGCTTCCGGGCCCAACCTGCAAACGAAGGTGCATTCATCAGCTCGGGCCTGTGGGCGCTGTCGCGCCACCCCAACTACTTCGGCGAGATCGTGCTCTGGACCGGCGTGGCGCTCATCGCGCTCCCCGTTCTTCGCGGCTGGCAACTCGCGACGCTGGTATCGCCGGTCTTCGTCTACCTGCCGCTCACGCGCGTGAGCGGCATCCCTCTTCTGGAGAGGAAGGCCGAGGAGAAGTGGGGCGGGCAGGAGGAGTACGAGGACTACAAGCGGCGGACGCCGGTGCTGGTGCCGTGGATCGGGCGCAAGGGCGGCTGACGCGGACCTGCCCGTCCATGACCACATCCGGGAGCGGAGGAGTTCCGCATAACACAATCAGACGGGGCAGATACCCCGTCTGACGTGTTGTCTCATGGTGGGCCCGAGTGGATTCGAACCACTGACCTCACGGTTATCAGCCGTGCGCTCTAACCAACTGAGCTACGGGCCCCGCCCAATCGGGCGAAACGCTTCCGTACCATAGCCCAACGCTCGCGGGAGCGTCAAGCATCTCCCTGCTCAGGAGCGCCAACGCTTAGAGCCCCGAGACCGGAACGCTCGCCGATGCCCCGACCAGCGACGCTTTCAGGTGCGCATCGGAGTTGCCTTCCGCGTGGCGCCATGCGGCATCCCGCGGCACCAGTCGGCCGAGTCCCTCGACGATGTCTTCGGCAACCGATGGGTCGGGGGCCTCGTTCACGGTGATCCCCGCGGTGGTGTGCGGGCACCAGATGTGCGCGATCCCCTCGGCCACACCCGACGCAGCAAGCGCTCCGGCTACCTGCGCCGTGACGTCGACAAGCTGTTCGCGCCGCTGCGTGCGGACCTCGATCTCCATCATCGGGTCTCCCCTGGCCTCGCCGCCCCCGCGATGGCGGATACCTTCACGTATGATAGTGGAACGTACAGCGTAGGAGCATGAAGGGGGGTGCGGGCCGTGATACCCGTGGGGATCGCAAGTCTCAGTGTCGACTCGGCAAGCAATCAGCCGGTCATCATCCTGCGTCCCCTCGAGGGAGACGACACCGGAGGCCGCCTGCTGCCGATCTGGATCGGACAGAACGAGGCGACAGCCATCCTTCTCGCGTTGCAGGACATCGCTCCCCCACGCCCGATGACGCACGACCTGCTCAAGGACGCCATCAAAGCACTCGGTGCCGAGGTCGAGCGTGTCGAGATCACGCGGATCGAGAGCGGGACGTTCTACGCGCTCATCGTGCTTTCGGGTCCCGGTGACATGAGCCTTCAGGTCGATGCCCGGCCGAGCGACTCCATCGCGCTCGCCGTGCGCACAGGAGCGCCGATCTTCATCTCTGAGCAGGTGCTCGACGAAGCCGCCGTGGTAGAGGTGACCGAGGAGGACGAGGAGACGCAGGTCGAGCAGTTCCGGGAGTTCCTCGAAGGTGTGGACCCCGAGGACTTCCAGGGCTAGTCCGCGCGCGCCGCTACTCGTACCGCAGTGCCTCGATCGGGTCGAGCCTCGAAGCTTTGTACGCCGGATACACGCCGAAGAAGATGCCCACTCCGGCCGAGAACGTGAACGCGAGAGCCACTGCCCACGCCGTCACCTCGGTCGGGACCCACTGGGTGAGCACGCGCGCCCCGAGCGCACCGATGGCGATACCCACGACTCCCCCCGCGACCGAGAGCGTCACTGCCTCGATCACGAACTGGCTCATGATGTCGTAGGTGCGCGCGCCCACGGCTTTGCGGATGCCGATCTCCCGGGTCCGTTCGCTCACGCTCACCAGCATGATGTTCATGATCCCGATGCCGCCCACCAGCAGCGAGATGCCGGCGATGCCGGCGAGCATGAAGGTGAGCGTGCCGAGGATCTGCTGGAAAATGCCGAGCGTCTGGTCCTGGGAGAAGACGCTGAACTCGTCACCGAAGCGCGGGCGCAGCACCTGGCGGATGCGCCGCTGCAAGCTCTCGACGTCCTCGGCATCGGCGGCCTTCACGGCGATGAGCCCGACGTCTGTAGTCCCGATGAGACGTTGAGCGACCGTGATCGGCATGTAGACCTGGTTGTCCTGGTCGCCGGTGAGCGAGCCGCCTTGCGCCGCCACGTGCCCGATGACGGTGAAGCGCTGCCCGTTCACGCTGATCGCCTCGCCTACCGGGTCGGTGTTCGGGAAGAGCCTGTCGCGCACGGTCGCGCCGAGTACGATCACCCGCGCGCTTGCCGACACCTCGCTGCGACGGTATCCCCGACCTCCCAGATAGTCGCCACCGAAGACCTCCCCGGCGTTCTCATTGCCTGCCGCCACGGTGGTGCGCATCGTGCGGTTGCCCACTCGAAGCGAGAGCGGACCCTGGATGACCGGTACGACCGCATGCTCCGGTCCCAGTCGACGCTGGAGGAGGTCGGCATCTTCGATCGTGAACTGCCTGGTTGAGATGCCCCCCGGACCTCCTCCGCCCGGGCCTTCCTCGAAGTTGCCGGCGAAAACGAAGATGAGGTTCGAGCCGAGCCCTTCGATCGAACCCGTGATCTCGTCCTGCACGCCGGTTCCGATAGCCACCAACAGGATGACAGCAGCCACTCCGATGATCACGCCCAGCATGGTGAGCGCACTGCGGACCTTGTTGGCGTTCAGGGCGCGCAGCGCGATGCGCATGCTCTCGAGGAGGTTCACCCTTCGCCACCTGCCTCCTCGACGACGGCATCGCGGCGCTCGGATGCCCGGATGCGATCGGCAACCGCCTCGTCGCTCACGACCATCCCGTCGCGCAAGCGCACGATGCGCTCGGCATGGCGGGCGACGGTGTCATCGTGGGTCACCAGCACCACCGTGATGCCGTGGGCGTTGAGCTCCTGCAAGATCGTCATCACGTCGACACCGGAGACCGAGTCAAGGTTGCCGGTGGGCTCGTCGGCAAGCACGATCGACGGCTCGGTCACCAGGGCACGGGCGATGGCCACGCGCTGCTGCTGGCCACCCGACAGCTGGTTGGGCAGATGGCCCATCCGGTCGCCGAGGCCGACGCGTTCGAGGGCCTCGCGTGCGCGGCGGGAGCGTTCGTTGCCGGAGACGCCGGCGTAGACGAGCGGGAGCTCGACGTTCGCAAGCGCCGAGGTGCGCGCAAGCAGGTTGAACGATTGGAAGACAAAGCCGATGCGGCGGTTGCGCACGGCGGCGAGCTCGTTGGGCGCCATCCGTGAGACCTCTTCGCCCTCGACGATGACGCTTCCTTCGGAGGGCCGATCGAGCAGCCCTATGATGTGCATGAGTGTGGACTTACCCGAGCCGCTCGGGCCCATGAGCGAGAGCATCCTGCCGTCACAGATCGACAGGTCGACCCCGCGCAACGCATGCACGTCAACCTCACCGAGATGGTAGGTCTTGGAAACTCCACGCGCCTCGAGAACTACCCGGGCATCATCACAGGGCTCGTTGGTGGCGCCCGCACGTACGAGGTCTTCCATCGTTATCGCACGCGAACGGTCATGCCGTCCTCGAACTCGGTCGCACTCGACAGGGCGACCTCCGTCCCATCAGAGATGCCGGAGCGTATCTCGACCGCAGTCTCAGTGAAGGTGCCTACCTCCACCGGCGTACGGGCGAGACGCCCATCGTCGACAACGTAGACGAACGTATCCCCGGCCTCATCGAAGAGCGCTTCGACCGGAACCGTTGTCACGTTCTGCACGCGGCTGACCTCGATCGTGGCGTCACCCTTCATGCCAAGCAAGATGTTGGCGTCCCCGCCCGCCAGACGCAGGTAGACCGGGAAGACCGTTCCGCCGGTCGGGGTGAGTGTCGCGGCTGGCCTGATCTCGGTAACGGTCGTCTCGAACGAGCGATCGGCGAAGGCGTCGAGGCGCACCGTTGCGTTCATTCCTTCCTCGACGAGCTCGACATCCACCTCGTCCACCTCGGCCGTGAAGCGGGCCGCCTCGAGCTGGACGATGGTGAACGGTGCGGCTTGCGGCGCCACTCCGGCGTCGACGGCTGCCTTGGGAACCGTGCCGTCCGAGGAGGGAGTGCCCAGGGCATTGAAGAGCACGACCCCGTCGATCGGCGCAACGAGCTCGGCGCCCGCGAGGTTCTCGCTGGCCAGCGCGAGTGCTTCGCGCGCTTGGTCGACCGCGGCACGGGCTGCACGACGCTGGGACGAGAGGTCGAGGTCTTCCAGCTTCTCCTGCTGCGCCTTTGCCCCGAGATAGGCGGCGTATGCCTGATCGACGCCGGCGTCGGCTGCAGCCTGCTGGCCGGAGAGATCGACCGATCGCAGCTGTCGCTCGGTCGACTGAGCTCCCAGGTAGGCCGCGTATGCCTGATCGCGAGCCACCTCGGCGGCCGCGAGACTGGGCAGGTCGGGTGGCGTCGGCACCATCTCGTGGAGAGCCTTCAGCGAGTCGTATGCTTCCGCCGCCTGCTCGTAGGCGGCCTTCGCTGCAGCGGTCGCTGCCGCGGCGGCGGCCAGATCGGACTGGGACGGCGCCTGGCTTCCGACAGCGTTGGCTCCAGCCTGTGCAGAGCGGTATGCCGCCCACGCAGCGTCGGTCGCCGCCCGGGCTGCTGCGACGTCAGCACTTGTCGGCGCCTGTTCATCGACGGACGCAAGTCCCGCCTCGGCCTGGGCAAGTCCCGCCTCGGCCTGGGCGACCGCGATCTCGAGCGGGCCGGTGTCGAGCACAGCGAGCACGGTGCCGGCAGTCACCCGCTGACCGTCAGTCACGCGCAACTCGGCGAGCACCCCCGCCGTGGGCGGGAAGACATCGGCTCTCACGCCCGACTCCACCCTGCCCGACGCGGTCACGGTGACCGATAAGTCCCGGACCTCGGCCTTGACGGTCTCGACGTCTGCAGCCGGACGGGTTGTCGTGACCACCACGGCGGCGGCGATCGCGCCGACGACCACAAGCGCACCGACTGCCGCTAGTATCTTGCCTCTCAACGACACGGGCTCCTCCTCGGAGTCGACCGGATTCCTCACACCTTACATCGATTCCCATCCGGGCAGATACCGCCTGCTGCCGGAGGTGTAGCCATCACTATGAACTACCCGGTGCTCGTCGCCACTACCTTCGAGCAGCCCGGGCAGTTCGACGATCGATCTCAGGGCGAAATCAGGCCCCGGCTCGAGCACGGACTCGGCGCTGAATGCTCCCCAGAGCGCTGCCACCGGGACCGCTCCGGCGGCGATCGCCGCAGCCATGTCGTGCGGGCTGTCGCCAAGGTAGAGGCACTCCTCAGCACGGACTCCCATGAGTTCCGCGGCGTAGATCAGCGGGTAGGGCTCGGGCTTGTAGACGTCGACGTCATCCGAGGTAACGACCACCTCGAAGAAGCGGCCGAGATCGAACGCGTCCAACCCGCGGCGCGCCATAGGGGTTCCCTTCGAGGTAACGACCCCCATCGGGAACCCGCGGGCGGCGAGCCCTTCGAGTGTGGCGTGCGTGCCGGGGTACTCCGCAACCATGTCGTCGTGGATCTTCGAGTTGTGCTCGCGGTACACGCGCAACAGCTCGTCGGCGTGGTCCGGAGCGAACTCCCGCATCTGGATGGCGAGCGGTACCCCGACGTTGCGCATGAGCACCTCGTCGGGGAGCGGGGCGCCCAGCACCTCGTTCGTTGCATAGCGAAACGAGCTCAGGATGAGCGCTACCGTGTCGATGAGCGTGCCGTCGAGGTCGAAGAGGAGCGCCCTGACTCGACCGCCGAGTCCTGTCGGGGTCATGTCAGCTCGCCCTACTCCTCACCGAGGTCCTCGAACTCCTCGCTCGCAAGCTCCTCGGCAGCCGCCTCGCGCTCGGCCTCCGATACCGGCGCCGGACACGATGGCGCAGTGGCGCTTTCGACGCCGGGCTCGGGGACGAGCTGGCCCTGGCCCTCGGCGACCTTCGCCTTGCGCTTGTTGCTCGACGATACGCGGGCGATGCCGCAGACCCGGTCGGATTCCGGCACGTTCATGACCTTCACGCCCTGCGTCGATCGGCCGAGCCGGGAGACGTCCTCGGCCCGGACCCGGATGATCACGCCCTCCTCGGAGATGAGCATGAGCTCGTGGGTGGGCTGCACGACCTTCATCCCGGCCAGCACGCCCTTCTTCGCCGTGACCTGAATCGTCTTGACGCCCATCCCGCCTCGTCTCTGGATCGGGTAGTCCGACATGGGCGTGCGCTTGCCGTAGCCACGCTCGGTCACAACGAACAGCTCGCTGTCCAGCGGTGCGATCTCCATGCCGAGCACGCTCTCGCCGGACTTGAGCGACATGCCCTTGACGCCCATCGTGTCGCGTCCCATCGGGCGGGCATCCGCCTCGTCCCAGACGATCGCCTTGCCGGCCGTCGACACCATGACGACCCTCTCGCCGTCGCGCACCCGGCGCACGCTGATCAGCTCGTCGCCGTCGCGCAGATTGATCGCGATGAGCCCGTCACGCCGGCTGCGGTCGTACGCATCCATCGCCGTCTTCTTGCTCATGCCGTGCTTGGTGGCGAAGAGCAGGTAGTCGTCGGGAGAGAACTCGCGTGTGTTGATGACGGCCGCGATCCGCTCGTCCTGCGCGAACGGCAGCAGGTTCACGATGGCGGTACCGCGCGCGTGGCGCGACCCGACCGGCAGCTCGTGGACTTTGAGCCGGTAGACCTTGCCCGCAGTCGAGAAGAAAAGAACGTAGTCGTGGGTCGAGCTGATGAAAAGGTGCTCGACGAAGTCGTTCTCACGCAGGTTCGTGCCGGCCACGCCCTTACCGCCACGCTTCTGCTGGCGGAACGTCGCGACCGGCAGCCGCTTGACGTAGCCGGCCTGCGTGATCGTGACGACCATGTCCTCCTCGGCGATAAGGTCCTCGACGTCGAGGTCGTGGGCGGTACCGGTGATCTCCGTACGGCGATCGTTAGCGAACTTGGCGCGAACCTCGGCCATCTCCTCTTTGATGATGTTGAGGACGAGCTGCATGTCACCGAGCACCTTCTTGTACCAGGCGATCCTCTCGCGCAGCTCGGCGAGCTCCTCCTCGATCTTGCCTCGCTCCAGCCCGGTCAGGCGGCGCAGGCGCATCTCGAGGATGGCATCGGTCTGGGCCTCGGAGAGACCGAAGCGCTCGATGAGCCGGGCTTTCGCCTCGCTGTCGTCCGCGCTGCCCCGGATGATCTTGATCACTTCGTCGATGTTGTCGAGCGCGATGACGTAGCCCTCGAGGATATGGGCCCGCTCCTCGGACTTGCGCAGCTCGAACCGGGTCCTGCGGGTGATGACCTCCTTCTGGAAGTCGATGTAATGGTTCAGCACCTCCCGCAGGGTGAGCGTGCGCGGGACGCCGTCAACCAGCGCGAGCATGATGACGCCGAAACCGGTCTGAAGCGGCGTGTGCTTGTAGAGCTTGTTGAGAACAACCTGCGGGATGCACGCCTGCTTGAGCTCGACGACGATGCGCATGCCCTTGCGGTCGGACTCGTCGCGCAGGTCGCTGATCTCTGTGAGCTTCTTCTCGCGCACCAACTCGGCGATCTTGGTCACGAGCTTGGACTTGTTCACCGTATAGGGGATCTCGGTGATGATGATGCGGGTGCGACCGGTCGACGTCTGCTCGATGTGCGCCTTGCCCCGCACCTTGATCGAGCCACGCCCGGTGGCGTACGCGTCCCGGATGCCCTCCTTGCCCATGATGATGCCGCCGGTCGGGAAGTCCGGGCCGGGCACGATCGCCATGAGCTCCTCGGCCGTGGCCTCGGGGTTGTCGATGAGCATCGTGGTGGCGTCGATCACCTCGCCGAGGTTGTGCGGCGGGATGTTGGTGGCCATGCCGACCGCGATGCCGGCGGAGCCGTTCACGAGCAGGTTGGGGTAGCGAGCCGGAAGGACGAGCGGCTCGCGGAGCGACTCGTCGTAGTTGAGCCCGAAGTCCACGGTCTCTTTTTCCAGATCGCGCAGCAGCTCCATAGAGATCTTCTGAAGGCGCGCCTCCGTGTACCGCATGGCAGCTGCCGAGTCGCCGTCCACGGACCCGAAGTTGCCGTGACCGTCCACGAGCGGCGCGCGCATCGCCCAGTCCTGGGCCATGCGGACCATCGTGTCGTAGACGGCGACGTCACCGTGGGGGTGGTACTTGCCGATGACCTCACCGACGGTCCACGCTGACTTCTTATAGGAGCGGCCTGCGGTCAGGCCCGATTCATTCATCGCATACAAGATGCGGCGGTGTACCGGCTTCAGGCCATCGCGCACGTCGGGCAGCGCGCGCGCGACGATGACGCTCATGGAGTACTCCAGGAAGCTCTCGCGGAGCTCCTGCTGGATGTCCATCGGTATTACGGTTCCGCCCGTGATGTCTTCTGCCACTTAGAGCACTCCTCGCTGTTTGAGGCTACGCGCACCCATCCATACCGCTAGCCCGAAGAACAGGCCACCCATCACGCTCATGATCGTCGCGCCCATGATCCCGGCCGGTCCACTCCCCGCACTTCGTGCGAGCGCCACCATGCCCCAGATCACGAGCATCAACCCGATCATCCCTACCAACGCGGCGGCGACCAGGCCGAATCTCCACGCGCCCTCCACGGCCGAGGGCTCCTCGGCCTTCAGCGCCAGCAGCATCGCGTCGACTCCGGGCACCGAGGGCGCTTCCTGCCGTTCCGCGGCGGGTCCAGCTGCCTCCGGCTCCGCCGGCGCCAACGCGTCCGCTACCGGCTCCTCCGGATCTCGCTCCCGTGGCGGGGCGTCGCGCGTCCGTTCGCGCTCGAGCCGCTCGAACTGCTCCCGCTCCCATGGCGGGGGCTCGAACTTCCTCGGCTCTCGCCTCTGTGGCCCATGCGCCATACCTCACCTGCCCAACCGCACCTAGATATCCAGGAATCGCACGTCTTTGGCGTGCCGCTGGATGAACTCGCGCCTCGGCTCGACCTGGTCTCCCATGAGGTCAACGAAGGACTTCTCCGCACCGAGCGCGTCATCGACCGTCACCTGCATCAACGTGCGCCGGGAGGGGTCCATCGTCGTTTCCCACAGCTGCTCGGGATTCATCTCACCGAGACCCTTGTACCGCTGCAGGCTGTACTTGGAGCCCTCCGGCAGCTGGGCGAGGATCTGCTGCAGCTGCTTCTCCGTGTAGGCATACTCATGCCTCTTGCCGACCGACACCTTGAAGAGCGGAGGCTGTGCGATGTAGACGTAGCCCGCCTCGATCATCTCCCGCATGTAGCGGTAGAAGAAGGTCAGGATGAGGCACCGGATGTGTGCGCCGTCAACGTCGGCGTCGGTCATGATGATGATCTTGTGGTAGCGAGCGTTACCCAGGTCGAACTCCTCGGCGATGCTGGTCCCCAGTGCGGTGATCATCGCCTGGATCTCGTCGGAGGCGAGCGCCCGGTTGATGCCGGCCTTCTCCACGTTGAGTATCTTGCCCTTGAGCGGGAGGATCGCCTGGAACGAGCGGTCCCTGGCCTGCTTGGCGCTGCCACCCGCCGAATCTCCCTCAACGAGGTAGATCTCGGTGAGCTCGGCGTCGCGCACAGAGCAGTCTGCGAGCTTGCCCGGAAGCGTCGAGGACTCGAGAAGCCCTTTGCGCCTGGTGAGCTCTCGCGCTTTGCGGGCCGCAGCGCGGGCCTTGGCCGCCTGGGCCGACTTGTTGACGATCGAGCGGGCCGGTTTCGGGTGCTCCTCCAGGTACTCGGCGAGAGCCTGCATGACCGCCGACTGGACGAAGCCTCGCATCTCGGTGTTGCCGAGCTTGGTCTTGGTCTGTCCCTCGAACTGGGGGTCGCGCAGCTTCACCGAGATGATGGCCACCAGGCCCTCGCGGATGTCCTCGCCTGATAGGTTGTCGTCCTTCTCCTTGAGGATGCTCTGGCGTCTGGCGTAGTCGTTGATCGTGCGGGTGAGCGCGTTCTTGAAGCCCTCGAGGTGGGTCCCTCCCTCGTGGGTGTTGATGTTGTTGGCGAATGCAAGCACCGAATCCGAGTAGCCGGTGTTCCACTGCATCGCGACTTCGGCCACGCCCTCGGGCCCCTCTGCCTCGAAGTAGATGACCTTGTTGTGGATGGTGTCCTTGGACTCGTTGATGTACTTCACGAAGTCGATGATGCCGCCCGCGTAGCGGAACTCCTCGCGCCGGGGTTCGAGCTCGCGCTCGTCGGTGAGAGTGATCTTCAGGTTCTTGTTGAGAAACGCCGTCTCGCGCATGCGCGTGGAGAGCGTCTCTAAGTCGAAATCGACTGTCTCGAAGATCTTCGCGTCGGGCCAGAACGTGATGCTGGTACCGCTCGTCTTGGTGCGCCCGGAAGAGGTCAGGGAGCCGGTCGGCTTCCCGTGATCGAAGGACTGGGACCATATCTTCCCGTCGCGCTTGACTTCGACATCGAGTCGGCTGGACAGCGCGTTGACGACGGAGACGCCGACGCCGTGCAGCCCGCCGGAGACCTTGTACCCGTCGCCGCCGAACTTGCCACCGGCGTGCAGCACGGTCAGCACGACCTCGACAGCGGGCTTGCGGTGTTTGGGCACGTTGTCGACCGGGATGCCGCGACCGTTGTCGACGACCGTCACCGACCCATCAGGACGAATGGTTATCTCGATCGCCGTGCAGTAGCCGGCCAGAGCTTCGTCAACGGAGTTGTCCACCACCTCGTAAACGAGGTGGTGGAGCCCCTTCGGCCCTGTTGAGCCGATATACATACTGGGCCTCTTGCGTACCGCCTCGAGCCCTTCAAGTACCTGGATGTCCTTACCGGAATATGTCTTCTCGGGCACACCGACTCCTTCGCACGGCGATCCTCGCCGGAGTATCGGGGAATCGACCACGATATGTTGTGGTCGCTCGTCCCATTCTAGCACAATGGCTAGGGTAAACCGTCTGTTTTCGCCCCTCTGGGCCCCTCAGACGGCCCCAGCGTCGAGCTCCGCATCTCCCGACCCTTTTTCAGCTCCTTGTCGCGTATCCGCGCCCGTATCGCCGCCTCGCGCACGCTGTCGCTATCGATCTCCCCCGCGGCCTCGACGATCTCCCGGGTCTCCTCGTCTGACAGGGGCACCGGCTCGACCACCTCCCCGCCGTATCTCCTGCGGGCCTGCACCTCGGTGTTCTTCTGCGCACGGGCCTCCGAGACGGCACTGGATACAGTGAACCGGACGCTCCTTACCGAGCTCTCACCAAGAGCTGTATTGATCCGGTCCCTGAGCTCCTCCGACATCAAGGTGAGCTGAGTCGCCCAGGCATGCGAATCCACGTGGACATTCAGCTCTCCCGCCCGGACGCCCATGCCGACGGTATGCCCGGCGATATCGGGGCCGACCACTTCCTCCCACACCTCGGCGGCCCGGGCCTTCAACAGGCCTCCACGGCGATCGGACCCTCGTATAACCGACTTCATCGCATCGCCGACGCGGATCATCTTCCCTCTCCGCTCACCCACGGCCGAGCTCCACGACGGTGGCCGCGCCCAGCATGTCGTCGGTGAAGTAACTCAGGTTCGTCGTGGTCAGGATGGACTGAGACCCCTCGAGCACGTAAGAGGAGAGCTCGGCTCTCCTTCGCGAATCGAGTTCGGACATGACGTCGTCGAGCAGGAGCAGCGGCCTCACTCCGGTGACCTCGTGCACCACGTCGACCTCGGCCATCTTCCAGGCCAGAGCAACGGTGCGATGCTGCCCCTGGGAGGCGTAGGCTCTCGCAGGATGCCCTCCTATCGACAAGACCACGTCATCCCTGTGGGGCCCCGAGAGGGTCATTCCGCGATCCCGTTCTCGCTCCAGGCCGCCTCGCAGCGACTGCCCGATCGCATCCTCTATCTCCTCCCTGCTCATCCCTGCAATCTCGTCGATGCCGGCCGCGGAACCATCGATCCACGAGGCAAGATACCCGACACCGAGCGTCTCCCCTCCGCTCACCCGCTCGTAGGCGGCGATAGCCGGCGCCTTCATCCGAGCCAAGAGCCGGAGGCGATGCATCGTCAGTGAAGATCCCACCGAGGCGAGCATGTCGTCCCACGGCTCGAGGTCCCGAACGGCCGCTCTCTGCCTCAACAGAGCATTGCGCTGCCGGACGAGCCGGGCGTACTCCACCCTGAGCGCGGAGTACGCCGATGAGAGCCGGTCGCCGAGGGCATCCAGCGGGGCTCTTCTCTTCTCGGACGAACCCTTGGACATAGAGAGGTCCTCGGGAACGAACGAGACAAGTGGAATCCGTCCGACGATCTCGGCCATCTTTCGCTTCCTTGTACCGTTCACCGAGTGTTCGCGAACGCCCTGGTCCGTGATGCGTAGATCGATCTCTGTGGGTGTTCCACCACGCGAGGACATGATCGACACCCGCACTTCCTGCTCACCCCTCATGACGAGGTCTTCCCAGACAAAGGAGCGAAACGACGTACCCGTTGCGGTCACCATGATCGCCTCGAGTATGTTCGTCTTGCCCGCCGCGTTCCTTCCGACCAACACCGTGAGACCCGGATCAAGTTCCGAGCTCCACTCTCGGTGATTCCGGAAGCGGCTCAGTGAAACCGATGAGACCCGAAGACCCTCCAATGTGCCTATCCGAGCCGCACCGGCATCAACAGATACAGGAATCCTTCATCATCGGTGCTGGTGATGACTCCCGGCTTCAGTGGGCTCACGATGCTGATCCGCACCGAGTCCCCCTCCGCGGCAAGAAGCCCGTCGAGCAGAAACGAGTGATTGAAAGCGATTTCAACGTCCGAACCCTCGACTTTCGACATCAGATCTTCTGACGCGTCTCCGACGTCATGGGTTGTCGCAGACAAGCCAAGGGTCTGGTCCTCGCTGTTCACTGTCACCCGAAGCGGGGTGTTGTGCTGAGCCAGGAGCGAAACCCTCTTGACCGCCGCAAGCATCTCCTCGCGCGAGACGTCGACGGTCGTCTCGCTCTCCTTCGGGATCAACTGGCGGTAGTTCGGGAACGTTCCCTCGATCCTCCGAGCCACGAATTCGGTGGTCCCAAAGGCGAACACAGCCTGGTTCTCGCTGATTCCCAGAGTCACGTCCTCCCCCTGGGGTGCGAGCCTGGATACCTCCTCCATGACCTTCCCGGGAACCACGACCTGGATGTCTTCGAGGCTGCCCCCCTCGATCATCAATTCCTTGACAGCGAGGCGATATGAATCGGTGGAGACCATCCTGACCGTTCTACCCTCGACCGACAGAAGAACTCCGGTGAGAACCGGCCGCGTCTCGTCTCTGCTGACCGCCTTGGCGACGTGCCTGACGATCTCCGAGACTCGCGAAGCCGGGAGCGTGATCGACTTGTCCGGCTCCACTTCAGGGAAGCGGGGAAAATCATCCGCCGGCAGGGTCTTCACCGCGAACGACGACTGAAGACATGACACCGAGAGACTCTCCGCTTCCAGCGAGAGGGTAACCGCCGCCTCCGGCAGAGACCGAACGATATCGGTGAACAGTTTGCCCGGTACGACGATTGTTCCTTCCCTCTCTACCGATACGAACGGGAGGCTTCTCCGTACCGACACCTCGAGATCGGTCGATTGGAGCGTCACAGCCCCCTCTGACGAGGCCGACACGAGGATGCCTGAGAGGATCGGGAGGGTCGATCTCGATGAAAGTCCTCTGCTTACCACCGCGAGGGCCTCCACGAGTTCTCCTCTGGCGACTGTCAGCTTCATCTCTTCTGTTCCTTTCTATATATCTTCAGACAACAACAGTAGTAATAGGGGCTGTGGAGTGTGTGGACAGACCACATACTCCCTCATCACGCACGGCGTATCCACTGTAGACAACATGTGTGTGAAGTGCTCCAGTCCGTCCACAGACTCCACAGGTGCTCTCTTCGGTCAACAGGCGGGAGTGGTGTTCCCCAGACCGTCCCCCGCTTGTCCACATAGTGCTCCACAGCGATGAATATCAGCTCTTCTGCCGGATCTGGTTCGTGAGACTCTGTATCTGGTTGTATACCTCCCGGTCAGCGTTGATCAGCTTCTCTATCTTCGCTTTCGCGTGCATGACCGTGGTGTGATCCCGGCCACCGAACTCTGCCCCGATGGCTGGCAGTGAGAGTTCGGTGAGCTCTCGGGCGAGATACATCGCGATCTGGCGCGGATAGACGATCGACTGGGATCGCTTTCCCCCGACGAGCTCGGAATGGGAGAGAGAGTAGTACTTACAGACCTCTCTCTGGATCGTGGAGAGTGTGATAGGACGCTTCGATCTCTCTGGGAAGATGTCCTTGAGAACATCACGAGCCAGTTCGATGTCTACGGGGTGCCTGGTGAGAGAGCTGAAGGCCATCACACGGATCAATGCACCTTCGAGTTCCCGGATGTTTGAAGAGACACGGTCTGCCACGAACGAAAGGACATCGTCGGGTACGGAGAGATTCTGCACCTCTACGTTCCGCCTGAGGATGGCGATGCGCGTCTCCAGGTCGGGTGGTTGGATATCTGTTATCAAACCCATTTCGAAACGGCTTCTAAGTCTCTCCTCGAGCTTCTCGATATCTTTTGGGGGCCGGTCCGACGACAAGACAACCTGTTTGCCCGCTTGCTGCAGGGTGTTGAAGGTATGGAAGAACTCCTCCTGCGTTCCTTCCTTGCCTTTCAGGAATTGGATGTCATCGACGAGCAGGACGTCGTTGGTCCGGTACTGACGACGGAATCCGTCGATCCGCTTCTTGTCCCGGTCTCCGATCGAGTTGATGAAGTCATTCGTGAACTGTTCGGTGGAGACGTATTTGACCTTCAGGTGGGGGAAGCTCGTCTGAACGTAGTGCCCGATGGCCTGCAGGAGATGGGTCTTCCCGAGCCCGACCCCTCCGTAGATGAACAAAGGGTTGTACGCACGACCCGGAGCCTCGGCGACCGCGAGTGCCGCAGCGTGGGCAAACTGATTTGACGCACCGATGACGTACGAACCAAACGTGTACTTGGGGTTGAACTCACCGCTCTCTGATCTCTGAATCTTCGGGGTGGCGTCGGGTTCTGAGGCCGATATCACATCGGCAACCTCCGCGCCCGAAGCCGCGGACACAGACGAGACACCCTCCGCGGGCACGATGAACTCCACAGAAAGCTCCTGGCCGAGTACCTGGAGAAGGGCGGAGCGCAGAAGTCCAGAGTAGCGCGACTCGAGCCACTCCCTGGCGAACTCGTTCTGCACCGCGATCACCAGACTGTCGTCCCTCACCTCCATCGGTGAGGTGTGCTCGAACCACGTCTTGAAGGTAGGGGTGTTGAGCTCTGAACGAACGACGTCGAGCACGTCGGTCCAGATCTGGTCTGCGTCATACGTTTGCATCGATGCTCCCTGTGGAGTCACTGGGCGAACAGACTATCGAGGTAGGCCGAGCCCTCACTCGTGAGCACGCGCTTCCCGGACGCGTCTGACTCGATGAGTCCGCCTTGCTCCAGATACGCGAGGTCACGATAGGCGGTTGAAAGCGCTACCGAGAGCTCCTTGGAGACGATGGTCGGGCCGACCTCTCCAAGTTCGAGGACGAGGGACAGGACCTGTTTCTGGCGGGTGGTCAGCGGGGTGAGGCCGGCAACGGAGACAGCAGGAGACTCCTCCTCGACGGCCGCTCCCTCTCCCGGTGAGCGAAGAAGATCCGGCGTCTCTTCTTCGCGACACGACGAACGGATGGTCACGACCGTGCCGGAGCCGAGGTTGTCGTCAATCTCCAGGCTTCCGCCGGAGAAGCCGAGGTAGTCGTTGACGATGGGAAGGCCCGACCCGACTCCTCGTATGATGCCCTTCATGCGACCCGTTGCGGTTGTGAAGCCCGGCAGCACTGCTCGCTTCTTGTCGCAGATGCCGGGACCCTGGTCCGCGAAACGAATCGTACGACCGCCCTCTAGTATAGATACTACAGGCTCCCGGAACTCAGCGTGGATGAAGTTCTCCGTCACCTCACGGATGACTGTGTAGGGCACATCTCCTCCCGTGTCCCGTGCGTGAGAGAAGGCGCGGGACGCTATCTGCTCGATGAGCTCTTCCTCGGACGAGCCGGTGACTTCCTCGGTGCGAGGAGCTGCAGCGGGAGCGTCGTACACGGCGATCCGCGCAGACCATTCTGGCGAGCCGATCGTCTTGTCGGGGGGCGGCACCACGAGTACTGATGCGTGCAGCGCCCCGCTATCCCCCTCCGAAGTGGCCGTCTGGCCGTCGAAAAAACTCTTCATGTTCTCCCCCATCGCTTTTCACACAAAGGTGGTTCATCCACATGCTTATCAACAACCGCGAGCCCGCGGCCGACTCCTTAAACACCTGTAAACAGCCGTAGCCACCAGCGGGTACGTGCCCGGCTCCCGAGGCCGTGCGTCCCTGACAAGGTCTTTTCGCCCTTGTCCACAGAACTTTCCACATCTGTGGACAGACCTTTCCGTATCGGCCCGGGCAAACCCTCAAGCTGCCAGCGTATGGGCTTTCGTATCGGCTCCTGCTTTCCTCGACTGTTGAAAAGACCTCGCGTTGTGGACCCGATGCTGTGGATAGAGGTCCTACGACGCGGCCAGCGGGCCGATCTTCTGTGGAGAAAGCAGTCCGCTCTCCGCGCCGAGCTGGAAAGGGGGAGCGCAACATCCGCTCTGAACAGGTGTTTTCAAGGTGCTCCCGAGAAACTGAGAGAACGCTCGGGCACGGCAGATACTAGCAAAGGGCATCGGGTCAAACAATGAAGAAGTCGGACTTGTCCACAGGTTCAACAGCCATACACGCTGCGTTTTCCACACTGTCCACAGATTTGAGGACACTTCGGAACGAGGTTTCCCCCTCGTGGCTCGACGAAGCATCGGCTGAACCACCCCGGGGGGCGGTGAATCGTTGACACCGCACGGAGGCGCCGCATATAATCGTCGGGCTTTGCTCCCGTTCGGGAGCTGGATCAAAGGAGCAGGTCGTGAAGAGGACATATCAGCCGAACAACCGCAAGCGCAGCAAGACGCACGGGTTCCGCGTGCGCATGTCGACGCGTGCCGGTCGCCGGATACTCGCGAATCGCCGCCGTAAGGGCCGCGAGGTCCTGTCGGCGTAACCGTTCGAATCCCTGGACGGGGCGTGACGGAATGCGCACGATCCGGTCTAACCGTGAGATCGACGAGGTGTTTCGTACCGGCGTCCGGGTTTCTCATCCGCTCGTGATCGCCCTGACACGACAGACACCAGCCGGGCGCGGCCCTGAGGGCCGCGTCGCTTTTGTTGCGGGGAAGAAGCTCGGAAACGCGGTGAAGCGCAATCGCTCCAAGCGAGTCATGCGGGCAGCAGTGAACCGATCTGGGGGACCCTGGCGGGGAACGGACGTCGTCCTCATCGCCCGGCCGGCCACGGCGACCGCTCCCCCGTCGCGGCTCGATGAGGCGCTCGCGGCGGTCTCCCGTGCGGTTGGCTCAGAGCGATGAGCAGGATCCCGAGACGCATCATCATCGCTTTCGTGCGCCTGTACCAGACGGTGCTATCGCCGCTCTTCCCTCCTTCATGTCGATTCACCCCCTCCTGCTCCTCGTATGCGATAACATCACTGCAGCGCTATGGTGTGATCAAGGGAGGCTGGCTCTCGCTTCGACGCCTGAGTCGATGCCATCCATGGCACCCCGGTGGACACGACCCGGTGCCCTGAAGTACAACCCACGCCTGACCAGCCGCCCCGGCGGCTTGAATGAGGAGGTCACCGAATCGTGTGGCTAGCAATCAAAGAAGCCATCTTCTCCGGACTGCAGTTCCTGCACGACGTCACCGGCGACTACGGAGTGGCGATCATCCTGCTCACCGTAGCCATACGTCTTCTGATGATCCCGCTCACCGTCAAGCAGACGCGTTCGATGTACGAGATGCAGCGCATCCAACCCAAGATCAAAGAGCTGCAGAAGAAGTACAAGAACGATAAGGAGAAGCTCCAGGAAGAAACACTCAAGTTCTACCAGGAGAACAAGGTCAACCCATTCGGCGGATGTTTGCCGCTTCTTCTGCAGATGCCGGTGTTCATCGCCCTTTACCAGGTTCTGGGAGGGACTCCCGATCGCCCAGGGCTCTTCCTTGAGTACGTGGCCTCCCTTCCGGAAGCGCAGCAGGCTGCGGCGACTCGATTCTGGATAATTCTTCCAGACCTCACCGCAACACCTGCGTCGATCTGGTCTGCGGAGGGCCTCCTGTCCGCGATCCCCTACGCACTGCTTGTTGTCCTCTTCGGCCTGAGTATCTGGCTTCCGCAGATGCTCATGCCCGGCGAGGGCCAGCAGAAGCAGGTTGCGATGATCATGGCAGTGTTCATGTTGTATATCGGCTGGATCAGCCCTGCAGGAGTGCTGCTCTACTGGGTCACCTCAAGCGTACTCGGAATCGCGCAACAGCAGATCCAGCTGAAACTCCTCGGACATGGAGAGGATGCATAGCCTATGAAGAGAGAGACGACAGCGGAGGGCACAACGGTCGAGGAAGCGCTCGATGCGGCGCTGGCAGACCTTGGCGTGCAGCAGGATGCGGTTCAGTACGAGGTCGTAGAGGAGGCGGGCAAGCGCCTGTTCGGCCTTGGTTCGGAGCGCCGTGCACAGGTCCGCGTGTGGCTGCGCGAGGAGTTCGTCGCCGAGCTGAACACACGTGAGGGAGACGACACTCCTATCAGTGAGGACGCTGCCGCGGGCGCGCCGCCAGATCCCGGGCAGCCTGGTGCAGTTCCGCCAGGCGGCTTTCCAACCGTTGCGCTCGAGGAGCTGAGCGATGAGGATCTCGACCGGATTGCCGATGAGGCCGTGAGTACGATCCAGAGCGTGCTGGACGGTTTTGGGATAGAGGCAACCATCGAGGAGTACGAGGGTGACGAGGGCGAGATCATCCTGGACATCGTCGGAGCGGACCTCGGCCTGCTGATCGGCCGGCACGGCCGCACACTCGACGCGTTGCAGGTACTAGTTGCCGCAATCACCAACCGGCGGCTGGGGTTCCGGTACCCTGTCCTCGTGGATGTCGAGGGCTACCGGAACCGGCGACGTGTCAAGCTCGAAGAGATCGGCCAGCGCGCGGCCGACAGAGCTGTGCGACAGAACGGACCGGTCAAACTCCGTCCGATGTCCGCGCTCGAGCGCAGAGTGGTACACGTAGCGCTGAGGGACGACCAGCGAGTGGTCACGGCGAGCGAAGGCGAAGAGCCTTTCCGTTCCGTGGTGGTAAGCCCGCGACGCAGGTAGTACAGCTTCGAGTAACTCGCGTGCACGAGGGCGGCCATTCTGGCCGCCCTCGTGCGTTGTGGATAGTGCGTTCGAGGCGCCATTCGGGTTTGTCTTCGATGAAGCTCACTCGTGGAGATGTGGATGTTGGCTCGTGCGGGACACACGACGTTGCCCGTGATCTGGCGTGCGCGTGCATAGGTCAAGCCAACCACCACAGTTCGGACTCTCAGTGCGCGGTGCGACACGCACCAATCCCGCGTCTGCGGTTGTTGAAACGCAGCGGGTGCCGACTCGTGCTCCGGACGCATTGAGCGGGCTCCCTCCTGTGCGCCATGTTAGGCAAGCAGCCGCCCTGCAGGCAAGCATTCCGGGCTTCCCGACAGGATTCTGTGGAGCGAGGGTTCTTGTCATCGAGACGCGGACCACACGCCGCAGGTGATCCCGCCCGGATGACACTCGTGGCCAGGGAGGCACCCGAGATGTCGTCCCGCTCCGGGACCCGTCTTCAGCACTTCGGTGGCGGTTCGGCTGCAATTCAACCTTCTCTCGGATGTTCGCGCTTTGGCGTCGTGCGTGCCCGATCGCCGGTCATCTTCGACCAGCGCGGACGTTTCACGTGAAACACTGTCTTGGGAAGACCCCAACCGTGTACGCCTGCGGTGTATGATGTTTCACGTGAAACATCTCCGACGGGGAGTTCGTGTTGAGCCAACGGGAAAGAGAGCAGATCATCGAGCTTGCAGCGAGGCTCGGGGTGGTCGCGACCGAGTTTCAGGCGGAACTGCTGCTCGAGCACCTGAGCGCGGTGCTTGCAGCCAA
Organism: Anaerosomatales bacterium; assembly: GCA_029210645.1. Taxonomy (GTDB): domain Bacteria; phylum Actinomycetota; class Coriobacteriia; order Anaerosomatales; family SLCP01; genus SKKZ01. The sequence goes on along the minus strand of JARGFT010000003.1, from coordinate 56,066 downwards.
CGAGCACCTTAACCTCACGGCAATCACTGACCGAGCCTCTGCGATACGCCTTCACGTAATCGACTCGCTCGCTCTCGTGCCCCATGTTCGCAGTGCTGGCGACGCGATCGTCGATATCGGAACCGGGGCCGGATACCCTGGCGTGCCGCTTTCCATCGTGTCTCTTCGTCCGGTGGACATGGTTGAGTCGGTGAAGAAGAAGGCGCGCTTCCTGGAAGAGTGCGTCAGGAGCCTTGGTGGGCTATCGGGCAGTGAGGTTTTCCCTATACGAGTCGAGGAGGCCGCCCATGCGAGACCGGGACTCTATGGCTGCGTGACCGCACGCGCGCTGAGTGCACTGCCCTCACTTGTAGAGCTTGCGAGCCCGCTTCTTTGCGTCGGTGGACACCTGCTGGCTATGAAGGGCTCCCCAACGGCGAGGGAGATGGAGGCCGGCCGCACGGCTGCCGCTTCTGTCGGGATGGAGGAAAGCCAAGTGGTGGAGTACGTGTTGCCAGATTCGGGGGAATTCCGAACCGTGATCCGCTACACGAAGATTGGGAGACCAACGGTCCCGCTCCCTCGACGCATCGGACTGGCCCAGAAGCGACCGTTTGGGTAGAGGACCGGTCGCTTCCCTCACCTGCCCTGATGCCCTATACTATCGGCTGTCGTCTCGCTCAAGCGGGGAGAGGGGTACTTGTGTCCCAAAGTGACGGGATCGTTCGCCAGGAGCAGTCTCCGGCCAAGAGAGCGCGAGTCCTCGCTGTTGTCAACCAGAAGGGCGGCGTTGGCAAGAGCACGACTGCGGTGAATCTCAGCGCAAGCCTCGGTGAACTCGGCCGCAAAGTGCTTCTAGTTGATTTGGATCCCCAGGGCAACGCAACCTCCGGGTTCGGACTGAACCGCAATCAGCGCAGCGAGTGCATCTACGATGCCCTTCTCGGGGAGTCGGAGCTCGCCTCACTGATCGAGCCGGTTGAAGTCGAACACGTGTTCGCCGTCCCTGCGACGATCCAGCTAGCTGGTGCCGAGATCGAGTTGGTGTCTGCCATGAGTCGAGAGACTCGCCTGAAGACGATTCTCGCGCCGGTCCTCACAGACTTCGAGTTCATCATCATCGACTGTCCCCCCTCGCTCGGATTGTTGACGGTCAACGCACTCACCGCGGCAGAAGGCCTGATCATTCCAATCCAGTGCGAGTACTATGCGCTGGAAGGACTTTCCAAGTTGTTGGACAGCGTGCGTCTGGTCCGAGCCCATCTCAACCCGGCCCTTGAGGTATTCGGGGTGGTCATGACGATGTTCGATGTGAGGACTCGACTCTCGCAGCAGGTCGTCGATGAGGTGCGCGAGTTCTTTGACGGCAAGGTGTTCGACACCCTCATCCCACGTTCGGTCCGCCTCTCCGAGGCACCGAGCTTCGGGCAACCCGTTACGCTTTACGACTCCAATGGCAAGGGCGCCCAAGCCTACCGGGCACTAGCGAAGGAAGTGATCGATCGTGTCTAAGAGGGGACTGGGACGAGGTCTGTCGGCGCTCATACCCAACACCATCGAGGAAGGCGACGAGGAGGTCAGGGAGGTCGCGGTCGATCAGATCGCCCCGAACCCGAAGCAGCCGAGGACCGACATCGACGATGATGCCGTGGCCGAGCTTGCCGACTCCGTGCGCAAGGTGGGCATTCTGCAGGCGATCATCGTGCGTCCCTACAGCGACGGCTATCAGATCATCGCAGGTGAGCGCCGGTGGAGGGCGGCCCGAATGGCGGGTCTCGAGCGGGTGCCGGTCAGAGTGCTCAACATCGGCGAGACCGAGTCACTCGAGCTTGCGCTCATAGAGAACCTGCAGCGAGAAGACCTCAACCCGATGGAGGAGGCGCGCGGCTTCAGGCGCCTGCTCACGGATCATCAGATGACCCAGGCCGAGCTCGCAGACAAGGTGTCGAAGTCGCGCTCCGCGGTCACCAACGCGCTCCGCCTGCTCGATCTGCCCGAAGAAGTGCAGGGGCTCGTGTACGAAGGGGCTCTGTCCGCCGGCCATGCCCGCACGATCCTCTCGGTGCCCGACGAGGCGATGCGGGTCAGACTTGCGGAGAAGGTCGTGGCAGAGGGGCTGTCCGTTCGCGATACCGAGAACATGGCGCGATTGTTCGCCGCCGGGCAGGCGGAGCGGGCGCCTCGCCCCCAGACACCGAAGTCGTTCAAGATAGTCGCGCGGAAGCTCAGGCGCATCCTCGGCACTGGTGTCCGGGTCAAGCAGACCCAGCAGAAGGGCAAGATAGAGATAGAGTTCCACGGCGAGGAGGAGCTCGAACGCATCTTCAAACTCCTCACCGAAGGCGAGGCACCCGCGATCTCCGCAGAGGAGGCGTGATGAGGGACAAGATGGCGTGGTTCGTCGTGGGCACGCTCGTTGGCCTGGCTGCAGGAGTGATCTTCGGGATTCTTTTTGCTCCTTCAAGCGGGGCGAAAACCCGGCGCAGGATCGCGGCCGAGGCGCGCCGTGCTGCCGAGGTTGCACGAAACGTCGCAGATAGTGCCGAGCGTGCCGCGGAAAATCTCGGCGATCGTGTCGAGCACTATCTCGGCCGCGAGGAGGAAGTCGCCTGGCGCAAGGTCCGCGAGATCCGCGAGGGGGTCCAGCGGTACACGCGCGCACAGGCCGCACACTGATCGTGTCAGACGTGGGTGAGATGCTCTCTCCTCGGAAGGGGAGAACCGCATGACGCTCACCCTCGTGACAGGGCGCCCGAACGCGGGCAAGTCAGGATTGCTGTACGGACCGGTGCTCGAGGCAGCACGCACGGGGACGAGCACCGTTGTTCTCCTGCCAACGAGGCCGGATGCTCGCAGGGCTGCTGACGAGTTCGCCATTCGGCAGATCACCGGCGTGCGCACGATCGTCCTCGACGAATGGATCGCGGAGCTCTGGTCGCTCTACGGTGACGGGCGGCGCCTGATCGACAGAGGGCTCCGAGAGGCCCTCATGGTGCGAGCGTGCGCCGAGACGCCACTTGCCACCATCGCCTCCTCGGCGAAACGACCGGGCTTCGTTCGGGCGCTTGCTTCGGTTGCCGAGCGTCTTGCCGGCCACGCCGATCCCCGACCGCTTGGTGCGGAGGACAGGGAGATGGTCGCGATCCTCCGGCGCTACGGCGACCTCGCGCGCGCGGAGGGGTTCGTCGAACCCGGCTGGGCCGCGACGCTGCTCGGGGCGGACCCCCCGCCGCAGGAAGGCCCGGTGGCGGTCAATCGGTTCACAGACCTCTCGGCAGCTCAGGAGTCCTTCGTGTCGGGCCTGGCCGCGGCGGCGGACGTGCGGGTCGCGCTACCGTGGGAGGAGGATGCGCCGGCTACGGAGGCGCTGACGCCGCTGGTGCGACGCCTCGCGGCCCTCGGCGAGCATGTTCATGTGGAAACACCGCCCTCGAACCGAGAGCTTGGCCGGCTGGAGCACGACCTTTATCGACCGGCAGAGCCGATCGTGCCGACCGGAGCGGTTGTATTCGCTGAGGCGGCGGGGGAGGAAGCCGAGGCCGTGCTCGCCGTTGACCTCGCCGCCGAGATGATCGCGGATCGGGTCGAGCCCTCTCGCATCGCCATCGTATTCCGGAACGCCGCCGCCCGGGCCGCTGCGCTCGAGGCGGCGGCCGAACAGGCTGGAGTAACCGTGAGCGTAGACGTGGCAGTGCCCCTGGCTGCCACCGCGCTGGGCAAGGCGCTTCTCGGCCTTCTGGACACGGCCTCGGGGCGGGACGCATCGCGAGAACGGATGATGGCGTTCCTCCATTCACCGTACTCCGGAGCGGCGCCCGCCGACGTAGAGCAGCTCGACATGATCTGGAGACGACATCGCGCTTCCGGGCGACGGCTGCTGCAGGATGCAGCGACACGTGTTCCGGCCACCGCCGTGGCGATCAGCGGGGCCCGCAGCGTGTGCGCAGAGAGCATCACTCCAGGGAATGTCAAGAAATGGAAACAACTGCTGGACGCGCTTCTGGTGGCGGCCGAGGCTCGCCGCGGATTGGCCGGCGCTGCCGGAACGATGGACTGCGCCGTACACCGGGAAGCCCTGAGAACGTTGTCCGCCCTGGCAGGAGGTCTCTCGCAGGCGGCAGGAGAGGACGAGGCACGAGAGGCTTTGTGCCGGACCACCGTCTCGCCCGGAGGCTCCGGGCGAGATGACGCGGTGCTCGTCACCGAGGTGCACCGAGTGCGCTCGCGCCGGTTTGACGCGGTGATACTCGGCGGGCTCACTGCTAAGGAGTTCTCGCCGGAGCGACCGCGTTCGGTCGCCGAGGAGTTCGCCGAACGCCTTGGTATCTCTGCGGGAGCCGACGGACGCGGTTCGGAGCGGCTCCTCTTCTACACGGCGGTCACGCGGCCGAGGAAGCGTCTCGTGTTGTTGCGTCAGGCGACGGACGTGACCGGCCAGGCACTTCGGCCCTCCGTGTTCTGGGACGAGGTGCTCGATCTGTATCGCGACCCCGGTGCCCGTCAGGACGATGAGGGCCACCCCGAGGGCCTCCCGCGTGTGTGCCGGCCGCTCAATACGCTTGCCGAGAGTTCGGTCTGCTACTCACCCGGCCGGAGGCAGGAGAGGGCCTCGGGACGAGGTCGCCCGTCCCGGCCTTCCAGGGGCGCTCTTGCCTCCGGTGACGTGCTTGCTGCCGTCCGAACACAGGACGAGTTCTCGGTGTCGGAGCTGGAGCGGTATGCCATCTGTCCCTACCGCTGGTTCGTCGACCGGGCGGTCAGGCCGCGCGAGATCGATGTCGCGTTCGAAGCCCGCGAGGCGGGGAGTGCGGCACACGAAGCGCTCGCTGTCTTCTACGAGCGCTGGTCGGGGACGGGCGCCCCGAGGCGGGTCCTTCCAGAGGACCTGCCGGAGGCGTTGCTCATGGCGGACGAGGCCGTCGACGCAGTCCTCAAACAGACGCCCGACACCAGAGGCCTTGCCGAGGAGCTTGCGGCAGGACGCGTACGACGGTGGGTTGCAGGCGTTCTGGAGGACGATGCAGATCTGCTGCCCGGGTACACTCCGATTCATCACGAACTCGCCTTCGGGCGCGAGGAAGAACGGCCCTTCGAGCTGGCCAGGGTCGCCCTGAAGGGGAGGATCGACCGGATCGACTCAGGTCATGGCGGCCTGGTCGTGACGGACTACAAGTCGGCCGCAAGCGTCTCGGGACACGCTTCGTTCGCCGGCAGCGGCGTGATCCAGCTGCCCGTCTATCTGTCTGCTGCGGCCGCCCTGCTCGGCGGTGAACCGCACGGTGCGATCTATCGGTCGCTACGATCGCGCAGAGCGCGTGGCTTCTGGAGGGAGGACCGCCTCTCATTGGTGGAGTGCGGATCGAGCGTCGACGCGGTGGACGCACCGACTCTGGCATCGATCCTCTCGGCAGCCGCTGACCGGGTCCTCGCCGCGGCCGAGGGCATCCGTTCGGGCGCGATCGCACCGGTCTCCGGCGGCTGTGAAGCATGCGCCACGTGCTCCGCATACGCGGCGTGCGGGGAGGCGCGGCCCCGATGACATTCCCGCTCAACGAAGGGCAGGAACGGGCGGCAAGCACACTGGTGGGTCCCGTCCTGATCAGTGCCGGGGCGGGAACCGGCAAGACCCGTGCACTTACCGAGCGATTCGTTCGTGCGGTGATTCCCGGCGACGATGGAGAGTGGACGCCGGCGGCCGTCAACGAGCTACTGACGATCACGTTTACCGAGAAGGCTGCGGGCGAGCTCGTGGAGCGCATCCGCGCATCGCTCAGGGCCGCCGGCTTGCCCCGTGTTGCACGCGATCTCGACGCCGCATGGATCTCGACTATTCACGGGTTCTGCGCCCGAATCCTGCGTCGCCACGCCCTCGAGGCGGGACTCGATCCGGGATTCTCGGTCGCCGATGAGACCGACGCTCGCCAGATGCGCGAAGAAGCGTTCGAACAGGCTGCCAGGCTGCTACATGAGTCGTCGGTCGCGGTCAGTGACCTCTTCGCGGACTACGGGTTCGAGCCGGTGTGGGACGCGGCGTCCCTCATCGCACAGACGCTCGACACCTACGGGCTGACGGCAGACGACATCGCGCCGGAGCCGGTTCGCAATGCGGCCGCGCTCCTGGACGAGACCCGCGCATTCTTCGCCGGAGCCCACGCCAACCTGGTTGACTTCGCATGCGAGAGCAAGGGAGCCGCGAATCACGCAGATGCTTGTCGCTCGCTGCTTGACGCTCTGGACTCGCCCGACGGGGTGTCAGCCGATCCCGCTCAGATCGCTGCTCACCTGTGGCGGGCGCTGGAGATGTACTCCGCCAGGGGAGGGTCCGCTGCATCGATCAAGGACGTATGCGAAGAGGTGAGGGCGATCCGGGGTCGCCTGCTCGCCGAGACGGTGGCGACGATGACCGCGACCGGCGTCGGGGCACTCGCCGAGCTTACCCGCGCCTACGCAGCGACGCTCGCCGCACTCAAAGCACAGCGCGGCATCCTGGACTTCGCCGACCTGCAGCTACACACTGTGCGCTTGCTCGAGCAGCGCTCCGACCTGAGCGAGCGATACCGCTCGGCGTTCCGGCTCGTCATGGTCGACGAGTTCCAGGACACCGACGAGCTCCAGCTGCGGATCGTACAGAGCGTCGCCGGAGAGAACCTGTGCACGGTGGGGGACGAGCGCCAGTCCATCTACCGCTTTCGCGGAGCAGATCTCGATGTGTACCGTCGCCATCGCGACGAGATGCTGCACGCGGGAGCGCGTCCGGTCGAGCTCGTTGAGAACTACCGGTCGCACCCGGACGTCATCGGGCTCGTCAACGATGTCTTCTCGCATCCCGCCGTCTTCGGAGACGACCTGCTCCACCTGCAGGCCCGTCGCACCGAGCCCGAGCCCCCCTTCGTCGAGCACACCATGCCCCGCATCGGCGTCGATCTCGTACATGCGGAAGGACGCTCGAAGTCGCTCCCCAGACAGGTCGAAGCCGAGGCTCTGGCGCGTAGGTTCGCAGAACTGAGGGATGCCGGAGTGAGCCCCGGTGACATGGTCGTCCTCGTCCGCAGATACGCGAGCGCCGACGTGATCGCGGCTGCGCTGCGACGGGAGGGCTTCCCCGTGCTCGTAGTCGGGGGGCGCCGCTTCCTCGACCTGCCCGAAGTCACGATGGTGCGGGCCCTCGCACGGGTCATCGCCAACCCGCGCGACGACACCGCCCTGGCGATGCTCCTGCTCTCGCCGATGAGCGCGGTGAGCGATGACGGGCTCTGGCTGCTGCGCAACGCCGCAGCGTCGCGCGCTGCAGGTAGACATCTGTGGGACGGACTCGGTGTTGCCCGGAGCACGTTGCCGCCGGCGGACGCCGAGGCCGCGGCGGCGCTTCGCCGCGTCATCGAGCGGGCGCGTGACCGGGCAGGCGCGGCACCGCTTGCGGAGGTTCTGACGAGAGCGGTGGAGGAGTCAGGCGCAGACCTCGCGATCCTTGACTCGGGAGATGAGGGACTGCAGGCCTTCGCCAACGTCGTGCGGTTCGTCCGAAAGGCTGCGGAGTTCGAGCAGTCCGGCAGGGCAGGTGCGGCCGATTTCGTGGCGAGAATCGATGCCGAGGAGCGCTTCGGCTTCCAGGAGAGCCCCTCCGCACTTTCCGGGGACGGATCGGCCGCAGTCCGAATCATGAGCATACACGCGTCGAAAGGACTCGAATTCCCGGTGGTTGCGCTTCCGCTGCTGGGAGATTTCGTTCCGGGTGACCGGGGCGTGCTTCGAGTCCGCGCCCGAGAAGGCCGCATCCAGGTAGCGCTTGCGCTTCCTTCGAGCCACGGCGGCACTCCGGAGAGCCGCCGTGGCCCACTGTTCGAGCAGATGAGAGTGTCTGAGGCCGCCGCTCAGGCGGAGGAGGCAAAGCGCCTCTTCTACGTCGCATGCACGCGCGCCCGGGAGGTCCTGCTACTGAGCGGTGCCTGCAATCTCGAGAAGGATCCGGCTGCGGTCGCCGAGAGCCCTCTCTCCCTCGCCCGAAGAGCGCTCGGCCCCACCCTCCAGGGACCTCCCGGAACGGACGAGACGCGGGTGCTCGGGGGGGCAGTCAGTGTCTCGCTCCGCATTCACGATGGAGCGGCCGTGCCCGTTGCTGCGGGGCCGTCCGCCGCGGCGCCAGACGATCCGGAACCCCCCGCGGGTTCGTCGAGTATGGTCGTGGAGGAGCAGAGAGCGTGCCGCGTGGCCTCGGGCGTTGCGCCCGAGCGCCCGGAGCGGCTCTCGTACAGCGACATCGCTACGTTCGAGTCATGCTCGCTGCGTTACTGGGCCCAGCGGGTGGCCCGTCTCGGGAGCGCGGAGGGCATGCCCGAGGGCGACCCGCGGTGTTTCGGCTCCGCGCTGCACGCCGTGCTTCAGCTCGGTCGTCCCGGTGAGCCGGTTCCCGCGGCAGACCGGATCGAGGCGGTCGCGCGATTCTACCGTCTCGGGGCCGACGAGCTCGCGCGCTTGCGAGAGGGCGTCGGCCGATTCGCCCGTTCGGATGCGGCTGCGATGCTGGAGTCCTGCGAGACGGTTCGCCGTGAGCACCCCTTCTCGGTGCGCATCGCCGCCGGCAAGCACGTGGTGGACCTCGTCGGGGCGATGGACGCGGTGGGGCGTCGCGGACAGGAGGCGGTCATCCTCGACTACAAGTCGGGGACGTCGAAGGCCGACGCGAAGGACCTGACGGAGCGTTACGAGATGCAAGCCCGGTGCTACGCGTACGCAGCGCTTGCGGACGGCCGTGAGCGTGTCCGGGTCGTGTTCGTCAGGCCCGAGGTCGAGTCCCCGGACGGGGGAGTGGAGCAGATCGAGTTCGAGTTCAGCCGGGAGGACGTTCCGGTCATCGAGAAAGCCATTCTCGGCGCGTACGACTCGATAGCGACAAGCACCTACCGGGCCCTCGAGCGATGGGACGAGCGCGTCTGCAGCGATTGCCGGATCGCCGGGACCCTCTGCCCGCTCAGCCCGGCCCCGAGTGACGCTGGGTAAGCTGCCCACACGCGGCTTCGATGTCGGTACCCCGCTCCGTGCGGATCGTCGCCTGAATGCCGGCGGCGGCCAGTCCGTCGAGGAAGGCCATGACCCGCCCGCCACCCGGACGTGCGTGCCCGAGACCTCCGACCGGGTTCACGGGAATCAGGTTCACGTGGCACAGGAGTCCCGTGCAGAACCCGATGAGTGCGGCGAGCTCTTCGGCGGAGTCGTTCACCCCTTCGACCAGGGCGTACTCGAGCGAGGGACGCCTACCGGTCGCCGTCGCATAGGTCTCGAGTGCGCTCTGCAGCCGGGGGAGTGGCTGGGCGCGCAGTGAGGGCATCAGCCGGTTGCGGGTGGCCTGGACCGCCGAGTGCAGTGAGATGGCGAGGGTGAATTGCTCGGGTTCGGAAGCGAGACGCTCGATTTCGCCGATCAGACCACAGGTGGAGATGGTGATGTGGCGTGCGCCGATGCCGAGTGCATCGGGGTCGTTCATCAGGCGGACTCCGCCGAGCGTTGCGTCGTAGTTGGTGAACGGCTCGCCCTGGCCCATCGCAACGGCATTCGTGACCCTCGCCCCGAAGTCCGCTCCCACGAGCCGTACCTGCTCCGCCATCTCGCCGGCTCCGAGGTCCCGCACCAGTCCGCCCGCTCCCGTAGCGCAGAAGCTACAGCCCATGGCGCAGCCCGCCTGAGTCGAGAAGCAGACGGTGAGCCGGTCGTCGGCGGGCAGTCCGACGCTTTCGACCGTGGCTCCGTCGGCAAGACGCCAGAGGTACCTGCGTGTGTCGTCGAGCGCCGAGACCTCGCGAGCTTCCAGGCGTGGCCGGAGGAGCGGCAGCCGGTCTGCGAGGGTCGCCCGCAGACCGGCTGGCAGGTCGGTCATCTGTTCGTAGGAATCAGCGCCACGCTGGTAGAGCCAGCGTACGAGCTGACCCGTCCGAAAGCGCGGCTCGCTCTCACCGGCAAGCCATCGCTCGAGCCCGCCCCGGTCGAGTCCCAGCACACCGATGCCAGGCACGGGCCCTGTCGTCACACTACTCGCCCACGCCCTCGGCGGCGTCCTTATACTCCTCGCGGTGCTCCTTCTCGAATCTGCCCACCGAGCGGAAGTAGAACGCGATGTCGCTGAAGCCCTCGGCCTCGGCCGTCTCGGCGAACTCCGGGTACATGCTCTCGTACTCGTAGTCCTCACCGGCGATCGCCTTGGCAAGGTTGTCCTTCGTCACACCGAAGCCGCTCATGTAGGCCAGGTGCCCGAGTGCGTGTGCGGTCTCCTCTTCGAGGGCCCGGTCGAAGGCGGCCTTCGCCTCATCGTGGCCTTCGAGCTCGGCGATGCGAGAGAACAGGGCGTACATGCGGTTGGCCTGCGACTCTCCCGCAAACGCGGCTTTCAGGTTCTCGAGCGTCTTGGTGCCCGTGAGATCGCCGGGTCCCTCGTAGGCGACGAACATCTGCCCGGACGCACCGCATACAGGGCAGCTATCGGGAGCCGGACCAACGTGGTAGTACCCACACGACTTGCAGCGGAATCTCTCGACCATTGCACGCTCCTTTCGGGGGCCTTCAGCCCATTCACGAACGACGCCGTACGAAGATACTTGCCCAAACCGGCGTCGGTGACACATCGGTGCGCGCAGGTCGTGCTCCCGCCCGCTCTTACGGGTACCATAGTCTCTAGGGATACCGGTCGTGTTCGTCGCTGAAGGGAGTCTCCACCATGAAACGTGTGCTCAGGCGCGCGGTCACGCTCGCGGTCGCACTTCTCGTGACGGCCTCCACGGGGGCCGTCGCACTCCCCGAGTATCCCGCCGATCTCTTCCTGCCCTCGACCTCTTGCGGGTGCCACGGCGGACTGGTGGCCCAGTGGGAACAGACGATGCACTCCAAAGCGCTTCACGACCCCCTCTACCTGTATAAGCTCGAGAAGGCCAACGAGGAGACCGGCGGGGGCATCGGCCCCTTCTGCGAGACGTGTCACGGTGCCGTGGCCATGATGGCCGGGGAGTTCCCGTCCCGGGAGTTCTCTCCGCAAGGCGGAGAGGGCGTGACGTGCTCGCTCTGTCACCAGATCACCGGTCGCCAGGAAGGACGGATAGGGAACACGTCGATCGCGGTCAATCCCGACGGGACCATGCGAGCTCAGTTCGACGACGCTGTCTCGCCCTTCCACGAGACCGCGTTCTCGGCCTTCCACACCAGTGCCGAGTTCTGCGGTTCGTGCCACAACGTGTTCCACCCGGGCAACGGGCTCGATCTGGAGAGTACCTATACCGAGTGGTCCGAGGGTCCGTACGCAGAGGAAGGCATCGTATGCCAGGACTGCCACATGACGCCGGGACCGGGTGTGACGAAGCCCAATCCGGGTACTGCGGCTGCCGGCGGCCCGGAGCGCCCTCACATCTATACGATGACCTTCGCGGGTGGCAACGTCGGACTCGGTGACGCGGCGCTCGCTGAAGAGCGGCTGCAGGCCGCCGCACGGCTCGAGGTCACGGCACCCGAGATCGTCCAAGGCGGGTCGGACGTGCCGGTCGTCGTTCGCATCACCAACATCGGGGCCGGTCACTACCTGCCAACCGGGCTCACCGACTTCCGGCGGATGTGGCTCGAGGTCGTCGCGACGGGTCCCGATGGAACCGAGTCGGTCATCGGCACGCGCGAGTTCCACACGGTGTTCAGCGACGCCGACGGCAACTCCCCGGCTGATGTCTGGAATGCGGTCGCGGTCGAGAGTGACGATCGGATCCCGCCTCGCGGGCACGTCGAGGAGGTCTGGGACGCCGCGATGCCCGAGAAGGGCCCTCTCACGATCAGCGCCACCCTCTACTATCGTTCCTGCACCGAGGAGATCGCCAAGGCAGCCGGGGTCGACATTCCCACCACGACCATGGCCTCGGTGACCAAGGCGGTGTACACCTCGCAGGAGGAGGCGGCGTCGGCTCAGCGCGTCGCGCCCGATCCGGGCGCCAATACCATGCTTCTCATCATGCTGGGCGCCGGTCTGGCAGCCGTCATCGCGATTGCGGCGTACTTCGCCATCCGCAGCCGCTCGGCGTAGCAGGAGCCGGGTGCCGCTGGCGCGGCCTACAGCGTTCGGACAAGACGAGGGCCCCGCCGATGACGGGGCCCTCGGTCACATCTGTGAGGATGTGCTAGTCCAGTTGGGGTGCGGTCTCAGGCCGGGGGACCTCGAGGTCGGCGGGCTTGATGCCGACCTCCATCTCCACCTCGATCAGCTCGCCTCCCCGCCAGATCTCCAGTGTGACCACCTCGCCGATCCGGTGGCGCCGGACCTGGAGGAGCAGGTCGTCCATGGAGCGGATCGGCACCTCGTTGAGCGAGACGATGACATCACCGGTCACGATGCCCGCCACCTCGGCTTTGGTGCCCTCGATCGGCTCGACGACGTAGGCGCCCTCGTCGACATCGAGGCCGTCGGCGGCGGCGAACTCAGGCGTGACGTCCTGCCCGATGATCCCGAGGAACGGGTGCTGAGCGATCCCGGAGTCGATGAGCTGGTCGGCGATGCGGATCGCGGTGTTGACCGGGACGGCGAAACCGATACCGCCGCTGGCCCCGGTGTCGGAGTAGATCGCGGTGTTGACCCCGATCAGCTGACCGACCCTGTCGACCAGCGCGCCGCCGGAGTTGCCGGGGTTGATCGCCGCGTCGGTCTGGATGACGTCGACGAGCGGGTAGACGTTGCGCTGGCTGCCGATGCCACCGGGGAGCGAGCGGCCGATCGCCGAGATGACGCCCGAGGTGACGGAGTGCGAGAGGCCGAAGGGGGAGCCGATCGCCGTTGCCGACTGGCCGACCTCGATCTCGTCGGAGTCCCCGATCTCTATCAAGGGCAGTGAAGCCGCGATCTTCACGACTGCGATATCCGTCTCCGCATCCGCGCCGATGAGCTCGCCGCGCCGGCGCTCGCGGTCGGTGCCGGTGACGAAGATGTCCTCGGCGTTCTCGACGACGTGTGCGTTGGTCAGGATGTAGGTCCCTCCGTCCTCGGAAGAGCGGAAGGCCACACCCGAGCCGTTGCCGCGCAGCGGGACTCCGGGATGGCTCTCCGGAAGGGCGTTCGAGTCCTCGGGGGAGACCTGCGATGCCGACACGTCGATGTTGACGACGCTGGGAAGTGCAGCGGCGGCAGCTGCGACGACGGGCTCGTCGGTCTCGGGCGGCAGGACCTGCAGCGTGCCCGTACTCGAGGACCCGCCGCGGGCGTGGGACGCGAGCCAGCCGCTGGCGAAGCCGCCGACGCCTCCGGCCAGACCGCCGACGATGAGTGCGACGACGATCGCGATCGCGATGACGGCGCCCGTCGATAGTCCGGCTCGCCGGGCGCCTGTGCCGCCGGGCGTGTCCACCGGCGGGGCGGTCTGGGGAAGGGGTGGGGCGGGAACCGGTTCCGCCGGGGGCACGGGTGCTGCGGGGGCGGCCGGAACGGGTAAGGCCTCCGGCTCGGGCGAGGGGGTCGGTGTCGTGTTGTCGGGGTTCTCGGAGTTCATGGGTCACCTCGGTGATCGGGCCCGCTCGGGGCGCGTGGTTGTGTGTGCTGCGGGAGTAGTTCAGTGCACATTGTATTCCCGACATGCGACACGCCGTGCGAGTGTGGGAAACTGCACGAAAGAATCATAGCCGGAGCGGGCGGAAGAGGCGGAATGGCAAGGAACCGGAACGAGTCGTCCGCACCGACGTGCGTCGAGCACTCGGTCGACGAACGCATCGTCCTTCTCACGCTCGTGGCGGGGACTTTCATCGCCCCGCTGGACTCGAGCATCGTCAACATAGCGCTTCCGGCCATCGCTGCGGACTTCGGCGCCCGGATCGCTGCGGCGGGCTGGGTCGCCACGGCCTACGTGCTCACCACCGCATCCCTCGTTCTCACGATGGGTCGTCTCAGCGACATCCTCGGCCTCCGACGGATATATGTCACCGGATTCCTCGTCTTCGGGGCGGGCTCGGCGGCGTGTGCTCTGGCCCCCTCGATCGGCTGGCTCATCGCTGCGCGGGTATTTCAGGCCGTCGGAGCAGCAGCGATGTTTGCGGCCGGACCGGCGCTCGTCACGCGCACCTTCGCTCCACGACGCAGAGGATGGGCGCTCGGGTGGATCAGTCTTTCGGTCTCGGCGGGCCTTACCCTGGGACCGGCGGTCGGAGGCCTGCTGGTGGGCTCCTTCGGCTGGCAGGCGGTCTTCCTCATCAACATCCCGCTCGCACTCAGCATGGCCTTGCTCGCCCGCCGGCTGCTCCCAGAGGACTGCACCCAGTCGGAGCCGTTCGATCTGGCCGGAGCAGTGCTCGCGGCGGTCACGCTCACCTCGTTGCTTCTCGCCCTGTCCGAGGTCGACCGATCGGGCCTCACCTCCCCGAACGTACTGGGTGCGCTCGGCGTGGCGATCGCGGCAGGCTTCGCCTTCGTCTCGGTGGAGCGTGCACAGGCACACCCGATGCTCGACCTCTCGATCTTCGCCGAGCGCGGCCTGTCCGCAGGGGTGATCGCGGCTGTATGCAGTTACGCAAGCCTTTTCGCAGTGACGTTCACCATGCCGTTCTACCTGTTGCGGGTACGTGGCATCGATGCCCAGCTGGCCGGGTTGATCCTGACAGCGACTCCCATCAGCATGGCGATCTTCTCCCCGCTTGCCGGAAGGCTCTCGGACCGGTGGGGAAGCCGTGCGCTGTCGACCGCGGGACTCGCATGGCTGGCGCTGTCGCTGGCCGGAGCCACACAGCTCAGCGTAGACACGCCACCGGGATTCGTCGCGCTCACGCTCTTCAGTGTCGGAACCGGCATCTCTCTCTTCCAGGCGCCGAACACCGCGGCGATTCTGCGCGCGGTGCCGCCGGGCCGAGCTGGTGTGGGGTCGGCCCTTGTTGGTCAGGCGCGCAATCTCGGGATGGCCGTCGGCATCGGTGTCACGGCGGCGATCGTCTCGGTGAACCTGCGCGGCGAGGACATCATGGCCATCCCGGGAGCCCTGACGCGCGAGCAGGCGCAGCTGTTCGTAGCTGCGATGCGCCCGGCGCTGCTCGCCGGCTCGGCGTTCGCGCTGGCCGGTGCGGTTTCGTCGTGGGCACGAGGGCGTGACGCCTTCGAGGACGAACCTGTCGACGCAGGTGCGCACCCTCGCGTAGACTCGCCTGGAGAGGAGACAGGGAGGTGACGCAGGTGGGCTCCGGACAGGACGAGGTGGCCGTTGTCGGGGCGCCGACGACTCCGACCCTTGACCCCGAGTCCGTTGCTGTCGAGCCGGCCCCCTGTCGTCCGAAGAGCTATCTGCCGGGCTGGCCGTTCGTGCTCTATCTGATGGTGTGGGCCGGGATGGCCGCCGCAACCGTCGTGATACTGACCGGCCCGGGGGCCGCCGCGGTACCGGTCGATGACCCGGCCTACCCGGTGGTGCTGCTTGTCGGCCTGACGCTCGCGGCGTGTGGGCCGTTACTCTCGCTGACGGTGTGGATCGTTGCGCGTGCCAGGGCGGTCCCGGAGTGCCGTGGCGGTCTGCTCACGACCGCACTCGTCCGGGGTGCCTCGGCAACGCTCTTCGGTGTGGTCGCGTGGTGGGCCGCGCTGCTGATCGTCGACGCGCTACGCCTCGGGATGGTCCGATAGATGCCTGTGCAACGGAAGGGGTCACGGTGACCGATTCAGAGCGCGTGCTGCGGGTCGCGGTGCTCATGGGTGGCACCTCCGCCGAGAGGGAGGTCTCGCTGAACACCGGGAAACAGGTGGCTGACGCGCTCGAGTCCCGGGACCACGACGTTGTGCGCATCGATTCAGGAGAGCCCGGGTTCATCGGCAGACTCGAAGCGGAGCGCCCGGACGTGGTGTTCATCTGCCTGCACGGCCGCTTCGGCGAGGACGGCACCGTCCAGGGGCTGCTGGAACTGATCGGGCTGCCCTACGTGGGCTCGGGCGTGCTCGCAAGCGCGCTCGCGATGGACAAGGTGATGTCGAAGCACTTCTTCGCGCAGGCGGGTATCCCGTCCCCCGCATACGTACACGTCCGCAGGGGCGAGGCGGTGGACGCAGACGCGGTCACCTCTGCGCTCGGCCCGAAGACGGTCGTGAAGCCGGCGAACGAGGGCTCTGCGATCGGCGTCACCATCGCGCACAGACCGGACGAGCTGCCCGCCGCCCTACAAGAGGCATTCCGCCACGACGACAGCGTGTTGATCGAGCAGTTCGTTGCCGGCGTCGAGGTCACCGTGGGTGTCATCGGCAACGAGGACCCCGTCGCCCTCCCGACGCTGGAGATCGTGCCGGAGCACGAGTTCTACGACTACGAGAGCAAGTACGTGCCCGGCATGAGCCGGCACATCATCCCGGCCCGCGTGAGCGAGCAGGTCCGTGCCGAGTGCCAGCGGCTCTCGCTGGAGGCGCACCGTGCGCTCGGCTGCCGGGGGATGTCACGCGCCGACACGATCGTGACCGAGGACGGCCGGGTCGAGCTGCTGGAGGTCAACACGATCCCCGGAATGACCGCCACCAGCCTGCTTCCCGACTCGGCGCGTGCGGCAGGCATCGAGTTCCCGGAGCTGTGCGACCGGCTCGTTAAGCTCGCGCTCGAGCCCCGCTAGGAGCGCTTCTCAGGAACCCGGGCTCGCCGGCAGCTCGATCACGAACTTCGCTCCGCGACCTCCGCCGCCTGCCTCGGCACGCACCGAACCGCCGTGCGCCTCGACGATCGCCCTCACGATGTAGAGGCCGAGCCCGCTGCCGGGATATGCGGAGTTGTCGGCCCCGAGTCGTTCGAAGCGTTCGAAGGCGGCATCTCGCGCCTCCTCCGGGATCCCCGGGCCTTCGTCCTCGACCGTGACGATCACCGAGTCGCCGACCCGGTTCACGCCCACGGTGATCCGGGCGCTCGGCCGGGTGTAGGCGGTAGCATTGCCGACAAGGTTGGAGAGCACCTGTCGCAGGCGGGCGGCGTCTCCGAGGACATCCCCCGGGCTCTCGGTCTCGAGCGTGAAGGGGTGGTCCCCGGTGTCGGAGAACACGGTGACGACGTCGGTCGCGAGCTCGGCCATAGACACGGGCGCACGCTCTCCCGGAGAGAGGTACTCACCGGCACTCGCTGCACTCAGGAGGTCGTCGAGCAGGGCGTCGATGCGCCCGATCGCGCGGCGGGACTCGGCGAGTGCACGGGCCCGGACCGCCTCCTCGACCGGACGACCGAGTATCTCCAGGTAGCCCGAGATCACGGTGAGCGGCGCCCTGATCTCGTGGGCGACGAGCTCGAAGACCGCGTCCTCCTCGGGCCGTTCGGGGCGGGTCGGTTCTGCGCTCACGGCCGGTCCCCTCTCATGCGGTCGCCTGATGACGCCTTGCGCGCATCCGTCGCGCCAGCTTGTCCGCCTCGACGACCCAGAAGACGATGGTGGAGGCGCCCAACGCGATGGCGAGCTCCAGGCTGGAGAGCGGAGCCGTCCGGAACACCGGATTGAGGAAGGGCACGTAGAGCGTGGCGAGCTGCAGTACGACGGTGAGTGCGAGTGCGGCGGCCATCGGCCGGTTCGAGAGCAGTCCTTGCGTGAAGACCGACTCGGTCTGCGAGCGGATAGCCAGCGCATTGCCGAGCTGCCCGATGCAGAGCACCGTGAACACCATGCTCTGCCAGTTCTCCATGCCGAGCTCGAGCGCGAGCGCCATCACCGACAGCGAGACCCCTCCCAGCAGCAGTCCGACCCAGATCATCTGTGCCGCCATGCCCTCGGCGAGGATGCTCTGCGCCGGAGGCCGCGGCGGGCGCTTCATGATGTCGCGCTCGGCGGGCTCGGCAGCGTAGGCGAGGCCCGGCAGACCGTCGGTCACGAGGTTGATCCACAGGATGTGGATGGGCAGGAGCGGGATGGGCAGGCCGAGGAAGGGTGCGAGCAAGATGGTGAAGATCTCGCCGGCGTTGCTGGTCATCGTGTAGCGGATGAACTTACGGATGTTGTCGTAGATGCGACGACCCTCCTCGACGGCGCGCACGATGGTCGAGAAGTTGTCGTCGAGCAGGATCATCGAGGCCGCTTCCTTGGCGACGTCGGTGCCGGTCACGCCCATCGCAACACCGATGTCGGCCTGCTTCAGCGCGGGCGCGTCGTTCACCCCGTCGCCGGTCATCGCGACGAACTGGCCCCGGTCCTGCAGGGCACGTACGATCTTGAGCTTCTGCTCGGGTGCCACGCGCGCGTAGACGTGCGTGTCGAGCACGCGCGCCTCGAGCTCCTCGAGGGTGAGCCGGTCGAGCTCCACACCGGTCACGACCTCGGTCTCGCGCCGGGCGATGCCGATGCGCCGTGCGATCGACATCGCGGTCGCCGGATGGTCGCCAGTGATCATCACCGGAACGATGCCGGCGCTCTTGCACAGCCGAACCGCCTCGGGGGCCTCCTCGCGCGGGGGGTCCATCAGCCCGACGAGTCCAACGAAGACCAGGTCGCGTTCGGCCGAGTCGAGGTCGTCAGGCACGGTCTCGAAGCGGCGCATCGCGTAGCCGAGCACCCTCAGCCCGTCTCCGGAGATCTCGTCGATGTCGGCCTCGAGTTCCTCGAGGTCGACCGGGCCGGACCCGTCTGCGGAGAGCTGCGCCGCGGAGCGGGCGAGGACCGCCTCGGCCGCTCCCTTCGTGAACGAGACGAACCCGCCGTCAGGGTCGGCATGAAACGTCGTCATGAGCTTGCGCTCCGAGTCGAAGGGCAGCTCGGCAACGCGGGGCCACTCCTTCTCGACATCGCCACGGACGAAGCCCGCCCCGGCCGCTGCGGTGTACAGCGCGGTCTCGGTCGGGTCGCCGACCGGTGTACCGTCGGGGCCGGGTACCACGTCGCTGCAGAGCGCCATGCCCCGCCAGTACGACTCCCACACCGGGCCGGACAAGCCATCGGGATGGGCGACGGCCTGTCCGTCGGCGAGGAAGCGCTCGGCGGTCATCCGGTTGAGAGTGAGCGTGCCGGTCTTGTCGGTGCAGATGTAGGTGACCGAGCCGAGCGTCTCGACGGCAGGGAGCCTGCGCACGAGCGCGTTGGTGCGAACCATGCGCCGGGCGCCAAGCGCGAGCGTGATCGTCGCGACCGCCGGTAACGCCTCGGGCACTGCGGCGACCGCGAGGCTGACAGCAGTGAGGAACATGAGGAGCACGTCCTCGCCCCGGATGATGCCGACGACGAAGACGATGGTGCACAGCCCCAGTGCCGCCAGTCCGAGTGCGCGCCCGAAGCCGGCGAGCCGCTTCTGCAGGGGAGTCTTCCCGCCCTCGGCGCCTGCAAGCAGGCCCGCGATGCGCCCGAGCTCGGTGGCGGTTCCGGTCTCGGCGACCACCCCCTCGCCCCGGCCGTGTACGATCTGGGTTCCGCGGTACGCCATGGAGAGCCGGTCGCCCAGCGGGGTCTCCTCGCCCGTGACGGCCTCGGCCCGCTTCTCTACCGCTTCCGACTCGCCGGTGAGCGCGGCCTCGGCCACGCGCAGCTGGGCGCTCTCGATGATGCGAAGGTCGGCCGGGACCACCCGGCCCGCTTCGAGGAGTACCACGTCGCCGGGCACGAGGTCGGCTGCAGCGACCTCGTGCACCTCGCCCGCCCTGCGCACGGACGCGCGCGTGGCGGCCATCTCCCTCAGCGCCTCCATGGCACGCTCGGCGCGGAACTCCTGCACGACACCGATGACTGCGTTGAGCAGGACGATCACGATGATCGCGACGGTGTCGGTCACCTCGCCGAGCAGCCCCGAGATCACCGCTGCGCCGATCAGGAGAAGGATGAGGAAGTCCTTGAACTGGTCGAGCACCATGTGAGCGAGGGTGCGCTTCTCTCCCTCGGGCAGCACGTTGGCACCGTAGGTCTCGAAGCGCGAGGCGACCTCGGCGGCCGAGAGCCCGTCGCGGCCTGAATCCAGTGCGCCCAGGGCCTCCTCGACCGTGATCGCATGCCAGAGCCGCGTGGCCGCGGTCGACGGATCGGGAGCGGGCGCTCCGCCGGGAGGGGTCATCGATCCTCCAGTTTCAGGTTGCGAGCGGTCGGGGTGCCGGCGAGTCCGCCGATCGCGGTCTCACGCAGTGACGGAGGGAGGCTGCGTCCCACGCTTCCCATCGCGTCGACGACCTCATCGAAGGGGATCGGGAACTCGATGCCGGCACGTGCCATCTCGATGCCGGCGAGCGCGATCGCCGTGCCGGTCGCGTTGCGCACCACACACGGGACCTCGACCAGCCCGCCGACGGGGTCGCACACCAGGCCGAGCAGCCCTTGCAGGGCAAGGGAGGCGGCGTGTCCGGAGACGGCGGGTTGGCGGCCAAGCATCTCGACGCCTGCGGCCGCCGCCATCGCTGCCGCCGAGCCGATCTCCGCCTGGCATCCCCCGGCGGCGCCGGAGAGAGAGGCGCGCGCGGCGATGATCCCGCCCACGGCTGCGGCGGTGAAGAGCGCGTCGACGAGGTCGTCGTCGCTCGCTCCGGTCCGCTCGGCGAGGCCGAGCAGGACGCCGGGCAACACGCCGGAGGCGCCACCGGTCGGAGCGGCGACGATGCGACCCATCGAGGCGTTGACCTCGGCAACGGCCAGCGCAGACGCCAGGGCGTCCGAGAAGAACGGTCCGGCGGGGCCCGGGCCCGCGGCTGTCAGACGCGCCGCATCGCCGCCCACGAGTCCGGAGCGCGATGAGGCGCGACCCGAACGTCCGTCGGCGACGGCCGAGCGCATGACGTCGAGTGTCGTACGCATGCGGGCACGTAGGTCCTCCGGAGCGCTGCCAGTCTCGAGGGCTTCGAGGTGCAGTGCCGCTGCGGCAAGCGTCTCGTGCTCCTCAGCAGCAACCAGCAGGTCAGCGAATGAGGTGTAGGCCATCGGAGCGGCCTCCTTTCCGACGAGCGGATTGTACCGCACAACGCTGGGACCCTCCCCGAGTGCGGACGCGAGCACCTGAAGGGTTGACAGTGGCTACGCAGCGCTCGTAGTATGCACGCTGTACCGACTTAGCACATACTAAGGACAACGCACAAGGAGGGATGACGATGGCACCGCGAATGAGGACTGGCGATCTGGCGACCGACGAGGTGCGGTCGTTCACCCTCGACACGCTCCGGCGCGGTGACTCGTGCGAGGTACTCGGCATCGGCGATGAGATGGCCCGCATATCTGCCATGCGCTTCGGGATGTCGGAGGGCGCCCGGATCTCGTGTGTCACGAAGATCCCGGCGGGTCCCATCGTGGTGCGCTCCGGCCGTCAGGAGATCGCCGTCGGCCGCGGCCTGGCCAGGCGCATCACGGTTCGCCCTGTCGATCGCGAGGAGCGCTAGATGCCGACCGCCACTCACTGTCACGCCCCGGCATCAGGCGCCCTGCGTGAGGGCGTTCGAACGATCGTGCTCGCCGGCAATCCCAACGTCGGCAAGTCCGTCGTCTTCAACGCCCTCACCGGTACGTATGTTGACGTCAGCAACTTCCCGGGAACGACCGTCGAGTTGACTCGAGGCGCCCTCGGCGATGCTGACGTCGTCGATACCCCCGGCGTCTACGGCGTCTCCTCCTTCAACGACGAGGAGCGCGTGGCCCGCGATGTCATCGTCGAAGCGGACACGGTCATCAACGTCGTGGACGCCGTGCACCTCGAGCGGGACCTTTTCCTGACGCTCCAGCTGATCGACATGGGCAAGCCGATGGTGGTCGCACTCAACATGATCGACGAGGCGCGCGCGAGCGGCGTTGTCATCGACATCGAACTGCTCTCAGGCCTGCTCGGCGTGCCCGTCGTCGAGACCGTGGCCGTTCGCGGTCAGGGCATCGACGAGCTGAAGACAGCGATCGCCTCGGCCCGCACGGGACACAGCGACCCGTCGCTGGACGAGGGCCTCGTGCAGATGGCCTCGCGTGTCGGCTGTCGCAGCGAGGCACTCCTCGTCCTGGAGGACGACGCCGTCGTAGCCGGGCGCCACGGAATCGAGCCCGCCGGAACCGGGAGTCGCGATTCGATCTACCTGCGTCGCCGCGAGCGCGTGAACGACATCGTCGGGTACGTCGTGACCCACACCACCGAGGGCGCGCGCTTCTCGACGCGCCTGTCGGCGGCGATGATGAACCCTCTTACCGGCATCCCGATGCTGCTCGTACTCCTCTGGGGCATGTACAAGGTCCTCGGCGAGTGGATCGCCGGCGGGGTCGTCGGGCTCCTCGAGGAGACGCTCTTCCTCGAGACGATCGTTCCGGTGGTCGAGGGCCTCGTCGGGCTCGTGTTTGCCGAGGGAACTGCGGGCTACACCATCCTTGCCGGCGAGTTCGGTGTCCTCACCATGACACCCACCTACCTGTTCGGCGTCATACTCCCGCTCGTCACCGGCTTCTACCTGCTGCTGGCCGTGCTCGAGGACTCAGGCTACCTGCCGAGGATCGCGGCGCTCGCCGATCGGTCACTCTCGTCGATGGGGCTCAACGGGCGCGCTGTCATCCCGCTCATCCTGGGACTGGGATGCGTGACGATGGGCACGCTCACCACGCGCATCCTCGGAAGCAAGCGCGAGCGGTTCATCGCGACCGCGCTCATGGCCATAGCCGTACCGTGCTCGGCACAGATCGCGGTCATCGCGGCGCTCATCGCCGGGGTCGGGCCGGCGTATGCGGCCGCCTACTTCGCGGCGCTCCTCGTCATCTTCGTCGGAGTGGGGACCGCGCTCGGCCGGCTCGTGCCGGGCACGTCCACCGACCTGCTCATCGACCTGCCGAGCCTGCGCGTCCCGCGCCTGGACAACGTGGCGCGCAAGTCCTTCATGAAGGTCTACCATTTCATGAAGGAGGTCACGCTGTTCTTCCTCGGCGGAGCGGCAGCCATCTCGGTGCTCGACGTCACCGGTGCACTCGGCGCCATCCAGACCTTCGCGGTACCGCTCACCGTGGGCTGGCTCGGTCTGCCCGCCGAGGCTGCGACCGCGTTCGTCATGGGCTTCGTGCGTCGCGACTTCGGCGCCGCAGGGTTCTTCACGATGAGCCTCACCGCCGCACAGTTGCTGGTCTCCATGGTCACGATCACGCTCTTCGTGCCGTGTATCGCGAGTGTCATGGTCATCTGGAAGGAGCGTGGCGCCGGCTACGTGGCGGGACTCTTCGCGGCCTCGATAGGGCTGGCGTTCCTTGCCGGAGGCTTGCTCGCCCGCATCGTGGGGGTGGTCTAGCATGCCGGGCGTGCGCGAGTGCCCCGTGTGCGGGCTTGTTGCCGAGGAGCTGCGCTGTCCGCGCTGCAACACACTGAAAGCGATGTCGTGCTCGGGAGGGTGTATCACGTGCCGCTCCACCGGGTGCTCGACGAAGGCGGCCCGGTCTCCCGCGGCTGCCCCGCAGCGGACCGCCGGCGATGCCGGGAGCAGGTCCTAGACTGCGGGAACGACCCGTACGCCGGTGATGCCGGAGGCCGACGAGATGCGATCGAGGGCGGCGGTGCCCACCGGCACGTCCGTCTCTATGAGCATGAGCGCCCCGGCCCCGCGCCGCTCGCGCGAGACCTGCATGCTTGCGACGTTCACGCCCTCCTCCGCGAGTACTGCCGTCACGGCCGCGATCTCCCCGGGCCGATCGAGGTGCGCTACGAGCAGGAGCGGCAGCTCGCCGGTGACCTCGACGTCGTACGAGTCGATGTGCGTGATCATCACGTCGCCTCCGCCGAGCGACGAGCCCTGAAGATGCGTCGCGCGAGCGTCGGGCCCTGACAGCTCGAAAGAGGCGGTGTTGGGATGGACCTGACCCAGGTCCACGACGTCGAAGCTGATCTCGAGTCCCGCATCTGCGGCGAGGTGCTCGGCATCGCGGATCGAGAGGTCGTCGGGGGGAAACCCGAGCAGGCCTGCGGTCAGGGCCAGGTCGGTTCCGTGGCCGCGTCCGGTTGAGGCAAACGACCCGTGCAGGCCGATTCGTGCGCACGTTGGTGTGCTGCCAAACACCGCACGCGCGAGCAGCCCGAGGCGGACTGCCCCGGCGGTGTGGCTCGAAGAGGGGCCGACCATGACCGGCCCCACGATGTCGAAAACGCTGCGTTGGCGTGCCATTCGCTAATCATACCCCGTCGGAGCACCACGGCGTTTGTGCATCGGGTCATCCGGCAGTACTATCGGTCAGCGCGATCACATAGTTCAGGCACGCGAAGGAAGGAACGAACATGTCCCAGTCCGCACTCGGCCAGAAGCAGGTCACACTCCTGCTCGCTGTGGCCGCGGTCCTGCTTGCCGCCGTCATCGGCATCCTCGTCTGGCAGAACTCCAACTCGTCGCCGACCGCATCGGTCGCACCCGTCAGCACCGATCCCGTCGCCCAGGCACCCACGGGCATGGGTGCGCAGGTGCCCGAAGTCGAGTTCGATCCGGCGACTGCTCCTGCGGTGCCCGAGGGACAGACGCCGCTGGAGTACCTGACCGGCTACTACGAGGCATGCGCCGCCAAGGAGTACGAGACGGCCTACGGTCTGCTGCCGGTCGCCTCGCAGCAGTACTACGGTGACGCAGCCTCCTTCGAGCAGACGCTCGAGGGCTACGGCATCAGCGACTTCTCTGTGGACGAGCCCGTCGAGGGCGGCGACACCGTCTCCATCGTGGGATGGCAGGTCGCGCAGGGCATGACCTTCGGTTACGAGTGGACCTTCGTCAAGGCTGACGACGGCACGTGGCGCGTCAAGTCGCGCACGATGGCTGGCGCCCAGTAGGGTTCCGCTTCTCCACGATCCGCACCTCACGCATGGCACGCTCCGACTCCTGTCGGGGCGGCATGCTAGTCTTGTCCGGTGATGAGCGCAGGACTTCCCGGCCTTCTCGTTCCGGGCACGGACCCGGACGTCGCCGCGTCGTATGCGGCAGCGATCGAGCGCGCCCGCGACGCTGTCTTCGGCTTCGAAGAAGACGTGGTCATCGTCGACATCGAGACGACCGGATTCGACCCGGCCCGCGACCGCGTGATCGAGATAGCGGCGGCGGCCATGCGAGGCCCCGAGGTGCTCGACACCTTCCACACGCTCGTCGACCCCGGCTGCGCGATCCCGCCCGAGATCGTCCGGCTGACCGGGATCACCGATGACGAGGTCTCCGGTGCCCCGGCGCCGGACGCGGCCGCGTCGTCTCTGGCGTCCTTCGTCGACGGGCGAGACGTGGTAGCGCACAATGCTCCGTTCGATCGCGGGTTTCTCGAGCGGCTTGCCGGAGGCGGTCGCTTCCCGGGTGAGTGGATCGACACCCTGCAGCTCGCGCTTATCGCGTTTCCCCGGCTCTCCAGCCACCGGCTGCGAGATCTTGCCGAGGCGTTCGGCGGTGAGGCTCCCTCGCATCGCGCGCCCGATGACGTGCGGGCGCTCGGTACGGTGTGGCGCGCGGTGCTCTGCGGCCTGGACGATCTCGGTCCGGCGCTCCTCGGCCGGCTTGCGGCTCTCGCTCCCGGCGCGAAGTGGCCTGCGCGCACGGTGCTGACCCACCTCGCGGCCGGCGGCCGTGCGAGCGCGTTCGATCTCGCGGACGCTCGCAGGGCCCGTGCGGGTACGGAGCGGGCAGCGGCGCTTGCCGACGCCGACGACCTCGAGTGCGCCTGCCCGGAACCGGACAGGATCGCTGCCGAGTTCTCCCCGGACGGTATCGCCGGTCGTATGTACCCGGGCTACGAGCATCGCCGCGAGCAGGCCCAGATGGCCCGCGCGGTCACCGAGGCCTTCTCGGGCGGCACGTGCGTGGCGGTCGAAGCCGGGACCGGCGTGGGAAAGTCGCTCGCCTACCTCGTCCCCGCGGCCAGGTTCGCGCTGCTCAACAGTGTCGGGGTGGGTATCGCCACCAAGACAAACGCGCTCATGGACCAGCTCGTCTACGGGGAGCTGCCCGCGCTCTGCCAGGTGCTCGACGAGCCGCTGCGCTTCGTCGCCCTCAAAGGCTACGAACACTACCTCTGCCTGCGCAAACTCGACCGGCTCGCTGCCTCGCTCGACGATGCGGACCCCGAGACCGCAGGCGCCGTGGCGGCGTTGCTGGCGTGGGTGGCGCAGAGTACGTGGGGCGACTTCGCGGCGGCAAACGTGCACCTTCGCCGGGAGCTCAAGAGTGAGGTCACGGCCTCGGTCGCGGACTGCACGCGCAAGCGGTGTCGCTACTACCCGAACCTCTGCTACGTCCACGGGGCGAGGCGGCGCGCCTCCTCCGCACATGTGGTCGTGACCAACCACGCGCTGCTCTTCCGCGACGTGGTCGCCGATGGCGGCATCCTGCCGCCCATCCGGCACTGGATCGTGGACGAGGCCCACGCCGCCGAGAGCGAGGCACGGAAGCAGCTCTCCATGGAGTGTTCGCGCCTCGAGCTCTCGGTTGTCCTCGGCGCGCTCGGAGGGGGACGAAGCGGGCTCATCGACACGCTGCGCAAGCAGGCCTCGACTTTCTCGGATGCCGACCGGCCCGCGCTCATCTCCGCACTGGCCGAGATGGAGCGCGCCGTGACAGAGGGGTCTACGCTCGCCGCATCGCTCTTCGAGTTCGTACACGACGTGCGAGCCGAGGGAGAGGACGCCGGGTACGACACGAGTGAGGTCCGCATCGACGCCGCCATCCGTGACGGCAGCGTGTGGGGAACGGTCTCGCGCGTGGGGCGCTCGCTCGCGATGCGCCTGGAGGCGATGCTTGCTGCCGGAAGACGGCTGGTCACGCTCCTCGAAGCCGCCGGCCAGAGCGGGGTAGAGGTCCGAGCTGACCTCGCGGGGTTGCTCACGAGAGTCGCCAGCCAGCACATCGCGCTCGTCACGGTGCTCGAGGGAGAGGCGAGTGAGTACGTCTACCACCTCACGGTCGACCGCCGACCGCAGGGACGCGCCGACCGCCTCGCCGCCTCCCGCCTCGACGTGGGCGAAGCGCTAGCGGAGGACTTTTTCCCCCGCGTGCGCTCGGCAGTCTTCACCTCGGCAACGATCGCCGCCGGTGACGACTTCGCCCACTTCGCGACGGCAGTGGGTCTTGACCGGCTCGGCGAGGCGCGCTGGAATGCCGTGCGGCTGCCCTCCTCCTACGACTTCGAGCGCCAGATGGCGGTGTTCGTCCCGACCGACCTTCTGGTCCCGGGAGCGAGCGCGTACCTCGGCCGGTTGGAGACGCTGCTCTTCGAGCTCCACCTCGCTATGAACGGTTCGGTGCTCACGCTGTTCACCAACCGCCGGGACATGGACCACCTCTACCGCGTACTCGCGCCGCGTCTGGCCAATGAGGGGCTCGGGCTCCTCGTCCAGAGCAGAGGGGTCTCCGCCAAACGTCTGCGCGACGAGTTCCTCGCCGACGAACGCATCTCGCTGTTCGCGACAAAGTCATTCTGGGAGGGTTTCGACGCCCGGGGCGACACGCTGCGGTGTGTGGTCGTTCCGAAGCTGCCCTTCGGTAACGTGCGTGACCCTCTCACCCGCGAGCGGGAGGAGCGCTACGGCAAGGCGGCATGGGAGCGCTTCTACCTGCCCGAGGCGGTGATCGAGCTCAAGCAGGCGGCCGGTCGCCTCATCCGTTCCTCGACCGACCGCGGATGTCTGGTGATCGCCGATCCGCGCGTGCTGGTGAAGGGCTACGGGCGCTCGTTCCTGGCTGCGCTGCCGGTCGATGACGTCGAGAGACTCGACTCCGAGCGGGTCATCGAGGAGGTGTCCCGCCGCTTTGGGCCCGGAGCTGGCGCCTAACGGACGGTAAGGGCCCCGAGTTCGGAGGCGGCGAGTCGCGCGATCTTCTCGCGTACCTCCGCGGGCTTGAGCACGCGGGCGGCTCCGAGGAAGGATGCCACCTGACGGGCGATCCATTCCGTGCCCGCATACGGGAGCTCGATGAGCGTGCCCGAGGCGTCCTCGGACACGATGCGCAGCCCCGGCCACTCGCGCTCCGGGACCTCGACACCCGGTGCCAGGTGCACAACGGCGCGTGGCAGCCCCTCCGTGGGCAGCGCGCGTCCCGGGACGGTGACCGATCCCGGCTCGAAGTGCTCGCCGGTCGGCGTCGCGTCGGCCACCCGGTCGATCCGGAAGGTGCGCATCGCTCCGGCTGTGCGGCAGAACGCGTCGACATACCAGACCCCACGCTCATTGAGCAGCGCACGCGGTTCGATGACCCGTTCGGCGAGAGTCTCGGTACCGCCGGCCTGATATGTGATGCGAACCGCCTCCGAGCGCCGGGTCGCGCACGAAAGCGTGGCGTGGATGCCGGGATCCGCACCGGCGGCCGTGCGTATGACGCGTTCGATCTCGCCCGGGTCGGCGGCGTCGCTGGCGGCGAGGAGCAGCCGCTTGACGAGGGCATCGGCGGAGTTCCTGCCGGCCGCCTGAAGGGCTGCGGCCAGTGCCCGTGCCTCGGTGGCCGAGAGGCGAACCCTGCGATCGAGTGCGGGCATCGATCCGTAGACGGTGACCCTGTCGCCTTCGACGTAGAGGGGGACGAGATCTCCCGGCGAGTACGGGGCGATGCCGCACATCGAGAGCATCTCGAGGTCGGAGGCCACCTGCGAGGCGGACACACCCAGGGTGCCGGCGAGCTCCGAGAGCGGTGCCTCGGTCCCGGGCTCGAGCATCCCGATGAGCGTGAGGAGCCTGCGGGCCTGCTCCGCCGATGACGGCCTAGGCATGCTCGTCCACCACCCCGGCGAGGCCCGAGCGCGCCAGATTCACAGCCTCAGGTGGGGACTCGATCACGAGTCCCGGTCCGTGTGCGATGACCCAGCGCGCAAGGCCCGCCGCATCGCGGGCGGTGACGTGCCAGAGCAGGCCGTCCCCCCCGGACCGCATCTCTCCCACTCCACCGGTGAGTGCGGGTGCGCGCCAGGTCACCGGTGGCGCGAACCGCACGACCGCGTCGAACACCTCACCGGGACCGTACTGGAAGGGCAGGCCGATGTACTCGGACACGTCGAAGTCCGCCGCCCGTTCGAAGTCTGCACTGCGCGGACGCGCGGTGTTGGGAGTGACATCCTCCATACGCGCGACGGCGTAGACACGCACCTCGTCACGACCGGTGTCCCGGCCGACGAGATACCAGCGTCCGGCGTGCAGGAAGAGGCCGTAAGGCTCCACGGAGTGGGGAGCAGACTGCCCCGTGGTGTTCGTGTAGACGAACGTCACGCGCTTGCGCGCCGCCGCGGAGGTTGCGAGCGTGGCCGCCGTCTCTCCCTGCGCTTCGGGGTGCTCGTCGGCCAGGTGTGCCGCTGCGGGCACGTCGACGTCGGTGGTACCCGACACCTTCGCCAGCGCGTAGCGCAGGTCGCCGGCGAAGGGGAACGAGGGGTCGTCGAGGAGCACGGCCGCGGCCGCCCTGAGCGCAGCCTCGTCCTCCGCGGCCAGATCGAGCCCGGAGACGAAAGTTCGCTCGGCATCGAGCTGGTACCGACCGTCCGGTGTCGCCTCGATCACCAGACCCAGGCCACGAAGCTCGTCTTTATCTCGCTCGAACATGCGCAGGAACGCGGATTCGTCCTGGCCCTCGGGGTAACCGATGACCTCCGCGCGTACCCGTTCGGCGCTCGCCGGGCCGCGGGCGGCGGCAAGGAAGAGAGCCAGGTTCACCAGACGTTCGACAGCGTCGACCATGCGTCCTCTCCTGATCGGTACTCCGATTCTACCGCAGCACGCAGGCGGGGAGAGGGGCCGCGCGATGTTCCGGAAAAGGAAACGAGGCGCGTGGGGGGCGCGCCTCGTCTGCGTTGAGCTGGCGTGATCCGCCCCTGAGGGGGGAGGAGAGGGCGGGTCGCCAACCTCGCACAACTGGGTAGCAACAGACATGCCAACAATGTGGTCTTGCCGTGGTGGAGAAGCATGATCCGGTGAGATTCGGGGACGTATGCTATACCTTGAGCAAACAGGCGTACCGGAGAGGAGTGCAGCGATGGACGAGACCACGCGGCCCGATCCCGAGCACGCCCCCGAGCCTGCGGAATCAGGGGGAGCACCGCCCGTCGTGGCGCCGCCTGCGACCGCCCAGGCGCCGACTCCGCCGCCGGGCGGACCCCGCAGGGACCTGACGGCCGTAGCGGTCGTGGTGGCGGCCATCGCACTGATCGCTCTGGCCATTGCGGGCTGGATGTACTACGAAACAACCACCGCCCAGCGAGCCGCGGTCGACAAACTCGAGGACGCCACCGCTCTGGTAGAGAGTGCCGACGCGGTCGTGCTCGATCTCGACGAGATCGTACGCTCCAAAATCAGCTCGGAGTTGGTCACACGCACGGTCGAGGTCGCCGACGCGGTTCCCGGGGCAGTCGACGAGCTCGAGGAGGCGCTCGCTCTGATCGATGAGTCCCTGGAGGATCTTCCTGACGATGAGATCGCGTACGCACGAGCGCTCCAGTCCTCGGCACGAGCACGGCTTGAGATGCTCGAGTACGCCGAGTCGATTCTCGATGCGAACCGGAAGGCCGCTTCTGCGCTCGGTCCGGCGACGCGGGGCTGGGAGCTGATTCTGGAGGCAAACGACCTGTCGAGAAGTGCCGTCGAGGAGTACAACAAGCTCACCCAAGAGAGCGTGACACGCTCGGCCGAGCTGACGCGGGAGTCCAACGACAAGGTCAAGGCGGCCTCCGAGCTGTTCAGCGAAGCGGCGACCGGATTCCCGGAGGCTGATCTGTCGATGTACGTCGAGTACGCCGAGGAGAAGGCAGCGACGCTTGCGATATCCATGAAGGCCGACGAGGCCTTCCTCGCAGACCGTCCCACTGAGGCCAACACGCTCGGCGACCGGTTCAACGAGGCCGAGAAGGAGCTCGCGGAGAAGGCCAGAGAGTTGCCGGACTCACCCGCCGAGCCGATCGCAGCCGCGTACGAGAAGCTTGCGGGAGCGGCGACGGAGTCGTACTTCCAGGCGCGTGCGCGGGCAACCGAGGCCGACGCGCGGCTGCGGGAGGCGGACGGCCGCAGCGAGTAGACGCAAGTTGCGCCGCGAAGGACCGCCGAAGGCGACTACTCCTCGGAGTACCCGCTGCCGAGACTTGCCAGCCTGCGGACGTCGAGAACGGTGACCCGTTTGCCGTGGACCTCCACGAGGTCGTCCTCGCGCAACTTCGCGAACGCCCGGGACAGTGTCTCCGGTACGGTGCCGAGTGCCGCTGCCAGCTCGCTCTTGGGCATCCCGAGGTCGACCTCGAGACCTTGTGAGCTTGGAGTGCCCACGGCCAGCGCTCGCTGGAAGAGATAGCGGGCCAGACGCGCAGGCACGTCGAGCGCGAGCGTCTGGACCACGCTCGTCAGGCCTACGACGCGGTTGGCGAGATTGGTCATCACGGTGCGGGCGACGGTAGGCTCGCTCTCCATCAGCTCGAACAGCGCCTCGCGGGGAAGCCACGCGATAGTCGCCGGGGTGACGGTCTCGGCGTGTGCCGGATAGCGCCCGCCCGCCAGTGCCGCAACCACCGCGACGGGGTCTCCGGCTGAGAGCGTCTCGAAGGTGATCCGGCGACCGTCGGCGCCGAGGTGAAAGACGCGCGCCTTGCCGGTCACCATGACGCCGAAGTGATCCGCGGGTTCTCCCTCGGTCACCAGTGTCGTCCCCCGGGGGACCTCCTTGACTCGCGCTGCCGATGCAAGCGCGTCGATGGCTGCGTCGCTGGCGCCACGCCACAGACGGCATTCGTGCAGAGCGGCCTTCACATCCTGGCGTGGAGGGGTCGTATCGGCGGTCACGTGATTCCCTGTCGTCTCGTGCGGTCGGCTGGCGTCTCTTACCGTTCCGCTCAAGATTCTTCCCGAACTTGACCCCCGTCAAGGCCAGGTGTGTTTCGGGCACGTAGTCTCAGAGAGCACCACGCTGGTCGGCTTTCGCCGGGCGGGACAGGCCGTCGAAGGAGACGGAACGTGAACGAGCGGTTTGCCGAGAAGATGAGTGATGCGCAGGTCATCAAGGACACGCGCCTGCTCGGCGACTTCTCGGTGATCTACTGCCGGGGCAATCACCCCGACGCCGATCGCGTTCCGCTGGCAAGCGATGGGGCCTCGCTCGGCGTGTACGGCCGCAAGCTGCCGATCGTGTGCGAGGAGTGTGCGGCGTTGCTGCGCTACGCGGAGAAGCGCCGCGCGTTCTGCCCGAAGGACCCGAAACCGTTCTGCAGCTACTGCGACACGCACTGCTACTCGAGCGAGATGCGCGAGTTCATGCGAGACGTGATGCGTTGCAGCGGGCCGAGATCGGTGACCCGGGGACATGCGATCGACTCGGTGCGCCACCTCATCGAGGGCAGGCGTGCTAGGCGCGAGGCAGAGGCACGAGCCTCGTCCGACCAGTGACAACCCTCGCCCGGGCGGCGAGAGAATAAACGACCGTCCCGATCCAACAGGAGGAACCAGATGAGCACTGACACCGTGACCCGACAGATCGTTCACATCGAAGACGATCTCTGCAACGGATGCGGCGCATGCGTCTCGCCGTGTGCAGAGGGTGCCATTCAGATCGTCGACGGCAAGGCGCGCGTCATCCGCGAGGAGCTGTGCGACGGGGCCGGCTTCTGCCTCGGCGTGTGCCCCACCGGCGCACTCACAATCGAGACACGCGAGGCTGTCGCCTTCGATCACCATGCGGTCGAGGAGCACGTCGCGACGCTACCGTCGACCTACATCGCCCAGCAGTGTTTCCGCTGTGGGACTGATGAGGACCACGCACCGTTGTTGCCCGTGCGCCAGCAGGGGCGCAGCGAGTGGGTCTGCACGGGCTGCCTCCCCGCCCTCATTCACGGGTAACCGGTTCGAACCGCGGCGGCGGGCAGGGTCCGCCGCGAGTTCCGCAGGCAGGGGAGGCGAGGCGGCGCATTGTGCCGCCGAAGCCGAGGGCCCTGCCGAGGACTGTCTGAGCGCCGGACCCTGCCCGCCCGGCGCACCACAACCGAGAGGACGAAGATGTTCTGTAACCAGTGTGAACAGACCGCCCGGGGAGTCGCCTGCACCACCGTGGGTGTGTGCGGCAAGAAGGAGGACGTCTCCGCCCTCCAGGACCTGCTCGTCAACGCGTGCCGTGGGCTATCGACCGTCGCCATCGACGCTGCCGGGCGCGGTATCGACACCACCGAGGCCGGCCGCTTCGTCGCCGACTCGCTCTTCACCACACTGACCAACGTCGACTTCGAAGCCGCTTCGATCGCCGAGAAGGTCGACGAGGCGGTCCGTCTGCGCGAGGAGCTCGCATGCGAGACGTGTGCCGAGGTCTCCGGCCCATTCGTCGACCTCACTCCCGCCGCGAGTGTCGAGGGTCAGGTCGCGCAGGGCATCGAGCTCGGCAGCCCGTGGGACGTCTCTCGCGACGATGATGTCCAGGCGCTCCAGCAGACGACGCTGTACGGCCTGAAGGGCGTGGCCGCCTACGCGCACCACGCGCGCGTCCTCGGCCAGGAGGACTCTGCTGTGTACGCCTACCTCTTCAAGGCGCTCGATGCGTTCGGCGACGCCTCGCTCGACCTGAACGCCTGGGTGGGCCTGACGCTGGAGTGCGGCGAGGTCAACCTGCGCACGATGGAACTGCTCGATGCGGGCAACACCGGCACGTACGGTCACCCGGTGCCCACCGAGGTCCCGCTCGGCCACCGTCCCAACAAGGCGATCCTCGTCTCCGGACACGACCTGCGCGACCTGCAGCTGCTGCTCGAGCAGACCGAGGGCACGGGCATCGACGTCTACACGCACGGCGAGATGCTCCCCACCCACGCCTACCCCGAGCTCAAGAAGCACCCGCACTTCTACGGCCACTACGGTACCGCGTGGCAGAACCAGCACAAGGAGTTCGAGGCGTTCCCGGGCGCGATCCTCATGACCACCAACTGCCTCATGCCTCCGCGCGACAGCTACAAGGAGCGCCTGTTCACCAGCGGCCCGGTGCACTTCCCCGGCATCCCGCACGTGGACGGCGACTTCTCTGCCGTCGTGGACAAGGCGCTCGCGATGAGCGGCTTTGCCGATGAGGCCGACGGCGGAAGCGTGCTCGTGGGCTTCGGACGCAACACGGTGCTCGGAGTCGCCCCGCAGGTCATCGATGCGGTGAAGAACGGCGCGATCAAGCACTTCTTCCTCGTGGGCGGGTGTGACGGCGCCAAGCCGGGCCGCAACTACTACACCGACTTCGTGGAGCAGGCCCCGGCCGACACCGTGGTGCTCACGCTCGCGTGCGGCAAGTTCCGCTTCTTCGACAAGCAGCTCGGCGACATCGGCGGCATCCCGCGGCTGCTCGACGTCGGGCAGTGCAACGATGCCTACTCGGCGATCAAGATCGCCGTGGCGCTTGCCGACGCATTCGAGGTCGGCGTGAACGAGCTGCCGCTCTCCATGATCCTCTCGTGGTACGAGCAGAAAGCCGTCGCCATCCTGCTCACGCTGCTGCACCTCGGCATCACCGACATCCGCCTCGGGCCGACACTGCCGGCGTTCATCACCCCGAACGTGTTGCAGGTGCTCGTCGACACGTTCGACATCAAGCCGATCGCCGAGACGGCCGCCGAGGACCTCGCGACGATCCTCGGGACCGAGGCGGCGTAGGATGAAGCGCGGCTGGCCTATACTCGGACTGGCGGTCGTGTTCGTAACCGCTCTCGTGGGGCTGGCATTTGCTTTCGGAACGCCGCAGGCAACCCCCTCGCCTGTCGACGTGAGCCCCCCGGTCTCCGCTGAGGCGGAGGCCGGGGTGGCCCCACCCTCCGCCTCCGGGGCGCCCGGTGACGCGCAGGCCGGTGACGGTGGTGCGCCGTTCGGTGGTGACGTTGTCGAGGGCGAGGTGCCCGTGCCCGACCCGCAGAGCCCGTTCGCGTTCCAGATTCCCGGGTGCAAGTGCCACAGCGACGATCCGGTCGTTGTCGAGGAGCATGCGAACTACCGGCTGAACCAGTGTCGTGGCTGCCACGCCGGCAGCCCGTGATGACCGTTCGCCTCCGTGCCTGGCCGGCAGCGACCCCTCCCTCCGTACGCGTCGCACTCTCACTCGCGGTCGCCGTGGGGGTAGGCCTCGTCGCCTTCGGCGGCTTCGCGAACCACGCGTACCAGGTCGGCCCCGCGCGGGTGAACGCCGAGGTAGCGCCCGCGCTCAGCGGTGGGACGGTCGTCACCGTGCCGCCGTTTGGCACCATCTCCGCCCCCACGCACCGCTCTCCACTGCGGCTCCGCATCACGCTCACGGAGGTCGACCTCCCCGCCCTACAGGAGCTAGCGGCCCGGGGCGTTCCCGATGCCTCCGTGCAGGAACAGCTGCGAGACGAGGCTCTCGGCGGAGCGCGCCGTGCGGTCTTCGAGGGGCTCGCGGCGGCACTGCTGGCAGCCGGGTTCGTCGGCTGGTCGCTGAGGCACCGGTGGAAGATGGTCGCCGCGTCGGCGCTTCTCGGCGTGCTCGCACCGGCGCTTCTCCTGGGCTGGTCACTCTCCGCCTACGATCTCGATGCCTTTCAGACGCCGACGTATCGCGGGGCGGTGGCATACGCGCCGTCGCTCATCGAGCTCGTGCAGCGTAGGGCCGAGCAAGTCGACGATCTGCGGCGTCAGATCGAGAAGCTCGTGCGAGATCTCAACGCCTACTATCGCGCGCCGCAGAGCTTCGCGGCGGCGGGCTCGTTGGAGGACACGGTTCGCGTGCTGCACGTCAGCGACATCCACCTCGACCCGGTGGGCCTGGCGCTCGTGCGCGAGATCGCGAGCGAGTTCGAGGTCGCACTCATCATCGACACCGGAGATATCAACCACTACGGGTCGGACGTCGAGGCGGGAGTCGCCGCATCCCAGGTGCCGACCGGATGGCCGTACGTCTTCGTCCCCGGTAACCATGACTCCCCGGCGATCACCGCCGCGCTCGACTCGCTCGAACAGGTCCGGGTGCTCGACGACACGTCCACGGTCGAGGCGGGGATCCGCGTCTTCGGCGTGGCGGACCCCGCCTCCCGCGGTGCCGGTGTCGAGTCGGACCGCGACACGATGCTCGCCGAGGGCCAGCGGATGTCGGCGCGCCTGCAGCTGCGGATGCGCTCGGGTGAGGAGACTCCGACGGTGATCGCGATTCACAACCCGGGGATGGCCGAGCCTTTCACCGGCGTCGCACCCCTCGTCCTTCTCGGCCATACGCACACCCCGGCGCTCTCCGAGCGCGACGGCACGTGGGTCCTCGACAACGGCACCACCGGGGGCATCCACTTCTCCGAGCAGCGGCCCGAACCTCACATCCCGCACACCGCGTCGGTGCTCTACTTCACGGCCGAGCAGCCACGCAGGCTGGTCGCGATCGACCAGATCGAGGTCTACGGGGTCATCGGCCAGTCGTCGCTCCGCCGGACGGTGATCGGCGCCGAGCTCCTCGCCGCCTCGGGGGAGTAGCGGATGGGGTCTCAGGCCCTTGGTGAAGTATCATAGCCACGGATGGCGCGTCACCGCCGCGCGCTGCTGACCGCACGGACCCGGAGGGCCGCATGTCGCAGGCAACCGAGCACCTTCACCAGCTGGCCACGGTGATCGGGCCCCGTCCCGCCACCACGGACGCCGAGGCCGAGGCCGCCGACTACATCGAGTCGGTCTTCCGGCAGCGCGGAGCCGACGTGGAGCGCCAGGAGTTCGACTCCCCGCGCACCTACGGGTGGGCGTTCGCCGTCTACCACGTGCTCACTATCGGTGCTGCTGTGGCCTCGGGCTGGACCTCCCTGCGCTGGCCCGCGTTCGCCGTGACAGCCCTGGTTGCGTTTCTCTTCTGGATGGACATCGACACCCGCTTCGGGCTGTCCGGCTGGCTCCCGCCCAAGGGTCCGAGCCAAAACATCATCGCCCGCCACGTGCCCAAGGCGCGTCGCGGCGAGCGGCCGACGCGCGTGGTCGTCGTCGCCCACTACGACACCGCGAAGGCGTCGTACGCGTTCTCGCCTTCGATGGTGAAGAACTTCAGCACCACCTTCGCCGTGATGAAGTGGTGCACGCTGCTCGTACCCGTGTTCGTGCTCGCGGGAGCACTGCCGTTCACGGCTGCGTGGGACCCCTGGCTGTGGTACGCGACCATCGCGGCGAGCGCGTACCTGGCCGTCCCTCTCGGCATCAACGTCCACCGCGAGATCTTCATGCCCGCGGTCGACGGTGCGAATGACAATGCGTCGGGTGTTGCGGTCATGCTCGGCGTGATGGAGCGCATCATCCCCGAGCCTGACGATGCCGGCACCCGATCGTTCCGCCCGGTCCGCCAGGGTCCCGAGGCCGCGCGCGCGGCCGATGTCGTCCCCGAGGGTGCCGAGCTCCGGTACATGCCGGCCGGCCCGCCCGAGGAGGAGGACGTCACCGCGCTGCCCGATGATTTCGAGTGGGCCGAGGAAAGGCCGCTACCGAGCACCCGGCAGGAGCACCTCGACTTCGAGACCATCGAGTTTGACGCGATCGGCGAGCAGGAGGCTCCGGCCCCCGCGCCTCGGCCTGTCGAGGAGTCCTTCGCCGAGGAGGTCCCCGCCGAGGAGCCGCGTCCGGAGCGCACCGGGCTGCTCGGACGCTTCGGGAAGAAGCGCCGCGACGAGGCGGCCGGCGTCGGGGGCTGGCTTGGCGTCGATGACGGGTTTGACGTGCGCGACGCAGGCCGCAAGATCGGCTCGTGGGAGAAGTTCGGCGACGACGAGGACGAGAAAGACTTCGGATTCAAGGGCGGCCGGGCCGGCGAGGACCCCCTCGGAGACCCGGACTTCGCCGCCGCCGAGGCATCTCGTATCCGCCGCCGCGTCTCGGAGACGGTCGACCGGGCGCTCTCGGACAAGGAGGTGTGGTTCGTGGCGACCGGTGCCGAGGAGGCGGGCACGTGGGGGATGCGTGCGTTTCTCGATGCCTACGGGCCCGACCTCAAAGGCGCGCTCATCATCAACCTGGACAACCTCGGGACCGGGGTCCTGCACATGGTCACCGAGGAGGGCATGGCTCGCAGGTATCGCTCCGACCGACGGCTCGTGAGCGCGGGCAAGCGCGCGTCACGCGAGAACGACATGCCGGTGCGCGCGCGCCCCTACACCGGGCTCTCCACCGACGCGACTCCCGCGCTCGCCAGGGGCTACCGCGCGATGAGCGTCATGGCCTTCGATGCCAACGGGCGCCTGCCCAACTGGCACTGGCATACGGATGTCGAGGAGAACGTGGACCCGGGCAATCTCGAACTTGCGGAGCGCTTCGTCACCGAGACGGTACGCTCGCTCTGACCGCGAACTCCGAACCCGTTCACTACCCCTGTGGCTCGTCGGCGAAGGAGCGGTCCACCTCCACGCGCACGGTCTTGCGCCAGGCGAACCGGTCCGCATAGAAGGCGAGCAGGGTTCCGAGGAGTGTCAGCGCTGTTGCGATCCAAAACGCCGGGAGCATGAACGCGGAGCGCTGGAGTGCCACCACCACGAAGGCGAAGCCGATGAACCCCTGGTGCAGCAGTCCCGATCCGGTCTTAACGAGCCGCCCTTCCGTAAGATAGGAAGGCCCGCGCGCGCCCGCCACCGTCATGACCACGACAACCGCCTGTATCAGCGCAGCCAGCGCGAGGTACACGGCGAGCCCGTTTCCGAAGCTGCCCGTCAACGCCCACGCCCCCAGGCCGACGGCGATCATCGCTCCGGAGACCACGACGAGCGCGGTCCGGCCGAAGAGCCGCTTGGGGACGCACAGCCCCATCGCCACGACGAGCGCGATCACCTGGGGCGCGGCGATCGCGTTCATCCACCAGACGAACCGGCCGTAACCCGAGACCTCGAAGCCCGGTATCGCCGTAGCGGCCCACCAGACGTAGACGGTGCCGATGAACGACTGCACACCGAGCGTGCCGAGCAGCGCCACGGTGATCACCGTCAGGGCGAAGTCCCAGTTCTTGTGGCGTACCGGATCGGTCATCTCACTCATCTCACAGGTAGCTGTGCGCGCCGGGGACGATGTAGGTAGCAAGGTAGGTCAGCATCAGGACCAGGAACGCGATGATCGAGATGGTGGCAACCCAGCGCCACATGCCGCGTCGTCGCAGGTAGAGCCGCGCGTGCAGCAGGGCGGTGTAGAGGACCCACATCATGATCGACATGTTGACCTTGCCCGACCACCACCAGCTCTCGCCCTGCCAGGCGATGATGGCCCACGGGAAGCCGAGCAGCATGCCCGCGGTCAGCGGCAGGTAGCCCAAACGCGCCCACCGGTACGCGGTGGTCTCGAAGGCCGAGTGGCGCTCGCGCACCATGATCAGCGTGGCGATGAACGAGATCGCGAAGGTAGCGTAGGCGAAGAACAGCGCCGGCGGGTGCACCCACATGTAGATGGTGTTGTAGTAGAACTGGCGCGCGCCCTCCATGCCCTGGTACGCGCCGAACATGCGTGCCGGGTCGCCGCTCCCCATTGCCTGCAGGTAGCCCAGGTACTGGCCGAGGAAGGAGGGCAGCGGCTCGGTGAAGGGCTTGCCCCAGATCGCGGCTCCGGCCATGAGCACGGCGAGTATGACCGCCACGCCGGGGAGCAGTTCCTGCCGGTGCCTACGGATGAGGACCGCCATGAGCGCGAGCGCCAGCGCCCACACGTAGAGCTTCTCGGACTCGACCCACAGCGGCACCGCCACCCGTCCCACGATGCGTCCGGTATCGGGGCTCATCACCACGGCAAGGTCGTAGAGGCGCCAATGGAACCACGCAAGCACGATCTCGCCAAGCAGCAGCATGAAGGCGCTGGCGGCAACCGCCGGGCCGAGGAGCGGTCGCCACGCTGGCACGGCGGCGAGCGCGACAAGCAGCACCGCAGCCGCAGGCAGGAGCGCCTGCAGCGGAGTGCCGATGGCGCCGAGCGTTTGGATGAGCTGTGCTATCTCCGCCTGCACGAGGGCGGGGTTCATGGGCATCGACTCCGTGGGCTCGCGTGCGTCCAGTATACTGTGCCTGGATTTGTGATGCCGTGTCGCACCCGTTGCCTGGGAGCCTGTGTGGTCAGCCCGAACCGCCTCACGAAAGCGCTCGCGCGTCGCGCGATGGTGTCATGGCGCGAGCGGCCGACTCGTTACGACATCGAGGCCCTGCAGGCGAACATCGCGCGGGTCGGTCTTGTCATCCACGTGCGATGGGCGCTTGTAGCGGTCTTGAGCGTCTTCACGCTTCTCGGCGTATGGATATACGGGACCGAGGCGTCGTGGGCAGAGCTCGCACCGAACATCCGCGTGCCGGCGCTGGCCGTGGCCTTCGCCTGCCTCTACAACGCGTACTACCACCTCACGTACAAGCGCCTCGGCAACATCGCCTTCCTCAACCACGCCCAGCTGCTCTTCGACGTCATCGTCGTCTCCGTGCTCGTGTACTACTCGGGGGGCGTCAACTCGTGGTTCTACGCGATGTATGCCCTGTTCGTGCTCGAAGCAGCGTTCATTCTTCCACGGTCGCGCGACGCATGGATCGTCGCGGGCTTCAGCGCGCTCGCCTACGGCGTGGTTGTCTGGGGCGAGTACTTCGGGCTGCTCGTACACGTGGAGATACCCTTCACCTTCGGCGACTTGCACGCCAGCAGGACCTTCGTAGCCGTGCGCTACCTGTGGCAGGTGACGGTGCTCGGCGGCATCGCGATGGTCGCCACACTGATGACATCGGAGCTGCGCTCCAGGGAGAGACAGCTGGCCGAGGCTTCGATCGTTGATGAAAAGACCGGCCTGTACGACCGCAAGTACTTCCTCAGGTCGCTCTCGGGCGAGGTTCTTCGTGCCGAGCGAGACACGCACCCCTTCGCCGTACTCATGCTAGACATCGATGATCTGGCTCGCTTCAACGAGGTGTTTGGCATCACGCGAGGGGACGCGATGATCGCTTCTGTCGCCGATGCGCTCGCGCGCACCCTCGAGGAGTGCTGCGTCGGGGGCTCAAACGACGCCAACGTGCTCAGTCGCTTCGGCGGCGAGGAGTTCGCCGTGCTGCTCGTTGAGGGAACGGCGGGCGGGCCTCCCGGTCCGGGCGATGCGCTTGCCGTCGGAGAGGCGCTCCGCTCGGCGGTCGAGAGCCTGAGGCTGGAAGACGCGAGCGTCACCGTGAGCATCGGGGTGGCCACCTACCCGGAGAACGGCCCGACGCTTGATACGCTGCTCTCCGCGACCGACGAGGCACTTCATGCGGCCCTGACCGGCGGCGGCAATCGCGTCATCTTCGCCGGTGCACCGGCATGACAACGGGATGGCGTCTCGCCTCGCTGGTGGCGGGGTTCGGCCTTGCGCTTGCCGTGATCGGCCTCCCTCTTCGGCTGATGCTGCTCCCCGCGTACACGCGCACACTGGTCGTGTGGGTGGACGCTCCCGCGCGGGCTGATCTTGACGTCGAGCAGGCACGTGCGCTTGCCGAGGGTGTCCGCGCCTTCGTCGCCGACGAGCCGGGAGCCACGCTGCCGGCCAGCCTGGCCGACGGTCGCCCGGCCTTCGACGAGAGCGCGACCTCTCACCTCGATGACGTGCGGGTGGTGCTTGCCGCCGCACGCACCGTCACGCTGCTCGTCACGGGTGCGGCGATCGTTTGGGTTGTCGTTGTGCTGCAACTCCGCCGCCGACGCGAGCTGGCGCTCTCACTTCACGCCGGCGCCCTGTTCGTCGTCGCGCTCGCGGCGCTTGCTGCGGTGATCGCGCTTGCCGACTTCGACCGCTTCTTCGCCGGCTTTCACGCGCTCTTCTTCGAGAAGGGCACGTGGCAGTTCCCGGCGGACGCGCTCCTCATCCGGCTCTTCCCCGAGCCCTTCTGGGTCGCCTCGGGTGGCATCTGGGGCGCACTATCGCTCGCCGGAGCGGCGCTCCTGGCGCTGTGTGGGCGACGCACTCGGCCCCATCCCGAGGGGGAGAGGGAATGACAAGCGCCTCAGGAAGTGCAAACATGACTGTCGAGGAAGTTCTCGCACGAGGGGATTCCTGGCTTAATGCCCGCCGCCACACGCGGTCGGGGCACGTCCGTACCGGTATGAGAGGAGCGTTGCATGGCTGCGAAGGAAGGCTACTGCGTCAAGTGCAAGGAGAAGCGGGAGATGAAGGACGCCCAGGCCATCACCATGAAGAACGGCCGTCCGGCGACCCAGGGTGTCTGCCCCGAGTGCGGCACCAAGATGTTCAAGATCGGCAAGTAATCGCCCGTAAGAGGGTGTGATTCGGCGGGCGTCGGGACTCTCCCGGCGCCCGCTGTGCGTCCGGTTGACACCCCCTTGCCGAGGGAGTAGCGTCCCATGACCGGTGCCGGGACGATGCCACGTCGGCAGGCGGAGGCAGGGAGCGCAGATGAACGTCATCGTAGTCGGGTGCGGACGAGTCGGATCGCAGCTGGCGACCCTTCTGTCCATAGAGGGCCACAACGTTGTCGTGATAGACAAGAGCGCCGAGGCGTTCCGTAGGCTCGGCACCATCTTCAACGGCGTGACCATCAAGGGCCTCGGGTTCGACGAGGACGTCTTGGAGGAGGCCGGCATCCGTGAGGCGCACGCCTTTGCGGCCGTGACCAACCTCGACAACACGAACCTGATGGCTGCTGAGGTGGCGCGCAAGATCTTCGGCGTGCAGCACGTCGTCGCGCGGCTGTACAACCCGCAGCGCGAGCGTACCTACCAGCAGCTGGGGCTCGATTACGTGTGCGGCACGACGCTCGTGGCCGAGGTCCTCCTCGACAAGATCAAGGTGGGACACGGGCACCACGTCTCAGCGCTGGGTGACGTCGAGATCGTGCAGTTCAAGGCGAGCGCGGCGGTCGAGGGCAAGCGAGTGGGCGACATCGAGATCGCCCGGCGCTTCCGCATCGCCGCCATCTCGCGTGGCGATGAGATGTTCGTGCCGGAACCCGAGGCCGTACTGCACGCAGGCGACATCGTGATGGCGTCGGTCAAAGAAGAGGCGTTCGGCAAGATCGAGCGCTACATGGAGGAGTGAGCGCATGTACATCGTCATCAACGGCGGTGGCAAGGTCGGCTCCTATCTCGCTCGCACGATGTTGGAATCCGGCCACGAGGTCGGGCTGATAGAGAAGCGCGCCGAGATCGTCGAGAAACTCGTTGCCGAACTGCCCGGCCGGGCGCTCGTCATCCACGGCGATGGCTGCGATGCCGCGTACCAGGAAGACGCGGGGGTCGGGCGGGCTGAGGTGTTCGCTTCCGCCACCGGGGACGACGATGACAACCTCGTCGCCTGCCAGCTTGCCAAGGTGGCGTTCGGCGTGCCGAGGGCGCTCGCTCGCGTCAACAACCCGAAGAACGAGCACATCTTCAACGCCCTGGGGATCGAAGCGATCTCCTCGACCACCATCATCTCGCGCATGATCGAGGAGGAGGCGACGGTCGGTGATATCCGCACGCTGATCGCGCTTCGCAAAGGCAACATGGCGATCATCGAGATCGAATTGCCCACCGACCGGTGCGTTGTATGCAACAAGGCGGTCTCCGAGCTGGACCTGCCCAGCGACTGCATCCTCGTTGCGATCGTTCGCGAAGACGACGAGGTCGTGACGGTGCACGGCGACACGCTGCTGCAACCCGGCGACCAGGTCATCGCATTCACCGCGGTTGCGCACGAGAAGGCGCTGAAGAAGGCGCTGACCGGCTCGTAGCGTAGTTGCCGCGCTCCCGGGCGGTGCGGTACGATGCGGAACCGATATGCGGGCATAGCTCAGTAGGTAGAGCGACAGCTTCCCAAGCTGTAGGTCGC
Organism: Anaerosomatales bacterium; assembly: GCA_029210645.1. Classification (GTDB taxonomy): domain Bacteria; phylum Actinomycetota; class Coriobacteriia; order Anaerosomatales; family SLCP01; genus SKKZ01. Next base: position 12,534 of record JARGFT010000003.1, on the reverse strand, counting down.
GGGTTCGAGACCCGTTGCCCGCTCCAACACCATCATCGCGGTCGCCTCCGGGCGGCCGTTGCTCTTGCGAGATTCTCCGATCCCCAGGCAGGATTCCGCCGCCCGATGTCGAACACTTGTTCGTAGAGCGCCACGTCCCCTCGACCTCCTGCGTGGCCCGGTCAGTCGGGAGGTATGTGATGTGCGCGCGTGTACTCCGCTTCGCAGGACTGCTTCTGGTCGGCGTCCTCTTCACAGGCATCGCCGCAGCCGATGGTGCCGATCAGGGCTGGCCGCTGCCAGGCACCGCCCCGGTCGTGCTGGGGTTCGGTTCGAGCTACGTCGGGGAGAACGGAACCAGCTCGGTGCACCGCGGAGTGGACCTTGCGGCCACGGGAGGTACTGCAGTCACCGGTGTGCTCGCCGGGACCGTCACTTTCTCGGGCCGCGTGCCCGCAGGCGAGGGAGCCACCACCATCGCAGTCACTGTAGAGAGCGGTGACCTGCGGCTGACCTATATGCCGCTGTCCGAGGCGGTTGTCAGCGCCGGCGACACGCTTGCGGCGGGGGCACGGATCGGGACTCTTGCCCCCAGCGGCGACCGTTCGTCCGGTGAGTCACATCTCCACCTGGGGGCCCGGCGCGGCTCGCTCTACATCGATCCGATGGCGTTCTTGCTGCAGCCCCCGGCTGCGGCCGCGAACGACATGGCCGAGCCGGTTTCCGTCCCGGTCGACCCCGCCCTCGTGCCCGCCGCTCCGTCACCGGTCGCGGTGGCCGGTGGTCCGAGTGCAGACCCGGTTCCCGAGACCTCCCGCGTCGAACCGATGAGGGCACCGTCTTCTCAGGGCTCAGCGGTTGGGGTGACGGGGGCTCAGCCCGTGCCTGCGCACGGCGTGACACTGCCGTCGGGCGGGGTGCTCGGGGAGAGTCCACCGGCGGCGAGCAGTGTCCCGGTCGCATCGGGAGTCGGTGCGCCGGTCGAGATGCGTGCCGGGAGCGCGAGCGCTGAGGCCGCCTCTGCTCCCGACGTCGCAGCGCCCGCCGCACTTTCGGGGCCGGGGCGGGCGCGTGCGAGTATCAGCGTTGCGGGGGTCATCCCCGACGCCGGAGTGTCCTCACTGGCGGTTGACCGGCGCGCCGAGGCGATGAGGGAAGCACCCCTGCCCGTCTCGGCGATTGCAGCGCTGGCCGCGGTGCTCGGTGCCGCACTGCTGTGGCCCGTCTGGCGCTCGGCCCCGGTTCCGGAGGTTGCTGTCACAGTCGAACGACAGGATGTTGCCGCAGTGGTAGCTCGGTGATACACTGCGAGGGCTCATTTTCCTGCTCCGGGCAGCTGCCTTCATGGTCCCGGAGCCGCTTAGCCCGGAGGAGGTGACACATGAAGGCTTACGAAATGTTGCTCTTGTTCGACCCGAGCCTGGACGAGGAGACCCGTGAGGGGCTCGTCGAGAAGGCTCAGGGTCTCATCACCGCCGAGGGGGGCGTCGTCGACGCCGTCGAATCATGGGGCAAGCGCCGGCTTGCGTTCGAGATCAACGACGCGACCGATGGCGACTACGTGCTCATCAACTTCCACAACACCCCCGATGCGATCGCCGAGATCGACCGCGTGCTGCACATCACTGACCCGGTGTTCCGCTACATGATCCTTCGTCGCGACGACCGCGAGTAGTCGCACGCAGCACACAGGCGGTTCACCGGTGCGGTGTGGCCGGTGTTCGCTTCGAGAAACAGGTGGTGGTTTGAGATGAGTATCAATCGAGTCGTGATCAGCGGGAACCTTACCCGCGACCCGGAGTTGCGTTCGACTTCTGGTGGTATGGCCGTGCTCAAGCTTGGTGTTGCGGTGAACGACCGCCGCAAGAACCAGCAGACCGGCGAGTGGGAAGACGTACCCAACTTCGTGGACTGCACGATCTTCGGCACGCGTGCCGAGGCCCTGGCACAGTACCTGAGCAAGGGGCAGAAGGTCGCCATCGAAGGCAAGCTTCGCTTCAGCTCGTGGGAGAGCCAGCAGGGCGAGAAGCGCTCGAAGCTCGAAGTCGTTGTCGACGAGATCGAGTTCATGTCCTCGCGCGGTGAGGGCGGCGGGGGTGGCGGACGCACGTTCGCCGCGCCGGAGGCAGCGGATCTCCCGTCTGACGACGAGATCCCGTTCTAGGAACGTAGCAGCGGGCCGGAGGGCGGATCCCTCCCGCCAACGGTCCGCGTCATGTTGAAAGCGTCGCTTCGAGAGAGGCGAAAGGAGGATCGGACGTGTCCGATTACGTACGCAAGCCGAGGCGCAAGTACTGCGCCTTCTGCAAGGACAAGGTCGAGTACATCGACTACAAAGACGTACAGATGCTGCGGAAGTTCATGACCGACCGCGGCAAGATCAAGCCGCGCCGGGTCTCGGGCAACTGCGCCCAGCACCAGCACCAGCTCTCAGTCGCGGTCAAGCGCGCACGCGAGATGGCGCTCGTGCCCTACACCGTCCCGGTGGTCAGCGGCAAGGTCGACGGCCGCCGCGGCAGGTAGCGCTGGAGTGCCCGATCTCTCCCACACACGGGACGGCGTCCTGCTTTCTGCGGCCGTCGTCCTTGGAGGATTCCTGGCGCCCGTCCTTCCCGCCATCGGGTTCCCGATGGCCGCGGCAGGGCTGGCAGGCCTGGTCTACCGCGGCAGGGTCACGCTGGCGGCTCTTGCGGGCGGCATGGCGGTGGCGTTCGGCACCTTCATGGCTCCCTACGATGCAGCATTGCTTGTCCCGGCGTTCGTGGCGTTGCTGTTTGCCATCGGAGGCATGCAGCGTCGCACGGCGCTCGCAAACGTCACGCTCCTGACTGCGGCGATCGCAGCCGGCTCGCTGGCGTCAGCGGTGCTGTACGCGTGGCTGCAGGGAACGACGTTCCTTGCGATCACGCTCGAGAGTGCGCAATCGGCAGTCGCGGTGTTCGTCGAGGCGGCTGGCGGTGCCGGGGCGGACGGAATGCTCTTCGGAGTGGACGCCGAGGTACTGGCGGACACGATGTTCCGGCTCTGGCCCGTGGACTACTTCGCAAGCGCGCTGCTTGCGGCGGTGCTCTCGGTTGCCGTTGCCGGCTGGGCGGCGAGCCGGACCGGTGCCACAGTGCAGCGATTGCCACGTCTGGACGCGGTCGACCTGAGCTTGCATGTGCTGTGGCCGTTCATCGGAGCGTTCGTGTTCCTGGCCGCGGGACGCGTGATGAGCGACGGGACGACCGCAACGACGGTTGGCCTGAACCTGCTGCTTGGCACGCGGTTGCTACTGCTGGCGCAGGGGCTCGGGGTGGTCGCGGCGTTCTACCGGCGCATCGGGCTCGGCAGGGTGGCTCGTGGCCTGGGCTACGTGTTGCTCGTGCTGGCCGACAGCGTGATGCCGCTCGTGAGTATCGTGGGACTGATCGATTTCTGGGCGAATTTCAGAAAGTTGCCCCGCGAAGACTCAACCTTGCCCGAGAGGGTTGAGGATGAGAACAGCGGGGACTAGAGTCATAAGCACGCTCGTGCCGGCGACAATGCGCCGGCGACGGACAAGGAGTACGTGATGAAGGTCATCCTGACACAGGAGCTGAAGGGCAAGGGCGGTGAAGGCGACGTCGTCGATGTCGCCCGCGGCTATGCAGTGAACTACCTGCTTCCGCGCAAACTCGCCATCGAGGCGACGCCCGGCAACCTCAAGCAGCTCGACGCCCGCAAGGGCAACATTCTCAAGCGTGAAGAGGAGCGCATCGGTGAGGCTCGCACGCTCGCCGAGCGTCTCGAGGGCGGACGCGTGACCATCGAGGCGAAGGCGGGTGAGGAGGGCCGCCTGTTCGGCTCGGTCACCTCGCCGATGATCGTCGATGCGATCGCGGCCCAGCTCGATGCCGAGGTGGATCGCCGCAAGGTCGACGCGCACGGTCTCATCAAGGAGCTTGGCGAGCACACCGTCACGGTGCAGGTCTACCGCGACATCAAGACCGAGGTCACCGTGGTGGTCGTTCCCGAGGGGGGCGTGGTCGAACAGGCCGAGCCCACCGTCGAGGAAGTCATCGCCGCAGTCGAGGCCGAGGAAGCCGCCGAAGCAGAGGCGGAGACCGATGAGGCCGAGGCCGAGGAGGCTTCCGAGAACGAAGAGGTGGCCGAGTAGCTTGGCCACCCTGCAGTGAACCTGTGCGAAGGCGCCGTCCCCCGTGGGCGGCGCTTCCGCATTGTGGGCCACAACCGCTCAGGAATCTGTGGATAGCGGGGATAACCTGCCTCCGGTGAGGTGTCGCGCCCGGCTGCCTGTGGAAAGCGCGCGCAGCCCCGGACGAGATGTCAGACCCCTCCGTTAGAATCGGTGCGTCCCGCGGGCCGGAGTGGCTGTGCGTGGGCCAACGACAGTTTCGACAATGGAGGGGATATGAGCGAGCTCCGTGGGACGCTTGCGGCGCCGCCGGCCACGCCGCTGCGGGTACCGCCCCACAACGTCGAGGCGGAGCAGGCGCTGCTCGGGTCGATGTTCCTGTCATCGGAGGCGGTCGAGGTCGGCATGGCCGCGGTCAGCCGCGAGGACTTCTACCGGCCCAGTCATCAGAAGATCTTCGACGCCATCTACCATCTGCACACGCGTTCGATTCCGATCGACCAGGTGAGCGTAGCCGACAGGCTCGACGCGGTGAACACCCTCGAGCAGATCGGCGGCAAAGCGTATCTGCTCGACATCACCGGGGTGGTCCCGACCGCGGCCAACGCGGCCCGCTACGCCGAGATCGTCCGGCGCACGGCGATGCTGCGCGAGCTGATCGCCGCCGCCAGCCAGATCGTGTCCCTTGGCTACGAGGCGCCCGACGACATGCAAGAAGTGGTCGAGGAGGCCGAGCGCACACTCTTCCAGGTAACCAACAAGCGGGTGGCGAGCAAGTTCCAGGACATGGAGGAGTTGCTCGAGGTGAGCTTCAAGCAGCTCGAGGAGCTCTTCGAGCGCCAGGAGCACATCAGTGGCGTCCCCACCGGCTTCGAGGATCTCGACAAACTGCTCGCCGGCATGCACCGGGGCGATCTGATCATCCTGGCGGCCCGGCCGTCGGTGGGCAAGACCGCCTTTGCGCTCAACATCGCGGTGAACGCCGCGAAGGCAGGCGCGCCGGTTGCGCTCTTCAGCCTCGAGATGGCGGCCGAACAGCTCATTCAGCGCGTGCTCTGCTCCGAGGCGCGTATCAATTCCCAGGACGTTCGCACGGGGCGCATCAAGGAGGCGGACTGGTCGAGCATCCACCGGGCGATGGGGCAGCTTGCTAACCTCGAGTTCTACGTCGACGACACGCCCTCGATCTCGATCCTCGAGGTGCGCGCCAAGGCACGCAGGCAGCTGCGCGACAAGCCAAACGGCCTGATCATCGTCGACTATCTGCAGCTGATGCAGCCCCAGGGCCGCCGCTCGGAGAACCGCCAGACAGAGATCGCCGAGATCAGCCGGGGACTGAAGATCCTCGCCAAGGAACTCAACGTGCCGGTGCTTGCGCTCTCCCAGCTCTCGCGTGCCGTCGAGCAGCGGGCAGGCAAACGCCCGCAGCTTTCAGACCTGCGGGAGTCCGGCGCTATCGAGCAGGACGCGGACGTCGTCATGTTCATCGACCGCAATACCGACCCGCGCGGGGATGATGACGAGGAAGGTCGTCCCCAAAAGGGTATGGCCGAGATCATCGTGGCGAAGCATCGCAACGGCCCGACAGGCAATGTTCCACTCGTCTTCAACGAGCGCTACACGAAGTTCGTGAGCTTCACCAACAAGGTATAGCCGTCGCCTCGGCCAGTGCGTGCCGCGGTCGTCGGAGGGCGGCTGCGGCACGCAGAGGCGTCAGGGCGTGAAGAGACGCTCGAACTCCTCGGGATTCCAGCCGACCATCGCCTTCTCGCCGACCCGGATCACGGGCACGCCGTGTTGCGCGGTCATCAGCACCATCTCGCGCAGGCCGGCACGGTCACTCGCGATGTCGACCTCCGAGAAGTCAACGCCACGCTCGGCCAGGTAGCGCTTGGCAACGACGCACCACGGGCACGTTGGAGTGGTGTAGAGCGTGACCTGTTTGAACTGATCCGCCATGCACGCTCCTTCTGTGCCGCGGGGGCTAATCCTTCCCCGGCGCGGCGGCTGGTACCGTGAGGCGCGAGGCGGACCGGGGAACATAAGCGGTGGCCGGAACCGCAGGCAGACAGGGAGTCTCGATGAGCGAGCGCTACGAGGCGGTGATCGTCGGAGCGGGGCCGGCGGGCATCTTCGCCGCTCTAGAACTGCTGCGCTCCGGGGTACGCGACATCGCGATCGTCGAGAAGGGCAAGGCGATCGAGGCGCGACGCTGCCCGGTGCACGAGAAGGGATGCCTGCGCTGCGCTCGATGCGACATCATGTCCGGCTGGGGAGGAGCGGGCGCGTTCTCAGACGGCAAGCTCACGCTGACCGGTGAGGTCGGCGGCTGGCTTGCCGATTATGTCGGGGCCGAGGCTCTTGATGATCTCATCGAGTACGCGGACACGATCTGGCTCGAGTTTGGTGCCGACGACCACATTCACGGCCCGGATCTGGATGCGGCCGCTCGTCTCGAACGAGAGGCGACGCTTGCCGGGATGGCGCTGACCCCGATGCGCATCCGCCATCTCGGCACCGACCGTTCCCCGCGCGTTCTCGGCGCGATGCACGACTACCTGGTGTCCAGAGACGTCGAGGTGATGATCGGCACGAGCGCAGCCACGATCGACGCCGAAGACGGTAGGGTGACCGGCGTGACACTTGCCGACGGGCGCTCGCTGCGGGCTCCGGCAGTGATCGTCGCACCGGGACGCGAAGGTGCGGAGTGGCTTGCCGCGCAGGCGACGGGACTCGGCATCCGGGTCTCTAACAACCAGGTCGACATCGGTGTGAGGGTGGAGGCACCGGCACCGGTGATGGAGCCGCTTACCGACGAGCTGTACGAGGCGAAACTCACGTTCTTCTCGCCGAGCTTCGGCGACCGGGTTCGCACGTTTTGCATGAACCCGTACGGGGAGGTCACGACCGAATCGTACGGCGATGTGGTCACGGTCAACGGGCACTCGTATGCCGAGAAGCGCACCCCGTACACGAACTTCGCGGTACTCGTGAGCCAGACGTTCACCGAGCCGTTTCGCGAGCCGATCACGTACGGCCGCTCCATCGCGCGGCTCGCCAACCTTCTCGGCGAAGGCATCCTCGTCCAGCGTCTCGGCGACCTGCGGGCAGGGCGGCGATCGACTCCCCAGCGGCTGGCCGACTCGATCGTTGAGCCGACAATGCCGAGTGCGACCGCCGGCGACCTCTCCTCGGTGCTCCCCTACCGCCACCTGACCGACATTCTGGAGTTCCTCGACGCGATGGATGCGCTGGCGCCCGGCGTCGCCGCGCCCTCGACGCTGCTCTACGGAGTCGAGGTGAAGTTCTACTCGTCGCGGCTCGAGCTCGACGCCGACCTGCAGACACCGGTCAGAGGTCTGTATGCGATCGGTGACGGGGCGGGCGTGACCCGCGGCCTGGTGCAGTCGGGCGCGAGCGGGGTGGTCGCTGCGCGCGGCGTCGTGAAATCGCGCGGCTGATACCTCCAGTTGCCGAGGGTGTTGCGGTCGGCCCGCGTCGCTGCTAGGATACCCCATGGGGTATATGACAGCGGCAGCACGATCTGCCCGGACGCGGAGGCCGGTTTGGTGGACACTACACGCGATGGAGCGGGCGCGCGTATCGTGCGTCTCGCACGAAGGCTCTCGGCCTCGCTCATCTGGGCGATCCCGTTTTCGATGGCAGCAGGTTTCGGGGCCGGGTTGCTTGTCGACCTGGATCCGCTGAAGTCCCTCGTCTTGCCGCTCACGATGCTGATGGTCTATCCGATGCTCGTGAACGTGAAGATGCGTGACGCGTTCAGCCTCGTCGATTCCCGGGTCGTCGGAGTCGCCATGGCGCTGAACTTCCTCGTCCTGCCGGTCGGGGCGTGGGTGCTGGCGAAGCTCTTCTTCGCGAGTGACGCCGGTCTGTTCGTTGGGATGGTGCTCGCGGGACTCTTCCCCACGAGCGGCATGACTATCTCGTGGACCGGTTTCGCGAAGGGCAACGTGGGCGCCGCAATCAAAATGACGGTGGTCGGCCTTATCGCCGCCTCGCTGCTCGCTCCCGTCTACCTCAAAGTGCTCGCGGGACGGATGGTTCCGGTGGACCTGCTCGGCGTGCTCGGCACGGTCGTGCTCGTCGTGGCACTGCCGCTCGGCGCGGCGCAGTTGACCCGTGTCGTGCTCCTGAGGCGCTACGGGAACGAGCGGTTCGCGACCCGCATTGCCCCGGTCTTTCCCGGGATCTCGGTTCTCGGCGTCCTTGGCATCGTCTTCATCGCAGTGGGGCTCAAGGCCGAGATGATCGTCGAGCGCCCGGAGCTCACGCTCGCCATCGCGGCGCCGGTCCTCCTCTTCTACCTGGCAAATTTCGCACTCTCGACGATCGTGGGCCGCGCGCTCTTCGGGCGCGGCGATGCGATTGCGCTCGTGTACGGGACGGTGATGCGCAACCTCTCGATCGCGCTCGGCATCGCGGTCACGACCTTCGGCCCCGAGGCGGCACTCGTGCTTGCGGCGGGCTACATCGTGCAGGTCCAGGCCGCCGCATGGTACGTCCGCCTCACCGACAGGGTGTTCGGGCCGGCGGCGCCGACGAGTCGCTCGGCCGCCGATGGGTAGGTTCTACCTGTAGGGGCAGTAGCGACCCAGGGCGCGACGCGCCACACGGAGGTGTCGGGTCATGCGGGTGCTCGTGGCAACAGACCTTTCAGAAGCAGGGTTGCTCTCGATCGAGGCCCTGCTCGGCTGCAATCCGGACCTCTTCGACGGCGTGACGCTCGTCCACGTACTCGAGCTCGAGGAGTTCATGGCCGGTGGTCCGATCCAAGAGGCCGTCGAGTGGGCGCGGAAACGCCTGGCCGAGGAGGCAGACGCTCTGAAGAACGCAGGGTTCCGGACTGACTACCGTGTCGAGGAGGGGCGTGCGGCGGATGTGGTTCAGGCCGTGGCGGCCGAGATACCGGCCGAGATCATCGTGGTCACCGACCGGGGCAAAGGTGGAGCCCCCGGACGTTTCCTCGGCAGCACCACCGAGCGCATCGCTCAGGCGGGGGAGGTTCCGGTGCTCGTCGAGCGGGTCGAGGAGCGTGACGCAGCGTGGTGTAGTCTCGGAAAGGGATCGCCCTTCGCCCGGCCGCTCGTCGCTGCTGATCTGGACGAGAGACTACAAGGGCTTGCGCTGGCAGTCGGCAGGTTGCCGGGTCGGGAGAGAGCGCAGGTCGTGCACGTGGCGGCTCCGGGCGCGAGTATCCAGGAGGCGAGGGGATTCGTAGAGGCCGAGATCATGCGCACTCCGCTGCACGACAGCGAGGTCGTGATAGTGGAAGGTCGCGACCCTGCTGAAGCGATCATCGCCGAAGCGCACACCTCGGGTGCTACGCTGATCGCGCTGGCACCGCGACGACACGGGGTGCTCGGCAGACTCGTGCTCGGCAGCGTCGCGCGCTCGCTCCTCAAGGACAGCCGCATACCGCTGCTCTTCGCGTAGGGAGGGAGCCCGGAGTGCGTACGCCCGCGGGAAGCGAATGCGGATTCTACTACGAGGACCTGCACCGGGGCGCCGAGCACCGCGAGTGCAGGGCGATCACTGCTCCCGGGAGCCTTGCGTGGCGCGCTTCCGACTGCGAGCGCTGTCCCGTGCCCGAGATCCTGCACCGGGCAGGAAGCCCCGACTTGGGCGTGCGCGTGAAGATTCGCGCCCTGCCCTTCGGCCTCGCTCGAACCGTGCACGTGCAGTGCTGGTGTGATCGCCACGTCCTCGATATCGCCGATCCGCTCAAGGGGTGTCCCGCCTGTCGGGCCGAGGCCGAGGAGGTGTTTCGGGCAGCGATGGACGGTGTCGCGCCGGTGTCGGCAGACCCTGACGACCCCCTCTCCGACTAGCGTATTTCGCCCTTCTCGGGCATACTCGTTCGGGCATATCACCGATAGGGCACTCCTGCGTCCCGGGTCGCGGACGCGTATCACCGATAGAGCGGGGACGTACGTGGCTGGCATCGTCTTGGTCGGCGCCCAGTGGGGCGACGAGGGCAAAGGCAAGATCACCGATCTGATCGCGGACGACTTCGACTACGTCGTTCGCTTCCAGGGCGGCAACAACGCGGGCCACACCGTCATCCACGCGGGGCGCACTCTGAAGCTGCACCTCATCCCGAGCGGGATCATGTACCCGCACATCACACCGGTCATCGGCAACGGATGCGTCATCGATCCCAAGGTGCTGCTCGATGAGATGGACGGGCTTGAGGCAGACGGGCTTTCCGCCCATCGACTTCTGATCAGCAGTAATGCACACCTCATCATGCCGTACCACCGTGACCTGGATGGTGCGAGCGAACGCCGCCTCGGCAAGCTCGAGATCGGCACTACGCGCAGAGGCATCGGGCCTGCGTACATGGACAAGGCCTCGCGGATGGGCTTGCGCGTGCAGGACCTGACCGACGAGCACATCTTCCGCAAGAAGGTCGAAGCGGCGCTGCACGAGAAGAACGACGTGCTTGAGAAGATCTACGGGCTGCCTACCTACACCGTCGATGAGATCGCCGAGGAGTATCTGGCGTACGGCGAGAGGCTCGCCCACCATATCGCGGACACCTCGCTCGTCGTGAACAAGGCGCTCGACGCCGACCAGTGGGTACTTTTCGAGGGCGCTCAGGGAACGCTGCTCGATCTCGACCACGGCACGTACCCGTTCGTGACCTCGTCGAGCCCGATCGCCGGCGGTGCGTGCACGGGCGTAGGCGTGGGCCCGAGGCGCATCGACCGCGTGCTCGGCATCGCGAAGGCCTACATCACGCGCGTGGGCTCCGGCCCGTTCCCGACCGAACTCGATGACGAGGTCGGTGAGCACCTTATCCGTGTTGGGCACGAGTACGGCACCACCACCGGCCGCGAGCGGCGTGCCGGCTGGTACGACGCGGTGATCGTGCGCTACACGGTGCAGGTGAGCGGGCTGACCGACCTGATAATCACCAAGCTCGACGTGCTCTCCGAGCTCGCTACCATCAAGGTGTGTGTGGCCTACGAGTACGAGGGCCACCGTTACAACAACCTGCCGAGCCATCAGACGGTCTTTCACCACGCCAAGCCGATCTACGAGGAGCTTCCCGGCTGGAAGGCCGACATCACCGGGTGCCGGCGCTTCGAGGAGCTGCCCGCCGAGGCGCGCGACTACATCGGCTTCATCGAGGACCTGGCCGAGGTGCCGGTCTCGATGATCGCCGTGGGGCCCAGCCGCGAGCAGACCATCGTGCGCCGCTGGGAGTCGCGCCCGTAAGAGCGGTCGCGGAACTCGAGACGGATCTTGTCGCCCGGCGCGCTGTGGGCGAGCGTCAGCTCACTCGGGCTTCGATGCCGAGCCGGTCGCACTCGTTCCGTCAGGCGCCTCGGACAGAGGCTCCTCGGCGTTCTCGGCAAGTGCTTCATGAATCGCCTCGGCATGCTCGGGTGCGAGGCCCCGGTAGTGCTGCTCCTCGCGTTCGGCCGCCTCGATGAGGGGTTTCTGCCTGCCCCAGAGCTCCCTCTCCTCCGGCCGGCCGAGCTGGGGCTCGTCGCCCTCGTCTGCGGGGCCCGTCTCGCCGACACCCCAGCCGCCGTGCGTGCCGGCATGATCGATGGTGTCCAGAGCCTGATCCGCGGGAGGCGGGATCTCGACACCGTAGTCGTAGGGCAGATCGTCGGGGGTCCCGGGCACGTGGCGGTCCTCGATCGGATCTTCGACGATCTCGTCCGGAGCGCAGCGGTCCGTCTCGTCGTCGCAGCCTTCGGCTGCGGTCGCGTCGTCTCGGATGAGGACGCCCTCGTCCCTTTCGAGCCGATCATCATCCCAGCGCCCGGTTCCGCCAGCGCTCATGTCTGCCTCCTCGCATAGCGTTGTGCTCCTGTTCCTACATTCCCGAATGCACCAAGCGAGTCGCATAAGGAACGATGACGGTTGGAGCCTGGTAAGCCGGGCGGTTCATGCTTCACGGGCATGCGCTACGGGTGGATGCGGCAGGCGGGCGCGGATTGGACGGGAGTCGATGGGCCGAGTTCGACCTCCACGACTGATGGACGAGATGCGCGAGGCGCTGCACGCACGTCACTACAGCAAGCGCACCGAACAGGCGTACTGCTTGTGGGTGCGCCGTTACATCCGCTTCCATGATGTGCGGCACCCGTCCGAGATGGGCGAGCGGGAGATCAACGAGTTCCTCACGCACCTTGCGGTCGAGCAACACGTCAGCGCATCGACTCAGACGCAGGCGTTATCGGCGCTGCTCTTCCTCTACCGCCATGTGCTCGGACGGGAGGTTGGCGATCTCGGTGGCCTGATCCGGGCCCGCAGGTCACAGCGGGTGCCCGTGGTGATGACCAGGGCCGAGGTACAAGACGTCCTTGCCGAGCTCGAGGGCGACCGCTGGCTGATGGCGGCGCTCATGTACGGGGCCGGGTTGCGCCTTTCGGAGTGTCTGCGCTTGCGCGTTCACGACG
>JARGFT010000039.1 GCA_029210645.1 Anaerosomatales bacterium | reverse complement strand
TATAGGCAAAGATCAATGCACCCAACTCAAGCTGTGCAGATTCCTTCAAGATGGTGCGCAGGGCGGTGCCGTAGAATATGTTGTCCCCCAGGATCAGGCATACCGGATCTCCCGCGATGAACTCCTCGCCGATGATCTTGCGCTTGGTCTCCGGGTCGGAGACCCCGGCCAGCTTCGTGAGGAAGCGTTCTTGGGCGCGCACGTGGACCAAGGGCACATGGAAATGGTGCCCGAAGGCGTTCTCGACTTCTTCCCCCTCGCCCTTCCGCATGAGCCCGTGGTCGACGAAGATGCAGGTGAGCTGGTCGCCGACCGCCTTGTAGGTAAGCAACGCAGCTACGGCCGAATCCACTCCGCCGGACAGCCCGCAGATTATGCGTCCCTGGCCGACCTGCTCGCGGATGCGGGCCACGGACTCCTCGATGATCGAGGCAGGCGTCCAGGTGGGGGCTATGTCGCATACGCCGTGCAAGAAGTTCTTGAGCACGTCCTGTCCGTACCTCGTGTGACGCACCTCTGGGTGAAACTGGACGCCGTAGAGGCGGCGGGACGAATCCTCGACCGCCGCCACGGGCAGCGAGCGGCTGCGGGCGGTGAGCTTGAACCC
>JARGFT010000038.1 GCA_029210645.1 Anaerosomatales bacterium | reverse complement strand
CCTTGAAGGGGTGCTTGTTGATGTGGTGCTCTTCATCCGCCGGTGTGAGCACTTCGGATTCATCGATGTAGTCGACGCCGAGCGATTCGAGAATCTGGGCTTCGACGAAGTGACCGATGCGGCACTTCGCCATGACGGGTATCGAGACCGCAGCCATGATCTCTTCGATCAAGGCGGGGTCGCTCATGCGCGCCACGCCGCCATGGACGCGGATATCCGCTGGCACCCGTTCGAGCGCCATGACGGCGACCGCGCCGGCTTCTTCCGCAATCTGGGCGTGTTCGGCGGTTACGACGTCCATGATCACGCCGCCCTTGAGCATCTGTGCGAGCCCTTTTTTCACCTTGAACGTACCAATTTCTTTGGCCATGACAGCCTCCAACCTGACAGTAACTTGCATTTTTGATTCTACCACGATCGGGCATCCTGCTCAGCCCACGTACAGCACGGCTGGCTTACCGCGCGACCGGACTCAAACAGAGGGCCGGGCTTGACAGAGCCGCACATTAAATATACAATTAGTACAATGATACAAAGATACAATTAGACCGATGGCAGACTTGAATGTTTTCTGAGCTTGATTTTCGCAGTCACATACCGATCTACGTTC
>JARGFT010000037.1 GCA_029210645.1 Anaerosomatales bacterium | reverse complement strand
CGAGGCGTGTTCCCTGCACTGAGGCGGTCGCGGAGTGGAGGTGTCAGGCGGCCGGAAGAGGCTGGAAGACGCCCGGGGCGCGTAAGGTTTCGGGGGGCGGGAGCCCCGGCACGGTCTTGAAGTGAAGAGCGGGTTTCCTTCTACTCTTGGTGTGTCTAAGACCCGGAGAAGAAAGGAAACCCGCATGCACGATGATACCGCGCTTCTCAGATCGATCCTGGTCGAGTTGTGTCTGGACCGCATCACCCGCTTCGAGGATTTCGAGAGCGCCGAGACGAGCTCGCTGCAAGACGTGCTCAAGGCCTTGGCCGATGCGATGTCTGAGGCGCTCGAGATCTTCGATGAGCGGCTGTTTTCGGACAGGCCCGAGGGCTGGCGTGTCAAAGATGCCAGGCCGCGTTCGATCCTCACGGAGTTCGGCGAGGTCAACTTCACGAGGCGCATCTACCTCGACGAGTTCGCCGACAGGCGCACCTATCTCGACGAGATCGTGTCATTGCGTCCCCGCAAGCGCCTCTCGCCTGGAGCGTTTGGGGCGCTTGCGCTGTTCGGCTCGGAGATCCCCTACGAGCGCGCGGCCCGCGTGCTCTTCCGGCACTGTCCTGACACCGTCTCGGCGATGACG
>JARGFT010000036.1 GCA_029210645.1 Anaerosomatales bacterium | reverse complement strand
CAGAACGCGGCGGATGGTGCAAAAACCTACAGCAGAGGGGCCATGGCGGAAAAGATGCTTGAGATCCTGTTATCCGTGGCCGGGGACGGAAATGACCCTGTCGAAAGGAAACCATGAAAAATCCCGTCATCCACTTCATCGCCGGAGCCCGGCCCAACTTCATGAAGCTCGCGCCCATCATCAAAGCCGTGGACGAAAATATGGAAGAAATTGAATACAGGATCGTCCACACCGGCCAGCACTACGACGCCAACATGTCCGACATCTTCTTCCGGGAGCTGGGCATTCCTGAGCCCGACTACAACCTGGAGGTCGGGTCGGGGTCCCACGCCGAGCAGACAGCCAGGGTTATGGTGGCCTACGAGAAGGTCCTCCTGAAGGACAGGCCTGATCTCGTTGTGGTGGTCGGAGACGTCAACTCCACCATCGCCTGTTCCCTCACAGCAAAAAAATTGGGTGTCAGTGTCGCTCACGTGGAGGCGGGACTTCGTTCTTTTGATATGACCATGCCGGAAGAGATCAACCGGATCCTCACCGACAGGATCAGCGATCTCCTGTTCGTGACGGAGGAGTCGGGCATAAGGAACCTTAAGAATGAAGGAGTCGCCGACGAGAAGGTCCATTTTGTCGGCAACGTTATGATCGACACGCTCCTG
>JARGFT010000035.1 GCA_029210645.1 Anaerosomatales bacterium | reverse complement strand
CGACCACGGGCATCACCACGCCGCTGATGTGGTCCCAGCCCATAACGGAGCGGCCTTTACAGGGTGACACGGAGATGTGGGAGCTTTACAACCTCACAATGGACGGCCACCCCATGCACCTGCACCTGGTCCGGTTCGAGGTCGTGGACCGCCAGCTCCTCGATCCCTTGACGCTGCTGCCGGTGGGTGTGCCCCGTCCTCCGCAAGCCTGGGAGGCCGGTTTCAAGGACACGGTGATCGCGTATCCGGGCGAGGTCACGCGCCTGAAGGCGACCTTCGATATCGCCGGTCTTTACGTCTGGCATTGCCACATCGTCGAGCACGAGGATAACGAGATGATGCGGCCGTACTGTGTCGATGAAGCGCCTGGAGTAAACTCCTGCCCCGATGTGCCTTAAGGCTGCATACGGGTGATCGTATGAAGGGGGCCTCCCTTTACGGGCGGCCCCCTTTTTTCCAGAGCTCCAACCACGATAAAGCTGGCGTGTATCGGGCAGTTCAAGACACCGACCGACGGGAAGGGGGGTTCATTTAAACGGAGTGAAGGATGGGGTATAATGACAGCTAGCCTTGAAGCAGCACCTGGTATGGATAAGCTGTCCGATAAATACCTGTTCGGACGATCGATCAAAGTTCCCTCAGGGAGGATCGGAAGTGAAGAAAAT
>JARGFT010000034.1 GCA_029210645.1 Anaerosomatales bacterium | reverse complement strand
CGGGCTGCTTCGACGCGACCATCGAGGGCGTCAAGATCGCCAAGCGTCACGGCGTGGGCGTCCAGATCAACACCACCGTCACCACCCTCAACGCTCACCTCGTCGAGGAGATCCACGATCTGTCTGAGTCGCTCGGCGTGGATGCGTTTCACATCTTCATGCTCGTGCCCACCGGCCGCGGCGAAGACCTGCTCGACAAGGAACTCCCCCCCGAGGAGTACGAGCGCGTGCTCGAGTGGGCATACGAGCGGCAGAAGACCTCGCCGCTGCACTTCAAGCCCACCGACGCCCCGCACTACTACCGCATCATCCGCCAGAAGGCCAAGGCCGAGGGCAAGAAGGTCACGCGCGAGGAGTACGGGCTCGATGCGATGACCCGCGGGTGCCTCGGCGGCATCACCTTCTGCTTCATCAGCCACGTCGGCGACCTGCAGCCGTGCGGCTACTTCGACATGCAGCTCGGCAACGTCAAGAACAAGCCTTTCTCCGAGATCTGGACCGAATCTCAGGTCTTCAATGATCTCCGCGACTACTCGCTGCTCAAGGGCAAGTGCGGTGCGTGCGAGTACAAGGCGGTCTGTGGCGGGTGCCGGGCGCGCGCTCTCAGCGTGACCGGCGACTACCTGGCCGAGGAGCCCTACTGCGTCTACGTGCCCGCGTCCATGCGCGGCGAGTGCGAGGAGTAGGCGTGGCCGAGCTGACCGAACTCGACAAGCGGGTACTGACCGAGATACAGGCGAACTTCCCGGTAGCCCCCGCTCCCTACGCTGTGCTCGCCGAGCGGGTGGGCGCCACCGAGGCCGAGGTGCACGGGTCGGTGATCGGCATGAAGCGCGACGCGGTGATCCGCCGCATCGGCGCCATCTTCGATTCGCACCGTCTCGGCTACCGCTCGACGCTCTGCGCGATCGCCGCGCCGCCCGAGCGGCTCGAGGAAGTGGCGGCGCTCATCGGCTGCTATCCCAACGTCACCCACAACTACCAGCGCGAAGACCGCTACAACGTCTGGTTCACGCTGATCGCGCCGAGCGAGGAGCGCATCGCAGAGATTCTGGCCGAGATCGCCGAGACCACCGGCATCGACGACATCCTCAACCTGCCGGCCATCCGGCTCTTCAAGATCCGCGTCGACTTCGATCTGACCGGTTCGCGCGAGGGCCGCAGCAAGGCGCCACCGGTCAGCAAGCCCGCCGAGACGGAGGCGGTGACGCTTTCCGAGGACGAGAAGGCGCTTGCCCGTCTGCTCCAGGACGACCTGCCCGAGTCGCTCACACCCTTTGCCGATCTCGCGGCGCAGCTGCAGGGCCGGGGCGTGGATGTGACCGAGGAGTGGGTCATCGAGCGCACCGCGGCGTGGCGAGAGTCCGGCGTGATCCGCCGGTTCGGTGCGGCCATCAAGCACCACAAGACCGGGTACGCTTCCAACGCCATGGGCGTGTGGAACGCTCCCGAGGAGCGCATCGAGGAGGTCGGCGCGATCATGGCCTCGTTCAAGGAGGTCAGTCACTGCTACGAGCGCCCGAAGGCGCCCACGTGGCCGGCGAACATGTACACGATGATCCACGGCCGAACCCGTGAGGAGTGCGAGGACGTCGCGAGGCGCATCCGAGAGGCCACGGGGCTGCCCGAGCCCCGATTGCTCTATTCGGTCAGGGAGTTCAAGAAGATCTCGATGAGGTACTTCGCCGAGTAGGGGGAGCGTCGAGTGGAGGTGCGCCGGACCGGGCGGGGCTGAGGGCCCGGCACGGTGCGTCGAGTTACTGGGAACAGTTGTTCTCAGTAACTCGACGGACTTCCGGGGAGACTCTGGGCCCCGGAAGCAGTACCGTTGTTGATGTGTCTGCCACACCCGGACACCGGAGGTCGTGATGATCGAGTCAGCCGCATTCGAATCTCTCATGCACGGAGTGGTGCTGTTCTTCGAGGCCGTGGGTGTCGCGGTGATCGTGGGGGGCTTCTTGCTGGCGCTGTTCCGCGCCGGGAGGCAGCATCTAGCGACAGGCACCGGAGCGTTTGAGACGCTGCGCGCGACGTTCGGCCGCGCCATCCTCCTCGGCCTGGAGATTCTGATCGCCGCCGACCTCGTCCGCACGATCGTCGTGGAGCTTACCCTCTACAACCTGGGGGCGCTCTCAATTCTCGTCGGCATCCGCACCGTGCTTTCGCTGTCGCTCGAGGTCGAGATCGACGGAACGTGGCCGTGGCGGCGGGTGGACAACGGGCAGGGTTAGCGCGGCCCCGCCACACCTGCTCGTGTAGAATCGACACTGTCACGGATCGCAACTTCTAAGGAGCGGATACACCCATGGGCGCCAACTCCTCCGAGTACTTCTCGGCTGCGTGCAAACTGATTCCCGGCGGCGTGAACTCGCCGGTCCGTGCGTACAAGAGCGTGGGCATCGAGCCGCGCTTCGTCGACCGCGCGAAGGGCTCTCGCATTTGGGACATCGACGGCCGCGAGTACGTCGACTTCGTCGCCTCGTGGGGCCCGATGATCCTCGGTCACGCGCCCGATGTTGTGCTCGACGCGGTGCGCGACCAGCTCGAGCGCGGGACCTCCTACGGAGCGCCGACCTGCGCCGAGGTGTCACTCGCCGAGGCGGTCATCGACGCGGTCCCGAGCATCGAGGAGGTCCGCATGGTCTCCTCGGGCACCGAGGCGACCATGAGCGCGATCCGCCTCGCCCGCGGCTACACCGGACGCGATAAGTTCATCAAGTTCGACGGCAACTACCACGGACACTCGGACGCGCTGCTCGTGGCGGCCGGCAGCGGCCTGCTCACGCTCGGCATTCCGTCCACGCCTGGCGTGACCGCCGGGACGGTCGCCGACACCATCGTGCTGCCCTACAACGATCTTGACGCCGTCGCCGAGGTGCTCGAAGCCGAGGG
>JARGFT010000033.1 GCA_029210645.1 Anaerosomatales bacterium | reverse complement strand
GAGCTGCCGTCGGGTCAGGTCATCACCGCGCCTTTCGGTGGCGGCGCCGTCGAGGGCATGGAGGACGGCTGGAGCAACGTCCCGTACGCCCTCGACTGGAGTGCGATCACGGCCACCACTGGCATCTTCGACGGCGAGCCCCGCGAAGACTTCGAGGACGCCTGGCGAAACAACCAGGCCTTTGCCTGGCTATGGGCACAGGTCACCTCGCAAGCGGCGCTCTTCGACGGTGGCGGCGATGCGGACGAGGACTTCGAGAACGCCTGGACACCGGCGACGACGATCTGAGGAGCAACCATGGCCGAAGCAGACTGGACCTATCTCAACGACGGACTCGACATCGCCACGGTGGATCGGGGCGTGACGGCCGGCATCGCACGCCCGCCGGGCGGCGGGAGCTTCCTGTTCGCGTTCAACTCCCTGGCGGCGGTCCAGGGCGCGGTGGGCCTGTTCTGCAACCTCGTCGACTTCGCGCCGATGGCCAAGGGTGCGTCGATCCGCGGCTGTGTCCAGCGTGGTCCCGGTGGAGGTCCGACCGGCTTCTCGCCGTTTCTGTTCCTCTCGTGTCAGGGCAACTCAGTGAACGACACCGCGTACCTGCTGGGGCTCTCCGATGACGACCCGCATCGCATCGTGCTGCGCAAGGGCGCGGTCGCGGTCGGCATCCCTGACTCGGAGGGACCGAACGTGCTCCTCGCCTCGGGCGAGAGCTTCTCGCAAGGCACCTGGCTGCACCTCCGCCTCGACGTGATCGTCAACGACAACGGCGATGTCGTGCTCAAGGTGCTGCGCAATGACCTCGATGCGCACGCGCTGGGCTCGCCGCCAGACTGGCAGGCGGTACCGGGCATGGTCGAGTTCATCGACGATCACCTGGGCATCAACTCAGGCAGCCAGCCGCTCACGTCGGGGCGGGGCGGCTTCGGCATGGCGGTCGCGGACGTCACTCGGCGCGGCTACTTCGACCACCTCGAGCTCCTGCGGCAGGTCTGATGGAGCTCGACGCCTTCACCAGCCGGCTCGGCCTCGGGCAAGGTCGCATCCGGCCCCTGAACGCACCGGTGCCATCGGGCGACAACGTCTTCGTGCTGGGCGAGGACGAACCCGGGCGGTTCTTTGAGCTGGAGCCGGGTGACCACGCCGAGGTCTCGCAGCAGACGGACCTCACAGATGTGGACGTGGTGCGCGCGGCCTTGCGGCTGCGCGTCCCCAAGACGCTGATCGCCGGTCTCGCATGGGAGGTCACCATCCTGGTGGACGGCACCAAGCTCGCGGCAGCGACCTGCAAGCCCGGCAGCACGCGAGTGCTGATCGACCTCGCCGCGAGCGTCTCGAAGCTCGTCGGCCTCCACACCGTCGCCGTGCGCCTCGAGCTGGTGGCGGTGCCGTAGGGAAGATCGATGGCGACCCTCGAGCTACCCGGACTCTACGTCGACACCGTCGCAGCCCAGCTCGCTGGGGACCGTCCGATCCTAATCAATCGCGACCCGGGGCCGGGTGAGATCGGCGTGCCCCTCGAGTGGTTCATCGCCCTCGACATCGTTGACCCGGGTCCCGACGGCATCGACCGAGCCGTCACCCGCATCCTCGTCGACGGCGTGCTGGCCTTCGAGGGCGGTGGCGCGCCGGAGCTCAAGCCCGGCTTCGACGGGCCACGGTCCGACGTGCAGCAGACCGCGGACACGCTGCGGGTCGTTCTCGATCCAGCCACGCCGTTTGCCAGCCAGGCGCTCGTCAACGTTCGTGTGGTCACGGCGACAGTCGGTGGCATCCATGCTCTCGACGAGACGTACTCCTTCGTTGCCGAAGACCGAACACCGCCGAAGGTGGTCAGCGCACAGGCTGTCGCGCCCAAAGTCGTGCGCGTGGGCTTCGACGAGCCCGTGACGGTGACCGACCCGCTGGGCTTCGTGTTCGAGGCGCTCGACCTGCCAGCGGTTCCGGTCGTGGCCGTGGACGCCGAGAGCGATGGCGCTGCGGTTCAAGTTACGCTCGACACCGAGCTCACGCCCGACGTGCGCTACCGGGTGACCGTGACCGGGGTGGAGGACGCCAAAGAGAACCCGGTCGTGCCCCCCGATGACTCTGCGGTGTTCACCGGCTACCGTCCGCCACGTTCGGCATCGCGCCGCTTCGACCTCTGGTCGATGCTCCCTCGGCACAACCGCCGAGACGACGTGACCGGCGACCTGCGGCGCTTCATCGCGTGCCTTCAGGAGACGGTCGATCTGCTTCTCGCCGAGGGCGACCGCTTCAGCGACATCTTCGACATCGAGCGCGCCCCGGAGGGCTTCCTCGATCTCATTCTCTACGACCTGGGTAACCCGTTCCCCTTCGACCTGGACGAGCTCGACAAGCGGCGGCTGGCCTCCGTGCTCGTGGAGATGTACCGACAGAAAGGCACGGCCGTCGGCATCGAGAACGCCATCCGATTCTTCCTCGGCATCGACATCACCGCCATCACGCCCTTCAACGGATCCACCTTGGTGCTCGGCGAGTCCGAGCTGGGCGTTGACTGGGAGCTGGGCCCGTCGGATCAGTTCGCCCGCTACGCCTTCGACGTTGAGGTCGACATCCCGCTGAGCACCACCGAGCGCAGTCAGATCCGCGCCATCGTCGACTACCTCAAGCCGGCCCACACGCACTTCGTGGACCTCGTAGAGCCCATGCCGCCCGTCTTCATCGACCACTGGGAGCTGGGCTCCAGCGAGCTGGGGGAGAGGACCGAGCTGCACTGATCCGGGTGACCCGGCTGCAAACTACGGTAGCGTCACCCCGCCGATCGGATGCGGGTTGTGGGCGACCTCCCACCGGAATCCGTCGGGATCTGTGAAGTAGCCGCTATAGCCCCCCCAGTCGCGCCGCTCAGGGCCATGCACGGCCGCGCCGGCGGCACGGGCCGTGTCAAGCACAGCGTCGACCTCCTCGGGAGAGCCTACGTTGTGCGCGAGCGTGAACGGGAGCGTTCCGCCTCGTGTGACCTCTCCGATCTCGCTGCGTGCCGCCGATTCTGCCCACAGCGAGAGCACCAGCTTCTCGCCAACGTGAATCATCACGACCTCACTCGGAACGTCGAGCGCGGCGGTCCAGCCGAGACCGCCCGTGTAGAAGCGACGGGCACGGTCCAGATCGGCGACGACGAGCGTGACGAAGTTGAGCCGGGGATCCACGAGATGGTTCTACCCGGTGGCTGCTGTGCCCGTCGAGCCCCGAGCGGCGCCACTCGCTGTCCCCGTCCGGCCCCTCCAGCGCTTTGCCCCTGTGGAGACCCTTCTCCCGAGGGCAGCGCATGGCAGACCGTCTCGACTACTATTTCCGCCAGAAGGTCACCGAGTCCGAGCTGGACCTGGCCTTCGAGCTGCTCGAAAAGGCCGACCGCAACCTGGCGGCGGACATCGGCGTGTACGGCATCATCAGCGGTGCCGAGCCGACCCCGCACACGCCCGTCCCGAACCTGACCATCGACCTGACGGCGCCCGGACGCGCATACGACAACCTCGGCCAGCGCATCTTCTTCGGCACGGGCCAGACGGTGGACTGTGCCGTCGACTTCGCCGGCATCCCTACCGAGGTGCCGTCCGCCGGGCAGGAGCGCTGGCT
>JARGFT010000032.1 GCA_029210645.1 Anaerosomatales bacterium | reverse complement strand
TGCCCACCGGCACCAAGGACGCCGCCTCCAGGAGCACCAACATCGTCATCGACGCGATCGATGTGACGCCGTAAGCGGCACTCGGCGCCCCGTCCGCTGGGGTATATTGTGTCTATGTCCTACTCTCAGCCCCCGACCCGGGGGCTGAGCCTTGTCCGAGCCGAACGGAGTGCGCCCACATGAAGGCCATCATCCCCGCAGCAGGTCTGGGAACCCGTTTCCTGCCGGTGACCAAGTCGCAGCCCAAAGAGATGCTGCCCGTGGTCGACAAGCCGGTGATCCAGTACGTGGTGGAGGAGGCGGTTGCTGCCGGGGCCGACGAGATCCTGCTGGTGACCGGGCGGGGCAAGCGGGCGATCGAGGACCACTTCGACCGCTCCATCGAGCTTGAGGACCTGCTCGAGCAGTCGGGCAATTTCCCGAAGCTTCGGGAAGTGCGCGCCATCTCCGAACTTGCCGAGGTCTTCTACGTGCGCCAGAAGCGCCCGCGCGGCCTCGGGCACGCCGTGGGCTGCGGGGCGCCGTTCACCGGTGGCGAGCCGTTCTTCGTCATGCTCGGCGACGTGATCGTCCCCGACAGCGGGTGTCTGACCCAAATGACCGAAGTGCACGAGCGCTACGGAGGCGCTTCGGTCATCGCGGTCGAGGAGGTCGAGCGCGAGATGGTGAGCCGATACGGGGTGATCGCCGGCACCGAGGTCGAGCCGGGCGTCTACAAGCTCACCGATCTGGTGGAGAAGCCGCCGGTCAACGAGGCGCCGAGCAACCTTGCCATATTCGGGCGCTACCTGCTCACCCCGAAGATCATGGAGATCCTGCCCAGGACCGAGCCCGGGCGCGGCGAGGAGATACAGCTCACCGACGCCATCAAGGAGCTACTGCAGACCGAGGACGTCTACGCCGTCACGATGACGTCGACCGGGTACGACACCGGCAACGTCCAGTCATGGCTCGAGGCCAACGTTGAGATCGCGCTGAAGACCGAGGAGTGGAGCGAGGGGTTGCGGGAGAACCTGCGCCGGCTCATCGGGTAGCCCCCGCACTCACTGGTTCTCGAGCAGCTCCTCGGCGGGTACCTCGCGCACGGGCTTGGCGGGCACGCCCATCACGACCGTGTGCGCCGGCACGTCGCGGGTGACCACCGCCCCGGTGGCGACGAACGCCTCCTCGCCGACCTCCACGCCCGGCAGCAGGTGCGCCCCTCCGCCGACCCGCGCACCGCGACGGATGGTGCAGCCCTCCATGAGCTCGAGGCGCTTCTCGGTGCGACCCATGAAGTTGTCGTTGGTCGTGACCACCATCGGTGCGATGAAGACGTCCTCTGCGATGGTGACGTAGGCGGTGATGTAGGAGCCGGTCTGGATGCGCGTGCGGCTGCCGATCGTAGTGTCGTTCTCGACGGTCACGCTGCGGCCGATGACCACGCTGTCGCCGATGGTGCAGCGCTCGCGCACGCCCGCGCCGTCGCCGATGACGCACTCGTCTCCGTAGACGCTGCCGGCCATGAGCACCGTGTGGCTCCCGACCTTGCACTGCTCGCCGAGCACGATGCCGGCGAGCGCGCCGCCGGCTGCGGTCGAGGACTTGGCGAGTACCGGCTGCTTGCCGACGAAGGCGAAGTCGGCGATGCGCGAACCCGCACCGATGACAGCTCCCTCGCCGATGGTGACGTGGTTGCCGATGACGCAGCCCTCACCGATGGTCGCTCCGGGTTCGATGACCACGAAGTGGCCGATGCGCACGTCGTGACCGAGGCGGGCGGTGGCGGCGATGGCCACGTCGGTGCGGGACGGGTCCGGGATGTGCGTGCCCGAAGTGCTCATCGGGTGTCTCCTTCGGTAGGCGTCGGCCCTGCGATTCTACTGCAACGCGCACACGCGTGAGAAACGGCGCGGCACTCGCGCTATCATCTACCCACACGCACCCCGCCACTCCCGAGGAGCCCGCATGCGCCTGATCACCGTTGTCGGTGCCCGCCCCAACTTCATCAAGGTCGGTCCACTCATCCCAGCGCTCCGCGATGCCGGCCACGAGGCCGACCTCGTGCACACCGGCCAGCACTACGACGCGATCATGTCCGACGTCTTCTTCTCCGACCTCGCCATCCCCGAGCCGCGCTGGTATCTCGATGTCGGCTCTGGCACGCACGCGGTGCAGACCGGCGTGGCGATGATGCGCCTCGAGGAGTTGCTTGCCGACGAGCGACCCGATGCGCTCATAGTGGTGGGCGACGTGAACTCCACGCTGGCCGGCGCGCTCGCCGCCGCAAAGCTCCACATCCCGGTGATCCACCTCGAGGCGGGGCTGCGCTCGTGGGACATGTCGATGCCCGAGGAGGTCAACCGCCTGGTGGCCGACCAGCTCTCCGCGATGCATCTGACGCCCACGCCCGAGGCCGGGGAGAACCTGCTTCGCGAGAACGTGGATGCCGAGCGCATCCACTTCGTCGGCAACATCATGGCCGAGTCGGTGCTCGTCCATGCGCCCGACGCGCGCGAGCGTGGGGCGTGCCGGCGCTTCGGGCTCGAGCCCGGCGGCTACGTGCTCGCCACGGTCCACCGCCCCGAGAACACCGACCATCCCGAGCGGCTCGCCGCCGTGGCGGGCGCATTCGCCCACGCGCCGCTGCCCGTGCTCTTCCCGGTACACCCCCGCACCCGGCCGCTGCTCGCGGAGCACGGTGTGGGAGTGGAGACCCCCAACATCCGGCTCGCCGATCCCGTGGGCTATCTCGACATGCTCTCGCTGCAGGGCGATGCCGCGGCCATCGTCACCGACTCGGGCGGCATCCAGGAGGAGGCGTGCATGCTCGGCACACCGTGCGTGACCGTGCGGCGCAACACCGAGCGCGGCATCACCGTGGAGGTCGGGGCGAACACGCTCGTGCCTGCCGAGTACGACGCGATCCTCGCGGCGCTTGCGGGTGCGCTCGACGGTCCGCGTGAGTGGGCGTGTCCGAAGCGCTGGGACGAGCGCGTGTCGCAGCGCATCGTCGAGGCGCTCGAGGGCGGGATCACGCCGCCGAACGGGTGCGAGGGGTAGACCGGCCGCCCCGCTACCCGCCCAGCGCCTCCCGCAGCACAGCGGCGACCTCTTCCTGCTGCTCACGCGTGATGCCCGGGTAGGCGGGCAGCGCGAACGTCTGCGGGCACGCCGCCTCGGCCACCGGGAGCGACCCCTCGCCGTACCCGAGGTGCGCGAACGCCTCCTGGCGGTGCAGCGGCACCGGATAGTAGGCGGCCGTGCCGACGCCCGCGGCCTTGAGCGCATCCATCAGCCGGTCGCGCTCTGGCGAGGCCACGATGTAGAGGTGGTAGACGTTCTCGCCGTACTCGCGCGTGGTGACCCGGCCGAGGGGGAGGTCGGCAAGCAGCTCGTCGTAGACAGCGGCTGCTGCACGGCGCTCGGCATTCCAGCGGTCGAGGTGCGGCAGCTTCACGAGCAGGATGGCCGCCTGCAGCGCGTCGAGGCGCGAGTTCACGCCGACGGTGTCGTGGTAGTACTTCACGGTGGTGCCGTGGTTGGCCATCTTGCGGCACGCGGTTGCGATGTCGGTATCGTCGGTGGTGATGATGCCGCCATCGCCGGCGCACCCGAGGTTTTTGCTCGGGAAGAAGGAGAACGCCGCCACATCGGCGAGCGAGCCGGCGCGCTTGCCCTTGTAGGTGGCGCCGATCGCCTGGCAGGCGTCCTCGATCACGCGCAGCCCGTGCCGCTCGGCGATCTCGAGCAGCGGAGCTATGTCCGCGCACTGGCCGAAGATGTGCACCGGCATGATCGCCTTCGTGCGCTCCGTGATCGCGGCCTCGATCTTCGAGACGTCGATGTT
>JARGFT010000031.1 GCA_029210645.1 Anaerosomatales bacterium | reverse complement strand
TGCCCCCATCGTCTAGCGGCCAAGGACTCCGCCCTTTCAAGGCGGCAACAGGGATTCGAATTCCCTTGGGGGCACCATAAAACCGCAGGTCAAAGGCCTGAAATTCCCTGTTGTGTGCTCGAAAACGGGCACCAAGTCCAGCTCTTCTGAGGGCTAAGCAGAGGGCAAAGCCGCAGCTCAGAGGCTATTTCGCTACATTTCGCTCCATCTTGGTGCCCAAAAATCCCTGTTGCTGCGAGTCGGCCTTCGACGTCGATTGTTGTCCGATTTGGTGCCCGATTACACTCGATGCCCTTTGATCTCAACTTCCTTCTGAAAGCGCCAATCTACTTGCGTAAGGCAGCGGTGAGCGCTACCTTATGAAAGTGAAATGGCGATTCAAGAAGTGACAGCCCCTGAAGACGTCTCGGCGTTAGTCGAACAGCTTCAGGCAACGGGGACCTACACGTTCTCTCACGCCGACGCGCGGGCCGCGCTGACGACGTCCGAGATAGCGGTCGACAACGCCCTGCGCCGGCTCAAGAAGCGCGGTCGCATAGTGACCCCGCGTCGCGGGTTCTACGTGATCGTGCCCACCGAGTACATCACGGCAGGCTCGCCACCGCCCTCATGGTTCATCGAGGACCTGATGGGATTCCTCGGTCAGCCGTACTACGTGGGGCTGCTATCGGCGGCGGCCATCCACGGCGCTTCCCATCAGCAGCCGATGACGTTTCAGGTCGTCACCGACCGTCCCACCCGCGAGGGCGTGGCAGGACGCGCACACATCACCTTTCACATGAGTCGTCAGGTCGCCGAGACCCCCGCTGTCGCGATGCAGACGGAGACCGGCACCATGCTCGTATCCACGCCCGAATCCACGGCCTTCGATCTCGTTCGCTTCTCGGCCGCCTGCGGTGGCTGGAGCAATGTCGCCACGGTGCTACTCGAGCTCGCCGAGCGCCTCGAACCCGAAGCTCTCGGCGCGGTCGCGCAACTGCGCAAGACCCCCGAGATCCAGCGCCTCGGCTACCTCTTGGACCGAGCGGGCCAGCCCCGGCTCGCCGACCCGTTGCTCCGTGTCCTGGGCTCCAAGCGGTATCGGCCCGTTGCGCTCGCTCCCGATGCGCCTCGGGCCGGTGCCGATGCCGTCAGTCCCTGGCGTGTGATCCCGAATCTGGAAGTGGAGATCGATCTGTGATTTCGCGCGCCCAAGTCACGGCGTGGCGAGCCTCTGCGCCGTGGCCCCAAGACGAACAGGTCGAGCAGGACCTGATTCTGTCCAGGGCCCTCACTGCGATCTTCGCGCGCTCGTTATTGCGTCAGGCGCTCGCCTTCCGCGGCGGGACCGCCCTGCACAAGCTCCACTTCGATCCTCCGGGACGCTACTCCGAGGATCTTGATCTCGTGCAGGTCGAGGCGGGCCCGATCGGCCCTGTGCTGGCGGAACTCCGCGAGGCGCTCGACCCTTGGTTGGGCGAGCCGGCCTGGAAACAGGGTCCCGCAAGCGCCAAACTGCTCTACCGCTTCGAGACGACCACGCTGCCGGTGCAGTCGATGCGGGTCAAGGTCGAGATCAACACTCGGGAGCACTTCAGCGTCGACGGGCTTCAGCATCTGCCGTTCGCTGTAGCCAACCCGTGGCACTCCGCCCAGGAGCTGATCACGACGTTCACGCTCGAAGAGCTGCTCGCCACCAAGATGCGGGCGCTGTTCCAGCGACGCAAGGGGCGCGACCTCTACGACCTGTGGCTCGGGCTCACCACGCTCGACCCCGATGAGGTGCACATCATCGAGTGTCTCGGCGAGTACCTGGCGCGAACGGAGACTGCGATTTCCCGCGCGGAGTTCGAGGCGAACATGGTGGGCAAGCTCGCGTCTCCCGATTTCCGCACCGACGTGATTCCGCTGCTTCGTGACCCTGCGGGCTACGACGTCGACGTTGCGGCGTCACTCGTGCATGACCGTCTCATCACCCGTCTTCCCGGCGAGCCGTGGAAAGCGCTTGGTCGCGAGAAATGACGATTGCGGCGGCGGGACTGTACCTGTGAACGATCGGCTTCAGCCGGAAGAACTCGAGGTGCTCCGACGGCAGAACCTCCTGCTTGCCGAAGAGAACGCGCGGCTCAAGGAGATGTTGGGGCTCGAGGCACGGGATGCCGCGACTGCAATGCAGCCGGATATCGCTCGAATCTCCGGAATCACGGGTTCGTCGTCGTCGGCCGCCAAGATCGAGCTGTTCCAGTCTCTCTTTCGTGGGCGCGCCGATGTGTTCGCCAGGCGCTGGGAGAGCCGCTCGGGCGGGAGTGGGTACGCGCCCGCCTGTGCCAATGAGTGGCGATCGGGACTGTGCGACAAGCCGCGCGTGAAGTGTGCCGATTGTGCCAATCGAGAGTTGGTGGCGCTCAGCGCGTCGACCATCGAAGATCATCTCACCGGGCGCAGCACGGTTGGCATCTATGCCATGCTCGAGGACGAGACCTGCCACTTCCTCGCGATCGATTTCGACGACGAGGGCTGGCGCGGCGATGTGACCGCGCTCCGTTCGGCCGCGTCCGCCTCCGGTGTCGAATGCCATGTCGAGGTGTCGCGGTCTGGGGGTGGTGCCCACGCGTGGTTCTTCTTCGCCGAGCCGGTGCCCGCGGCGCTGGCGCGTCGTCTGGGCACAGCGCTGCTGACGCAGGCTGCGCGCGGTAGACACGCTCTGTCGCTCCGTTCATATGATCGGCTCTTCCCGAGCCAGGACACGATGCCGCGCGGAGGATTCGGCAACCTCATCGCTTTGCCACTCCAGCATGAACCCCGATCGGCCGGACGTTCGGTCTTCGTCGACGAGCAGCTGCGGCAGTACTCTGACCAGTGGGCCTATCTGAGCTCTGTGGTGCGACTTGAACGATCCGTCGTCGATGCCGCATTGTCGCGGCTTGTCGCGGATGGAAGCCCGCTCGGTGTCCGGAGCTACCCGGCTGGCGGTGGCGGCGACACACCGTGGGCGCTGCCGGTCCCTCCACCCCGCGTGCGTCCAGAGCTGATCGGGCATGTTCCGGCGGTCGTCCGAGCCGTGCGCGCGAACCTCATCTTCGTAGAGAAGGCTGGACTTCCCGACTCGCTTCTCGACCAGATTGCCCGGCTCGCCGCCTTCGAGAACCCTGAGTTCCACCGCGCACAGGCCATGCGCCTGCCCACGTGGGACAAGCCGCGGATCATCTCGTGCGCCCAGGAGTCTGACGCGCATCTCGCGCTGCCGAGAGGATGCCTCGATGACCTGCGAGAGGTGATCGAGGGCTACGGCTCCGAACTCGAGGTCACAGACGAGCGCACCGAAGGTTCGCTGCTGCTCGCAAGGTTCTCGGGCACCCTCCGGCCAGAACAACGGAAGGCCGTCAAGGCCGTATTGGAGCACGACGACGGTGTCTTGAGCGCGGGGACGGCCTTCGGCAAGACCGTGGTGGCCGCCAACGTGATTGCCAAGCGCGGCGTGAGCACGCTCGTTCTCGTCCATCGTCGCGAGCTCATGGAGCAGTGGCGAGAGCGGCTCTCCACATTCCTCGATGTTCCGCTGGGATCGATCGGCGTCATCGGCGGTGGCAAGCGCAAGCCGACCGGGACCATCGACATCGCTGTGCTGCAGTCGCTCGTCCGAAAGGGCTCGGTCGACCCCATCGTCGCCGAGTACGGGCAGGTCATCATCGACGAGTGCCATCACGTTTCTGCGTTCAGCTTCGAGGCCGTGCTGCGCCAGGCGCGCGCACGCTTCGTGCTCGGACTCACGGCCACGCCGATTCGCAAGGACGGCCATCATCCGATCATCACGATGCAGTGCGGGTCTGTACGGTTCAAGACCGATCTGAAGCGCCAAGCCGCAGCCCGGCCGTTCGAGCACATCGTTCGGCCGCGCGAGACTGGATTCGGCGTCGCGGCTCTGGCCGCAGACGGAATCCAAGAGGTCTATCGCCTGCTTGCGGGCGATGAGACCCGCAACGCTCTCATCGTCCAGGACGTGGTTGCGGCAGCCGAGGCGGGCCGCTCGGCTCTCGTGCTGACCGAACGCACGGCGCATCGCGACTTACTCGCGAGTCTGATCGCCGAGCGGGCGCCGCATGTCTTCGCGCTCTCCAGCGGCATGGGGGTGAAGAAGCGGGCTGCTCTGGCCGAGAGCATGGCGGCCGTGCCCGAAGGTGAACCGAGCGTGCTCGTTGCTACGGGACGCCTCGTCGGGGAGGGCTTCGACGACGCGCGTCTTGACACGCTCTTCCTGGCGATGCCGATCTCGTGGCGTGGGACACTCCAGCAGTACGCCGGAAGGCTCCATCGCCTGCACGACGAGAAGCACGAGGTGGTCATCTACGACTACGTCGACCCGCTCTTGCCGGTGCTTGCGCGCATGTGGGAGAAGAGGCTCCGTGGCTATCGGGCGATGGGGTATCGCGTGGAGTCGAATGTGTCGCCGGAATCCGGGCAAGCTGGCTAGCCGAGAGCTCCGATTTGGTGCCCGATTTGGTGCCCAAATACATGGTGACTGTTGGTACTCGTTGGTACCTATTGGGACTCGCCGCAGCTCCGCTGTACCAACGAGTCCCAACGAGTCCCAATAGTCACAAGCACAATCAGGATTCGAATTCCCTTGGGGGCACCATATAACCGCAGGTCAAAGGCCTGTGAATCCCTTTTGCGTGCTTGAAATCGGGCACCAAATCGTGCCGTTCTGAGAGCTACGCTGAGGGCAAAACCCCAGCTCAGAGGCCATTTCTGCCCAATCTTGGTGCCCAAGAATCCCTGTTGTTGAGGATCGGCCGGTCGCGTCGGCTTGGTGCCCGATTTGGTGCCCGATTACACTCGATGCCCTTTGATCTCAACTTCCTTCTGAAAGCGCCAATCTACTTGCGTA
>JARGFT010000030.1 GCA_029210645.1 Anaerosomatales bacterium | reverse complement strand
AAAGAGCCATGCCCGGCCCGCCTGGGCGTCGTCCCGAGCATAGCGCCTCGGGGCCTAGAAGAAAGGTAAGGGGGTGCCGGAACTTGCTTGTCGATGGCCTCGCCGGTGACCTCGCCCGTGAGGTCGCCGGCGACCCGGGTGACCTCGCCCGTGACCCCGCGTGACGTCACCGATGACCCCACCCGGGTCACCCGCGAGGCCGCCCGCGACCCCGCCCGCGACCCCGCTACAGGGCCTGTCGCAGACACCCCCGCACGCCCCACTGCGCCCCCACTGCGCCAGGCCCCGCCGGTCACTCTCATCGCCCGCCCTGTTCTGCTAAAATCCGTCTAGTCCGGCGCGCGGGCGACCCTGCTGCGCGCACGCATGCCGGACCCACCCGGGGACGCGCGAAAGGGAGGCCATGGGCGAGCTACTCGATCCGATCACCTCAAGCGGTGAGTTCATCCTCGGCCGCAACCTGTGCTCGCTCTTCTTCGTCGTCCTGCACTTCGCGCTCGTCTTCTGGGTCTACCGCGACGCCGACCGCCGCGGCGGCATGGGGTGGTTCTGGGCGCTCGCGACGTTCCTCTTCCCGATCGCCGGTTGGCTCGTCTACCTCGTGGTTCGTCCGCCGGAGTTTCTCGCTGACGCGCGCGAGCGCGATCTGGAGATTCGCGCCAAGGAGATCGAACTCCAGCGAGACCTGGCGAGCTGCCCCTCGTGCCACAAGCCGGTGGAGAAGGACTTCCTGCTCTGCCCGTACTGCATGAAGAAGCTCAGAAAGCCGTGCATCGAGTGCGGCAACGCGCTTAGACTGAACTGGGGTGTCTGTCCGTACTGCAAGACCAAGCAGTAGGGGCGGGCGCAAGGCCCGCAACCGTCACCCCGCCCACCGGCGGGGTGCTGTGTATCCCGAACCGAGGAGAGAGCGAACATGCCTGAGATCGCGGTCAAGCTGCCCGACGGAAGCGAGAAGCACCTGCCCGAGGGTGCGACCGTGCTCGACCTGGCGGCTGCAATAGGCCCGCGCCTCGCGCAGGCCGCGCTCGCCGGCCGCATCGACGCAGAGCACGAGGTCGATCTGGCCACCACGCTCGAGAACGGGCAGACCGTCGAGATCGTCACCGACCGCTCGCCCGAAGCCCTCCACCTGCTGCGCCACTCAGCAGCGCACGTCATGGCAGAGGCCATCAAGACGCTCTATCCGGAGGCGAACTTCGGCGTGGGGCCGGCCATCGAGGACGGCTTCTACTACGACTTTCGCATCGACAAGCAGCTCACCCCCGATGACCTGACGGCCATCGAGGAGCGCATGCGCCAGATCATCTCCGAGGAGCGCACCTTCGAGCGCTCTGAGCTCACGCGCCTGGAGGCCTACGACCTGTTTGACGGCGACCCCTTCAAGCAGGAGCTCATCGAGGAGCTGCCCGAGGGCGAGGTCATCTCGGTCTACCGCGAGGGCGTGTTCACCGACCTGTGCCGCGGGCCGCACATCCCCGATACCGGCAGGATCGGCGCGTTCAAGCTCATGAAGCTCGCCGGCGCGTACTGGCGCGGGGACAGCGAACGTCCGATGCTGCAGCGCATCTACGGCACCGCGTGGTTCACCCAGAAGGAGCTGGACGCCTACCTCGAGCGCATCTCGGAGGCCGAGCGTCGCGACCACCGCAAGCTCGGCCGTGAGCTCGATCTGTTCAGTCTGCACGAGGAGGCCGGCGCGGGGCTGCCGCTGTACCACCCCAAGGGCGCGCGCGTGCTGCGCATCATCCAGGAGTGGCTGCGCGCCGAGCTCTACCGGCGCGGGTACGACGAGGTCATCACGCCGCACGTGTATAAGGCCGACGTGTGGAAGACCTCGGGCCACTGGGACAACTACCGCGAGAACATGTACTTCTTCCAGGTCGATGAGGGCGAGGGGCGCGTCAACGACTACGGCATCAAGCCGATGAACTGCCCCGGCCACATCATGATCTACAAGAACGCCATCGTCTCCTACCGCGACCTGCCGTGGCGTATGTTCGAGTTCGGCACGGTGTATCGCCACGAGCTTTCCGGCGTGGTGCACGGGCTCATGCGCGCCCGCGGGTTCACGCAGGACGACGCGCACATCTTCTGCACCGCCGAGCAGGTCACTCCCGAGGTCATGAAGATGCTCGACCTGGTGGACTACGTGAACGGCGTGTTCGGCTTCGAGTACACCGCCGAGGTATCGACTCGGCCCGAGAAGTCGATCCAGGGATTCGACGAGGAGTGGGACCACGCCACAAAGGCGCTCATGGACGCGCTCGAGCAGCGCGGCCAGGACTACGAGATCAACGAGGGCGACGGCGCGTTTTACGGACCCAAGATCGACATCAAGCTGCGCGACGCCATCGGGCGGACGTGGCAGACCGCGACCATCCAGGTCGACTTCAACAACCCGCAGCGCTTCGACATGACCTACCGCACGGCCGAGAACACCGAGGCGCAGCCATTCATGCTGCACCGCACGATCCTCGGCAGCATGGAGCGGTTCCTCGGCATACTGATCGAGCACTATGCCGGCGCGTTCCCGGTGTGGCTCGCGCCGGTGCAGGCCGTGGTCATCCCAATCGCCGACAGGCACCTCGAGCACGCCGAGTCGGTGCGCGAGCGACTCGAAGCCGCCGGCGTGCGCGTGGAGGTCTACGAGGAGCAGGAGCCGATGCGCGTCAAGATCGCCAAGGCCCAGCAGCAGAAGGTCCCCTACATGCTCGTGGTGGGCGACAAGGAGGCTGAGGGCGACCTGGTCGCCGTGCGCGAGAGGACCGAGGGCGACATCGGGCAGATGGGCGTGGCTGAGTTCGCGGCGAAGGTCGCCGAGGAGAGCGCGGGGGCGTAGGGGGGCAGGGCCCTGGACCTAGTCGATCTGGAGCTTGGCCGCGTGCTCGTAGGGGATGGTCTCTCGGTCGCTCGTCTCGGACCAGGCCGATTCCCGGTGTGAGAACTCGGTGATCTCAGAAGCGGTCCAATCTGCGAACATCTTTGCGACGTCATTCAAGGCCTGAAGCTCGCTCTCGTCGAAGAGCCCGACATCGGCAGGCCTGAGCGCTCTGAACACGGTACCGGTGCACTCACCGGCTTCCTGGCACTCTTCGGTCAGAGCTGCCTCACTATTTACATTTGGGCTTCATTCATGATAACAAGGCGAATAAGAGACGAAGTCCCGTCATTGGATGGCACAGGTGGACATCGAGAGAATGCGTAAGAGCCCTTCGGGGACGGTCATTCCCGCCGGAGACGGAAAGGGTCGCTACTCGGCGTTCGTGCCGTCACCGCTTCCGCCGAAGATCTCTCTCGACCTCGAACTCCTGAAGTCCCTGTCAGAAGCGGACTACGCACTGGGTCAGCTTGCGGGCCTGGGTCGCAACATCCCCAATCCGACGCTGTTGATTCGTCCTTTCATGCGCAAGGAGGCCGTGCTGTCCTCACGTATCGAAGGAACCCAGGCCGACCTCAAAGACGTGATGTTCCTGGAAGCCGAGCAGCAAAGTCTCCCAGGTTTCGAGCAGAAGCACACGTCCGATGCGCAAGAGGTGCTGAACTACGTGAGGGCGCTGGAGTGGTCCCTCGCGCAGCTCGACGAGTTTCCCATGAGCCTACGCTTGATTCGAGAGTCCCATCGGAGACTGGTCACGGGTGTCAGGGGCGACTACGCTGCGCCCGGTGAGTTCAGGTCAACGCAGAACTGGATAGGTCCGGCTGGGTGCACGCTGGAGCAGGCCACCTTCGTGCCTCCGCCGCCACACGAGATGCAGGACGCGTTGGCTGCGTTCGAGAGATACCTCCATCACGGGAACTCGTATCCCGCGCTCATCAGGCTCGGGCTCATCCACTACCAGTTCGAGGCCATACACCCGTTCATCGATGGGAATGGGCGAGTCGGGCGCCTGCTTCTCACGCTGCTGCTTTGTCAGTGGAACCTGCTTTCGCAACCGCTGCTCTACCTCAGTGCCTTTTTCGAGAGGCACCGGGACGAGTACTACGCCCTGCTGCTCGCAGTTAGCGAACAGGGCGCCTGGGAAGCTTGGCTGCGATTCTTCCTGACAGGCGTAGCAGAGCAAGCAAACGATGCGATTACGACGGCCGCGCAGCTTCTGGATCTGAAGAGAGAGCTGAAGGACCGAGTCTCTCAGGCCTCCACGTCCGCGCTGGTCTTGCGACTCGTGGACGAGCTGTTCTCGACTCCGATTCTGACGATCAAACAGGCAACGGGGCTGCTCGAATCGAACTACCAAGCTACGCGTCGCGCTATGTACATCTTGGTTGAGCTCGGCGTTCTGGTCGAAGCACCCTGGCGAAAGCGCCCGAAGATCTTCGTCGCCGGGAGCATACTCAGTCTCTTGGAGAGCTAGTTTTCACAACGTGAACGAACTGGGACGGTAGTTTTCACATTCCAGGGGTTTGAGTAAACAGGACTCCCACTGTTTTCACCGCGTGAAAACTAAAGAGCCCTTGTTTTCACGCCGCCGCAAGCATTGCCCGTCGCCTGCACTCCGCGCAAGTCGACAAGGCGGGAGTTCCTTACACGGAGCATTGCAGGCGTGTCGCGGAGAAGCTAACCGAGCCCACCACGATCGCCATCGCATGGCTACACGATGTTCTCGAAGACACCGAGATGGATGAGGCCGAGCTGCGCGAGGAGTTTGAGGCAGAGATCGTTGACGCGGTCGTGGCTCTGACGCGGGTGAGCGGCGAGCCCACGGAGGCGTACTACGATCGAGTGCGAGCAAACCGGCTGGCTCGTCAGGTCAAGCTCGCGGACATTCACGACAATCTCGATCCACTCAGGCTGGTGCAGCTGGACGAACCGACCGCTGCACGCCTGATTGCGAAGTATGGCAAGGCTCTCACGGCGCTTTTCGGCTAGCGAGGACGCCTCTCCAGCAGAGAGCGCTGCTTCGCGCACGCCCTCGACAGCGATGCGACGCACCTGTCAGTCTCCTCCAGTAAGATGAGGGTCAGGATTGAGTCGGACGTGTGCGCCTGCGGCACGAGCCAACTCGTTGTCCACCGAGCCGAAGGGACCGTGCATGGCCCCAAGCACCAAGGAAGCGCAGCGAGCCGAGCTGCACAAGACGATTTGGCGGATCGCGAACGATCTTCGCGGGTCCGTGGATGGGTGGGACTTCAAGAGCTACGTCCTTGGCATCCTGTTCTACCGGTACATCTCGGAGAACCTCACCGCCTACCTGAACGCGCAAGAGCGCGAGGCCGGGAATCCCGACTTCGACTACGCGAAGCTCTCCGACGCCGATGCTGAGTTCGGTCGCCAGGAGACAGTGGCAGAGAAGGGCTTCTACATCCTGCCGAGCGAGTTGTTCGTAAACGTCCGCAAGCGCGCCGCGCGTGACGAGAACCTCAACGAGACGCTTGAGCGGGCGTTCCGCAACATCGAGGGCTCCGCCGTCGGCGCCGACAGCGAGGACGACCTGAAAGGCCTCTTCGACGACCTGGATGTGAACAGCG